>NZ_JADYTU010000001.1 GCF_021531375.1 Pseudoflavonifractor phocaeensis
GCCAAAAGGGGGAGGGATAAGCCCCCGCCCTACCAAGCCCTCGCCCTACATGAAACGATAAACTAAAATTTATCAAAAATCATGCCTGAACCAAAATCCCCTCCAACGGCCCCTGATGGACCGTCCGCAGCCCCGCCACCTGGCAGAAGTCGGCGGGGCGAAGGAGGGCGGGGGGCTTGGGCAGCTCCAACGCTCCGCAATCCTCCAGCAGGCCGGCCACGAACTGGGAGCAGAAGTAGTGGTGCCGGCGGCGGAGCGGCAGGTTAAAATAGCAGGCCAGGGTGCCCAGCAGGTTATAGCCGTATTCCTCCCGCCGGGCATACATGCAGTTCAGCTGCCGGCGCAGACGGAAGTAGGTCTCCTGGCTCACTTTCAGCTCGTAGAGGCAGCAGGGGACGGTGCGCCGCCGAAGGGTGACCTGCTCCTCCACCAGACCGGCGGGCAGGGCGAAATGCTCATACTTTCTGCCAAAGCTGTAAAAGGGACCGGTGGGTCCATCCAGTCCGATGGAGGCGTGGGTATAGCGGTCCTGGGTGGCCAGATGGATCAGCCGGGAGAACCAGGTCCCCGACCGGGTGAGCAGGATGTAGACAGTTCGTTCCTCCATGCTGTGGACCTCCTCTGCCTTGGAATGATACTATGATATCAATCCAATCCAAAATCCTCCTGAAGACAAGATTAAGATTTTCCTAAAATTTATGGTCCGGATGGAGGAAACGAAAAAATACCGGAGGAACCGGCTTTTTTTCGGCGCACTTTTGCCGGCCTTTCAATTGCAATCCCCGGGGTATTTTGCTATAATATAACATCTATGAGTATGTCTCCGCCTCCGGGGACCGGCGGGCGGAACCAATTGACATCCTGCGTCAGATATGAGGTGTGGCTTTTGTACTTAAAAGCATTGGAGATCCAGGGCTTCAAATCCTTCCCGGACAAGACGGTGCTGACCTTCGCCGAGGATATCACCGCCATCGTGGGGCCCAACGGGTCCGGCAAATCCAATATCTCCGACGCCATCCGCTGGGTTATGGGGGAGCAGTCCACCCGGGCCCTCCGGGGCGGCAAGATGGAGGACGTGATCTTCGGCGGCACCGCCAAGCGCAAGCAGACGGGCTACGCCGAGGTATCTCTGGTGCTGGACAACACCTCTCATATCTTCGACATGGAGGAGTCCGAGGTGATGGTCACCCGGCGGTACTACCGCTCCGGCGAGAGCGAGTACTATATCAACCGCCGTTCCGTCCGGCTGAAGGACGTCAATGAGCTGTTCATGGACACGGGCCTGGGCCGGGAGGGCTACTCCATCATCGGCCAGGGCAAGATCGACGAAATTTTGTCCGTCAAGTCCTCCGACCGCCGGGAGGTCTTTGAGGAGGCCGCCGGCATCTCCCGCTACCGCCACCGGAAGGAGGAGGCCGAGCGGAAGCTGGAGCGCACCGACGAGAATCTGGTGCGGGTCAACGACAAGATCGCCGAGCTGGAGCTCCAGGTGGAGCCCCTGCGGGAGCAGAGCGAGAAGGCCCAAAAGTACCTGGTCCTCCGGGACGAGCTGCGGGGACTGGAGATCTCCGTCTGGCTGGACAGTCTGGAGCGGATCCGGGCCAACGCCATCAAGGTGGAGGCCGACTACCAGGAGGCCGCCCGCCAGCAGGCCGAAGCCAGGACCGCCCAGGAGAAGGCCTATGCCGCCGCCGAGCGCTACTCGGAGGAAATGCGGGAGAAGGACGTGGAGGCGGACCGGCTCCGGTTTGAGATGCAGGGCCGGGAGGCGGCCGCCAAGGAGCTGGAGTCGGCCATCGCCGTGCTGAAAAGCAACATCCAGCACAATCTGGAGTCCGCCCAGCGGCTGAAGAGCGATCTGGAGCAGCAGGAGGGCCGGGAGGACTCCCTGGCCGCCCAGATCGACCAGCGCCGCCGGCGGCTGGAGGAGATCGAGGGACAGCTGAAGGGGTCCCGGGAGGAGCTGGCCGCCAAGAGCGGCCAGGCGGAGGAGGCCGCCCGCTCGGCGGGCACCCTGGCCCGGGAGCTGGAGGAGCTGCGGCAGCGGGAGAATCTGAGCTCCGCCGACGCCGCCGAGGCCAAGGCCCTGCTGTCCGCCCTGGCCGCCGCCGCCCAGGAGGTGCTGGACCGGGACGAGACCGTCCGCCGGGAGGCCCATGAACTGGAGGAGCGCCTGGACCAGGCGAAACAGGAGGTCCGCGCCGCCAAGAAGCAGTACGATAACGCCGTGGAGGAGCGGGACGCCGCTCAAAACGTCATCAACGGCTACAGCCTCCGGGCCGAATCCCGCCGGAAAAGGGCGGAGCAGATGAAGGACCGCCAGGTGAAGCTGCAAATGGAGGAGAATGCCCTGGCCTCCCGGATCAAGCTGCTCTCCGAGATGGAGAAGGTCCACGAGGGCTACTCCAAGGCGGTGAAGCTGGTCATGGGAGAGGCCCAGCGGGGGACGCTGAAAAACATCCACGGCCCGGTGGCCGACCTGCTGAAGGTGCCCGACCGGTACACCGTGGCAATTGAGACCGCCCTGGGCGGGGCCATGCAGAACATCGTGGTGGACCGGGAGGAGGACGGCAAAGCCGTCATCAACTATCTGAAGCGCCGGGACGGGGGGCGCGCCACCATCCTGCCCATCAGCTCCATCCGCCCGGGCGAGCTGCGGGAGGGAGCCAGCCTCCGGCGGGAGCCCGGCTTTGTGGGAGTGGGGGATCAGCTGATCTCCTTCGACCCCAGATATCAAAACGTATTTTCCAACCTTTTGGGCCGTGTGGCCGTTATGGAGGACCTGGACTCCGCCATCGCCGCCGCCCGGAAGTACAGCTATAAATTCCGCATCGTCACGCTGGACGGCCAGGTGCTCAACCCCGGCGGCTCCATGACCGGCGGCTCCGCCAGCCGCAGCGCCGGCATCCTGAGCCGGGCCAACGAGCTGGAGCGGCTCAATCAGCAGATCGTGGGCGTCCGGGACCAGGGGGCGGAGGCCGCCCGGGCCCTGGCCGAGGCGGAGCGGGAGTCCACCGCCGCCCGCTATGAGCTGGAGACCGCCCAGGGACAGCTGCGGATGTGGGAGGACGCCATTTTGAAGGCCGAAGCCCTGCTGTCCCATTGCCGCAGTGTGGCCGCCGATCTGGAGCGCCAGCAGGAGGGCCAGCGGGCCGAGTTGGAGCAGCTGAAGGGCCGCTCCGCCCAGATCGAGAAAGACACCCAGAGCGCCCGGGAACGCATCCGGGAACTGGAGGGGGCCGCCGCCGCCCTGAAAAGCGAGGCGGAGGGCAAGGCCAGAGGCCAGACCGACCTGCAGGAGCGGTCCGCCCGCATCGCCCGGGAGGTGGCCGAGGTCAACGCCGCCCTGGCCGCGCTGGAGGCAGAGCGGGAGACCATCCGGTCCGGCCTGAGCGAGCTGGAGGAATTGAAGGCCAGCATCGCCGGGGACCGGGACCAGAGCCAGGCCCGCATGGCGGACTACCAGGCCGAAAACGCGGACTTTGCCCGGACCATCGGGGAGAAGGAGGCGCAGCTGGCCGCCATCCAGGCGGAGAACCGGGACCGCTCCGACGCCGTTGCACAGCTGAACCGGGAGAAGCTGGAGCTGGAGGGCCTGCGTACCAGGGCCGCCAGAGAGAGCCAGAGCCGGAACGAGGAGCTGCTGCGCATCGGGGGCGAGGTCTCCCGGCTGGAGCAGAAGAAGGTGTCCGCGTCCATGGAGGAAAAGCAGCTGCTGGATAAGCTGTGGGAAAACTACGAGCTGTCCCACGAGGCCGCCAAGCAGCAGCGGGTGGAGATCGAGTCGGTCCAGAAGGCCGGCCGGCGCATCGGAGAGCTGAAGCGGGGCATCTCCGCCCTTGGCCATGTGAACGTGGGGGCCATCGAGGAGTTCCAGCGGGTCAACGAGCGGTATACCTACCTTACTGACCAGCGGGACGACGTGGACCGGGCCAAGAAGGAGCTGGAGGAGATCATCGCCAACATCACCGGCGAGATGAAGACCATCTTCGCCCGGGAGTTCCAGACTATCAACGAGGCCTTCGGCCAGACCTTCCTGGAGCTGTTCGGAGGCGGAAAGGCCACCCTGGAGCTGGAGGACCCCAACGATATCCTGAACTGCGGCATCGAGATCAAGGTCCAGCCCCCGGGCAAGGCTTTGAAGATCATTTCCCTGCTGTCCGGCGGCGAGAAGGCCTTTGTGGCCATCGCCCTGTACTTCGCCATTTTGAAGGTCCGCCCCACTCCCTTCGTGGTCATGGACGAGATCGAAGCCGCCCTGGACGACAACAACGTGGTCCGCTTCGCCCGGTATATGCGGAGCATGGCGGAAAAGACCCAGTTCATCGTCATCACCCACCGCCGGGGCACCATGGAGGAAGCCGACGTCCTCTACGGCGTCACCATGCAGGAACAGGGCGTGTCAAGAATGCTGACCATCAACCTGAATGATGTGGAGAAGGAACTGAATATCCGGTAGGAGAACATACGATGGAACTTCCGGTACGAAAGCGTGTCCGGCTGAAAGAATACGATTACAGCAGTCCAGGGGCATATTTTATTACGATTTGTACCCAGGGACGGCAATGCCTCTTTCCCTTTCCCGTAGGGGCGGCCCCATGTGGCCGCCCGAATCCCGCGCGGGAGATTGCCGAAGAATGGCTGGAAAAACTGCCGGGTAAATACCCGGGCGTATGCTTGGAAAAATATGTGGTCATGCCCAATCATGTCCATTTGATTCTGCGGATCGCGTCCCAACAGGAAACGGGCGGCCACATGGGGCCGCCCCTACAAGAAATGTTAGATTGGTATAAGACCATGACGACCAATGCCTATATCCGGGCGGTAAAATCCGGTATATTGCCGCCCTTTGCAAGACGGGTTTGGCAAAGAGGGTATTATGAGCACATAATACGAAATGAACGGGACTACTTGGAAATCTGGCAATACATCGACCAAAACCCCGCCCGGTGGGGCGAGGATGAATATTACGCGGAAAACGCGGGAGGTGCCCCTTGAACGAAGCAGAAAACAAAAATAAAAACCAAACCCTGGTCATCCTGGGCCTGATCGCCCTGATCGTTGTACTGTTCGTAGGGATCAAGCTGATCTTCGCCGGACTGGGAGCCATGCTTCCCAAGGAGGAGGCCAGCCGCTACACCGTACTGACGGATGAGAAGGGCCAGACCTCCGCCTATGGAGCGCGTCTGCTTGACCAGGAGGAGCGCCAGGAACAGGATGTTCAGCACTGGCTGGACAGCGCCCGGGAATGGGCCGGCGATCCGGAACACAGCGCCTTCTGGCTCTACCGCGTTGACACCGACGAATACCTCCTTTACCTCCCGGGGCAGGACCGTACCCTCTCCGCCGCCGACGTGACCGCCTCCGAGGAGAAAGACGAGGACGGGGAACTCTCCCTGGTCCTGCGCTTCAGAACTCCGGAGGACGGGGCGGAAGTGGCGCCGGAGGAGCAGCTGTTTAGCTTCCAGACCTATTCCCAGGGGTGGCGGGGCGTCCGGATCAAAGTTATCCTGGATGGCCGGGAGAAAACCGTATCCAAGCTGGCCTCCAAGGGGGGGCAAGCTATACTCCACCGAGGAACTGTATATCGGCCGCGACATTGACTGAAAAGGGAAAGGAACAAGACCATGGGTTTTTTTGACAAACTGAAAAAGATCAATATTTTCGCCAGCTTCGGCTCGGAGCTGACCGACGACTTCTACGACGAGCTGGAGGAGTCCCTGATCCTGGCGGACACCGGCATGGACGTGACCCTGGAGCTGGTGGAGGAGCTGCGCCGCCGGGTACGCGCCGAGGGCGTCAAGACCGTGGAGGAGGCCCGCTCCTGCATGGTCCGGGTCATCGCCGAGGCTCTGGAGGCCGGAGAGCAGGGGCTGGACCTGTCCACCAAGCCCTCTGTGCTTCTGTTCATCGGGGTGAACGGCGTGGGCAAGACCACCACCATCGGCAAGATCGGCGCCCAGCTGAAGCACAGCGGCAAGAAGGTCCTCTTCTGCGCCGCCGACACCTTCCGGGCCGCCGCCGCCGAGCAGCTGACCATCTGGGCCGACCGGGCCGGAGTGGACATCATCAAGCAGCACGAGGGGGCCGACCCCGCCGCCGTGGTCTTTGACGCCACCTCCGCCGCCAAGGCCCGGAAGACCGACGTGGTGCTGGTGGACACAGCCGGACGGCTGCACAACAAGCAGAACCTGATGAACGAGCTGAACAAGATCAGCCGGGTCATCGACCGGGAACTGCCCGGCTGTGCCCGGGAGACCCTGCTGGTGCTGGACGCCACCACCGGCCAGAACGGCCTGATCCAGGCCAAGCAGTTCAAGGAGGCCGCCGGCATTACCGGCATTGTCCTGACCAAGCTGGACGGCACCGCCAAGGGCGGCATCGCCATCGCCATCGCTAAGGAGCTGGGCGTCCCCGTGAAGTACGCCGGGGTGGGCGAGGGCATCGACGATCTGAAGCCCTTTGACGCCGCTGAGTTTGCCCAGGCGCTGATCTGAGGCCGGGGGTGCCGGCCATGGGGGAGGAAAGCCCCTCAATGTCCTGAGCGCAGGCCAAAACTGTGGTATGAAACCGTGCAATTAAGGGTTACGTAATAGTAATAGTAACAGGAACAGTAATAGAGACAGTAAGTGTTAGTGTTATAGTGAACTGTGATTGTCACTGTTATAGTCATAGTGGGCCCTGTGGCCCGGGAGAGAGGGAAAAAAGTTTTTCTTTGGAACGCGGAGAAGGCGGACCCGTACCCCGGGGTGAAATTTACATCTTGGCTAAGATTGAGACACAAAACTGTGATACAATAAAAAGAGAGAGGAAGTTTTTCATGTCCCGTATCGACGGAAGAAAAAACGATGAGCTGCGGCCCATCGAGATCATTCCCAATATCAACAAGTTCGCGGAGGGCTCCTGCCTCATCCGCTGCGGCAACACCCATGTGCTGTGCTGCGCCAGCGTGGAGGAGCGCACCCCGCCCCACGTCCCCGAAGGGGAGGGCTGGGTCACCGCCGAGTACTCCATGCTCCCCCGGGCCAACCGGGAGCGCTCCAAGCGGGACATCGCCAAGCTGAAGCTGTCCCCCCGCTCCGCCGAGATCCAGCGGCTCATCGGCCGGGCCCTCCGGGCCTGCGTGGACATGGAGAAGCTGGGGGAGCGGACCATCACCGTGGACTGCGACGTGCTCCAGGGAGACGGCGGTACCCGCACCGCCAGCGTCACCGGCGGCTATGTGGCCCTGGCTCTGGCCTGCCGCAAGCTGGTGGAGCAGGGGCTGATCCCCGAGATGCCTTTGAAGACCTGCGTGGCCGCCATCTCGGCGGGCATCGTGGATGACCGGCTGCTGCTGGACCTGTGCTATGAGGAGGATTCCGCCGCCCAGGTGGACCTGAACTGCGTCATGACCGGGGAAGGGGAACTGGTGGAGCTCCAGGGCACCGGCGAGGGCCGGGCCTTCACCGTTGAGGAGCAGCGGAAGCTGGTGGACCTGTGCGCCAAGGGCATCCGGGAGGTCCAGGCCATCCAGAAGAGCGTTCTGGGCTGAGGAGGCGCGGCTGTGGCACAGATATTTGAGACCATCATGCTGATCTGCTTCGGCCTGTCCTGGCCCTTCAATATTACCAAATCCCTGCGCTCCCGGACGGCGAAGGGCAAGAGCCTGCAGTTTGAGATCTGCATCGTGATCGGATACCTCTTTGGTATCGCGGGGAAATTCGTGGCGGGGAACGTGACCTATGTGGTGGCCGTCTATGTGCTGGACCTGCTGATGGTGACCACGGACATCCTGCTGACCTGCCGGAACCGCAGACTGGACCGTCTGGCGGAAGAAAAGGAGTGTGTCGGATGACAAAATTGGTGCTGGCCAGCAAGAATAAAAAGAAGCTGGCGGAACTGAACGATATCCTGTCCCAGCTGGGGATCCAGGTCTGCTCCGAGGCGGAGGCCGGTGTGGACGTGGAGGTGGAGGAGACTGGGACTACCTTTGAGGAAAATTCCCTTTTGAAAGCCAAGGCCGTCATGGAGGCCAGCGGCCTGCCCGCCGTGGCCGACGACTCCGGTCTGTGCGTGGACTGCCTGGGGGGCGCCCCGGGGGTCTATTCCGCCCGGTACGGCGGCGAGGGGCTGGACGACACCGGCCGGTATAAGCTGCTGCTGGAGAATATGCGGGGCCAGATGCCCCGGACGGCTAAATTCGTGTCCGTCATCACCTGCTGCTTCCCCAACGGGGACGTGATCTCCGCCCGGGGGGAGTGCCCCGGCACCATCGCCTTCGCCCCCATGGGGGAGGGCGGCTTCGGCTATGACCCGGTGTTTTTCGTGCCCCAGCTGAAAAAGACCTTCGCCCAGCTGACGGCGGAGGAGAAAAACGCCATCTCCCACCGGGGCAAGGCCCTGGAGGCCTTTCAGGTCAAGCTGAAGGAATATTTGAAATGACGCGGGCGCGGCAATGGAAAACCTGGGTTTCAATATGATAGAATATAGGAGGTAGAGCGGGGACTTGCCCCGCCGGATAACATGGAACTGACAAGCAAACAGCGGGCCCAGCTTCGGGGCCTGGCCAATACCATCGACACCATTTTGATCGTGGGCAAGGACGGCATTGGGGATAACCTGGTGAAGCAGGCCAACGACGCCCTGGAGGCCCGGGAGCTCATCAAGGGCCGGGTGCTGGAGAACTCCATGCTCTCCCCCCGGGAGGCCGCCGAGGCCCTGGCGCCCCTGACCCGCAGCGAAGTGGTCCAGGTCATCGGAACAAAATTCGTTTTGTATCGTCCAAGCCATAACAAGGACAAAAAGGACAAGATCGTGCTGGTGGCCGATAAGAAGAAAAAAGAGGGGTAAATTTTAGTTTATGTGTTCAGTTGAAGGAGTGCGTATAAAGCCCCCTTTCGCAAAAGGGGGTGGCCCGAAGGGCCGGGGGATTTTTCCTTCAGGAAAAGAAATGCTTTAAAATATAGAAAGAAAACCCTCAGTCAGCCTTCGGCTGACAGCGTCCCTACCTCCTTTGGCCTTCGGCCATTTCCCCCCGACGGGGGGAATCGTCCCCCGCCGTCCGACGGCTGCCATTTTGGCGGCGGCCCCAAGGGGCCGCCCTACGGGCGGGGCGTCCCCGACGCCCCATAATACATCCATAAACTAAAATTTACCTCATTTGATAGATCAAACGAAAAAGGTGGTGCCTGTATGAAAATTGGAATCTACGGCGGGACCTTTAATCCGCCCCACTTGGGGCATCTGGCGGCGGCCCGGACGGCGGTGGAAAAGCTGGGCCTGGACAAACTGCTGCTCATCCCGGCGGCCATCCCGCCCCACAAGGAGCTCCCCCAGGGAACGCCGCCTGCCCAGGAGCGGCTGGCCATGGTGGAGAAAATGGCCGACGCCATGAGAATGCCCCAGGTGGTGGAGGTCTCTGACCTGGAACTGGAGCGGGAGGGGAAGAGCTACACCTCGGACACCCTGGCGCAGCTCCACGCCCGGTATCCGGAGGCGGAGCTGTGGCTGCTCATGGGTACCGACATGTTCCTCAGCCTCCACCAGTGGCATGAGCCGGAGCGCATTCTGGAGCTGGCCTCGGTGTGCGCCTTCGGGCGGACAGAACAGGACGGGGAAGCGGTCTTCGCGGCCCAGCGGGAGTATCTGACCCGGACCTTTGGGGCCAAGGTGGAGACCATGACTCTGGACGGTCTGGTGGATGTCTCCTCCACCCGGCTCAGAGCGCTGCTGGCTGAGGACCGGGGGGGCGAATACCTGCTGCCCGCCGTCTACGGCCACATTTTGATGAACGGCCTCTACGGCACCCGCGCCGACCTGAAGCACCTTGACCTGCCCGAGCTGCGGGCCTGCTCCTACTCCATGGTGAGACAGAAGCGGGTGCCCCACATCATGGGCACCGAGGAGGAGGCCGTCCGTCTGGCCCGGCGCTGGGGCGCGGACGAGACGCTGGCCCGCCGGGCCGCCATCCTCCATGACTGTACCAAGTACCTGGAGCTGGAGCCCCAGCTGGCCCTGTGCGAGCAATACGGGGTGGAGCTGGACGAGCTGGAGCAGCGGGCCGTGAAGCTGCTCCATTCCAAGACCGGGGCGTGTATTGCCCGGGCGGTTTTTGGAGAACCTGATGAGGTGTATGACGCCATCTTCTGGCACACCACCGCCAAGGAGAACATGACGGTGCTGGAAAAGATCCTCTACCTGGCCGACTACATAGAGCCCAACCGGGATTTCGACGGGGTGGAGCGCCTGCGGGCCCTGGCTTATGAGGACATCGACAAGGCCCTGCTGCTGGGGGTGGAGACCACCATTCAGGAGATGGAGGAGCGGAAGCTGCCCATCCACAAAAAGACATTGATGGCCCGGGACTGGCTGCGCAGTCACGGGGTGAGCGTAACAGAGGGATCAGATAAATGAGCGATCAAAGCAGAAAAAGAGGAAAACGGGAGGCCGGCGGACATTCCTCTCCCCTGGCCCGGTACTGGGGCCAGTACAAGGCGTGGCTGGCCGGGCTGACCAGGGGCCAGCTGATCCGGTACCGTGTGCTGGAGACGGCCACCATCATCGCCCTGATCATCATCGTGGGGTTTTTCTTCCTGCGGTCCTGGATCAGAATGCCGGACCTGCCCGGTCAGGACCAGGCCGGAGGGAACAGCGCGGGAGATATGTCCTTTGAGGACGCGGACGTCCCGGATATCGTTCAGAGCGGAAGAAAGGACGGGGTGTACACCTTCCTGCTGGTGGGCAAGGACGTGGCCAGCGGGTCCACGGACACCATGCTGCTGCTGACCTATGACACGAAGGAAAAGACCATCCATGGCCTGAACCTGCCCCGGGACACCATGATCAACGTGAGCACCACCAGCAAGCGGCTCAACGCGGTGTACAGCTATAACAAGGGCAAGGACAAGGATACCCAGGTGGAGAAGGGCATGGCCGCGCTGAAAAAAGAGGTGGCCAACCTCACCGGCATCACCCCCGACTACTATGTGATCGTGGAGTGGGAGGCCATTGGAGAGCTGGTAGACGCCCTGGGCGGGGTGGAATTCGAGGTCCCCTTTGATATGGACTATGACGACCCCTACCAGGACCTGCACATCCACCAGAAGGCGGGGCTGCGGCTGCTCAACGGAGACGACGCCATGCAGGTCATCCGCCACCGGAAGAACAACGACGGCAGCCACTCCGCCGGCGACGTGGGACGGCTGAAGATCCAGCAGGACTTCCTGAAGGCGGTGGCTAAAAAGTGCCTCCAGCCCGCCACCTTCCTGAAGATCCCCGCCCTGGCGGAGATCTTCGCCAAGAACGTGACCACCGATCTGACGGTGGGCAATATCCTGGGCTTCGCGGAGCAGGCCTACGGCATGAATCCCGATGAGGACGTGTCCTTTGTCACGGCGCCCATCGGAGCCTCCTTTATGTACCGGGGAGCCGCTTTGATCACGCTGGACGAGACGGAGCTGCTGACCCTTCTCAACGACGGGATGAACCCCTATCTGCGCGACATTGAAGCCAGTGATCTTCAGTTGGTATACCGAAAGAGCAACGGCTCCTTCGGCGTGACCAACGGCACTCTGGCGGACGAACGGATGGGTCAGGCCCAATCCAGCAGCACCCAGAGCACGCCGAAGGAGGACGAGGAACCGGATGAGCCCATCGAGCCCATAGATCCCGGCGACGTCAGCCAGGGCGAGACGGAGGAACCCGGCCAGTCCGGCGGTTCCCAGAGTGGGGAAGAGGAGAAGCCCCCCGACAGCTCCGACACGCCCCAGACGCCTCCCGACGGCAGCCAGGCCCCGGAGGGCGGCGGAAGCGAACCCTCCCAGGGCGGGGAGGGCAGCTCCTCTGAGGGCGAGCCCTCCAAGAGCGGCGAGAATCCCGGGGCTATCGACCCCGATTTGGTATTGCCCGACCCCGGCAGCGGCGGCTCCCAGGACGTGGGAGCCGCGGCGAGCGACAACAATCCGGTGACAGTGTTCCCGGCCCCCTCCGGTTCCGGGGAACTGGCGGCGTGATCCGGCAGAAAGAAAGGAGAAAATGGATTTGACTTCTTATGAAATGGCGATCCAGCTGGCCAAGGCCCTGGACAGTAAAAAGGGACAGGACATCAAGGTACTGAAGACGGAGGAACTGACCACTCTGGCCGACTATTTCGTGCTGTGCACCGCCACCTCCAACACCCAGATCAAGGCCATGTCCGACGCCTGCGAGGAGGCGATGGAGAAGCAGGGAGAACAGGCCCACCACATCGAGGGCCACCGGGGCGGCACCTGGCTGCTCATGGACTTCTCCTGCGTGGTGGTCCATGTGTTCACCGACGAGGCCCGGAAGTTCTATGACCTGGAGCGGCTGTGGAGCGACGCCCAGGAGGTGGACCTCGCCCAGGTGCTGAAGCCCGACTGATCCCAGAACTGCCCCTTGGGAGAGAATAGAGAGAACAGGTAAAGAAAAAGGCCGTCCCGGCGGAATGCCGGGACGGCCTTTTTTGGTTTTATTTTCCCCGGATAATGGTCAGGGCTTTTTGACAGTTCATCACTTCGTTGACAGGCAGGTTGCCGCCGTATTCCCCGTCGATGGTCCAGGGAATGGGCTTGTCGCAGGTGAAGATCAGGTGGGAGGCCTGAAAGTGGACCCGGGCCCCGGCGCTCATGGGGGTCTGGTCCAGCAGGGTCTGGAAGCCGTTGGCCACGTCGGCGATGCTGACGGGCTTTTTGATCAGATCCACCTCGAACAGGCCGTCGTCCAGCACCACATGCTCGCTTTTGGGCAGGCGGATGCCGCCGATGGAAAAGGCGTTGCTCACCATGCCGAAGTAGAAGTCGTCCTCCAGGACGTGACCGTCGTACTCCACCTTCAAGTGGTAAGGGGTGATGGTGGGCAGGGAGGCGATGCCTTCCATGATGTAGGCCAGGTGGCCGAAGGTGTTTTTCAGATCCTGGGGCGTGTCGTAGGCCACCTGGGTGAAGGCGCCGAAGGCTGCCACATAGACAAAGGGCTTTCCGTTGAGCTTGCCGATGTCGCTGGGCCTGGGGACGCCCTGTCCGGCGGCGATGGCGGCGGCCTGGACGGGGACCTTGGGCAGGTCCAGGGTGGTGGCGCAGTCGTTGGTGGAGCCAAAGGGGATGTAGCCCAGCAGAGGGGGAGAATCCAGGGCCATCAGGCCGGTCACGGTTTCGCTGAGGGTGCCGTCACCGCCGGCGCAGACCACCCGGTCAAAGCGGGGGCCAAGCTCCCGGGCGGCCCGGGTGGCGTCTCCCTTGTCCTGGGTGGGGTAAGCGGTGACCAGCCAGCCGGCTTTGGTAAACACGTCCAGGATCTGGGGCAGGCCCTCCGAGACCTGGCCTTTACCGGCCGTGGGGTTGTAAATAAAAAGCAGGGTGTTCAAAGATGAGCCTCCTTCAGACAATCAAGAAAACAGATGGGCAGATCCGCGGACCCGCCGGAATGATCCGCCTGTCGGCCGCACCGCGGAGCGGTTTAGCCAGTAGAGCCTATTATAGGGTAAGGAATAGAAAAATCAAGGAGAAAAGTGTGAATTTTTATCCTTTCTTTACGCCTGGGGTTGTCAGAATGGGCAAAAACGCCGTCCGCCGGCCGTAAAGCCGGAAAGGGGACCGGAGCGGAAGGACAACAGGGGGTTGCACGCCGGAGGAAAAACGGGTAAAATGACAGGGAAATGCTGTACAATGAGGTGGATAACGCGCTATGAATCGTAAAACTTTGGCCGCGGCCTTCCCGTTCACAGTGCCGGTGCTGATGGGGTATCTGGCCATCGGGATGGCCTTCGGCCTGATGCTCCAGTCGGCGGGCTACGGCGTGGTGTGGGCCTTCATGATGAGCCTGACCATTTACGCCGGCTCGGGCCAGTATTTGGGGGTGTCCCTCCTGGCCACGGGAGCTCCGCTGCCCCAGGTGGCCTTTCTGACCCTGATGATCAACTTCCGGCACCTGGTCTACGGGCTGTCCATGCTGGAGAAATTCCGGGGCATGGGCGTGCGGAAGCTGTATATGATGTTTTCCCTGACGGACGAGACCTATGCGCTGCTCAGCTCCGCGCGGCCGCCGGAGGGAGTGGAGGAGCACGACTTCTATTTCTGCGTGGCGCTGCTGGACCACTGCTATTGGATCGCGGGCTCCGTCATCGGTTCGCTGGCCGGAGCGGCCCTGGGCTTTGACACCACGGGCGTGGATTTCGCCATGACCGCCCTGTTCCTGGTCATTGCCGTGGGCCAGTGGAAGGCTGCGGGCAGCCATCTGCCGGCCCTGCTGGGGGCAGCGGCCACGCTGGTCAGCCTGCTGCTGGTGGGGGCGGAGGATATGCTGCTCCCCGCCCTTGGGATCATCGTGTTGGTGCTGACCCTGCTGCGGCCCAGACTGGATGAGTCCCGTCCCGCCCAACAGGCGCGGAGTCAGGAGGTGACCCCATGATGCTGACCACCGGACAAGCTGTCGCGTCCATCGCCGTCATGGCGGCGGTCACGTTTTTGACCCGGGCCCTGCCCTTCCTGCTCTTTGACCGGGGGGACCACCCTCCCAGACTGGTGCTGTACCTGGGAAAGGTCCTGCCTCCGGCCATTATTGCCATGCTCATCGTCTACTGCCTGAAGGGCATCAGCTTTGCCGCGCCGGGAGGATGGGTCCCCACCCTGCTGGCGGGCGGGGCGGCGGTGCTCCTCCACCTGTGGAAGGGCAACGACCTGCTGTCGATCTTTGGGGCCACGGTCCTGTATATGGTCCTGGTCCAGGGCGTGTTTGGATAACATTCAACATTGGTTTAAAACCCGGGGGCCGGACGGTCCCGGGGCGGCGGAAGGAGGAGAGACCTTGTGGCAAAGAACGTGTTGATCACCGGCGCTTCCCGGGGCATCGGAGCGGCGGCGGCCCGTCAGTTCGGGGCAGCCGGATGGAACGTGGCCCTGAATTATTGCCGCAGCCGGGAGCAGGCCCTGTCCCTGGCGGCGGAGCTGGCCTGTTCCGGCGTGGAGGCGGTGGCGCTGGAGGGGGACGTGTCCGACCCGGTCCAGGCGGCCGCTCTGGTAGAGGCGGCAGAGGCCATGGGTCCTCTGGACGCGCTGGTGTGCTGCGCCGGGGTGGCCCTGCCCCAACAGCTGCTCACCGACACCACCGAAGACCAGTGGCGCAAGGTGATGGGGGTGGATCTGGACGGGGTGTTTTACACCATCCGGGCGGCCTATCCCGGCTTTGTGCGCCGTCAGGGGGGCTCCATCATCACGGTGTCCTCCATGTGGGGAGTGACCGGGGGCTCCTGTGAGGCGGCCTACTCCGCCGCCAAGGCGGGAGTCATCGGCCTGACCCGGGCCCTGGCCAAGGAGCTGGGCCCCTCCCACGTCCGGGTGAACTGCGTGGCTCCCGGAGTCATCGACACCGAAATGAACGGGCACCTGTCGCCGGAGGACCTGGCGGCTCTGGGGGAGGAGACCCCCTTGGGCCGGATCGGGACCCCGGAGGAGGCGGCCAGAGCCATGGTGTTCCTGGCCTCGGACCAGGCATCCTTCATCACCGGACAGGTCTTGCAGGTGGACGGCGGCTTCGTGATTTGACGGCACAGGGCATAAATCAGCTTTTAGGACAATATCTGATATCATATCAGGAAAGAATAAACGCCATGAGACGGACTGCCGGGGGCATGCTCCCGGCAGGATTGATGGGAAAGGAGAACGGGGATGCGTCGCTCCCAAAACAGGTACAGCGGCTATCGGGGCCGCAGGACGGCAAATGACCTGCTGAAGCGGATCGCCCTGGTGCTGGCTGTGCTGGTGGCTCTGGTCCTGGGCGGACTGTTTTTGGGTCAGGATTATATTGTATTCACAGACAACGGTCTGCGGCTGGACCTGCCCTTCTTCCGCCGGGAGACGCAGGAGCCTCTGGACCCGGGCAGCGTCAGCGTGGTGGTCCGGCCCAAGGAACCGGAGGACAACGAGCCGGAGGACCAGCAGCCAGAGGAGCAACAGCCGGTCCCCGAAGAGGCTATGGCGGCGGTGGAGCTGCCGGTGTCCGCCCTTCTGGACGGCACGGCGGCCCAGCGGCTGGAGGAGGCGGGGGCCAACAGCCTGATCCTGGAGATGAAGGACCGGGAGGGCCGTCTGGCCTGGCGTTTCCGGCAGGAGCTGGCGGTCCAGTCGGGCGTCCCAATGGGGACCGAAGAGATGAACGAGGCCCTTCAGCTGTGGAATGAAGGAGGGGTCTATACCGTGGCCCGGGTGTGCTGCTTCCGGGACAACACCCTCCCGTACCAGCGCAACGAGGTGGCGCTGCGGGCCGGCTATGGGAACTGGCGGGACGAACTGGGCCTGCGCTGGCTCAATCCGGACAGTCAGGCCGCCCGGACGTATCTGGCGGACTTGTGCGAAGAGCTGGCCCAGCTGGGCTTTGACGAGATCCTATTGGAGTGCTGCCAATTTCCCTGCCGGGGGAATCTGGAGGCCGTCGTCCCCAACGGCTCCTTCGCGGACGGAGGGTTCGAGACGGTGATGGCCGGCTTCCTGAGCCAGCTGGGCGAGAGGCTGGAGCCCTATGGCACGGTCCTGTCCCTGCGGGCGGACCGGGATGCTCTGGCGGACGGGGCGGCCGGAAGCGGCCTGACGGCCGCAGCGCTGGAGTCCGGCGTGGACCGGATTTGGATGGAGGAGGACGGCCAGGAGCCCGCCACTGTGGAACTGCTCTCCCAAGCTGGCCTCTCGGAGCCGGAGCAGCGGCTGGTGGTCCTGGCCCCCGCACTGGACGGGGAGAGCGCTGCCCCCCAGGCGGTCCTGGAGGAAATGACATAGAGCTGAAACAAGTTCTCAGGTGCTTTTTGCAACTGAGAACTTGTTTTCTTTCGTGGACATGAGAGGGATGAAAAAGAAAAAGCAGGAAAATTCATTAAAAGAAGCGAAAATGGGAATGAAAATTGGCCGTCTCAGGAAAAAATAAATAATTAAAATGAAAGTAAAAAAAGAGAAGCGTCAACGGTAAGAAAGTTTAATAAAATAAAGCTTGCATTTTTCGAATATATCACATAAAATAAAACCTAGAGATTTTTCCTATGCAATGCGCTAAGACAAAAAAGGTGGTGGAATCATGGCAGTAGAAGCCATTCAGAAAGTGACCCAGGCGGAAGCGGAATCCAAGCAGCGCAGAGACGCGGCGGCGGCGGAGAGCAAGCAGAAAGTTCTGGTAGCCCAGCGCGCGGCGCAGCGTCTGTTGGAGGAAGCCCGGGGTCAGGCTGAGGCCGAGGTTCGTCAGATGCTGGGGGACGCGGAGGCTGAGGCCGCCCGCTTGGCGGAGCAGGTCATGGACCAGGCCCGGCAGGAGTGCGAGACCATGAAGCAAGATGCACGCCAGCGTCTGGACCAGGCCGCCCAGTTGATTGTAGAAAGGGTTGTGAATCGCTGATGGCCATCGTCAAAATGAAGCATCTGCGTCTGGTAGCCATGGGCAGCGACCGGGAGGACCTGCTGCACCTGCTCCAGAGCATGGGCTGCGTGGAGATTGATGAGCCGTCCGTGGATCCCTCCGATCCGTTGTGGACTGGGTTGTCCCGCCCGGACAGCGGAGGATTGAGCGCCGCGCGGGAACGGAACAGCGAGGCGGAGCGGGCAGTGGCTGTGCTGAAGCGCAGCGCCCCGGAAAAGGGCGGCCTGCTCCGGCCAAAGCCGGACCTGACGGAGGACCAGCTCCTGGACCAAAAGGCCGCGGGGCAGGCCCTGGAAGCGGCGGAGGAGATCAACGGCGCGGAGCGGCGCATCAACGCCATCCATGCCGAGCAGCTCAAGCTGGAGACACAGAAGGCGGCGCTGGCCCCCTGGCTGGGGCTGGACCTGCCGCTGGAGACCGGATCCGGCGGCCAGGTGACCATCCAGTTGGGAACCCTGCCTGGAGCGGTCCCCTTTGAAACGGCAGAGGAAGCCGCTCTGGCGGCGGGAGAGCTGACCCAGCTGACCCAGATCTCAGCCGACCGGGAAAACCGGTACTGTCTGCTGGTCTGTCACAGCAGCCAGAGTCAGGCGGTGCTGGAAGCCCTGAAGGACCAGGGCTGGTCCAGAGCCAACCTCCGGGAGTGGACCGGAACGGCGGCGGAGAATACCGCGCGCCTAGACCGGGAGCTGGAGGCGCTGACCCAGGAGCAACATGCGCTGGAGGAAAAGCTGGCCGGCATGGGGCGGCTGCGGCCTACGCTGAAGCAGCTGGCCGACGCCACCGCGGCGGAGGTCAGCCGGGAGGAGTCCCGGGACCGTATGCTGGACACCGACAAGACGTTTTTCCTGGAGGGCTGGGTCCCGGCGGAGCGCTGGCCCGAACTGGAACAGGCTTTGGAACCTTACCCCTGTGCCTATGAGGCTGCGGACCCCACGCCGGAGGAGTACCCCAATGTGCCGGTGCGGCTGAAGAACAACTGGTTTACCAAGCCTCTGAACATGGTCACCGAGATGTACTCCCTGCCTGCCTACGGCTCTCTGGACCCCAATCCCCTGATGGCTCCCTTCTTCATCCTGTTTTACGGGATCATGATGGCGGACATGGGGTACGGGCTTGTGATGTTCCTGCTGGGAGCATTGGTACTGTGGAAGAAGAAGCCCGGCGGCACCATGGGCCACATGTGCGGGCTGCTGGTGCTGTGCGGCATCAGTACCTTTATTATGGGCGCCCTCACCGGCGGTTTTTTCGGAGATTTTATTCCCCAGTTGCTCAAGCTCATCAACCCTGAGAGCACCTTCGCCCTGCCCGCCCTGTTCACTCCCCTGGAGGATACCATGATGATCCTCATCGGAGCCATGTGCCTGGGCTTTGTCCAGATCCTCACCGGCATGGCCATCAGCTTTGTGAAAAAGCTGCGGGACGGCCAGGTGATGGACGCCATCTGGGAGGAGGTCACCTGGTGGGTGGTTTTCGCCGGACTGGCTCTGGCCATTTTGAAGGTCACCAATCTCGTTATCATCCTCGGCGGTGTTATGGTGGTGGCCGGACCGCTCATTACCGGGAAAGGCTTTGGAAAGATCACCGGCATCTTTGGTTCGCTGTACAACCACGTCACGGGCTACTTCGGGGACATCCTGTCTTACTCCCGTCTGATGGCCCTGATGCTGGCCGGCTCGGTCATCGCCCAGGTGTTCAACACCTTGGGAGCCATCCCCGGCAACATCGTCCTTTTCATTATTATTTCCTTCGCGGGCAACACTCTGAACTTCGCGCTGAACCTGCTGGGCTGCTACGTCCACGATCTGCGTCTGCAGTGTCTGGAGTATTTCAACAAGTTCTATCAGGACGGCGGGAAGCCCTTCCGCCCCCTGACTCTCAATACCAAATATTATAACGTGGTCAAATAATAAGGAGGATAAAACAATGACAGACATGAATCAACTGGTGGAGCTCCAGTCAATGCTCACTTTCTGGGGACAGATCGGCGGACTGGCCCTGGCCCTTCTGGGCGCCGGCCTGGCGGCGGTGCTCAGCGGCATCGGCTCCGCCAAAGGCACCGGTATGGCCGGCGAGGCCGGCACCGGCCTGCTGTGCGAGGACCCCAGCAAGTTCGGTAAGGTCATGATCCTTCAGGTCATCCCCGGTACCCAGGGCCTGTACGGACTGGTGGTCTGGTTCTTCGCCGTGTTCCGCATGGGCCTGCTGTCCGGCACCCTGCCCGCGCTGACTGTGGCCCAGGGCTTCCAGTACTTTGCCGCCTGCCTGCCCATGGCGCTGGGCGGCCTGTTCTCCGCCATCGCCCAGGGCCGTGTGGCCGCCGGCTCCATCAACATTCTGGCCAAGAAGCCCGACGACTGGTCCAAGGGTATGGTGCTGTGTATCACCGTGGAGTTCTACGCCATTCTGTCCCTGCTGGCCTCCATGCTGATGATCATCAACATCAGCGCCTGACGCTGGGAAAGGAACCGGCTTTATGGAAGGAATCGAAAAAATCACAGCCAAGATCATTCAGGACTCTGAGGCGGAGATCACCCAGCTGATGGCCCAGACCGACGCCAAGGTCCAGTCCATTGGCGAGGCGGCCAAGGCCCAGGCGGACAAAGAGACCGCCGATACCCTGGCTAAGGGCCGCCGGGCCGCCGGCGAACGTCTGGAGCGGCTGAAGTCCGCGGCCCAGATGGAGACCAGAAAGCTGGCCCTGGGGGCTAAGCAGGAGGTGCTGGCCGAGGCCTTTGATCTGGCGCTGGAGAAGCTGTGCACCCTGCCCGACCAGGAATACATTGACCTGCTGACCCGTCTGGCGCTGGAGGCCTCCTCCACCGGCCGGGAGCAGCTGGTCTTTTCCCCCAAGGACCGGGCGCGGATCGGCAAGCAGGTGGTGGTAGCCGCCAATGACGCCCTGGTCAAGGGCGTGGCCCCCGAGCTGCCCAACTCCATCACCGACACCAAGGTGGGGGCCTTCCTGGGCAAGGTGGTCAACTCCACCGCCGCCATCGTGTCCGGCACCGGGATGCTGACCCTCAGCGAGGAGACCCGTCCCATCAAGGGCGGCTTCATCATGGTGGACGGCGACGTGGAGATCAACTGCGCCTTTGAGACCTTGGTCCGCCTCCAGCGGGAAAAGCTGGAGAAGGAAGTGGCAAACCTGCTGTTTGATTAAAATTTAGGAGTTCGGAATCAGAAGCTTTGGCGTCCGGCTTTCCCGGAGAGGCCTGGAAGATCCCGCCGCCGGCGGAGCCATGGCCGCTTGCTTCTCATTCCTTGCTCCGCCCTGATTCCAAAAGTGAGGAGGGATACCTTGTCCCACCGAAAAGATACGGATTATCTCTCCATCTCCGCCCGCATCCGGGCCATGGAAAACCGTCTGCTGACCCGGGAACGCATGGACCGCATGATCGACGCACGGGACACCTCCGAGGCCATGAAGGTGCTCGGCGAGTGCGGCTACGGAGAAGGAGCTTCGCTGGACGCCGTCCTGGCCCAGGCCCGGGCGGACACCTTCCGGGATATGGAGGCGGCTGCCCCCGATCACCGGCTGGTGGAGATCTTCCAGCTGAAATATGACTATCACAACGCCAAGGCCATCCTGAAGGCCCAAGCCATGGGCGTGCCGGCGGAGCGGCTGCTCCTGCCCGGCGGGCGCTATGACGGCAAGGAGCTGTTAGAGGGCTGGCAGCGGGAGGACCTGCGCGGCTGCTCCGAGACCTTCCGGAAGGCCATGGACCGGGCCAAGGCCGCCCTGGCCGAGAGCCGCGATCCCCAGCAGGCCGACGTGATCCTGGACCGGGCCTGCTATGAGGAGATGGCCCGGCTGGCCCGGGAGCTGGAGAGCGACTTTCTCATGGGCTATGTCCGCCTGTCGGTGGATGTGGCCAACCTCCGAACCGCCATCCGGGTACACCGGATGGGGAAGGAGGGAGACTTCCTGCGCCAGGTGCTGCTGCCCGGCGGCAGCGTGTCCGAGCAGACGGTGGCCGCCGCCCGGGGCGAGGCGCTGGGCGAGGTGTTCCGTTCCGGTCCCCTGGCCCAGGCGGCGGAGCTGGGCGCCAAGCTGACCCAGCCGGGCAGCGGAGCGCTGACGGCCTTTGAAAAGGCCTGTGACGACGCTGTGACCGCCTATCTGTCCGCCGCCCGCCGCGTCCCCTTCGGGGAACAGACGGTGGTGGGCTACCTGTATGCCCGTGAACTGGAGCTGACCGCCATCCGGACCATCTTCGCGGGCCGGGCGGCGGGGCTGGATGGAGATACCATCCGGTCCCGGCTCCGTGGGACCTATGTGTAAGGGGGTGGGGGAACATGTATAAGATCGCTGTGATGGGCGACATGGACAGCGTCCTGGGCTTCAAGGCCCTGGGGCTGGAGGTCTGCCCCGTGACCAACCCCGAGGAGGGCCGGGAGGCGCTCCACCGCATGGCCAAGGAGAATTATGCCATCATCTATATGACCGAGCAGCTGGCCGCGCAGCTCCCCGCGGAGATCGCGCGGTACAAGGACGCCCTGACCCCCGCCATCATTCTGATCCCCGGCAAGGAGGGATCCCTGGGCATCGGCATGGACAACGTGAAGACCGCCGTGGAACGGGCGGTCGGAGCGGATATTTTATAATTTTAAGATTCCCAAATCGAAGCCCAACAGAGTGGGTTCGATTTGGAGAGGAGGCGCAACGCAGCAAAGCGGATATCCGGCTTTAGCCGGGTGGAGCGGAGCGGAGTTTGTGCCGACGAGAAAGAAGGTTTAGCCTATGGGTAAAATCGTCAAGGTCTCCGGCCCCCTGGTGGTAGCCACCGGCATGGAGGAGGCCAACATGGCGGACGTGGTCCGCGTGGGTGAGCAGCGCCTCATCGGCGAGATCCTCACCATGACCGGCGGCTCCGCCTCCATCCAGGTCTATGAGGAGACCTCCGGCCTGGGTCCCGGCGCCGAGGTGGTCACCACCGGCTCCCCCCTGTCGGTGGAGCTGGGTCCCGGTCTGGTGGAAAATATTTATGACGGCATCCAGCGTCCCCTGGAGGAGATCATGAAGAAGGTCCAGGGCAACAATCTGCCCCGCGGCGTGGAGGTGCCCGCTCTGGACCGGGAGAAGAAGTGGGAGTTCAACGCCACGGTGGAGCCCGGCGCCCAGGTGGTGGGCGGCGACATCATCGGTACCGTCCAGGAGACCCCCTCCATCCTCCACAAGATCATGATCCCCCCCAAGATGAAGGGAAAAATCGTATCCATCCAGTCCGGCTCCTTCACCGTCACCGAGACGGTGGCCGTGCTGGAGCAGGAGGACGGCTCCCGGGTGGAGCTGCCCATGATGCAGAAGTGGCCCGTCCGTGTGGGCCGCCCCTATAAGCACAAGTATCCCCCGGTCATCCCCCTGCAGTCCGGCCAGCGGATCGTGGATACCTTCTTCCCCGTGGCCAAGGGCGGCACCGCCGCCATCCCCGGCCCCTTCGGCTCGGGCAAGACGGTGATGCAGCACGCTCTGGCCAAGTGGTCCGACGTGGATCTGGTGGTCTACATCGGCTGCGGCGAGCGCGGCAACGAGATGACCGACGTTCTGCGGGAGTTCCCCGAACTGGTGGACCCCCGGACCGGCGAGTCCCTGATGAAGCGGACCGTCCTCATCGCCAATACCTCCGATATGCCCGTGGCCGCCCGTGAGGCCTCTATCTATACCGGCATTACCATCGCCGAGTACTTCCGTGACATGGGCTACGCCGTGGCCGTCATCGCCGACTCCACCTCCCGCTGGGCCGAGGCCCTGCGTGAGATGTCCGGACGTCTGGAGGAGATGCCCGGCGAGGAGGGCTACCCCGCCTACCTGTCCTCCCGTCTGGCCCAGTTCTACGAGCGGGCCGGCTCCGTGTCCTGCCTGGGGTCCGACGAGGACCGCCGGGGCTCCCTGACAGCCGTGGGCGCCGTGTCCCCTCCCGGCGGCGACCTGTCCGAGCCCGTGTCCCAGGCCACCATGCGTATCGTCAAGGTGTTCTGGGCCCTGGACGCCTCCCTGGCCTACCGCCGCCACTTCCCCGCCATCAACTGGCTGAACTCCTACTCCCTGTATCTGGATTCCCTGAAGCCCTGGTATGACGAGCATCTGGGCAAGGACTTCCTGGCCAACCGGGAGTGGGCCATGTCCACCCTCCAGGAGGAGGCCAGCCTGAACGAGATCGTCCAGCTGGTGGGCAAGGACTCCCTGTCCGCCAAGGACCAGATCACCCTGGAAGTGGCCAAGATGATCCGGGAGGACTTCCTCCAGCAGAACTCCTTCGTGGACATTGACTCCTACTCCGAGTATGACCGACAGGCCCGGATGCTGGCCATGATCCGTCAGTATGAAAACGAGTGCCGCGGCGCAGCGGAGCGGGGCGGAGACCTGAATGCCCTGTTTACCGTCCCCGTGCGGGAGAAGATCGGCCGGGCCAAGTCCGTCCCCGCCGACCAGTATAAGGACGCCTACGCCAACATTCTGGTGGAGATGGAAGAAGAAATCAGCGCCATCGCGGAGAAGGGAGAGGATGACCTGTGATTCGGGAATATAAAACCATTCAGGAGATCTCCGGCCCTCTGATGGTGGTCAACAGGGTCCAGGGTGTCACCTATGATGAGCTGGCTGAGATCGAGCTGTCCGACGGCTCTGTCCGCCGCTGTAAGGTGCTGGAGGTCAACGGCGACTCCGCCGTGGTCCAGCTCTTTGAGGCCTCCGCCGGCATCAATCTGAAGGACTCCAAGATCCGCTTTTTGGGCCACCCCCTCCAGCTGGCCGTCTCCGGCGACATGCTGGGCCGGGTGTTCAACGGTATGGGCCAGCCCATTGACGGCGGCCCTGCCATCCTGGCTGACGAGTACCGGGATATCAACGGCCTGGCCATGAATCCCGCCGCCCGGAACTACCCCAACGAGTTTATCCAGACGGGCATCTCCACTATCGACGGACTGAATACCCTGGTCCGTGGCCAGAAGCTGCCCATCTTCTCCGGCTCCGGCCTGCCCCACAATGTGCTGGCCGCCCAGATCGCCCGTCAGGCCAAGGTGCTGGGCGACGAGGCCGCCAACTTCGCCGTGGTCTTCGCCGCCATCGGCATCACCTTCGAGGAGTCCAACTTCTTCGTGGAGGAGTTCAAGCGCACCGGCGCCATCGACCGCACCGTGCTGTTCACCAACCTGGCCAACGACCCCGCCGTCGAGCGTATCGCCACCCCCCGTATGGCCCTGACCGCCGCCGAGTATCTGGCCTTTGAGAAGGATATGCACGTGCTGGTCATCCTGACCGATATCACCAACTACGCCGAGGCCCTGCGTGAGGTCTCCGCCGCCAAGAAGGAGGTCCCCGGCCGCCGCGGCTACCCCGGCTACCTGTACACCGACCTGGCCACCATGTACGAGCGCGCCGGCCGGCAGATGGGCAAGAAGGGCTCCATCACCATGATCCCCATTCTGACCATGCCCGAGGACGACAAGACCCACCCCATCCCCGACCTGACCGGTTATATCACCGAGGGCCAGATCATCCTGTCCCGTGAGCTGTACCGCAAGGGCATCAATCCCCCTGTGGACGTGCTGCCCTCCCTGTCCCGTCTGAAGGACAAGGGCGTCGGTCCCGGCAAGACCCGTGAGGACCATGCCAACACCATGAACCAGCTCTTCGCCGCCTACTCCACCGGCAAGGAGAACAAGGAACTGATGTCCATCCTGGGCGAGGCCGCCCTGTCTCCCACCGACCTGCTGTACGCCAAGTTTGCTGACGAGTTTGAAAAGCGCTATGTGGCCCAGGGCACCGACGAGAACCGGTCCATTGAGGAGACCTTGGATCTGGGCTGGGAGCTGCTGAGCATCCTGCCCCGGAGCGAACTGAAGCGGATCAAGCCGGAGTATATCGACAAGTACCTGCCCAAAAAGGATTAAGGGGGGATCGAGATGCCAAGCGCCACCATCAATCCCACCCGAATGGAGCTGACCAGGCTGAAAGGCCGGCTCAAGACCGCCCAGCGGGGCCATAAGCTGCTGAAGGATAAGAGGGACGAGCTGATGAAGCAGTTCATGGACGTGGTGCGGGAGAACCGGGCCCTCCGGAAACGGGTGGAGGAGGGGCTGATGCGGGCCCACGGTTCCTTTACCGTGGCCGCCGCCCTCATGTCTCCCGAGATGCTGGAGCAGTCCCTGCTGTACCCCAAGCAGTCCGTGGAGCTGGATATGACCTTCCAGAATATCATGTCTGTGGATGTGCCCCAGTACCACTTCCGCACCAGCAGCCAGGACCCCGGCGAGGTCTACCCCTATGGCTTTGCCCAGACCAGCGGCGAGCTGGACGACGCCGTGGACGCCATGTCCCAGGTGTTCCAGGATATGCTGCGGCTGGCCGAGGTGGAAAAGACCTCCCAGCTGTTGGCGGAGGAGATCGAAAAGACCCGCCGCCGGGTCAACGCCCTGGAGTATGTGAAGATCCCTCAGATGCAGTCCAGCATCAAGTATATTACCATGAAGCTGGATGAGAACGAGCGGGCCAATACCATCCGCCTCATGAAGGTCAAGGACATGATCCTGAAGGAGGCCATCCAGGAGAAGCGGGACGAGGACGCCCGGGCCATCAGAACCTTTGGGTCTGAAGGCGAGGCTCCGCAGCAGGTTTAACAGACGGCTGCTGTACCGCTCCCGCGATGTCAATAAAATAAATGACACAGGCACCGTTTGGGAAACCAAACGGTGCCTGTATTTGTCGCTAAAACCTGCCGGCTCCGAGTACCATACCCTGCTGTTATCCAAACACCTGTTGGGCCGTTTGAATGAGCAGCTTACAGGGATTGGAGATATATTTCCCCTTTTTATGGACGACGCACAGCTTTCGGTAGGGCGCTCCGTCTATGGGGTAGAGGCAGATCTTTTTGCCGTGGTCCCCGTAGCGGAAGAGCGTATCGGTGACAAAGCTGCACCCCAGTGCGGATTCGGTGTATTGAAGGGATGTGATAAGCTGGTCCAACTGCAGCATGACCTTTGAGGTCGAGCCGTATTGGGCAAATATTTTTTGTGCCCGCTGAAACATATCATTTTCCGGCTTTAGAAGAATAAAGGGTTTTTCCAGCATCCCCCGTATTTCCTCGGAGGGCAGGGACGCGGCGGGACGTCTATTCTGACGGATCATTTCCCGGGTGATTTGGAAGGGCTTGAGCCGCCCGTTTTCCGGTTCGCTGTCCGGGACGGCCAGTAAGATCTGCTCGTTGAGCAGGTGGTGGTATACCAGCGTGTCGTCCTCCATATCAAAACTGTCGATGACGAGATCCAATTCGCGGTCCTGAACCATGCGGCGCAGAGAAAAGGATTTTTCCTCGATGAGGTCGATCTGAAGTTCCGGATAGCGGGGCATGAGCTGGCGCAGAATAAGCGGAACGATACTGGACAGGACATAATTAGAGCCGCCCAACCGGACCGTTCCTTTGACCAGGTTTTGAATGTCCCATAGCTTTTCGTTGAGGGTGTCCTCGCACTGGGCCACATTTTCGATGTACTCAATGAATGCTTGGCCGGCCTGTGTCAGCTCCAGCGGAGTCGCACCCCGGTCAAATATGGGGGCTCCAAACTCCCGCTCCGCCTTCTTTACCATGGCGCTGAGGGAAGGCTGGGAGATGTATAATTTTTCCGCCGCTCTGGTAAAGCTCCTCTCTTTGTATACCGTATAGATGTATTTCAGTTTGAGATCCATAGCCAAACGCCTCCATAGTTATATGACTATGAGTTTTATAGATTCATTTGTATTTGATTATATATCAAGGGGCCATTATAATCAAGGCATAGGAGGCGATCTTATGAATCAGCAGCGTCCGATTATTGTCTTTGATTCTGGTTTTGGCGGGATCAGCGTATTGAAAAAATTGGTCCGCGCGATGCCGAATGAGAGCTTTTTATATTTTGGAGACTCCGCCAACGCCCCATATGGCCCCCGCCCCCAAAGCGAGGTGCGGGAACTGACCGTAGCGGCAATCAAGTCGCTGCTTCCATACAACCCCAAGGCGGTGGTGATCGCCTGCAATACGGCCACAGCAGCCGCGTTGGAGGCAGTCCGGCGGAGCTGCCCCGGCATCCCGGTCATTGGGATTCAGCCCGCAGTCAAGGCGGCGGCGGAAGTGAGCCGGCGGGTCCTGGTACTGGCCACAGCGGGGACGCTGGCTTCCGAATCCTTCCAGAAGCAGATGGAGGATTTGGCCGGCGGTCCGGAGATCCTTTCCCTGGCTGCGCCGGGTATCGTAACGTATGTGGAAGGGACGATGAATGACCGGGAATGGATCATAAGTTATCTGAAGGACCTGTTTCGGCCCATGGACGGGAAGCCTGTGGACAGTGTTGTTCTGGGCTGTACCCACTTCCCCTTCGCCAAAGATGTGATCCAGGAAGCCTTGGGATATCCGGTTTCGTTCTTTGACGCCAGCCAGGAAGTATCGGAGAGAACGATTGCGGCGTTAGAGGAGAAGGAATGGCGGAACCAGGAAGAAAGCAGCGGAAGCATCACCTTCGTCAACAGCCTTCACAAAGAGTATACGATTCGCTTCGCATGGGCGCTTTTCGCCAGCATGTGCTGAGGGCTGTTTAGGCTTCCTGCGGCTGCGGCGGTAAAGTATTACAGAAAACGCACGCCTGAATCCAAATCGGATTCAGGCGTGCGTCTTTTCATTTCCGGTTGAATGGAACTTATATCAGGGAACGGTATTGTCTTGAAATTGACTCAATACCCCATGTCCCGGCCGGCCTTGCGGCGGTTGCGGAACTCGGCGGTGGCGGTGAACAGCACGTCGGAGGAGGAGTTCAGCGCGGTCTCGCAGGAGTCCTGGATGACGCCGATGATGAAGCCGATGGCGACCACCTGCATGGCCGCGTCGTTGGAGATGCCGAACAGGGAGCAGGCCAGGGGGATCAGCAGCAGGGAGCCGCCGGCCACGCCAGAGGCTCCGCAGGCAGCCAGAGAGGACACCACGCTCAGCAGCAGGGCGGTGGCAAAGTCCACCTGGACCCCCAGGGTGTTGGCGGCGGCCAAGGTCAGCACCGTGATGGTGATGGCGGCGCCGGCCATGTTGATGGTGGCGCCCAGAGGGATGGAGACGGAGTACTTGTCCTCATCCAGCCCCAGTTCCTTGCACAGCTTCATGTTTACCGGGATGTTGGCGGCGGAGCTGCGGGTAAAGAAGGCCATAATGCCGCTGTCCCGCAGGCACTTGAAGACCAGGGGATAGGGATTCTTCCGGATGCAGACAAAAACGATCAGGGGGTTGACCACCAGAGCCACGAAGAACATGCAGCTCACCAACACCAGGATCAGATGGCCGTAGGAGGCGAAGGAGTCAAAACCGGTTTCGGACACGGTGGTGAAGACCAGGCCCAGAATACCGAAGGGGGCGCAGCTGATGACCCAGCGGATGGCGGTGCTCATGGCGTCTGAGATGTCGGCCAGCGCCTTCTGGGTGCCCTCGCCGGAGCTCCTCAAAGCCAGACCAAAAACCACGGCCCAGAGCAGGATGCCCATATAGTTGGCGTTGACGATGGCGTTGATGGGGTTGCTGACGGCGTTGGTCAGGAGATTCATGATTACCTCGCCAATGCCGCCGGGAGCGGAATTTTCAGCGGCCTGCTCCAAAAGCAGGGTGGAGGGGAAGGCGAAGCTGGCCACAACAGCGCACAGGGCAGCCAGGAAGGTGCCCACCAGGTAGAGGACGATGACCGTGGACATGTTGCTGCCGGAGCCTCCCTTGTGCCGGGCCAGGGAGTGCATGACCAGGAAGAAGACCAGCAGGGGAGCCAGGGCCTTCAGAGCGCCCACGAACAGGGTGCCCAGAACGCCGATCACAGAGGCGGAGGGGATTAGCAAGCCCAGGATCACGCCGAGGATCAGGCCCAGGATGATGCGTTTCACAAGACTGATGCGGTTCCATTTTTGGATCAATTCCATTTTTTCCAATTCCTTTCTCTCTGCGGGGGAGTGGTGCGGCCAGCGAGCAGTTGTATTTCAAGGACGCACACCCAAGAGCAAAAAAATCCCACCCCTCTGGGTGGGATTTTTGCTGGAGCGAGTGACGAGGCTCGAACTCGCTACCTCCACCTTGGCAAGGTGGCGCTCTACCAGATGAGCTACACTCGCAGCGACAAGTGGTATTATAGCAGAAATTGAGCCAATGTCAATATGGAATTTGAAAAAAATTAAATTTTTTGTCGGGAGGAAAATGAGGGGCTCAGAGCTCCGGAGACGGGGCATCGGATTCCTCGGGAGCTTCGCAGGGAGGGACTGCCTCCCGGTCCCAGTCGTAGCCCAGCTGCTCCATCTGGGCGTCCCACAGGAATACGTCCTCCTCACCGGCGGGCCGGGCCAGATCCATGTGCCGCCACCCGGCCTGGGTGCTCACCAGGTTCCAGCTGTGGGGTTCCCCGTTGAGAGAGCCCTCCACGATCTGGCAGGAGTAGTTCAGCCGCTGGCACAGCAGGGACATGGCCAGCGCCAGTCCAAGGCTGTCGGCCTGGTGCTCGGCCAAGGTGTGGTAGGCGGTGGAGCCGCCGCCGGGGACGTACCGGGCGCTGCCCAGAATGGCCGCGCGGATGTCAAGCAGGCCCTGATCGTCCATGGCGTCCCACAGCCTTCCTGCCATGTCGTCGGCCAGCAGAGCCAGCGCGGACTTCCGGCGCTGCAGCTCCTCCTGATCCAGCTGGTAGGTCAACAGGATCTCCACGATGCGCTGCCGCCCGCTGTCGGGATAGAAGGTGACGCTGGCCCGGGGGTAGTCCAGGGCGGTCTCCGGCGCGGCGAAATAGGCCTGACGGATGAGGGCCTGGATATACTCGTAGTCCTCGTCGAAGTAGCTGATCCGCAGGACGCATTCCGGGGCGAAGGCTGCCATGGTCTCCTCCAGCTCGCTGCGAATGGCGGTGGTGCCGGTGGCAGAGGCGATGGAAGCAATCTGCTCCCGGCTGCGGCGGTAGGTGATCTGGACGTCGGCCTCGTCATAGGTGACGATGGAGGTGACGTTATACTTGATGTAGTCCACGGCGTAGGCACCCAGAGGGTCCTCCTGGACCACCTCCAGACAGGCGGCCTCCAGATCGGCCTCCGCGTCCCGGGAGTCGCTGTACAGGCGGATGGACCCGGTCTCGATGCCCTGGGAGATAAAGTAGATCAGGGCGTTGACCAGCTCCTGGTAGCTCTCTACACGGAGGACGGAGGGGTCGCCCTCGGCGGTGAGGTTGGAGTTGTGGGGGGTGACATGGACATAGTCCCGGTTCAGTAGGGAAGAACACCCCGACAGCAGAAGCGCCGCCGCGGTCACCGCAGCCAGGAACCGTCGTTTCATCGGGGGACCTCCTTCCGTGCCGGGATCAATAGCCCAGCTCCTGATCCACGAGAATCAGCTCCATGCGTGCTACGCCGGCGGGCTTGCCCCACAGGACAGTGAGGGCCTTGCAGATGCGCTCGGGGCTCTTGCAGTTATAGCAGCGGTCGCCCTTGGCGGCGCAGGGGGTCTGTCTGCCCAGCCGCTGGGCGTTCTTGGGGGCGGCGATGTTCCGGGCGCGCCACAAAGCGGACTCATAGTCGGGGGCGATCTTGTTGCGGCCCACCACCAGATAGACCGTCTGGTGGCCGAACAGCGTGGAGGCCACCCGGTTGCAGGTGCCGTCGATGTTGATGATCTCGCCGGTCTCGGCCAGACCGTTCACGGAGCTGATGTACACGTCGGTGGTCATGGCGTCGGCCAGGGAGCCGCCCTCCCAGTGCCAGACCACCTGGTTGTGGGCGGACAGGCGGGGATAGAGTCCCATCTCCTGCAAAGTTACGGAGCCGCCGAAGGAAACGGTCCGGCCGTCGATCTGCCGGTCCAAATAATCGGCGGCCTGGGCGGCGGTATCGAAGCAGCGCACGGTGTAGCCCAGCTCCTCCAGTGTCCCGCTCAGCTTTTTCAAATCGGTCATCAAAGATCATCCTTTCTGTTAGATATCATGTTGTTGATAGTGCCGGAAGCCCAGACCCAGCACCTCGTGGGCGTCGCAGACGATAAGAAAGGCGTCGGGGTCCAGCTCTTTCACCGCCTGCTTCACTGCCACGATCTGCCGCTGCTTGAAGGCGCACATCAGGATCTGCTTCTCTTCCCCGCTCCAGCCCCCCTGGCCATGGAGAATGGTGACGCCCCGTTCCAGCTGGTGGACCAGCGCGCCCAGGACTGCCTCTGTCTGGTCGGTGATGATATAAGCCACCTTGGCCGTGTCCAGACCGTAGAGCACCGTGTCCATGACCAGCGTGGAAATGTACAGAGCGATCAGGCCGTACAGGGCCGTGTCCAGACTGTGGAATACCAGAGCGTAGACGCAGATCACCGCAAGATCCAGCCCCAGCAGCAGCTTGCCCATGGGCAGCCAGGGCAGGGGCAGCTTCAGCAGCCGGGCCAGCAGGTCGGTGCCGCCGGTGGAGGCCCCCTGACCCAGGATGACGCCCAGGGAGATCCCCAGGAGCAGACCGCCGTAGATGCAGGCCAGCAGAGGTTCCATGGGACGGAAGGCGTATGCCCGGTCCAGCAGGTCGATGAACAGGGAGGACAGGGTCATGGCGTACAGGGAGGAGACCAGCAGGCGGCCTCCCAGCAGCTTCCATCCCAGCAGGAACAGCGGGACGTTCATGCAGAACACCAGTGCGCCGATGGAGGGAAAGCCCAGAAAGGCGTGGATGATCTGGGCAACGCCGGTAAATCCGCCGTAGGCGATGTTGTTGGGGGCGTAGCACCAGTTAAAGGCCAGAGCGTAGACGGCGCAGCCGGCGGTGATGAGCAGATAGCGGCGCAGGGTTTTCAGGGACAAGGTGATTCCTCCTGTCAGTGCATCGGGGAGAAGATAAATTTTAGTTTGTCTGAGGATTTCGCCAGCGGGCGGGACGGGAGTTAAGACGGGGGATGTTTCGCCCTGCGGGGCGAGTTCCTTTGCCCGCGGCGGCAAAGGAACCAAAACGCCGCCGGGGACGGCGGCAGGGAAAGCGCAAAAAATTTCCGGCGTGGGAAATTTTTTCTGCGCTTTTGTGCCGCCTCTCCCCGGACCCCCATTACGGGAGAGCAGGCGGCCTTGCGTTAATCTCAGATCGCAAAATGTGAGAGCGCTCACACCGCCTTTTGCTTTGCAAAATGGAGAAGATTTCACGGGGGATAAGCAATGCAGCCCGCCTCGATGGCGGTAAAGACTGCCAGCAGTTACTTCTTACCCACCTGGCCCGCCGGGGCCGCCCGAAGGTGCTCCGTTTTTGAATTGACCTGATAGAAAGGGAGAAACTGGCAGCTAAGGGGATCGCACCCCGCGATTGTTCACTCAGAGGCGCGCTCTTCACAAGGTGAAGCAGACGCCAATTTCACTGGCGCAGAGCGGCAGCGGGCGGGAATGAGAGGGGTATCCCGGCTTTTGCCCGCGCCGAACAGTATTCTGCATATTCTTTGATGGCTCCCCATGGGGACCGGGGCCGAAGCCCCGGAGATTTTTTGGGTACTTTTGTATCTCTACAAAAGTACCTCGCCCGGGGGCGAAATATCCCTTCGTCCAAACTTCCGTCCCGACTGCGGGCGGCCACGTGGGGCCGCCCCTACAATTCTAACATACAAACCTGCTAGCCCGCCGCAGCCCCAGTCCCTCGTACGCCCCCAGTGTGCGCACTGGGCCACCTTCTAAAAGGGAGAAGGCTTTAGGCAGAGAAACTAAAATTTACCAATCACAGCAGTGTCATCTGCTCCTCGCCCCGGTCAGCCTCCCGGAGGAGCGCGCCGGCGATGGGCAGAGACCGGGCCCGGTACCGGGCGGCATTGACGATGGGGGTGTCGGCCAGGGGAAGGGCGCGCTCCACCCTGTACTTGGGCTTCAGGGTCATGACATTGACCCCCTGGGTGGTGCGGGTGGTCTTGGGGTTCAGGCTGGCGGTGTGGAACACCACGCACCGGCCCTCGGTGGAGATGACCGCCATCTCCAGATCCTCTTTCAGCAGGAGGGCGGACACCAGGGGAGCCTTGTCCGAATAGGCCCCGGTCAGTTTCTTGCGTTTGGTCTGGGTCTGATAGGCGGACAGCTCTACCCGGGCCGCCTTCCCGTTGTCAAAGAAGAACAGCAGGTGCCCGGAGTAATCCCCGGGGATGCAGGCCCAGACCGCCTTTTCCTCCGGGTCCATCCCCAGCTTGGTGGGCAGATAGTCCCCCAGTACACTGGCCTTGGTGTCGTCGAAGTCGGACAGCCGGGTCTTGTAGCACTGCTGCCGGTCGGTGAACACCAGCAGCTCATCCCGGTTGTTGGCCTCCCACTGGAGGCAGGGGCCGTCCCCCTCCTTGTATTTCTGGTCGCTGGCCATGCGCAGGGACTGGGGGGTGATCTTTTTCAGATAGCCCTCCCGGGAGAAAAACAGGTGGACGGGATAGTCGGGGACCTCCTCCGCTTCCACCGCCACGGTCTCCAGCTCGTGGTCGTAGACGATGTCGGTGCGCCGGGGGAGGGCGTACTTCTTTTTCACCTCCGCCAGTTCGTCCATGATGATCTTCCGGATGCGCTGTGGGGAGTTGACCGTGTCCTCCAGATCGGCGATCTCATCTTCCAGAGCGTCAACCTCCTGGGTGCGCTTTAGGATGTACTCCTTGTTGATGTTTCGCAGGCGGATGTCGGCCACATATTCGGCCTGGATCTGGTCGATGCCGAAGCCGATCATCAAATTGGGGATGACCTCGGCGTCCTCCTCGGTGTCCCGGATGATCTTGATGGCCCGGTCGATGTCCAGCAGGATGCACCGCAGGCCCTTCAAAAGGTGGAGCTTCTCCTTTTTCTTGCTCATGGAGTAGTATACCCGCCGGCGCACCGAATCCATCCGCCAGGCGGTCCACTCCTCCAGAATCTCCCGCACGCCCATGACCCGGGGCATCCCGGCGATGAGAATGTTAAAGTTGCAGGACTGGCTGTCCAGCAGGGGGGTGGAGCGGAACAGCTTGGCCATCAGCTTGTCCGGGTCGGTGCCCCGCTTCAGGTCAATGGTCAGCTTCAGACCGGACAGGTCGGTCTCGTCCCGCATGTCGGCGATCTCCTTGACCTTGCCCGTTTTGACCAGTTCGGTCACCTTGTCCATAATGGCCTCAGTGGTGGTGGAGTAAGGGATCTCGTAGACCTCAATGAGGTTTTCCGCCTTGTTGTACCGCCACTTGGAACGCACCTTGAAGGAGCCGCGCCCGGTGCGGTAGATCTCGCTGAGGGCGGCTTCGTTATAGAGCAGCTCTCCGCCGGTGGGCAGGTCGGGGGCCTTCAGGGTGGACATGATGTCGTGGTCGGGATTTTTCAGGAAAGCGATGGTGGTGTCGCACACTTCACCCAGATTGAAGCCGCACAGGTTGCTGGCCATGCCCACGGCGATGCCCTGGTTGGCGGATACCAGCACGTTGGGGAAGGTGGTGGGCAGGAGGGTGGGCTCCTTCAGCTTGCCGTCATAGTTGTCCACAAAGTCCACCGTGTCCTGGTCGATGTCCCGGAACAGCTCGGCGCAGATGGGGTCCAGCCGCACCTCGGTGTACCGGCTGGCGGCCCAGGCCATGTCCCGGGAGTACACCTTGCCGAAGTTGCCCTTGGAGTCCACCAGGGGGTGGAGCAGGGCGCCGTAGCCCCGGGACAGGCGGACCATGGTGTCGTAGATGGCGGCGTCGCCGTGGGGGTTGAGCTTCATGGTCTGCCCCACCACGTTGGCGCTCTTGGTCCGGGGCCCGCCCAGCAGCTTCATCTGGTACATGGTGTACAGCAGCTTCCGGTGGGAGGGCTTGAAGCCGTCGATCTCCGGAATGGCCCGGGAGACGATGACGGACATGGCGTAGGGCATATAGTTGATCTCCAGCGTCTGGGTGATGGGCTGTTCCAGCACCTCGGCCCGCAGGCCCATGACGTTGGGGTTGTTCACTCTGGGGCGGTTTTCCTCAGGGTTCTTTTTTTTAGCCATTGGGATCATTCCTTGTTTTAGGATAGGGTCGCGAAACTATGGTTGCCGGTCAGGCGGAGACGGTCCGCGGGTTCACGGTTCCTTTGGGGCGTATTCCAGACCGAAGGGGGTGGCGGCCAGTCCGCCCTTCCCCGTCTCCCGCAGGGTGTGGGGCAGGGACTGTCCCACCTCGGCCATGGCGTCCAGCACCTGGTCGGGAGGCACCCGGCTCTCGATGCCGGCCAGAGCCATCTGGGCAGCGGACAAAGCGTCCATGGCTCCGATGACGTTGCGCTTGACGCAGGGCACCTCCACCAGTCCGCCCACCGGGTCGCACACCAGGCCCAGCAAATTCTTCACCGCCATGGCGCAGGCGTTGGCCATCTGCTCCGGGGTCCCTCCCTGAAGGTGGACCAGAGCGGGAGCGGCCATAGCGGCGGCGGAGCCGATCTCCGCCTGACAGCCCCCCTCAGCCCCGGAAATGGAGGCCCGCTCGGCGATGACCATGCCGAAGCCGGCGGCCACATAGAGGGCCTGGACCAGCGCCTCCTCCGAAGCGCCGAAGTGCCGCCGGTAGGGGAGCAGGACGGCGGGCAGCACGCCGCAGGCCCCGGCGGTGGGGGCGGCCACGATGCGCTTCATGCAGGCGTTGCACTCCCCCATCCGGAGGGCTCCGGCCATCACGTCAGACAGGAAAGGACCGCACAGGGTGCCGCCCGCCTGGGCGTAGGCGGCCATCTTGCCTCCGTCGCCCCCCACCAGACCGCTGGCCGAGCGGTCCCCGGGGCGGTAGGACTGGTCCGCCTGGACCATGACCTCCAGCATGGCGGTCATTCGGGCCAGGGACTCCTCCCGGGAGATGCCCTGGCGCTCACAGTCGGACAGCAGGACGTTTTCCCACAGGGGCAGACCGGCCTGCTCCGTGTCCCGGAGCATCTGGCCGATGGAAGTGAATTCGATCATAAATGTTCCTCCTCGGGGGTGTATCGGGTGACCCGCAGGATGCCGGGCAGGTCCCGGACCTCACGGGCGGCCTCGGGCGGGATGGGCTGGTCGCACTCGATGACCATGACGGCGCTGCCCCCCCGGCCGCCCCGGTTGAGCTGGAGGGTGGCCACGTTCAGCCCCCGGCGGGCCAGGGCTCCGGTGACCTGGCTGACACAGCCGGGCTGGTCGGTATTGTGGACCACCAGCGTGGGCAGGTCGCCGCTGAAGGAGGTGTCCAGACCGTCCACCCGGAACACCCGGATGCGGCCGCCCCCCGGGGAAGAGGCACCCACCTCCAGTTTGCCCCCCTGGTCCCCCTCCAGACGGATGAGGACGCTGTTGGGGTGGACCTCCCGGAGCACACAGGAGCCGAAGGTGAACTCCAGGCCCCGCTCTTTTGCCAGCTCAAAGCTGTTGGGCACCCGGCTGTCGTCGGGAGCCAGTCCCAGCAGCCCGGCGATGAGGGCCTGATGGGTGCCGTGGCCCTCGCCGGTGGAGGCGAAGGAGCCGTGGAGCAGAAGCTCTGCCCGCACCGGCTCCTGGCCCAGCAGGGAACGGGCCATCCGGCCGATGCGGACCGCGCCGGCGGTGTGGGAGCTGGAGGGGCCCACCATCACGGGACCCAGGATGTCGAACAGGTTCATAAAAACTCCTCCGAAATGTATCACGCCTCGCCTGTTCGCGACGCACGGCTTCCTTACGACTCGGGCTTGAAACAGCCACATGCTGTGGCTTTGGTTTCTCGCCCTCGCTCCAGTCCATCCGTGCTGCTCACGACGGCTCGGACGCTTAAGAAATATCCGCCAAATCCAGATATTTATACCCGTTGTCGGCGATATGGTTCTTCCGCCCGGGGAGGTCGTCCCCCAGCAGCAGGTCAAAGACCTGGGCGGTGCGCTCCACGTCCTCGGGCATGACCTTGATAAGACGGCGGGTCTCGGGATTCATGGTGGTCAGCCACATCATGTCGGGTTCGTTCTCGCCCAGGCCCTTGGAGCGCTGGACGTCGTACTTCTTACCCTGGAGGGTGGCCACGATGTCGTTTTTCTCCTTGTCGGAGTAGGCGAACCAGGTCTTTTCCTTGCAGGTGATCTCGTATAGGGGAGATTCGGCGATATAGACATAGCCCTCCTGGATGAGGGTGGGGGTGAGGCGGTAGAGCATGGTGAGGATCAACGTCCGGATCTGAAAGCCGTCCACGTCGGCGTCGGTGCAGATGACCACCTTGTTCCACCGCAGGTTGTTCAGATCGAAGGCGGCCATATCCTTGGCCCGCTTGTCGTGGACCTCTACCCCGCAGCCCAGCACCTTCAAAAGGTCGGTGATGATCTCGCTTTTGAAGATCTTGCCGTAGTCCGCCTTCAAGCAGTTGAGGATCTTGCCCCGGACGGGCATGATGCCCTGAAATTCCGCGTCCCGGCTCATTTTGACGCTGCCCATGGCGGAGTCGCCCTCCACGATATACAGCTCCCGGCGGCTGACGTCCTTGGTGCGGCAGTCCACGAACTTCTGGACCCGGTTGGCCAGATCCATGGAGCCCGTCAGCTTCTTTTTGATGTTTAGCCTGGTTTTCTCGGCGTTTTCCCGGGCCCGCTTGTTGATGAGGACCTGCTCGCCGATCTTCTGGGCGTCCAGGGGGGTTTCGATGAAATAGACCTCCAGCTGGGCGCGGAGAAAATCGGTCATGGCCTCCTGGACGAATTTGTTGTTGATGGCCTTTTTGGTCTGGTTCTCATAGGAGGTCTGGGTGGAGAAGTTGTTGCTCACCAGCACCAGGGCGTCCTGAATGTCGGGGAAGGTGATCTTGCTCTCGTTCTTGGTGTACTTGTTCTGCTGCTTGAGGTAGGCGTCGATGGCGGAGACGAAGGCGGACTTCATGGCCTTCTCCGGGGAGCCGCCGTGCTCCAGCCAGGAGGAGTTGTGGTAGTGCTCGATGACCTGGACTTTGTTGGAGAAGCAGAAGGAGACGGACAGCTTGACCTTATACTCCGGCTTGTCCGCCCGGTCCCGGCCCTTGCGCTCCGTCTGCCAGAAGACGGGCAGGGTGAGCGAGTCCTCCCCCGCCAGTTCGGCCACATAGTCCACGATGCCGTTTTCGTACTGGAAGTCCTGGACGGCGAACTTGCCGGGGGCGGTCTCGTTCCGGAACCGGAAGGTGATCCCCGCGTTGACCACCGCCTGCCGCTTCATCACGTCCAGGTAGTAGGACTCGGGGATGTCGATGTCGGTAAAGACCTCCAGATCGGGCTTCCAGCGGAAGGTGGAGCCCGTTTTCTTGCCCCGGTCGGTGGGCTCCTTGTTCAGCCCGCCGATGTTCTCGCCCTTCTCAAAGTGGAGGCTGTATTTGAAGCCGTCCCGGCGGATGACGGCGTCAAAATACTCGCTGGCGTACTGGGTGGCGCAGGAGCCCAGACCGTTGAGGCCCAGGGAGTACTCATAGTTGTCCCCGCTGCCGTTCTCGTACTTGCCGCCGGCGTACAACTCGCAGAAGACCAGCTCCCAGTTGTACTTCTGCTCCTTTTCGTTCCAGTCCACGGGGCAGCCCCGGCCCTGGTCCTCCACCTCGATGGACTTATCCAGGTAGCGGGTGACGGTGATGAGGCGGCCGTGGCCTTCCCGGGCCTCGTCGATGGCGTTGGAGAGGATCTCGAACACCGCGTGTTCGCAGCCCTCCAGCCCGTCGGAGCCGAAGATGACGCCGGGCCGCATGCGGACCCGGTCGGCCCCCTTCAGGGAGGTGATGGATTCATTTCCGTAGCTGGGTTTCTTTTGAGCCATGACTAACTTTCCTCGCTATTCCAAAGGCGCCGCGGCGCACATAATAATACAGGATAATGATACCAAATGTTGTGGTCGAAAGTCAAGGAAAGGGGGAGGGAGCGGGGCTGGGAATAAAAGAGGAAAAACTCCAAACAATGAACGGGGGAGGAGGATGGCCATGGAATGGTTTCAGGTGGTAGAGGCGGGCGAGGGCATCGAAGGGGCCATCCTGCGGGACCTGGCGGCCCGGCGGAGCGGGGCGGAGCGGCACGTCAGCACGAGCCATCCGACCCTGCTGGTGGTGTCTCCCCGGGCAGCGACCCAGGGGCTGAAGCTGCCCGCCGCCTGCCGGACGGTGCTGCTGCCGGGGGACGCCGGCGGGCTGCTGGCGGGCCTGCGGGCGGCCAGCGCGGTGAGCTACGGCACCTCCCCCAGGGACAGCCTGACCATTTCCAGCCGGGAGCGGGGGCGGCTGTGGGCGGCCCTCCAGCGGGAACTGGTGACGGTGGACGGCCAGGTGGTGGAGCGGCAGGAATTCCCCCTGGCGCTGGAACCGGGCAGGGAAGAACTGCCCGCTCTGGCGGTGGCGGGGGCGCTGCTGCTGCTGGGCGTGCCGCCGGAGGCGCTGGAGGACCCGGCGCCGGGAACGTGAACCAGATGGAAGAAAGAACAAAAAGATCGGACGTATTTCCAAGCCAGGAACAGTCTCAAAGTGGACACCGGGTCAAACTCTGTGCTATAATATCCAAAAACAGATATAATACCCGCGGCCGGCCTGCTGGCCCGCCTGTCGTACTGTGGGTCAGACGTCCGGCGGAACACGCGGAAAGGACGAGAACGCTGAGAAAGGGGAGAAAGGGATGGAGAGGCTGAACCGGCAGAAGATCCTGGTGGCAGATGATTCTGAGATCAATCGCTCTATCCTTTCGGATATTCTGAGCGGAGAATTTGAGATCCTGGAGGCGGAAAACGGGCGGCAGGCTTTGGAGACGATCGAAAAACTGGGCCGGGAGCTGGCTCTGGTCCTGCTGGACATCATCATGCCGGTCATGGACGGCTTTCAGGTACTGGAAGGCATGCGGGATGGCGGGTGGCTGGACGACATCCCCGTCATCATCATGTTCGCGGAGAACAACCCTGACTATGTGCGGCGGGCCTATGACCTGGGGGTGGCGGAATGTATCCGGCGGCCCTTTGACGCCAGGATCCTGCGGCGGCGGGTGGCAAACACCATCATGCTGTACGCCAAGCGGAATCGCCTGACAGAGATCGCATCGGAGTATATGCACTCCAGGGGCGAAAGCGGCTCTTCCGAAGAGAAGAAGCTTTGGGACGAGGAACGGGGTGCCTTCCATCCGAAGCTGCTGGAGTGGCTGGCGAAAGGCGGAGAAGAAGCTGGGAGGGACGCTTCCAATGCGGAGGACGGCGAGTACCGCAGCGCGGTGAGCGAGATGTCCCATGAGGTCCCGCCGGAGCAGGACCTGACGGCCTCGGAGCGCACGCTGCGGCTGCTGGAGTGGGAGCGGAACAAATATCGGTTTTTCGCCTCTATGTCCGGGGAGGTCCAGTTTGAGTATAATGTGGACACTGACGTACTTACGGTGTCGGAGTGGGGCGCCCACTATCTGGGGATCAGGGAGATCCAGGATCATCCCCGGGACAATGCGGCCTTAAAGCAGGTCGTCGGGGAACAGGCCCTGAAGGAGCTGATCTCCAAGCTGCACCGCAGCACACGGGAATGTCCCATGGTGGAGTGCAGCTGCTGCGTCAACGTCAAGGGAAAACAACGGTGGGGCAAGGTCCTTTTTGTGACGCTGTGGTCGGAGGATGAGCCGGCGGAATATCTGGGCGTCATCGGAAAATTTGTGGATATCCATGAGGAGCACAGCCGGATCCAGGCGCTGGAGCAGATCGCGTCCCACGACGGGCTGACAGGACTGCTGAACCGGGACGCTGTCAGCAGCCGGATCGAGGTCCTGCTGGCGGAAAACCGGGACCGGAAATATGTTCTGGCCGTGGTGGATCTGGACCACTTCAAGGAGGCCAATGACCGGTATGGCCACCTGTTTGGGGATAAGGTACTGACGTATGTGGCGGATAAGCTGCGCAAGAGCATCCGCAGTACGGACCTGGCGGCCCGGGTGGGCGGGGACGAGTTTCTGGTGTTCATGGAGTATACCGACCAGATACAGGCCCAGGCGGAACGGATCTTCCGGGCCCTGTCCGGTGAATTTCAGGGCTTGCCCCTCAGCGTGAGTATGGGCCTTGCCCGGTCGGAGAAGGCGGACGGCGGATACGACATGCTGTTCCGTCGGGCGGATCAGGCCCTCTACGCCGCCAAGAGGCGGGGGAGGAGCCGCTACTGTTTCTACGACGACTCCATGCGGGATATGCTGTCGGTGCTGTCCCCCATCGAGAGCGACAGAATACCGGATCAACTTCCGCCGGAGACAGACTGAGAGGAGCAAGCGAAATGGGCTTTCAGATCATTACTCTGATGGAGAACACCGCCCCCCGGGACTGTCTGGCGGCGGAACACGGGCTGAGCCTGCTCATCCAGGGAGAGGGCTGCAAGGTCCTGTACGACACGGGGGCCAGCCCCCGGTTTCTGCAGAACGCCCGGAGTCTCGGGGCGGATCTGAGCGGACTGGACGCTCTGGTGCTGAGCCACGGCCATTATGACCACACCGGCGGCGCCGCCGCCCTGCTGACGGGCAGCTTTCGGCCCCGGACGGTCTATGTTGGTCCCCGCTTCTTTGACAGCCGGTACAGCCGGAAAGGGGACGGCCTGATGGAGATCGGTTCCGTTCTGGAGCGGGAGACCCTGGAGGCGGCGAAAGTCACCTGCACAGTGGTGGGGGAGGAGCCCCTGGCCCTGGGCCGGGGGATCTGGCTGGTATCCTGTTTCACCCCTTTGGAGGAGGTGGAGCGGCCCTCTCCCCTGATGCTGCGGCGGGTGGACGGCCGGCTGGAGACAGACCGCTTTGAGGACGAGGTGGCGGTGGTGCTGGAGGGCCGGGATGGGCTGACGCTGATCTCCGGCTGCGCCCATGTGGGGATCCTCAGCATGTGCCGGCGGGTATCCCGGCTCTTTGACCGCCCGGTGACGGGCTTTGTGGGCGGGACCCACTTGATGGCGGCGGACGACGCCCGCATCCGGTATACCTGCGACTGCCTGCGGGAGCGGGGGCTGGTCCGGCTTGGGGCCTGCCACTGCAGCGGCCCGCGGGCCTCGGAGTATTTTCAGGAGCATTTCCCCGGGTTTTTCCTGAACAACGTGGGTTCCCGGGTGGAAGTGGAATAAAAGGATCAAAACGAAAGAATGCCAAATTGGAAAGGGAACCTCGACGGTTCCCTTTCCAATTGCCTTTCTCTGAAAAACTTGGACCGGCGGGATGTTTTGACAGCACGCCCGATGATAAAAAAATTGAAATCCTATTAACCGTAAGGTATAATAGGCTAATAAACAAGGAGGGATGAACCATGATGATTTCCACAAAGGGGCGGTATGCCCTTCGGGTGCTGATCGATCTGGCTGAGCACCAGACCGACGGATATATCCCTCTGAAAACCATCGCGGAGCGGCAGGGGATCTCAGAAAAGTACCTGGAGATCGTGCTGAAGTCGCTGGTCAAGGCCCGGGTCCTGACAGGGGTGCGGGGCAAGGGCGGCGGCTACCGGCTGACCAAGCCGCCGGAGCAGTACACCGTAGGGGAGATCCTTCGGTTGACGGAGGAGAGCCTGGCGCCGGTGTCCTGCCTGGAGGAGGGCGCATGCCAGTGTCCCCGGGAGGCGGAATGCCGTACCATCGGCCTGTGGAGCGGCCTGGACCAGGTCATCAACCGGTATCTGGACAGCTACACCCTGGCGGACCTGATGGTCTCCGGCGGGGAGAGAAACGGCCATCGCATCTGAGGACAAGAGGATCAAGTCCAAAGGGCCGCCCTGCCGCGCGGCGCGCAAGTCTCCCGTTCCATTGAAGCAGCAAAGAAAAAACTGGTATGGAGCCTTGGGGCTCCATACCAGTTTTTTGTACTGGGAGGGGTGAAGTATGTATTACTCCTGACGGATCTGTTCCAGAATTCGGGTCATCAGCTGGACCCGGCGGAAGGGGGTGATGAGATAGAGCCCATCCGTGTAGGGGGTGATCTCCCGGGCGATCCGGGCGGAGATGGTGACGGCCAGGTCCTCGGCCTCCTCCTTCTCCTTCCCCTCGTACAGGGCCGTGATCTCGTCGCAGACCCGCATGCCGGAGATCTCGTTGTTGAGGAAGCAGGCGTTCCGGTGGCTGACCACGGGGAAGACGCCGCCCAGGATCTTGCCCTTCAGGGTGGCCCGGGCCAGCTTCAGATTTTCCAGCGCCTCCGGGGAGAGGACGGGCTGGGTGAGGAATCCGGTGACGCCGCACTCCTCCTTGTCCTGGGCCAGCTTCAGCTGCATATGGAAATTTCGGGCGTTCAGGTTCAGCGCTCCGAAGATGCGGAAGGGGGTCCGGAGGGTGGTCTCGTTGAGGCTGCTGACGAAGCGGGCCAGCTTCCGGGAGTTGAAGTTGAAAACGCTCTTGACCTCGTCCCGGTCCTCGGTGGGGATGGGGTCGCCGGTGACCAGCAGGACGTTGTGGACGTCCTCCATGGACAGACCCAGCAGCAGGGCCTTGGTGGCGTTCAGGTTCCGGTCCCGGCAGGTCATGTGGGGCAGAGGCTCCACGCCCAGCTCCCGCTTGACCTTGCAGGCCAGCAGGCTGCTGTCCGCCCGGGGACGGCCCACGGGGCAGTCGGCGATGGTGACGGCGTCGGCGCCGGCGTCGTGGAGGGAGCGCACCCCCTCCAGGAAGAAGGTCAGATCATCGTCGGTGGGCGGGTCCAGCTCCACGGCGATGACCCGGCGTCCGCTGTCCAGCTTGTCCGCCAGGGTGTTGGTGGCAGGGACCTCCCGGTGCTCCGGCGCCTTTCGGGGGCGGGGGACCGGCACGATGGGCCGGTGTCCGGCCAGAGCGGTGGCTGTCATGGCGATGTGCTTGGGCGTGGTGCCGCAGCAGCCGCCCAGAATGGCGGCGCCGGCCTGGGCGATCTGGACCATTTTCTGGCTGAAATAATCCGGCTTCCCCTGGAACACCGTACGGCGGCCCAGCACCGTGGGGTAGCCGGCGTTGGGCATCACCGACAGGGTAACGCCGGTGAGGTCCAGACTCTGGATGAACTCCAGCAGGTGGTGGGGGCCGGACACACAGTTGAAGCCCACGGCGTCCACCTCAGGCAGATCGGCGGTGTGGCGGAACAGCTCCCGGCCCAGACGGCCCTCCCGGGTGATCCCGTCGGAGTCCACGGCATAGGAGACGATGAGGTAGGCCTGAGAACAGTGGGCTTTCAGATGCTTGGCCAGCTCCGGGATTCCGTCGTCGGTGGGCAGGGTCTCCACCACGAAATGGGTCAGCCCCTGCTGGAGGAAGATGTCTGCCTGACGGCAGTAGTTTTCCGCCGGGGACAGCTCCTTCCCCTGGGGAGCGGGGCCAATGTCCGCGAAGACGTAGGCGTCAAAGGGCTGGGCGGCCTCCAGCGCCAGGCGGCAACCGGCCTCGATGATGCGGCGGGCCGGAGCCTCGTCCCCCTGGGCCATGTCCACGCCCACGGAGAAGGTGTTGGTCTTGATGGCCCGGCAACCGGCCTCCAGATAGGCCCGGTGGATGGCCGTGATCTCGTCCGGGTGGTCCAGGTTGGCCCGCTCGCACCGCTCTTCCTCCCTGCCGGGGAGGGAAGCGAAATAGGTGCCCATGGCACCGTCAAACAACAGGGGAGCGTCCTGCTTTAAGTAAGTTCTGATGTCCATAGTTCCAATCCCTTTCTTGGATCTGTGTGGGCGGAGGCGGCGGGGAGCGCCGTCTCTGTCGATTTAGTGGTATCATACCGTATTTTGGCCCGGTTGTACAGTCAGCAAAATGTTGGAAAAGACAAAGAATTTTTTGTGATAATTTTATACTTAAATAGTATGTTAGTGTGAATAATGGGCAAGTGAAGATAACTCCGCCAAGCGCCCGGGGAGGGGAAGGCAATGGAGATGTGTGCGGCAAGGGCAGAAAAAGAGGGCGGAGCGATTGCTCCACCCTCTTAAAAGTGCTTGATTTAAGCGGTATTGGCTTATTATAGCAAAAGGGGTATCCAATATTGCAGGACACCCCATAAAGATAATTCATATTCTTTTTCTTTATTTCTCTTGGAAGATGTGCGGTTTAAGTTCAAAGTCGTTCCGCACTTGTTCGTTGTTCTTCAAAGGCGATAAAAGATGTGCGAAGATGTATAATTTAGTTCAAACATCTGGTTTCCTGAACACCTAAAAGTTTATAATACAGACATCCACATTGCTGACTTCCACATATGGCATTTTCAGAAGGAAAACAGAGATAGACTTCCACAGAAACTTCCACCCCACCCGGCGGAGGACGCAAAAAAGAGGAGACCACTTTCGTGGTCTCCTCTTGGATAAATCCTTGATGTATCAGGGATTTCAGCCGATTAGAAGTAGCGCTCCAGCAGGCCCTTCAGAGCCTTGCCGTGGCGGGCCTCGTCGCGAACCCGTCAGATTTTGTACCAGTCGCTGGGATTACCCGGGCGTTTCGCACCGCATTTGGCACAAGTTCCTCTGGGCGCGCCTGCGTAGGTGTTTTCGTTCAGCTCACCGCACTTTTCACATTGCCAGCGGCGCTCTTCTTCTGATATTGGGTGGTACATGTCAGGTGCAATATTGGGATATACGCGTTTGCAATTCGGGCATATGACATGAGAATCCCAGCGGGAATTCTCAAATTCACACCCGCATCTGCAAATGACCATTCATTTCCCTCCCATTGTGGTTCTATCATTCTATCGCAAAAAACGGCGGGAAGAGATCCCGCCGCTTTTTGTATTTCTTACTTGAAGTAGCGCTTCAGCAGGCCCTCGAAAGCCTTGCCGTGACGGGCCTCGTCGCGGGCCATCTCATGGACGGTGTCGTGGATGGCGTCCAGGTTCAGGGCCTTGGCCTTCTTGGCCAGCTCGAACTTGCCGGCGGTAGCGCCGTTCTCGGCGTCCACGCGCATCTCCAGGTTCTTCTTGGTGGAGTCGGTCACCACCTCGCCCAGCAGCTCGGCGAACTTGGCGGCGTGCTCGGCCTCCTCATAGGCGGCCTTCTCCCAGTACAGGCCGATCTCGGGATAACCCTCGCGGTGAGCCACACGGGCCATGGCCAGATACATACCGACCTCGGTGCACTCGCCCTGGAAGTTCTCGCGCAGGCCGGCGATGATCTCCTCGTCCACGCCCTGGGCTACGCCCACAACGTGCTCAGCGGCCCAGGTCTTCTCGGCGGACTGCTCCTGGAACTTGGAAGCGGGGGCCTTGCAGATGGGGCAGGACTCGGGAGCGGCATCTCCCTCGTGAACATAACCGCAGATGGTGCAAACAAACTTCTTCATGATAATATGTCCTCCTCGTGTTGCTGATTTTGTATACATGTTTGGCAAACGCCGTGAAAGCTGAGTTCATGGTAATCCACCATGAGCCCGTATTGCTCACTGACGTCGCGGTCAAGGTGGTCGGCCAGTTCGATCTGGCTCAGATCCATCACCGCGCCGCAGCGACTGCAAATAAAGTGACTGTGCGGGGTCGTGATGCCGTCGAATCGCTCGTGCCCACGGACCACTCCTACACTCCGGATATCGCCCCGTTCCTGAAAAAAGATCAGGTTGCGGTAGACGGTTCCCAAACTCAGGTCGGGATGGCTGGGTTTCAGGGTCTGGTAGACCCATTCGGCGGAGGGGTGGCAATCCGTGCCTTGGATGGCAGAGAGGATGGCGGCGCGTTTCTTACTGTATCGTGTCGTGCGTTCCACCTTATGCCCCCTAACAATATTGATTCTTATTTACGAAAAGATGATACCATATGGGCAGCGGTTTGTAAAGAGGAAAATAACAGAAAATAAAAAAATTTTGGAGGCAAGGCGGCCAAGACAGCCGATCAACCTTGCCAGCCAAAATTCTGGAGGGAAAAATCATTTTATAATAGAGGTGCCTCGCGGGGCGATTCGGAACAAGGCGGCTTCCCGACTCAAAAGAAGGGCTTCAGGGTTTGGGACGGCGGCGGAGCCGGGCAAGAACGGCGGCCTCCGCCCGGTCTGCGTATTTCAGTCCCAGGACAAAGCACACCGCTCCGGCCAGACCGGCCAGCACCAGGATCCACGGGGGACAGGCGAAGGAAGCGCCACCCAGTCCGCAGGCGAACAGCAGTCCCCAGGGGCGGGCGAGCAGGACGATGACCAGAAAGCGGCGGAAGGGGAGCTCGGTGAGACCGGCCAGGATGCACAGCACGTCATCGGGGAAGTAGGGGAACAGGAAGGCCAGGACCAAGAAAACAGAGGCCTTGGAGCGGATCACGTCCTGATATTTTTCCGACAGCCGGCGGCTGACCACCCGGTCGGCAAAGTCCTGGCCCAGGAGTCGGGCCAGCCAAAAGACCAGCAGGGAGCCGGCGATGATGGCGGAAAAAGTGAGCAAAAAGGCGGGCCAAACGCCGAACAGCATCCCACCCGCGGCGGCGGTGATGTTGCTGGGGATGGGGGCCAGCACTACGGAGAGAAATTGCAGCAGAAAGAAGGACAGATGGGAATAGGGGGCGGAGCGGCTGATATAGGCCCGCAGCGCCTCCGGGGAGGTGCAGGCGGCGAAAAAACCGCTCCGGTACAAAAACAGGCCGCTCCCCGCCGCCAGAAGGAGGACCAGAGCCCATAAGAGCCACTGCTTTCTACTGCTGACCATGTACCCATCCTCCCATCTCCGCGGTGTTTCCCACAAGGGGCAGGGGCGGAGCCCCGGCAGGATCATCCTATCACCGGGACATTAGGAATCCCGAAAAAAATTCTTAAAAAACCCTAAAATTTATCCCCGCGCTTCCAGAATCTCCGGATGGCGGAGGTAGTGCTCGGTCACCAGATAGGAGATGGCGGGGGCGGGATGGAGGAGCGACAGGGCCTTATCCGGAGCGACCCACACGGCCTGGTCCACTTCGCCGGAGAGGCGGAAGTCCCGCCGCCGGACTCGGGCGGCAAAGCCGATCATCAGCATGTCCTTTTTCTCGAACCAGTAGGTGCCCGTCATAGCCAGCCGGGACACGGACAGGCCCAGCTCCTCCTGGATCTCCCGGGCGGCGCATTCCTCGGCGGACTCGCCGGGCTTCATGTAGCCGGAGACCAGAACATGGTATTGGGAGGAGATGTACCCCTGCCGCAGCAGGGCCACGTTTCCCTCCTCATCCACCGCCAGGGCGATGATGCAGGTGGAGAACATGGGGAACAGGGGGCGCTTGCAGGCGTCGCACCAGGGGACCAGCCCCTCGTCCCCGGTCTCCCGGGGGATCGCCTTGGCGCCGCAGTGGGGACAGTATTGAAACGTCATGGAAAACACTCTTTTCTCTCTATATGTCCACAGACCGGGAATTCAGGGCAGGTCCAGTTCCAGCAGGACGGGGCAGTGGTCGCTGCCTTCCACGGTGGAGAGGATCTCGGCCCGTTTGATCTTGTCCCGCAGGCGGTCGGAGACGATAAAGTAGTCGATGCGCCATCCCGCGTTGTTCTTCCGGGCGTTGAAGCGGTAGGACCACCAGGAGTAGGCCCCGGTCAGATCGGGATAGAGGAAGCGGAAGGTGTCGGTAAAGCCGGAGGAGAGGAGAACGGTCATTTTTTCCCGCTCCTGGTCGGAGAAGCCGGCGTTCATCCGGTTGGTCTTGGGGTTTTTCAGGTCGATCTCCTGGTGGGCCACGTTCAGGTCGCCGCAGTAGACCACCGGCTTCACCTTGTCCAGGGACATGAGGTACTCCCGGAGGTCATCCTCCCACTCCATCCGGTAGTCCAGCCGCTTCAGGCCGTCCTGGGCGTTGGGGGTGTAGCAGCACACCAGATAGAACTGCTCATACTCCAGCGTGATGAGCCGCCCCTCGTGGTCGTGGAGCTCTTTGTCCATGCCGTAAGCCACGGACAGGGGCTGGCGGTGGGTAAAGACGGCAGTGCCGGAGTAGCCCTTTTTCTCCGCCGAGTTCCAGAATTCCAGACAACCCTCCTCCAGGTCCACATGGGCCTGGCCCTGCTCCATCTTGGTCTCCTGGAGACAGATAAAATCGGGGGATTGCTCCCGGTAAAAGTCCAGAAATCCCTTTTTCAGACAGGCCCGCAGGCCGTTGACGTTCCAGGAAATGAATTTCATGGGCGGCTCCCTTCTTCTGACGGTGTCAGAACGCGTATTTACTGGCCCATATTATAATGCGGGAGGGGACTGCTTGGCAAGAACAGATTGCATTTCCCGCTCCAATTAGCTATAATAATAGTCTGCTGAACGAATCGCGCTGCGCCGCCCGGCCTCCGGTCCCGCAGGCGTTTATCATCAGAAAAAATTTTTAGTATCATGTCACAAAGGAGCGGTTCAAAATGAGCGAGATCCAGATCCCCCAGGGATACACCTCCCTGTTGTCCATTTACGAGACCCAGAAGGCCATCAGCCTGCTGAAGCGGCTGTTTGAGGACAAGCTGGCCGGGGCCCTGCGGCTCCACCGGGTGTCCGCGCCCCTGTTCGTGTCGGCCTCCTCCGGTCTGAACGACGACCTGAACGGGGTGGAGCGTCCGGTGTCCTTTGACATCAACGGCGTGGAGGACACGGCCCAGGTGGTCCACTCCCTGGCCAAGTGGAAGCGCCTGGCGCTGAAGCGCTATCAGTTCCAGGTGGGCGAGGGCCTGTACACCGACATGAACGCCATCCGGCGGGACGAGGAGCTGGACCACCTCCACTCCGCCTATGTGGACCAGTGGGACTGGGAGAAGGTGATCCGGGCGGAGGACCGGAACACGGAATATCTCCAGAACACGGTGCGCTCCATCGTCAGCGCCCTGGCCGACACCCAGTATTTCCTGCGCACGGTGTTCCCCCAGCTGTCCGTGCTGCCCCAGCTGACCAACGACATCGCGTTCGTCACCTCCCAGGAGCTGGAGGACCTGTACCCCACCCTGACGGGCAAGGAGCGGGAGAACGCCTTCGTGAAGGACCATCCCGTCACCTTCCTCATGGGCATCGGCGGCAAGCTGCGCTCCGGCAAGCCCCACGACGGCCGGGCGCCGGACTATGACGACTGGAACCTGAACGGCGACCTGCTGGTGTGGGACAGCGTTAACGGCCAGGCCATAGAGCTGTCCTCCATGGGCATCCGGGTGGACCCGGAGAGTCTGGACCGGCAGCTGACTCTGGCCGGCTGCGACGACCGGCGGGAGCTGCCCTTCCATAAGATGCTGCTCAGCGGCCAGCTGCCCCTGACCATGGGCGGCGGCATCGGCCAGTCCCGGGTGTCCATGCTGCTGCTGGGCAAGTGCCATATCGGCGAGGTCCAGTCCTCCCTGTGGGACGAGGCCAATGTGAAAGCCTGTGAGAAGGCCGGGGTCATTCTGCTGTAAATTTTAGTTTATCGTTTCATGTAGGGTAAGGGCTTGGTAGGGCGGGGGCTTATCCCTCCCCCTTTTTGCCTTCGGCCATTTCCCCCCGACGGGGGGAATCGTCCCCCGCCGTCCGACGGCTGCCATTTTGGCGGCGGCCCCAAGGGGCCGCCCTACGGGCGGGGCGTCCAGAGGCCGCCCCTTACGAAGCCATATTGTAAACCGTGCGTAGGGGGCGGCGTCCCCGACGCCCCATAATACATCCATAACCTAAAATTTATTTCTTGGTCAAGAATCAGGAAAACGAGGTACACATGCCCATTACCATTACCAAACTGAACATTGACGAGGTCCTGCGGTACATGGGCTGTCCGCCGGACAAGGCCGACGCGGCGACCCGGGCCCTGGCGGAGGAGAGCGCCGGGCAGATGCTCCGGGCCGTCACGCCCCGCTGGACCTGGCGGGTCTTTGACCTGGCCTTTGAGGCGGAGGGCGTCCGGATGGGCGGACTGCTGCTGCCGGGGCAGGACCTGAAGGACCATTTGCGGGGCTGTGAGCGGGCCGCGCTGTTCTGCGCCACCTTGGGATCTGGGGCGGACGCCCTGATCCGCAGGGCGGAGAGCGTGGACATGGCCCGGGCGCTGGCCCTGGACTGCGCCGCCGCCGCCGCGGTGGAGGCGGTGTGCGACCAGATCGAGGGGGAGCTTCAGGCCATGTTCCCCGGCTGCTCCTTCCCCTTCCGGTTCAGCCCCGGGTACGGAGACCTGCCCCTGACCCTCCAGGGGGACCTGCTGGCCGCCCTGGACGCTCCCCGCCGGGTGGGGCTGACCGCCAGCGCCAGCAATATCCTGCTCCCCAGAAAGTCAGTGACCGCCATTTTAGGCATATCCCGGAACCAGATCGAGAAACATATCCGCAGCTGCCTGGGCTGCCCCGCCCATGACGGCTGCCAATACCGAAAGTCAGGTGGACATTGTGGAATTTCGTGAATTGCTGAAGGCCCCCGGCCCCATTCTGCTGGACGGCGGTATGGGCAGTATGCTCCAGGCCAAGGGCCTGGCTCTGGGGGAGTACCCGGAACTGGCCGCTCTGGAGCACCCGGACTGGCTGAAGGAGATCCACCGGGCCTATGTGGAGGCCGGGTCCCAGATCATCTATGCCAACACCTTCGGAGCCAACCGGGAAAAGCTGCGCCGCACCGGAAGAACGGTGGCAGAGGTGGTGTCCGCCTCGGTGGCGCTGGCCCGGGAGGCGGCGGAGGGGAAAGCCCTGGTGGCCCTGGACCTGGGCCCCATCGGGCAGCTGCTGGAGCCCACCGGCATCCTGAAGTTTGAGGACGCGGTGGACATTTTCAAGGAGATCGTGACGGCCGGCGCTGCCGCCGGGGCGGACCTGGCGGTGATCGAGACCATGACCGACCTGCAGGAGGTCCGGGCCGCCCTGCTGGCGGTAAAGGAGAACATCGATCTGCCAGTGATGGCCACCATGAGCTATGAGGAGCGGGGCCGGACCTTCCTGGGTTGCGACCCCGCCTCGGCGGCCCTCACCCTGGAGGGGATGGGGGCGGACGCCGTGGGTGTCAACTGCTCCCTGGGTCCCCGGGAGATGCCCCCCCTGGTGGAGGAGCTGACCCGCTGGACCACCCTGCCCATCGCCGTCAAACCCAACGCCGGCCTGCCCGACCCGGGCGGGGCGGGCTATGACATTACGGCGGAGGAGTTTGCCGCCAGCATGGCCCGGCTGGCCGACCTGGGGGTCAAGCTGTACGGCGGCTGCTGCGGCACCACGCCGGAGTATATTGCCCGGATGAAGGCGGAGCTGGAGGGGCGTACCATACGGGACATTCCCAGACAGGTCCCCGCCGCCGTGTGCAGCGGCACCTGCACCGTCCCCATTGACCGGGTGCGGGTCATCGGCGAGCGGATCAACCCCACGGGCAAGAAGGCCATGAAGGAGGCCCTGCGCAAGGGCGACGTGGATTATATGCTGAACCAGGCCCTGGCCCAGACCGGGGCGGGAGCGGATATCCTGGACGTGAACGTGGGTCTGCCCGAGATCGACGAGGCGGACATGATGGTCCGGGTGGTCAAGGCCCTCCAGGGGGTCACCGACGCCCCCCTCCAGCTGGACTCCACCGATCCAAAGGCGCTGGAGGGCGCTCTGCGGGTCTACTGCGGCAAGGCCATCGTCAATTCGGTCAACGGGGACGAGGAGAGCATGGAGGCCATCCTCCCCCTGGTGAAGAAATACGGCGCCGCCGTGGTGGGGCTGACCCTGGACCGGAAGGGCATCCCCAAGAGCACTGAGGAGCGCATGGTCATCGCCCGGCGGATCCTGGACAAGGCCCTCTCCTACGGTATCCGCCGGGAGGACGTGTATATCGACTGCCTGACCCTCACCGTTTCGGCGGAGCAGGCTGGGGCAGCCCAGACGCTGGAGGCGCTGCGCCGGGTCCACGGGGAGCTGGGGCTGAAAACGGTGTTGGGAGTGTCCAATATCTCCTTCGGACTGCCCGCCCGGCCCCTGGTGAACCAGAACTTTTTGACCATGGCCATGACCTGCGGTCTGGACCTTCCCATCATCAACCCCAATCTGGAATCCATGATGGCCGCCGTCCGCAGCTATCACCTGCTGATGAACATCGACCGGGACGCCCGGGAGTTTATCGCCGCCTACGGCGACGCCCAGGTGTCCACCACCATCACCGCCGGTACTTCCTCCGCACCCGCCGCGGCCGGGACCGGGGAGCGGGACCTGGGCAAGCTGGTGGAGGCCGGCTTGAAGAGCGAGGCCGGACAGGCCGCCCGCCGGCTGCTGGCGGAGCGGGAGCCCATGGACGTGGTGGACAATATCCTGATCCCCGCCCTGGACCGGGTGGGAGCGGACTTTGAATCGGGCCGGGTGTTCCTGCCCCAGCTGATCCAGTCGGCAGGAGCCGCTCAGGCCGCCTTCGAGGTCATCCGGGAGACGCTCTCCGGCCAGCCGGGCCGGGAGACGGACAAGGGCACCATCGTGCTGGCCACCGTCAAGGGGGACATCCACGACATCGGCAAGAATATTGTCAAGGTGCTGCTGGAAAACTACGGCTACACTGTCATCGACCTGGGCAAGGATGTGGACCCCGCCGCCGTGGTGGAGGCCGCCCGGAAGCATGGAGCCGCTCTGGTGGGGCTGTCCGCCCTGATGACCACCACCCTGAAGAGTATGGAGGAGACCATCGCCCTGCTCCACCGGGAGCAGGTCCCCTGCAAGACCGTGGTGGGCGGCGCGGTGCTCACGCCAGAGTATGCCGCCCAGATCGGCGCCGACTTCTACGCCAAGGACGCCAAGGAGAGCGTGGACGTGGCCCGGCGGGTCTTTGGAAAGTAAATCAAAAGAAGAGCCCGGACTGTGTGTCCGGGCTCCCTCTTTTCAGGGAGAGGAAACCGAGTTGCGGGAAAGAGACCCGTCTGGTATAATGTTCGACGAAACTCGACAACAGCGCCGTGTGCCGGGAGGGCAGACCATGAGAGAAGATACCAATCGAAAGTCGAAGAAGGCAGAGAAGCCAAGCCGCTTGGCGCGAAAAAACGGGGGTTTCGGCCGGGCAGTTCTGGCGGTGCTGGCCCTGGTGCTGGCTCTGGCCGCGGCGGCGGCCCTGTATTTTGTCATGAATCCCGAGCCGGTCACCTTTACCTACCGGGACCGGATTCTGGAGGCAAAGCCCGGGGTCCCGGTAAACCGGTATGACCGGGAGGGCTTTACGGTGGATGAGCGGGGTCGGGTGTCCTATTCTGACAACGGACGCCGGGCTAAGGAGGGCATTGACGTGTCCTTTTATCAAGGGGAGATCGAATGGCAGGCGGTGGCGGCGGACGGCGTGGAATTCGCCATGATCCGGCTGGGCTACCGGGGCTATACCGAGGGAACACTCCAGTTTGACAGCCGCTTTGCGGAAAACATTCGGGGGGCTGCGGAAGCCGGTCTGGAGGTAGGGGTCTACTTCTTCTCTCAGGCCATCACCCCGGAGGAGGCGGAGGAAGAGGCGGACTTTGTGCTCAAGGCCCTGGAGGGGTATGAGATCACCTACCCCGTGGCCTTCGACTGGGAGCCTATCACCCCGGGAAAGGACGCCCGGACCGACGGTCTGGACGGGGAGACCCTGACCCAGTGCGCGGCGGCCTTCTGCCGCAGGGTGGAGCAGGCGGGGTACGAACCCGTGGTCTATCTGAATCAGGAGATGGGCTATCTCCTCTATGACCTGTCCCTTTTGACCGACTGGCCTATCTGGCTGGCGGAGTACGACAGCGCTCCGGATTTTTACTATGACTTTATGCTCTGGCAGTATACCCACACGGGGACCGTGGACGGGATCCAGGGGAAGGTGGACTGGAACCTGGACCTGCGCCCTGCGGTGAATTAAATCAACAGGCCTCCCGGCATAGCCGGGAGGCCTGTTGAGCTATTGTAAGATCTCACCACAGAGGTCCAGAGCCATCTGTTCCACCCGGTCAAAGTCCACATAGGGGTTGTAAATGGCCTCCAGGTCGTCGTGCATGGCCTTGGCCTGGGCCAGGGAGGACACGGCCTCGTCCATCAGGGCGGAGGACACCTTTTTGGAAAAGCGGAGGCGGGGGCGGCTGTGGCGGAGCAGCTCCCGGTCCGCCGCCGCGTCCAGCCGGATGCGGCGGTAGGGGGTACCCGGGAAGGGGAGCGCGGCGGTGGAGGTCAGGAAGGCCAGATCCAGCTGGGGGACCAGCAGATGGGCCAGCCGGTCGGGCGCCATCGGGTCGGGACAGGCCACCACGTCATATCCGCCCGCTGTGATGCCGGCCAGAAGGTGGATGAGGACCTCATGGGCCAGACCGTAGTTGTCCGCCAATTCATAGATCCGGTCGCACTGGGCCTGGGCGGTGTCGAACAGGCAGATGGGCCCCGCGTGGGTCACCGCGCCGAGGAACCGCTGCTTGATCTGTCCCCCCGAGGGCCGCTTTTTCTTCCGCAGCTCCCGGGCCAGAATGCCGTGCGCCCGCTTGGCCAGCTTTTCCGACAGCTCGTCGGTGAGCAGGGCAGCGCGCACGTCCTCATAAATTTCAGCCGACGCGCCCAGACAGCGGTAAGCGCGTTGATAGCAGCCCTTGTAGCCCGACATGCAGGAGATGATGTCCGGCCGCAGAGGGGCCAGCCCCCGGGAGTCATAGCACTGGCCTATGTTCACATAGCGCTCCACCACCCCGGGATATTTTGGCTCGACCACATGGGGGGCGGTGCCGTCCACAAAGGCCACAGCCAGCTGGGGGAGGAGCAGGGCGTCCAGGGAAGCCGGGTCCCCGGAACAGAGGATGTACTCGGTCTCCAGCCCGGCCTGCTCCATGCGCTGGCCGACCCGGCGCATGAGGGTGGACTTGCCGCAGCCGGGACCGCCCTTCAGGATATAGATGGCCCGGGCCGTCTCGGGCGCAATCAATTCCGGGTAGAGGGAATAGAAACCAGAAGGGGCGTTTGCCCCCAGAAAATATTGGATGTGAGGTAAAGCAGACATAACCGACCCTCCATATCAACGAATCTGTACCCCAGACTATGCGGAGAACGGGCCATCGGTTCGCAGGAAATGGAAAGAGCCAAAAAACATCGGAAAAACACTGATAAATGGGCAAAAATACACATTGACAGACAGAAATGAGTGGGGTAGAATGAGGGCGAAAATGAAGGGAAACTTGCAGGATGAAGGATTGGGCGGCAGTTCCTGCACATCTGACGGCCGCTTTGGAACAACAACGAGGGAAAAGTTGGAGGAAGAGAGAGTATGCGTACATTTGAGACCAAAATTCAGGAGCTGAAGACTTCTGTTTTGACGGAGGTAGCCCGGCTGACTTGGGAGGACCGGAGCCAGACCAGTGTTCTGGACATTCCGGAGAAGATCATTCCCGGCCCCGAGGCCAGCCTGCGCTGCTGTATCTATAAGGAACGGGCCATCATCAACAGCCGGGTGAAGATGGCTATGGGCGGCGACAAGACCAACCCCTGCGTGGTGGAAGTGCTCCCCATCGCCTGCGACGAGTGCCCCGTGACCGAGATGACGGTCAGCGCCTCCTGCCGCGGCTGTCTGGCCACCCGTTGCGTCCACGCCTGCCCGAAGGACGCCATCACCATCGTGAACCACCGCGCCCAGATCGACCACCAGAAGTGCATCACCTGCGGCAAGTGTCTCACCGCCTGCCAGTACAGCGCCATTGTGAAGACCCAGCGCCCCTGCGAGAAGGGCTGCCCCGCCGGCGCCATCTCCATGGGTCCGGACAAGAAGGCGTCCATCGACATCAACAAGTGCATCTCCTGCGGCAACTGCGTGTACCAGTGCCCCTTCGGCGCCATCCAGGACAAGTCTTGGATCACAGACGCCATCCAGATGCTTCGTGGCGGCGAGCACTGGGGCTATAAGACCTATGCCGTCATCGCTCCCTCCATCGCCGGCCAGTTCGCCCCTGCTACATATGGCCAGCTGGTGGCCGGCCTGAAGGCGCTGGGCTTCTCCGGCGTGGCCGAGGTGGCTCTGGGCGCCGACATGGTGGCCGACCGGGAGTCTGACGAGCTGATGGAGCGGGGCGTGCTGACCTCCTCCTGCTGCCCCGGCTTTGTGGGTTATGTGAAGAAGAAGCACCCCGAGCTGGACAAGTATGTGTCCCACACTCCCTCTCCCATGGTCATGATCGGCCTGCACCTGAAGGAGAAGGAGCCTGACGCGAAGGTGGTCTTTATCGGCCCCTGCGTGGCCAAGAAGAAGGAGTTCCAGCTGGGCCGCACCATGAACGCCATCGACTGTGTGCTGACCTATGAGGAACTGTTCGCCCTGTTCGAGTCCAAGGACATCGACCTGACCAAGCTGGAGGAGGCCGAACTGGATGAGGCCAGCCCCTTCGGCCGCAACTTTGCCCGCAGCGGCGGCGTGGCCCAGGCCGTGGTCCAGGCCCTGCAGGAGAAGAATGCCGACTTTGAGGTGAAGGCTGTCCCCTGCAGCGGGATCTCCCAGTGCGAGATGGCGCTGCTCAAGCTGAAGCTGGGCAAGCTGGAGGGCAACTTTATCGAGGGCATGGCCTGTGAGGGCGGCTGTGTCCAGGGCGCCGGCTGTCTGGTCCGCAGCCCCCGCAACCGCTTGGACGTGGAAAATCACGCCAAGGAGGCCCAGGGCCGCACCATCCTGGCCGCGGTGTCCGCCCCCAAGGCCCAGGCGGCCGCCAAGACCGAGAGCAAGACCGAAAAGGCCTGATCCTGTGCTTCAAAGCCGGGGCTTCCTTACTGGGAGGCCCCGGCTTTTTGTGCACGGATGGAGAAAGCCCGTGTGATAACCTGGCATCCGCCCGGGGAGAAGGTACGGTCAAATTCCGGCTTACTGCCCGCTGAACGCTGACCACGGCGCTGGGGATGAAGTAAGAAGGGAGAAAGTGGGAAACGGGAGCTTGGGAAGAATGGATTTACAAAGGGCGAAAAGTAAGATATACTATATCAGTTAAAAAGAACGGACTTGATTCATATTTTGAGAGGTATTTCATGAGAAAACGCATCCTTTGTCTGATCGCGGCCCTCCTGTTTCTGCTGCCCGGCTGCGGGCGGACGAGACCTGGGGCGGAGGAAACCCGGCTCACCGTGGTGGCCACCACCTATCCCGTCTATCTGTTCGTCAGCGCCGTCACCGCCGGCGTGGAAGGGGTGGCGGTGGAACGGCTGAACACCGGCGAGGCCAGTTGTCTCCACGATTACACCCTGTCGGTCCAGGACATGAAGGAGATCGAACAGGCCGATGTGATCGCCCTGAACGGCGCGGAGCTGGAGGAATTTATGGAGGACGCTCTGGCCGCCTCCGACGCGTTTGTCATCGACTGTTCCGAGGGCATGGACCTGCTGGAGAACCTGGAGCACCACCATGAGGAGGGCGGCGAGGAGGACCACGACCACGGCCACTGGGACCCCCACTATTGGATGAGCCCCATGCACGCCGACCATATGGTGTCCCGTCTGCGGGAAAAGCTGTGTGAGATCGATCCGGAGCATGAGCGGACCTATGAGGAGAACGCCGGCCAGGTCAGCGCCCAGCTGGACGCCCTGGACAAGGAGCTGACCGACATGTTCGCCGCGCTGAACGGGACGTGGAAGGAGATCACGGGCCTTATCACCTTCCACGACGGCTTCCAGTATTTTGCCTGGGCCTACGGCCTGCCCCTGCTGGAGTCCATCGAGGAGGAGGCGGGCAGCGAGGCCAGCGCCCATGAGATCGTGGAGATCACGGAGCTGGTGCGGGAATATGATATCCCCGTTATCTTCACCGAGGTCAACGGCTCCGACGCCACCGCTAAGGCCATTTCCCGGGAAACGGGCTGTGAGGTGGCCCAGCTGACCATGGTGATGGACGGTCCGGACGACGGGCTGTCCAACTATCTGGAGGGTCTGCGGAGCAATGCGAGAACCATTGTCAATGGATTTGCGGGAGAGGAGGTAGTCCGGTGAGAAAGATCAAACATGGCCGCCTGGCCACCGGCTGCGCCGATGCCTGCTGCCTGAAGCTGGAGGGCCTGTCGGTACGCCTCCAGGGAGACTCCATCCTGGAGGACGTGTCCTTCCATTTGCACTGCGGAGAGATCGTGGCCCTCATCGGCCCCAACGGGGCGGGAAAATCCTCCTTGTTCCGCAGCATCCTGGGGCAGATGCCCTATCGGGGGAGCATTACCTTTTCCCCGGCAGGCGGCCCCGCCATCCGCCTGGCTGACGGCACCGTCACCGGAGGGAAACGGCCCCTGGTGGGCTATGTGCCCCAAGCCCCCAGCTTTGACCGGGGAGACCCGGTGAGCGTACTGGACTTCTTTACCGCCGCCACCGCCAAGTGGCCGGTGTGGCTGCCGGTGCCCAAGGGGTACCGGGAGCGGGCGGCGGCCAGTCTGGCCCGGGTACACGGGGAGGACCTGCTGGACAAGCCCATGGGGGCCCTGTCCGGCGGCCAGCTCCAGAGGGTGCTGCTGGCCCTGGCCCTGGAGCCGGTGCCCCACATCCTGATCCTGGACGAGCCCCTGTCCGGCGTGGACATCGAGGGGGAGCACCAGCTGCTGGAGATGCTGGACGAGCTGCGGACCCAGTATGACCTGTCCATTTTCCTGTCCACCCACGACTTTGCCACGCTGAGCCAGTTCGCCGACAAGGTGATCCTGCTGAACAAGAAAGTGCTCAAGGCGGGACCGCCCGATGAGGTGCTGTCCTCTCCGGAGTTTTATGAGACCTTCCATCTGCGGATGGGGAAGGGAGGCGAGGCGTGATGGAGCTGTGGTACTCTCTGGTGTCCCTGCTGCCCTTTGAGTGGGCTCAGCCCGGGACCATGTACTTTATGAAGCACGCTCTGCTGGCGGTGCTGGTCATCTCCCCTCTGTTCGGTATCCTGTCCACCATGGTGGTCCATAGCCGCATGTCCTTCTTCTCCGACGCCCTGGGCCACTCCGCCTTTACCGGAATGGCCATCGGGGCCCTGTGCGGCTTCAACGAGCCCAGCTGGGCGGCGGTGATCTTCGCCATCCTCTTCGCCCTGCTGTTCAACCTGGTCCGCCGCCGCTCCGCACTGGCCAGTGATACGGTCATCGGCGTCTTTTCCTCCACCGCCGTGGCGCTGGGCATCTTCCTGTCCACTTTGGGCGGCCGGTCCTTCACCAAGTTCAATAATCTGCTCATCGGTGACATTTTGTCGGTGGAACCGGCCAAGATCGGTCTGCTGGCCCTGATCCTGGTGCTGGTGGTCCTGCTGTGGGCGGGGTCTTTCAACCAGCTCATGCTGTCCGCCGTCCATCCGGCCCTGGCCGACAGCCGGGGCATTCGGGTGTTCTGGCAGGAGACGGTGTTCTCCATGGCCATCGCCGTGGTGGTTACCCTGTCCATGACCTGGGTGGGCCTGCTGGTCATCAACTCCCTGCTGGTGCTGCCCGCCGCCTCCGCCCGGAACGTGGCCCGGAACATGGCCCAGTACCACCTGATCTCCCTGCTGGGAGCGGTGGCGGCCGGCGTGGCGGGTCTGATGACCTCCTACTACATCGGCGCATCCGCCGGCGCCGCCATCACCCTGTATCTGGCGGTGTGGTTCCTTATCACCTTCCTGCTGCGGAAAAAAGGATAACAAATCCCCAAAGCCCCACGGACCGGACCGGTCCGTGGGGCTTTGAGGTGTATGAAAAGAGTGGGTTAAGCGAGGATCAGAGCCCAGGCGGGGATGGTGAGCACCGACAGCAGGATGGTGACCACCACGCACTTGGTTGCGAAGGGGGCGTCACTGTCATACCGGGCAGCAAAGAGCACCGTGGTGCTGGCGCCGGGCATTCCGGACATCAGGACGGCGATGCCTTTCGCGGTGGAGTCCAGAGGCAGGACCAGACAGCAAAGATAGGTGATCAGGGGCAGCCCCACCAGACGGATGAAGCTGAAATAGAGGGAGTCCCGGTCAAGAAAATGCCTGGGGTCCATGTCCGCCAGGATAGAGCCGGTGATGACCATGACCATGGGGGTGGTGCAGGCGGCCATGGAGCGCACCGTGGAATCCAACAGGCCGGGGAGCCGGAAGGGGGTCAGCATGAAGAACAGCCCCAGATACAGTCCCACCAGACAGGGGTGGAGAAAGACCTTTCGGATGACCTCCTTTTTGGAAGGGGGCGCGGTGAAATAGGACAGGCCGACGGACCACATGAAGATCCGCATGGGGATGAGAAAGATGGAGTTGTACAGCAGCCCCAGATCCCCGTACAGTCCCTCGGAGATAGCCGTGCCCAGAAAGCCTCCGTTGGAGGCCAAGGTGGTGTATTGCAGGATATTCCGGCGCTCGGGAACATAGCGGCGGTAGAGGAACCGGTTCAGCGCCACATACAGCAGCTCCAGGGCCACGGCCAGGGCAAACAGTACCGAGCAGGAGCGGAAAACGGACAGGTCCATAGCGCCCAAAAAGGATTTCAGAATATTGCAGGGAATGAAGATCCGGATGGTCACATCGGACAGCACCTGGCGGCCGGCCTTTGTGATGACTCCGGCCTTGGCGAGAACCACTCCGGCCGCCATCATCAGCACAAGGGTGCTCTGTAATTCGATCAACTGGATGAGTGTCCCGGTCAGCGGGATCGGCATGAGACAGCCCTCCTTTGTTTGGCTAATGTAGCATGACCGGAGGGAATGTATCAAATTTGAAACAAACACCGCCCCCTGTGTACCCACCGGGATACACAGGGGGCGGTAAGATTCAGGGAGCTTGGTCCTTTTGGACCCTGAGGGCGGTCCGCATGGCGTCGGTCATGTGCGCGCGGATGGCGGCCGCCGCGCCCTCCTCGTCGTGGGCGGCAATGGCTTTGTAGATGGCCCGGTGACGCTGGAGATTCCGCACTACATTCTGATGGGGGACCAGCCGGATCAAATAAAACCGGGATTGACGGAGCAGCTGGTCATAGGCGGCCTGAAGATAGCGGTTGTGGGAGGCCTCGCCCACCAGGGCATGGAAAGCGGAGTCCAGCCGGGTGGCCGCAGAGCGGTCCTCCCGTTCAATGGCGTCCTGATATTCCGCTAAATTGTTCTCCATGGCCGCCAGCTGGTCCCGGGTGGCCCAGTGGGTGGCCAGACGGGCGGAAAAGGACTCCAGCTCGCAGCGGTACTCCATAAAATCCGCAAAGTCCTGGCCATCCAGCAGGGGGGCCTGGAACCCGCGGGGCGTGCGGGAGACGAAGCCCTCCTCCGACAGACGGAGCAGAGCGTCCCGGACGGGAGAACGGCTCATGTCCAACTGCTGCGCCAGGTCGTTTTGATTCAAGTGGGCGCCCGGCTCCAGTTGGCCGTCCAGCAGGCCGTCCAGCACCATCCGGTAGGCCAATTCTGTGCTGGGAAGAAAGGGGTTTTGTTCCCGGAGTGTGTGCAGCTTGTCTCGATCAAAAAGCATGGTCATTCTCCTGAGGGCGGGCGGGGGTCAGGTGTCAATATCCACCAGAATATTGTCGGTTCCGTGCTGTTCAAACTCGGCGATATAGGCGTCGATGCGGCTGGTCAGCTCAGCGTAGTTGCTCTCGTCGATAGGGGCGTCGTCCATATCCCGGCGGGCCAGATCCTCGGCCAGAATGTCGAAAAAGACGTTGTTTTCGTACTCCGCGATGGCCTCGTGGATGCCGCCTTCCACAAAGGCCCGGGAGGGGACGATCTCGCCCTGATACAGCTCCGCCAGGGCGGGCATGCCCTCCAGAATGGCTTGGCCGAAGACCAGGCTCTCCACCTCGTCATAGTCCGCGAAGCGCTGGTCGCCCCGGGTGGAATTCAAGATCCAATTTCCGATGTATACTAGATCCAGCAGCCGTCGAAACTGCTTGTTGCTCAATTCCAGGTTCATGAATGGGACCTCCTTTCCCGGAATCAGAGATGCGGTCACTCATATTATAACCGGAAGGCCGCATTTGTCAAATGGGGAATCGCGGCAGGCAGGGGAGGTGTTCCGGGAAATTTCCCCTTGTCTTTCCGGGGAAAATGACATAGAATATTATCTGCTGGAATTTGACATTCCGCCCTTTACAACCGGGGGGAAAAGCGTGTATAATACCTCCACCTGCGGCTGCCCGGGGCGGCCGGAGAATCAAAGCCCATTGGAGGCAGCTATGGAAAAGGATGTAGTCATCTCCATCAAGGGGATGCAGAAATATGAGGACGCCGACCCGGACGTCATTGAGCTGGTCACCGCGGGACGGCTGATGCGGGATGACGCGGGTTATACCCTGACCTACCAGGAGAGCGAGCTCACCGGACTGGAGGGTACGCTGACCACCATCCAGGTGGAGGCGGAGGGGGAACTGGTGACCCTGATGCGGGTGGGAGAGGTCAACGCCCAGATGGTCTTTCAGGAGGGCCGCCGCCACCTGTCCATGTACAATACACCTTATGGCGCCATGGCCATTGGGGTGAATACCCGCCACCTGCTGGCCGACCTGAACGACCAGGGGGGCGACATCGAGATCGACTACGCCATCGAGATCGACCACGCCATTGCCGGGCGGAACATCTTCCGAATCAAGGTGACGGAAGCCCAGGGCTGCGGACTCAAGCAATAAAATGCACGATGCAGGATAAGATGGACACTCAGACCGAGCAGAAAGAGCGAAAGCGTATCTTGACCAGTGGGCAGACGCACCGGTGCGGAAGCATAGATTCCGCATGTTGCATGCTGCCTTCTGTATTATAAATAAGGTGTGATAGATAAAATGAGCAACATGATCCAGGCCGCCCGGCAGCAGGTGGCCCAGCTGACCCAGGCCGCGTACGAGAAGGCGGCCGCCGCCGGCGTTCTGCCCGCGGGCGCGGAGGTAAAGGCCACCATTGAGATCCCCAAGGACACCTCCCACGGGGACTACGCCTCCTCCTTCGCCATGGCGGGAGCCAAGGCCCTGCACAAGGCGCCCCGGATGATCGCCCAGGCCATCGTGGATAACCTGGACCTGGAGGGCAGCTATTTCCAGAAGGTGGAGATCGCCGGCCCCGGCTTTTTGAACTTTACGCTGGGTCCCAAGTGGTACGGCGACGTGCTCTCCGCCGTGGAGACCCAGGGGAGCGCCTACGGAAACGGCGACGAGGGCAAGGGCCGGAAGGTCATGGTGGAATTCGTCTCCGCCAACCCCACCGGCCCCATGCACATGGGCAACGCCCGGGGCGGCGTTCTGGGCGACACCCTGGCCAACGTGCTCTCCCGGGACGGCTGGGACACCTGGAAGGAGTTCTATGTCAACGACGCGGGCAACCAGATCCACAAGTTCGCCGTCTCCATCAATGCCCGGTATATGCAGCTGATCCTGGGGGAGGAGAACTTTGCATTCCCCGAGGAGGGCTACCACGGCGAGGACATCAAGGAGCTGGCCCGGGCGATCTATGAGATGCACGGGGACAGCTGGAAGGACCTGCCCGAGGAGGAGCGGCTGGACAAGATGGCGCAGTACGGCCTGTCCGTCAACATCCCTAAGATGAAGACGGACCTGCTCCGGTACGGCATCGAGTACGACCAGTGGTTCTTCGAATCCGAGCTGCACAGCTCCGGCTATGTGGCCGAGACGGTGGGGCTGCTCACCGAGAAGGGCTGGACCTATGAGAAGGACGGCGCTCTGTGGCTGAACACCACCCAACTGCTGAAGGAGAAGTTCATGCGGGAGGGCAAGAGCCAGGAGCAGGTGGACAAGCTGGACCTGAAGGACGACGTGCTCCGCCGGGCCAATGGCTTCTATACCTATTTTGCCGCCGACATCGCCTATCACCGGAACAAGCTGGCGGTCCGGGGCTTTGACAAGGTCATCAACATTTGGGGCGCCGATCACCACGGCCATGTGGCCCGGCTCCAGGCCGCTCTGGACGGCCTGGGTCTGGACGGCTCCAACCGGCTGGTGGTGGTGCTGATGCAGCTGGTCAACCTGATGCAGGACGGCAAGCCCGTCCGGATGTCCAAGCGCTCCGGCAAGGCCATCGCCCTCCACGACCTGCTGGACGAGATCAGCGTGGACGCCGCCCGGTATTTCTTCAATTCCCGGACCTCCACCTCTCCCCTGGACTTTGACCTGGATTTGGCTGTCCGTCAGGACAGCGAAAACCCGGTGTACTACGTCCAGTACGCCCACGCCCGGATCTGCTCCCTCATCGCCCGCCTGGCCGAGGAGGAGAACGCCCGGGTGCCCGAGTCCAGCGCCGTGGACGCCTCTGTGCTGACCGCTCCCGAGGAGCTGGCTCTGGTAAAGGCTCTGGCCCAGTACCCCGAGGAGCTGCACCTGGCCGCCCGGGATTACGATCCCAGCCGGATCAACCGCTATCTGGTGGCCCTGGCCGGCGACTTCCACCGCTTCTATAACGCCTGCCGGATCAAGGGCGAGGAGCCCGCGGTGCTGGCTGCCCGGCTGAAGCTGGCCGACACGGTGCGCGCCGTCCTGGCCAACGGACTGGGTCTGCTGGGCGTCACCGCGCCGGAGAAAATGTAAACCGGATACAATCAAAAAACACGCCTGCGGGCGTGTTTTTTGTCAGAAAGGAGCATGAAGATGGCGCCCAGGCGAGAACGCTTTCAGAGACTGAAGGATGCCCTGGAGGCACACCGCGGCATGATCGTCTACACCATTGTGGCCCTGGCGCTGATGGGAGCGGCGGTGGGCTGGGGGCTGCTGCCGGACATGGTCAGCATGGCCCCCGAAGTGGAGGACCCCTATTTCCTGCCCAAGGAGCGGCTGCTGCTGCTCCATTTTGGCATGGCGGCGGGCTTTTCCGGCCTGTTCTGGAAGTGGCCCCGGGAGATAGCCTATCTGTTCGGGGCCGTGGTGGGTCTGATTTTGACCTTTGCCCTGCTGTATTTGAACATGGGAGTGTGAGAGAATGGATCTGAGCCGCGCGGAGCAGTTTTTCCGCAACCGACAGCCCCATCTGATGGATACGGCGAAGGACTGTGCCATCCTAGTCCCCCTGGTGCGGGGGGAGGGGGGACTCTCCCTGCTGTACGAGGTCCGGTCTCACACTATGCGCCGGCAGCCCGGGGAGATCTGCTTCCCCGGGGGAAGGATGGAGGGCGCGGAGTCCCCGGAGGAATGCGCCCTGCGGGAGACCTGGGAGGAACTGGCCATCCCCGCCAGTGCCGTTCAGGTGCTGGGGCCGCTGGATTTCATCGCCCACCGCGCCGGACGGGCCGTCTATCCCATCCTGGGACTGGTGGAGGAAGAGGCTCTGGAGCATATGAGCCTCAACCCCGGGGAGGTGGCGGAGACCTTTCTGGTCCCGCTGGCGCGCCTGTGGGAGCAGGCGCCCAAGGAGTACAGCTATCCCCTGGTCCCCCAGCCGGGGGAGGACTTCCCCTATGAGGAGATCGGCATCCCCCGGGACTATGCCTGGGTCCGGGGGCGGGAGACCGTGCCGGTCTATTTCTGGGAGGGGCGGGTCATCTGGGGTCTCACCGGGCGGATCACCCGGAACCTGATCCGGCTGCTGCGAGAGCTGGAGCAGAAGCAGGAAAAAGATTAACGACAGCGGTTGATGTTGCAAAGCCCCCGCCCAATTCAACAAATGGGCGGGGGCTTGTTGCGGTTAAGATCCGGCGCGCTGGATCACATTGCGCCGTGGGGCTGGGCTGCTTGACGCTCTTTCTGATAGCCGATCTCCACCTCCGGGTCCCGTTCAGAGATCAGGGCCAGAGCCTCCTTGCCCAGCTCCTTGGACAGCACCTCTCCCTTGTGGACGGTGCCGCTCCGGTCCCGGACCATCAGGAAGAACTGATCGAAATTGGCTCTGCCGCAGCACAGGTTGGCGTTGACCTCCTCCTGGCGCAGCCAGGCCTGAAGGATCTGCCCCCAGGGGAGGCAGACCGTGCCGGCGAACCGGGTAAAATAGCAGCCGCTCTGTCCCAGGCGGACCTTGCCGAGATCCCGGGCCTGCTGAAAGTCCGTCTTCAGCTCCTGAGGCGAGAGGGAGGTGGGGAACAGGACCTTAAAAGCCATGGTGTGTCCTCCTTTGAATCATTTTGATGGCAATATTATAACATAACCCTTTATTAAACGCAAGTGATTCTCATTATTAAATCGTAGTATCTTCGAAAAGATTTCAAAAAATTCAGCCTTGTCCTATTGACAGGGCACAGCTTTATTGGTAAAATATCAAAGCCGCTTTGAGTGGGACAGAAGTGCCCAATTCCCCCACAAGGGGAGCTGACAGGCGCTTTGACACAAGAGGAACACCGTTCCCTCCCAGGAGAGCGAGCCCGTAATGAAGGAGTTGAAACAAATGCAGGCAATCATCGTGACCGGCGGCAAGCAGTACAAGGTGAGCGAGGGCGATACCCTGTTCATCGAGAAGCTGGAGGCCGAGGCCGGCCAGAACATCACCTTCGACCAGGTGCTGGCCATCCTGGACGGCGACAACGCCACCTTCGGCGCTCCCACCGTGGAGGGCGCTTCTGTGGACGCCACCGTCGTGAAGAACGGCAAGGGTAAGAAGATCCGTATCTTCAAGTACACCCCCAAGAAGGGCTACCGTAAGCGTCAGGGCCATCGTCAGCCCTACACCAAGGTGCAGATCGGCGCCATCAAGGCCTGATGACCACCGTAACCTTTCATTCCGAGGGCAGCCGGATCGTGGGCTTTGAAGTCAAGGGCCACAGCGGATACGCCCCCGAGGGTGAGGACATCGTCTGTGCCGCCGTCACCAGCGCGGTCCGCCTGACCGAGTGCGCCATCAACGACGTACTGGGTCTGGAGGCGTCGGTGAAGGTGCGGGAAAAGGACGCGTCTATTACTCTGAAACTCCCCAACAGTCTGGGACAGACCAACGAGAGCACCTGTCAGGCTCTGCTTGCGGCGCTGATGGTCCACTTTGTCCAGCTCGCGGAGGAGTACCCCGACCATATTTCTGTCTTGGAGGTGTAAGTTATGCTGAATATTGGTTTGCAGTTTTTCGCCCATAAAAAGGGCGTTGGTTCCACCCGTAACGGCCGTGATTCCGAGGCCAAGCGCCTGGGCGTGAAGCGCGGCGACGGTCAGTTCGTGCTGGCCGGCAACGTGCTGGTCCGCCAGCGCGGCACCCACATTCACCCCGGTGTCAACGTGGGTAAGGGCAGCGACGATACCCTGTTCGCTCTGAAGGCCGGCAAGGTCAAGTTCGAGCGTCTGGGTAAGGACCGCAAGCAGGTCTCCATTGTTGAGGAGATCGCTCAGTAATTTTGCTGACAGGAAGCCGCAAACGAAATGCCGTTTGCGGCTTCTCTTTTCAGTGAAGGAGGGCTTGTTGTGGAATACCGGAAATTTGACCGGGGATACGTTCTGCGTCTGGACCCCGGTGAGGAGATCGTGGAGTGCCTGACGCACCTGGTGGATCAAGAGAAGATCCAACTGGGGACCGTCTCCGCTCTGGGGGCGGCCAACGACGTGACCATCGGGCTCTTCAATACCAAGGAGAAGAAGTATTACGCCCGGCGCTGCCAGGGAGATTTCGAGATCTCCGCTCTGGTGGGTAATGTGACCCGGAAAGATGGGGAACCCTATCTCCATCTCCACATCACCATCGGCAACCCTGTCACCGGGGAGGTCCACGCCGGGCACCTGTCCTCCGCCACCATCAGCGCCACCCTGGAACTGTTCCTCCAGGTGTGGGACGGCCAGGTGGGCCGGCAGTTCAGTGATACCGTGGGGCTGAACCTGCTGGAGTTCTGATTCAGATATTAAGATAAGAGGTCTTGCCGGCGGCATATCCTCCTGTATCTCTTATCTCCTATCTCTTATCTCAAAAAGAGGGAGGTGCGGCATATGGCAGCACCCTTTGTAGATACCGCGAAAATTACCGTCCGCTCCGGCAACGGAGGCAACGGCGTGGTCTCCTTCCATCGGGAAAAATATGTGGCCGCGGGCGGCCCTGACGGCGGAGACGGCGGCCGGGGCGGCAACGTGGTGGTGATGGTCAACGACCACATGTCCACCCTGATGGATTTCCGCTATAAGCGCAAATATGTGGCGGGCAACGGCATGGACGGCCAGGGCAAGCGCTGTACCGGCAAGGACGGCGAGGATCTGATCCTCCGGGTGCCCCGGGGCACCATCATCCGGGACGCCGAGACCCGGGAGATCATCAAGGACATGTCCGACGAGGAGCCCTTCATCCTGTGCCGGGGCGGCCGGGGCGGCTGGGGCAACAAGCACTTCGCCACACCGACCCGCCAGGTGCCCCGCTTTGCCAAGGCGGGCCTGCCCGGGGAGAGCCGGGAGGTGGTGCTGGAGCTGAAGCTGCTGGCCGACGTGGGCCTTGTGGGCTTCCCCAACGTGGGCAAGTCCACCCTCCTCTCTGTGGTCAGCCGGGCCCAGCCCAAGATCGCCAATTACCACTTCACCACCCTGTTCCCCAATCTGGGCGTGGTCTATGTGGAGGAGGGGGTGTCCTTCGTCATGGCCGACATCCCCGGCATTATTGAGGGCGCCGCCGACGGCGCCGGTCTGGGCCACGACTTCCTGCGGCACATCGACCGCTGCCGCCTGCTCATCCATGTGGTGGATGTGTCCGGCTCCGAGGGCCGGGACCCGGTGGAGGATTTTGAGGCCATCAACGCCGAGCTGGCCCAGTATTCCCCGGAGCTGGCCTCCCGTAAAATGATTGTGGCGGCCAACAAGGTGGACATCATGTCCGACCCTACTCTGCTGGACAAGCTGCGCGCCCATGTGGAAGCCAAGGGCATGGAGCTCTTTGAGATCTCCGCCGCCGCCCACCAGGGAGTGCGGGAGCTGGTGAAGAAGGCGGCCCAGGAGCTCCAGGAGCTGCCTCCCGTGGCGGTGTACGAGCCCACCTATGTGGAGCGCCCCCCCGAGGTGGACACCACCGGGGAGGTCCAGATCGAGCGCTACGATGACACCTGGGTGGTGGAGGCCCCCTGGCTCCAGCGGCTCATCGCCAACGTCAACTTCGGCGACTACGAGTCCCGGAACTGGTTCGACCGCATCCTGCGCCAGTCCGGCCTGTTCGACAAGCTGGAGGAAATGGGCATCCGCGACGGGGATATCGTGTCCCTGTACGACCTGGAGTTTGAGTACCAGCGGTGATCCGACCAATTAAAATGCCGTTCCGTATCATCGGAACGGCATTTTTTATGGTTCAACGGTCAATCCCGGCCGCCCCTGCCGGACGGCTTCCACCAGCAGCAGGGAGGGGGGATGTCCTGGCCCATGGGAGACCAGTTTCATCCGTTTGGGCTCCAAGCCATGGCCCCGCAGGGCACACATCACGTCCACCAGCCGCTCCGGCCGGTGGCACAGGGCAAAACGGCCTCCGTTCTTCACCAGATACGCGGCGGCGGCGCACAGCTGCTCCAGAGTGCAGAAGGTCTCGCTCCGGGCGGGGCCGCCGCTTTTTCCCGCTCCCAGGGGAAAGTAGGGGGGATTGGAGAGGACCAGATCGAACTGGCCGGCGGGAAAGGGCCGTTCCCGGAGATCGCCGGTGATGATCTCACCGCCAAGGCCGTTCCGGGCCAGGTTGTCCCGGGCGGTTTGTGCGGCCAGGGGGTCCCGCTCCACCCCCCGCAGGACCAGATGATCGGCCCGCTCCGCCAGCAGGAGGAGCAGCAGTCCGCTGCCGGTCCCCAGATCGCACACCCGCCAGCCGGACCGCACCGTTGCGAACCGGCCCAGGGCCAGGGCGTCCTGCCCCAGAGGGAACACCCCCTCCGGCCAGGACAGGGTGAAGCGGTCCAGATGCTCCAGTTTATCCACAAGGGTCCCCTCCTTATGTAAGAATCATAAGAAAAGGATACCACAAACCGCTGACACATGCTATAATGTTTTAACATACTTAGAATTTGCAGGAGTCAACTATGCTTGTCCTGTGATGAAGGAGAATGACTATGGCAGGCACCCTCTACTTGGTCCCCACCCCCATTGGGAATCTGGGGGATATCTCCCGGCGGATGGCCCAGACGCTGGAGGAGGCGGACTTTATCGCGGCCGAGGACACCAGAGTCTCCTTGAAGCTGCTCAACCACCTGGGGATCAAAAAGCCCATGATATCCTACCACCGCCACAATACGGAGAGCGGCGGCAGGGCGGTGCTGGACCGGCTGCTGGCGGGGGAGAACTGCGCTCTGGTCACCGACGCGGGGATGCCCGCCATCTCCGACCCGGGGGAGGAGCTGGTGGCCCAGTGCGCCCAGCAGGGCATCCGGGTGGAGGCGGTCCCCGGCCCCTGCGCCCTGGTCACTGCCCTGGCGGTGTCGGGCCAGCCCACAGGGCGGTTCACCTTTGAGGGTTTTCTTGCCATGAACAAGAAGAACCGCCGCAGCCATCTGGAGTCCCTCCGGGATGAGGAGCGGACCATGATCTTCTATGAGGCGCCACACAAGCTGACCGCTACCCTCCGGGATCTGGCGGATACCTTTGGCCCGGAGCGGCCGGTGTCCCTGTGCCGGGAGCTGACCAAGCTCCACGAGGAGATCCGCCGTACCACCCTGGGAGAGGCCTGCGCCTATTACGGCGAGAATCCCCCCAAGGGCGAGTTTGTCCTGGTGGTCCGGGGAGCGGAGCCCAGGGAGGAGGAAGAGGCCACGCTGGAGGACGGTCTGGCCCTGGTGGACCGGCTGAGGGAGGAGGGATTGTCCCTCCGGGACGCTGTGAAGCGGGCGGCCAAGGAGCTGGGACTGTCCCGCAACCAGCTCTATGACCTGGCGGTGGGAAAATAAAGGGAGATTTTCCGGAAAAAGGCGAAACCACCCCGCGCTGCGAGCCGCAGCGCGGGGTGGTTTTTTTGAATGGGGGAACGAAAGGGGCTTCAGCCTTTCTCCGCGGCCTGAAGGGCCTTGATACATTTCGAGCAGACATTTTTGCCCCGGAACATGACGATATCCTTTGCCTCGTCGCAGAAAATACAGGCAGGCTGGTATTTTTTCAGCACGATGGAAGGGCCATCCATATAGATTTCCAGGCAGTCCTTTTCCGCAATATCCAAGGTGCGGCGAAGTTCGATCGGAAGGACGATGCGTCCCAATTCATCCACTTTGCGGACGATTCCGGTTGATTTCATATCATCAAATCCTTTCTGTCTGTGAGAGGTATCGTCAATTCTGGCCTGGCATCACAGCGGGCAATGGCCAAGATGCCAGCGAAGAGTATATTTCAGATTTATTGTACTACAAAGAAAAAATCTGTCAACTATTTCTGTTTGATTTACAGATAAAATGCAGAAATTGGCGCATTTTTTACCAAATATTGGGGTTTTTGTCTTAAGACTTCCAGTTGCCATATTCCGGTATGTTTTTGGGGCTTCTGCCGTATAAATGAGGCGGGAGGGGGCTTAAATGTGACGATGGCATTCATTTGGACCGGAATGGTCTGCCTGTCGGTCCTGTGCGGGCTGGCGACGGGGAGAGGACCGGGAGTGGCGGCAGCGGCGGCGGAGGGCGCGGCGGCGGCGGTGGAGCTGTGCCTGTCCATTGCGGGGATGCTGTGCCTGTGGACCGGCGTGATGGAGATCATGCGAAGGTCAGGACTGGCCGAGGGCCTGTCCCGGCTGCTGGGGCCGGTGCTGCGGCGGCTGTTTCCCCAGGTGGCCGGGGACCGGGAGATCATGGACAGCATTTCCGCCAATGTATCCGCCAATCTGCTGGGCTTGGGCAGCGCTGCCACGCCCCTTGGGCTGGAGGCGGTGCGCGGGATGAGCCGAAAGAGTCCCGGCGTGGCTTCTGACGCCATGTGTATGCTGGTGGTGTGCAACACCGCCTCCATCCAGCTGATCCCCACCACCGTGGCCACGGTGCGGGCGGCGGCGGGCAGCCAGACCCCCTTTGACATCCTGCCGGCGGTATGGCTGGCCTCCGCTCTGTCGGTGGGAGTGGGCATCCTGAGCTGTAAGGTGATGGCACGGATATGGGGGGATGACCGGGCAGCAGCGGGGCCGGCCAGGGCACGGAAACGGCCGGGCTGGCGTGGAACAGCGGTGGGTGGAAGATGATGCGGGATCTCTTTTTTACGATGATCGTCCCGTTTACCATCTGTGCTGTGGCTGTGTACGGAGTAGCCCGGAGGGTGGATGTGTACGACGCATTGGTCCAGGGGGCGGGGAAGGGGCTGGAGACTCTGGTCCGGATCGTCCCGCCGCTGGTGGGCCTGCTGACGGCGGTGTATATGCTCCGGGCCTCCGGGGCCCTTGACCTGGCGGCCCGGTGCCTGGCCCCTCTGATGGAGCGGGTGGGCCTGCCGCCGGAGCTGCTGCCGCTGATGCTGGTCCGGCCTATCAGCGGGTCGGCGGCGCTGGGAGTGGGGGCGGAGCTGATCGCCAACTATGGGCCGGACTCCACGCTGGGACGGACCGCCGCGGTGATGCTAGGGGCCACCGAGACCACCTTCTATACCATCGCGGTCTACTTTGGAGCGGTGGGAGTCACGCGGACCCGGTACGCGGTGCCCGCCGCCCTGTGTGCCGATCTGACCGGCTTTCTGGCTGCCGCCTGGGCGGTGAGACTGTGTTTCGGAGTTGAATAGTCTATTGAGAAGAGACAGGATGCCTCTGCCGCGGCAGAGGCATCCTGTTTTCCGTTTCCGTAAAAAGGACTGCAAGCCTCAGAAGCGGTCAAGATTGCTCGTCTTCCATGAGTTCGTCGGGGGCCGGAGGAGTAAGAGGCTCGTCGTGTTCCAGATGCTCGAAGTAATCCTCGTCTTGGAGGACGGGCTTGCGGCGGCGGGCGATGGCCAGAATGGTGGGGTAGAGGACGATGGCGATCAGACCGCCGGAGAAGCCGTTGTTATACAGGTTCATCCCCGCCACCGGAGAGCCGGTATACAGCACCACCGAGGAGTGGAGAAAACCGGCCAAGATCCCGTAGGGCCAGCCGAAATAGCCGGATACGGGGGCCAGAGTGGTGCAGAACAGACAGGCCAGCTGGACGGGGGGATCGCTGAGGGACCAGTGCATCACAAAGCCGCCCAGGGCCACCCCGCCCATGACGGGGAGGATGTTTAAGGCGTGCTTGCCGAAGGCGGAGAAACCCATGATGGTGAAGATACCCCCCAGGGTGGGGCCGTTCAGATTGCCGCCCCCCAGGAGGATAAAGCACAGGCCGATGAGGCCGTTAATGCCCATATTGATGAGCACGGGCGCGGGGCCGAACATACGCAGATAGTCACTGGGGGCCCGGCCGCTGGTCTGGAGCAGTCGGCGGTAGCCTGCCCAGGACGCCCATACCGGCTTTCCCGCAAAGAACAGACCGATCACAATGAGGGAGAAGCAGAAAACGCAGAGCATCAGGCAGAATACCCTGTTGTATCCGGTGGCCCAGCGGTAGTGGGTGGTGGGGTCGGCGCCCAGGGAGCTCATCAGCGGGACGCAGATGAAGGCCACCAGACCGCAGGCAAAGCCGGTGTTGTACAGATTCATGCCGTTTTGAATGCGGTATGTATAGGTAGACAGAGGCGGAACGATAAAGCCGATGGTAATGCCCACCAGCGTCCCCCAGAAGGGATTGCCCCAGCCGTTGTCCAGACCGATGTAGCTGATGACCGGAGCCAGGGCGGTGGCCATGAGGCCAATATTGGCGAAGGCGCCGAAGGGCTCCTTCCGGTACCGGGTATAGAGCCAGGTCCCGATCAAAATGGGCCAGATATTAATAAAATTCTTCCCAAACAGGGAGAAACCGGACATCAGGCCAATGACCACAAGGGTCATGCCATTGAGTTTGTCGTTGGAGAAATACAGCACGCAGATACTGATGGCGGTCACCAGGGCGGAGTTCACCAGCGCCGCTCCGGGGCCGGCGATGAGGATATAATCGGTGATGAGGGCGTCTTCGGAGAGGACGACGGTGACCAGCCCCCGGAAGATGTTGGCCGGACTGTCTAAACAGAATCCCGCCAGAGCCAGCAGGCCGGCGTAGATCCACAGGTAGGGGAACATCCGCTCATATCGGATGTGGGCGTGGTGCAGGGGGAGATGATAGTCCATAGACAGGGCGTTCCTTTCTCTCCAACCGCGGGCAGGGGAGCCCGGGCGCGGGATGGTGGATGGGACGATACCTGTGGGCGTACGCCGGAGCCCTCAGGGCAGATGGCAGAAGTAGTCGCGGGTCTGCTCCGCGTTGTGCCGGATCTCGTCGGACAGGGCCTGCATGGACTCGAACCTCCGCTCCGGACGCAGGTGCTTGAAGAATTCCATCCGGACCTGGTGGCCGTACAGGTCCCCGTCAAAGTCCAGAATGAAGCCCTCCACGGTGACCCGGCCGTCGTTGTCCTCCACGGTGGGCCGGACGCCCACATTGGTGACGGCGCAGCGGCACTGGCCGTCAAACCATACCCGGGTGGCGTAAACCCCGAAGGCGGGAACAATGACCTGGGGCGGGATGGTCAGGTTGACGGTGGGGAATCCCAGGGTGGAGCCGCCGATCTTTTTGCCGTGGGCCACCCGGTCGGTGAGGGTGTGGGGGTGCCCCAGGAACTGGTTGGCCCGCTCCATCTCCCCCTGGGCGATGAGGGTGCGGATATAGGTGGAGGAGATGGTGATGCCGTCCTGCTCCACCCGGCCGATGATGTCGCAGCCGATGCCCAGTTCGGCGCATTTGGCCTTCAGCCGTTCGGGATTGCCCTTGCCCATGTAGCCGAAGTGGAAGTCGTGGCCGGCCACCACATGGACCACGCCCAGGTCCCGCACCAGGTATTGGAGGATAAAGTCCTGCCAGTCCATGCGCTGCATGGCGTCGAAGGAGGCCACAATGACCTCCTGGATGCCGTAGTACCGGCGCATGAGCCAGACCCGGTCCTCCACGGAGCTGATGAGGGGAATGTCCTGGCCGGTGATAACGGCGGTGGGGCTGCGGTCGAAGGTAAAGGCGCAGGCGGAGGCACCCAGCCGGTCCGCCGCAGCGGTCACCGCCCGCAGCAGCGCGCCGTGGCCCAGATGCACGCCGTCGAAAAAGCCTAAAGCGATTACACGTTTGGTCGTATTCACAGGGGATTCGTCTCCTTTGTAGTGGTCAGTGTATTTTGCCGGATCACGGCCCGGCAAAGAGGCCGTGATCGGGAGAGGAGAAGCAAGGAAGTCATACCTCAAAAAAACTCTTGACGGTAAACAGCTTGCCATTCTCCGCCCGGCCCAGGGCGAGAAAGTCCCCTCCCTGGCCGTAAACCCGGTATTCCCCGGGAATAATTTCCGGCATCACCACGGTCATGCCGTTGCGTACCTTCTTTTCCAGAGCGGAAGGCAGCGTCAGAGCGGGACGGTCGGAAAAGTAGGCGTCCACGGGGAGAAGCAGGGCGGCGGGGTCCTCCGCCTGCTGGACCTGCTCCAGAGTCACCGCCCGGTCCAGAGAAAATCCCGCGGCCCTGGTCCGGCGCAGGCTGCTCATACAGCCGCCGCAGCCCAGGGCCAGGCCGATGTCGTGGCACAGGGTGCGGACGTAGGTGCCTTTGGAGCACCGGACCCGCAGAATAAACTCCGCCGGGCCGGTCTGCCCCTCCACGGTCAGGCTGTGGATGGTGACGGGGCGGGGCTGGCGCTCCACCTCCCGGCCCTTCCGGGCCAGTTCATAGAGCTTCTTGCCGTTGATCTTGATGGCGGAGTACATGGGGGGGATCTGTTGAATGTCTCCACGGAACCGGTCCAGGACGCCCTCCAGATCCTGAAGGGAGCCCCGGAAGGGGTGCTCCTCCAACACTTCGCCGCTGGTGTCCTGGGTGTTGGTGACCAGCCCCAGCCTCAGACCGGCCACATATTCCTTTTGCCCCTCGCTGGCAAATTCCACCGCCCGGGTGGCCCGCCCGATGAACACGGGGAGCACCCCGGTGGCCATGGGGTCCAGCGTGCCGGCGTGGCCGATACGCTTTTCGCGGAAAATGCCCCGCAGCTTGGCACATACGTCCATAGACGTCCAGCCTTGCGTTTTGTCAATGATGAGAATGCCGCTGGGCATGGGATCACTCCTTGATATGGGTTTCTTCTGTCACAGCAGGCGGGCCGCCGAAAAGCGGTCCCGCGCCAGCTCCGCCGCCTGCTCCCGGGTCAGCTCAGACGCCGTGCTTGACTTTGTGGATCGCGTCCAGGACGGTCCGCTTTGCGTCGGACACCGAGCCCTCCACCGTGGCGCCGGAAGCCGCGGCGTGTCCGCCGCCCCCCAGCAGGGCGCATACATGGCTGGCGTTCAGATCCTCGGGATCGGTACGGACGGACAGCTTGCACTTGCCGGGGGCCAGCTCCCGGATGGTGACCGAGGTCTTGACCCCCTCCAGCTGGCCCACCAGGGCGGCAATGTCCTCGGCGTCCCGCTCGGTGGCCCCCAGAGAGGCCATCATGTCCAGAGTGACGGCGGCAATGGCGATGGTGCCTTCGTCGTGGAGCTCCATGTCGGAGATGATCATGCTCTCCAGCTTCATCCGCCGGATGCTTTTGGTGCGGAAATGGCGTTTGTTCAGCTGGGCCGCGGGAATGCCGCAGTCCATGAGCTCCGCCGCCGTCCGGTGGGTGCCGGCGGTGGTGTTGCCGTAGGCAAAGCAGCCGCAGTCGGTGGAGACGGCCACATAGAGGGCGGTCCCGATCTCCGGCGTGATTTGGCAGAACTGCTTGATGATCTCGTAGACCAATTCGCCGCAGGCGGCCCGCCCCGCGTCCAGACAGGTCTCTTTGGCAAAAAATTCCTGAGAAGGATGGTGGTCAATGGCCAGCTCCACCCGCTCCAGATAGGGCAGGGCGTTTTCGGGAAACAGCCCCCGGGCGGCAATGTCCACCGACACCACGGTGCAGGGTTCCCAGCCCTCGCAGGCCAGCAGACCCTCCAGGTAGGGAGTGAACAGGGAGGTGGTTTCCCGGTTGGGCAGGACATAGGCGGTTTTTCCGATCTGACGCAGGGCGTGGCACAGGCCGGCGGCGCAGCCGATGGTATCTCCGTCAGGGCGCACATGGGTCAGGATCAGATATTGGTCATGAGTTTGCAGAAAAACAGCGGCTTGCTGTGGGGTCATAGCGGTCACTCCTCGTCCAGAATAATGTGCTCGTTGGCAGGATTGGCGGGTTTGACCACCTCGGGGTTCCGGAGCATATCCAGAATGTGAGCGCCCTTGTCGATGGAGTCGTCCTGAACAAAGGTGAGCTCCGGGGTGTAGCGCAGCTGGAGCGCATGCCCCAGCTCACGGCGCAGCCAGCCGGCGGCGGACTTCAACCCCTTCAGCACCTGGGTGCTGTCACTCTTATCCAGCACGCTGATATAGACCTTGGCGTACCGCAGGTCGGGGGTGGTGTCCACGGCGGTGACGGAGATCATGCCCGTCACCCGGGGATCTTTTACGTTGGGGATCAGAGAGGCCAGCTCCCGCTGGATCTCCTCGTTGATCCGTCCGATTCGATTGCTTGCCATATTGGATTCCTCCTTTTGGAGTTGATGCGGTAAATTTTAGTTTATCAGTGGATTTTGCCTGCGGGCGGGACGGAAGTTTGGACGAAGGGATGTTTCGCCCCCGGGCGAGGTACTTTTGTAGAGATACAAAAGTACCCCAAAAATCTCCGGGGCTTCGGCCCCGGCCCCCGTGGGGAGCCATCAATCAGATATTTTGATGTCGTTCGGCGCGGGTAAAAGACAGGATACTCATCCCATACCCGCCCGCTGCCGCTCTGTACCAGTAAAATTGGTGTCTGCTTCTACTGGCTGAAACCGCGCCTCTTGGTTAACAATCGCGGGGTGCCTCCTTCAAGGATTGCAAGCCTGCCATTCTGCAACGGCCCCCTTACGAGCCGAGGTACCCTCGGGCGGCCCCGGCGGGCCAAGTGGGTAAGAGGCAGCTGCCATCAGTCTTTACCGCCATCGAGGCGGGCTGTATTGCTTATCCCCCGTAAAATCTTCTCCATTTTGCGAAGCAAAAGGCGGTGTGAGCGCTCACATATTTTGCGAGCTGCAATCAACGCAAGGCCGCCTACTCTCCCGTAATGGGGGTCCGGGGGCGGTGCGGATAGCGCAATGAAATTGCGCGTGGTCGCCCCCGGCGATTCTTTGGTTTCTTTCTGATCGCTCAGAAAGAAACCCGCTCCGCAGAGCGGAATCCTTTCAAAACACTCCAACGGTAAACTAAAATTTACACTATTATAAGCAAACTGGGGCGGGCGAAAACGCCCGCCCCAGCCGGTGGTTTTAAGGATTGAATTAGACCTCGATCTGCTCCATGAGGAAGGCCTCGATAATGTCGCCCTCCTTGATGTCCTGGAACTTCTCAAAGGTGATGCCGCACTCATAGCCGGCGGCCACTTCCTTCACGCTGTCCTTGAAGCGCTGGAGGGAGGCGATGGAGCCGTCGTAAATGACGATGTTGTCCCGGAGCAGACGCATCTGGGCGCCCCGCTGCATCTTGCCGTCCAGCACATAGCAGCCGGCCACCATGCCCACGCCGGTGATGCGGAACACATTGCGGACCTCGGCCCGGCCCAGGTCCACTTCCTTGAACTTGGGGGCCAGCATACCCTTCATGGCGGACTCAATCTCGTTGATGGCGTCGTAGATGACCCGGTACATCCGCATATCCACGTTCATACGGGCGGCGGAGTCCTTGGCGTTGGAGTCGGGGCGGACGTTGAAGCCCACGATGATGGCACCGGAGGTAGAGGCCAGCATCACGTCGCTCTCGCTGATGGCGCCGACGGCGCAGTGGATGACCCGGACCCGGACCTCCTCGTTGGTCAGCTTCTCCAGGGAGGCCTTGACGGCCTCGGCGGAGCCCTGGACGTCGGCCTTGACGATGACGTTCAGGTTCTTCATCTCGCCGGCCTGGATCTGGCTGAACAGATCCTCCAGCGTGACCTTGCCCACGTTGGAGCCGGCGGCGTTCTTCTGCTCGTGCTTACGCTGCTCCACCAGCTCACGGGCCATGCGCTCGTCGGCCACGGCGTGGAAGTCGTCGCCGGCGCCGGGCACCTCGCCCATGCCGATGATCTCCACGGGGACGGAGGGACCGGCCTGATCCACCTTCTGGCCCTGGGCGTTGGTCATGGCGCGGACACGGCCCACGGCGGTGCCGGCGATGATCACGTCGCCCTGGCGCAGGGTGCCGTTCTGGACCAGCAGGGTGGCCACGGGGCCGCGGCCCTTGTCCAGCCGGGCCTCGATGACGGCGCCGTGGGCGGAGCGGTTGGGATTGGCCCGCAGCTCACGCATCTCGGCGGTCAGGACCACCATGTCCAACAGGTTGTCGATGCCCATGCCGGTCTTGGCGGAGATGGGGCAGATGATGGTCTCGCCGCCCCACTCCTCGGGTACCAGCTCATACTCGGTGAGCTGCTGCATGATGCGGTCGGGGTTGGCGGTGGGTTTATCCATCTTGTTGATGGCAACAATAATGGGGATGTCGGCGGCCTTGGCGTGGTTGATGGACTCCACGGTCTGGGGCATGATGCCGTCGTCGGCGGCCACCACCAGGATGGCCACGTCGGTGATCATGGCGCCGCGGGCACGCATGGCGGTAAAGGCCTCATGGCCGGGGGTGTCCAGGAAGGTGACGGGGTTGCCCTTCACGTCCACCTGGTAGGCGCCGATGTGCTGGGTGATGCCGCCGGCCTCGCCGGAGACCACATTGGCGTGGCGGATATAGTCCAGCAGAGAGGTCTTGCCGTGGTCCACGTGGCCCATGACGACGACCACGGGGGCGCGGGGGATCAGGTCCTCTTCCTTGTCCTCGGTGGTGTCGATCAGCTTCTCTTCGATGGTGACCACCACTTCCTTCTCCACCTTGCAGCCCATCTCCTCGGCGATGATGGCGGCGGTGTCGAAGTCGATGATATCGCTGAGGGAGGCCATGACGCCGTTCTTGATGAGGCACTTGACCACCTCGGCGCCGGTCTTCTTCATGCGGGAGGCCAGCTCGCCCACGCCGATCTCATCGGGGATCATGACCTTGACAGGGGCCTTCTTGGCGATCTCCAGCTGGAGGCGGCGCAGACGGTCCTGCTCCTCCTGGCGGCGCTTGTTGCCGAAGCTGCCGGCCTGCTTGCCGCCCCGCTGACGCTGGGCGTTGCGGCCCTGGAACTTCTGCTTGCCGCCGCGGTCCTGCTGCTTCTCAGAGGTAAAGGACTCCAGACGCTCGTCGTATTTGTCCAGATTGACGGCGGGGCCGCCGCGGGTGTCCACAACCTTCTTCTCGGGGACCCGGGTGGTGGGACGGCTGACCTGGGCCTGCTGCTGGGCCTGGGGCTTGGCGCTCTGGGCCTGCTGGGCGGGCTGCTGCTTGGCCTGGGGACGGTTCTGCTGCTGGGGAGCGGGCTTGGGGCTCTCGGCCTTGGGGGCCGCGTGCTGCTGCTTGGCCTGCTGGGCGGGGGCGGCGGCCTTGGGCGCGCTGGTGTCGTGGTAGACGTCGGCATAGACCGACTCGATGGAGTCGATCTGGTTGTTCTGGGTCAGGTACTCAAACACGATGGACAGCTCCTGATCGGTCAGAGGCTGCATGTGGTTCTTGGGGGGATGGTTGTACTTGGTCAGAATGTCCATGATTTCCTTGGAAGGAAGATCCTTGGAACCCTTTTTAAAATCCTTGGCAACCTTGTGGATGGGATATTTGATCATCATATGGGGAAGCCACCTCGTTTCTTAGGGATTGTGCCGGAATTTGCCGGACAGACGACGGCCGCCGGGGCCGGGCTTTGAGGAACGGCCAGGGCGGACGGGGCCGTCCTTGGCGAAATGGGCCGATCCGCCTTGTCCGGGAGGCTTCGGCTTGGGTTGTGCTTTCTTGGAGCGGGCGGGGGGAGACGCGCCGCGGCGCTCCTCCTCATTCCGGGGCGGAGGAGGGGGAGCCCAGGGCTTCCGTTTGCCCTCCCGCAGGTTCTTTTCGTGCTGACGCTTTTCCCGCTGGCGCTGGAGCATCCGGTCCGCCTTCTCCCGCAGCTGCTGGGCGGCGGGGCCATAGCGTTCCGGGTCCCGGGCAGCCAGCTTTTCCAGCACCGAGGCGGCAAAGCCCGCGTCGGTCAGGGCCAGCATGGCGCAGGAGCCACGGCCAAGAACAAAGCCCAGCTCCGCCTTGGTAAAGGGCAGCTCCAGAAACAGCACGTTGCCCGCCTGACCGAAATGGGCAGCCCGGCGGCAGGAGTTGGGGGCCGCGTCGGAGGCCAGCAGGACCAGACGGGCGTGGTGTGCGCGGCAGGCGGCGCCCACCGGCTCCTCGCCCACCTCCAGCCGTCCGGCCTTTCGGGCCAGACCCAGAAGATGAAGGATGGGATCGTTAGCCATTCTGGTCCCCTCCCTTCATCTGTGCCTCCAGGTCATCCCAGACCTGGGCGGGCAGGGCGGCGTCAAAGGCCCGCTCCAGCCCTCTGGACTTTCGGGCCTTGGCCAGACAGGCCGGGTCGGGGCAGACGTAGGCCCCCCGGCCGGGCAGCTTGCCTCTGAAATCCAGACTGACCGCCCCCTCGGGGGAGCGGACCACCCGGATCAGTTCTTTCTTCGGTTTCATTTCCCGGCAGCCAACGCATTGGCGCATGGGTATCTTTTTGGGCACCTGTGTCACCCCCGGTTGAGAAATAAAAGATAAGAGACGGCGGTTGGTTGCCGCTTACGCCTCGGGCTGAGCCTCGCTGTCCTCCTCGAACAGGGCCTCGCCGGCGTCCTCAATGGGCTCCAGGGGGGCGGAGGCGGGCTTGATGTCGATCTTGTAGCCGGTGAGCTTGGCGGCCAGACGGGCGTTCTGTCCCTCCTTGCCGATGGCCAGGGACAGCTGGTCATCGGGGACTACCACCCGGCAGCTCTTGCCGTCGGGCAGCTCCTCCACGCTGATGACGTCGGCGGGGGAGAGGGCGGCGGCGATGTACTCGGCGGGGTCCTCGGAGTACTTGATGATGTCCATCTTCTCGCCCTTCAGCTCTTCCACGATGGTGTTGACCCGCTGGCCGCGGGGACCCACGCAGGCGCCGATGGGGTCCACGTTGGGGTCGGCGGACCAGACCGCCAGCTTGGTGCGGGAGCCGGCCTCACGGGCCACGGACTTGATCTCCACGGTGCCGTCGTAAATTTCAGGCACCTCCAGCTCGAACAGCCGCTTGACCAGGCCGGGGTGAGTGCGGGAGATGAGGACCTGGGGGCCCTTGGTGGCCCGGCGGACCTCCACCACATAGACCTTCAGGCGCTGGCCTTCCACATAGCTTTCGCCCTTCACCTGCTCGTTGGTGCCCAGATAGGCGTCGGTGAATTCGGAGCCGGAGTGGATGCGAAGGGTCACAGAGCCGTTCCGGGGGTCGATCCGGGTGATCACGCCGGTGAGCAGCTCATGCTCCTTGGAGCAGAATTCGTCATAGACCATGCCCTGCTCCGCCTCGCGGATGCCCTGAATGATGACCTGACGGGCGGTCTGGGCAGCAATACGGCCGAAGTTCCGGGGCTTCAGCTCGATGCGGACCACGTCGCCCAGCTGGGCCTGGGGCAGCACGGTGCGGGCCTCCTCCAGGCCGATCTCAGTGGCGGGATTGTCCACCACCTCCACAATGTCCTTCTTCAGGAACATGCGGACGGTGGAGGTCTCCTGGTTGGCCTCGATGATCAGGTTGTCGCCCACGCCCTCGTGGTCACGGCGGTAGGCGGACAGCAGAGCCTGGGTGATCTTCTCCATCATGTAGCCGGGCTTGATGCCCTTTTCCTGCTCGATCTGAGCAATGGCGGCGAAAAACTCCTCGCCGTCCAGCTCGTTATTGTTGACTTTCTTTGTCGTTCTCTTAGCCACGGTGTTTTCCTCCTAAAAATCAGAAGCGGGGGTACAGCCGTACCAGCGCGATTTCTTTTTTCTCAAAGTGGATGGGGGTCCCGCCTGCGTCCAGGGTCACGTTTCCGTCCTCCCAGGACTGAAGCAGGCCGACAAATTCCTTTCGTCCCTCCCGGGGGCGGTAGAGCTTGACCTCCACCTCCTGGCCCCGGAACTGGGCGAAGTGTTCCGGCTTTTTCAGCACCCGGTCCGCTCCGGCGGAAGACACCTCAAAGGTGTAGCTGCCCTCGATGGGGTCGGCCTCGTCCAGCCGGTCGGACAGGGGACGGGAGACGGCCTCGCAGTCGTCGATGGACACGCCGCCCTCCTTGTCGATATAGACCCGGAGGAACCACTCTCCGGCTTCCTTCACATACTCCACGTCCCACAGGGAGCATCCCGCTCCCTCCACGATGGGGGCGGCCAGCGCGGCCACGGTATCCGTTACTTTTGCCATGGAATTCCTCCTGTAGAACTGCCCGAAAAGGCCGGGTCAGCCGGATTTGGTCAATCAAAAAGAGCGGAGCCTTGACCCCACTCTTACCAATACTACCTTAATTACAATGAAACTATACCATAAGACCGGACGGATTGCAAGGGGGCGGGGAGAAGTTTTTTCCAAAAAGAGAGGCAAAGAACCGCCAAAAATAGAAAAACCACCCAGAGGAAGCAGATGTTCCCGGGGATTCCAGAAGGGAAACGGCACATACTAGCCGGCGGATGGGACTTCCGTTGGAAAAACGAGCGGGAGGATGCAGCAAATGAAGAAAAATTGGATCGTTCTTGCCATGGCCATGGCGCTGACAGTATCGCTGACGGCCTGCGGCGGCAACAGAAATCAGACTGACGGCACTGCCAACGGCGCCGGGAGCGTGGGCAGCGGAACGGGCAGCGGCAGCGCGGCCAACGGCAGCGCCAACAACGGCTACGCAGGAAGCGGCAGTGTAAGCGACCCTTATGCCGGCAGCGGCAGCCTGCAAAATGAAAGCATGGGCGGCGGCAACCCGACCACCGCTCCCAACGGCTCGGCGGCGGGCAGCGGCAGCCAGACCCGGAACAGCCGGACCTCGTATAACGGCTACACCGCCACCCGGCGCACCGCCTACGACTATCTCAACGACGGGCGGTATGCCGCCAATGGCAACGGCCAGGTGAACGGTCAGTGGAATACCGCTGGACGGGACCTGACCCAGGGTGCCCGGGATCTGGTCCGGGGCGCCGGCAACGCCATCGGCGATGTGGGCCGGGGCGTGGGCAACGCCGTGGGCGACGTGGGCCTTGGAGTCCAGAACGCGGCCCGGAGCGCCACGAACTATTAAAGACCTGAGCACGGAGAGGGGACAGGCGAAAGCCTGTCCCCTCTCGGTTTTGTCCTTTGTGTTGATCGCTCATTCTGCTTGACACTTTGTGCGACTCTTTTATACAGCAAGGGTGGCACTAAGACAGGGCTGCCTGACAAACTGGAATTTGACGGTACGCCATGGGAGGGCGGGGCTTGCCCCCGCCGCGGCGGCCCCAAGGGGCCGCCCTACCGAACAGAACCATAAACCGCTCATGGAAAAGGAGCATTTATCCCTTTTTCTTGACGCCTTTTTTTGCCGGAGCTTTGGCCTTGGCCCAGCCCGCTTTCCGGACAGGCTTGCCGCCCTGAGGGGCGGCTTCCTTTTTCTCCACCCGCCGCCGGCCGTCGAAACGGCCGTTGTCCTGCTTGGAGCGGGACGGGGCCCTGCCCTTTCCCTGGGGGTGGGGATGGCCGCGGTCCTCCGCCTCTTCGGGGCGGGCCTGTCCCTTGTCCGGCCGGACCAGGCAGCGCTTGCCGTAGCCGATCAGGTCCTCCCGGCCCGTCTTGTGGAGGGCCTCCAGCACCAGCTTCCGGTTCTGGGGCTTTCTCCACTGCATCAGAGCCCGCTGGAGGGCCTTGTCGTGGGGGGTCTTGGGGACAAACACCGGCTTCATGGTCCTGGGGTCGATGCCGGTGTACCACATGCAGGTGGCCAGTGTGCCGGGGGTGGGGTAGAAGTCCTGGACCTGCTCGGGCATGTGGCCTTCCTTGTTCAGCCACTCGGCCAGCTTCACCGCGTCCTCCAGGGTACAGCCCGGGTGGGAGGAGATGAGGTAGGGCACCAGATACTGGTCCTTGCCGTAGCGGCGGTTGAGCTTGAAATACTTCTCCCGGAATTTCTCGTACACCTCGATGTGGGGCTTGCCCATATAGTCCAGGGTGTGATCGACGCAGTGCTCCGGGGCCACCTTCAGCTGGCCGGAGATGTGGTGCTGGACCAGGTCGGTGAAGAACTCCCCGCTGGGGTCCTTCATCAGATAGTCAAAGCGGATGCCCGAGCGGATAAACACCTTTTTCACTCCGGGGATGGCCCGGAGCTTGCGCAGCAGCATCATATAGTCGGTGTGGTCGGCGTCCAGATTGGGGCAGGGCTCCGGGGCCAGACAGGCCCGGTTCTTGCACATGCCGCATTTCAGCTGTTTCTGGCAGGAGGGACGGCGGAAGGTGGCGGAGGGTCCGCCCACGTCGTGGATATAGCCCTTGAAGCCGGGATGCTTGGTCAAAGCGGTCACTTCCCGAATGACGCTCTCGTGGCTGCGGCAGGAGATGGTGCGTCCCTGGTGGAAGGCCAGGGAGCAGAAGTTGCAGGCCCCGAAGCAGCCCCGGTTGTGGGTGACGGAGAAGCGGACCTCCTCAATGGCGGGGACGCCGCCCATCTCGTCGTACATGGGGTGTGGCTCCCGGACATAGGGCAGCTCGGCCACCCAGTCCATCTCCGGCGTGGTCAGAGGGGGCGCGGGGGGATTGACGATGAGAAAGTCCCTGCCGTGCTTTTGAATGATGGCCTTGCCCACCACAGGGTCGTGCTCCTGATACTCCACCATGTTGGCCCGAGCGTAGGCCTCCTTGGAGGCGGACACCTCCTCGAAGGAGGGCACCTCCACCTTGGGATAGGAACAGACGCCCGGGAATTTGGCTGCCACGCAGGTGCCCCGGACGTCGGTGATCTCGCCCACCGGGGTGCCCGAGGCCAGCCGGGCGGCGATCTCGATGGAGGCTTTCTCTCCCATGCCGTAGGTGAGGATGTCGGCCTGGGCGTCAAAGAGGATGGAGCGGCGTACCTTGTCCTCCCAGTAGTCGTAATGGGCGAACCGGCGCAGGCTGGCCTCCAGCCCGCCAATGATGATGGGAATGTCGCCAAAGACCTCACGGACCCGGTTGGAGTAGACCACGGTGGCGTGGTCGGGGCGCAGGCCCGCCCTCCGGCCGGGGGAGTAGGCGTCGTCGTGGCGGCGCTTTCTGGCGGCGGTGTAATGGGCCACCATGGAGTCGATGTTGCCCGCCGAGATCAGCACCCCCAGCCGGGGACGGCCCAGGGCGGTAAAGGCCTCCGGGTCCTTCCAGTCGGGCTGGGACAGAATGGCCACCCGGTAGCCCTTGGCCTCCAGCACCCGGCCGATGATGGTGGGTCCGAAGGAGGGATGGTCCACATAGGCGTCGCCGGTGATGAGCAGGAAGTCATAAAAGTCCCAGCCCCGGCGGGCCATGTCCTCTTGGGATACCGGGAGAAACAGATCGCGGTCAAAACTCATGGTGTGCCTCGTTTCTTATGAAGTCAGGGAAACGGGTACGGCGCTCAGCGCTCGTACCCGATGTACTTTTCCAAAATGTCCAGGGGGACCCGGCTGCCTTGCTCCTCGCCGATCTTGACAAAGCCGTACTTTTTGTAAAAGTGCTGGGCCCGGTCGTTATAGGGGGCGCAGCGCAGCCGCAGCTTATCCCGGCCCAGGGGCCGGAAGAAGGATACCGCTTGGCCGATGAGCTGGACGCCGAGCTCCTGGCCCCGGCGGTCCGGGGTGACGTAGCAGAAGGGGATATAGCCGGCTCCATCCTCGCGGTAGCGTTCTGTGTCCAGCTGGAGGAATCCGGCGACACAGTCCCCGGCCATGGCGGCCGTGACGCCCCAGGGGGAGCGGGACAGATGCTCCCGGGCGGCGGCCAGGAAGCCCTCACCGTCAAAGGGAACGTCCGCGCCGTGGGTGGAGTGCCATGCCTCCCGCCGGGCCTCCAGGTAGAGGGCCTCCTCCGTCTCCCAGCAGATGGGCCGGAACCAGAGGTTCACATCCTCCGCCTTCTGGTCCTTCCGCCACCAGGACTGCCGTCCCAGGGTGGAAATGGAGGGGTCCAGATGGGAGGCGTCCATCTCATACCGGACCTGGACGCGGTCTCCCTCAAAGACCAGGCAGCTGACAGCGGTGTTGTCGCTGTGTCCCATGCCCAGCCACTCCTCCGGGGACAGCTCCTTGAGTTCGGCCAGGGCCTGACGGATGGCGGTGCCGTGGCAGAAGACGGCCACCGTCTGGTCCGGGTGGGCCTGGGCGATGCGGCGGAGGGCACAGGCCACCCGATGGCCCACCTGGCCCAGACTCTCGCCGTGAGGAGCGGCCCACCGGGGGTCGCTGTGGTTGAACAGCGCCATCTGTTCCGGATCGTCGCGGCGGACGCCGCCCCAGGTCTGGTCCTCCCAGTCGCCCATGTGGATCTCCCGCAGCTGGGGGTCGGTGTGCAGCTCCAGCCCCTTGGGCACATAAACGGCCCGGGCGGTGGTCATGGTGCGGTACAGGTCGCTGGAGTACACCGCGTCCACATGGATGTCCCGGAAGCGCTCTTCCAGCGCGGCGATCTGACGGAAGCCGTTTTCGGTGATGAGCGCGTCATACCAGCCGTGGATCCGGCGGTACAGGTTGCCCTCGGCCTCGGCATGGCGGATAAGATAGATGGTAGTCATTACGTTACAGTCCTTTGTTGGGGGATTGGGCAGGGGCGGAAGGGTGGTCCCCGCCCTTCATTTCAAAGTGGATCAGCAGGGACAGCAGAGCGCGGAGCAGGATGACCGCGCCCAGGACCAGCAGCTCGTTCAGGTCCCGGACCAAAACGGTCTTTAAGATCTCCGCCGCCATTTTGAATTCCAAACTGGTGGCCAGGCCGTTGGCCAGGTCGAATTTGATGTTGCTGGGACGGTGGGTGACCAGTCCCTTGCAGTACAGCCAAAAGGCCTTCAGAGCGGAGACAGCCACCACGAAAATGCCCATCAGCTCGCAGGCGGAGATAATGGTGGGCAGGCTCCATTCAATGATGTGTTCCAGCATAGGGCCTCCTTTGGGAATATGGCCTTGACGGGGATATTCCTTTTAAGCGTGGTGTGACCGCGGCAGTTCCGCCGGGGAGGGAGCAGCGGAATGAGCGAACCTTCTCCCTTGGACGGAAGCGCGGGATATGGAACTTGCGGCGACGTTACCAGGGTTTTACCCCGCCGGTCAGCTCCCGGACCGCGGTCAGGCCCTGTTTTTCCGCGATGGCGGCCAGCCCCTCCCGGACCTTGATGGGGGTGAAGGGGTCGGCGAAGAGGGCGGTGCCCACCGCCACGGCGGAGGCCCCGGCCAGCATCAGCTGGGCCGCGTCCTCGCCCTTGGACACGCCGCCCATGCCAAGAATGGGGATGTTCACGGCCTGGGCCACCTCCCACACCATCCGAACCGCCACGGGCAGGACGGCGGGACCGGACAGACCGCCGGTGTTCATCTTCAGCACAGGCCGCCGGGTGTTCACGTCGATGCGCATTCCGCGGATGGTGTTGATGAGGGACACCGCGTCGGCTCCGGCCCCCTCCACCGCGCGGGCGATCTCGGTGATGTCGGTGACGTTGGGGGACAGCTTCACCATGACGGGGACGCTGCCCGCGTGGGCCTTGGCCACCTGGGTGACCTCGGCGGCCAGCTCGGGCCGGGTGCCGTAAGCCAGACCGCCCGCCTTCACATTGGGGCAGGAGATGTTGACCTCGATCATGTCCACCCCGGCTTCGGCCAGCTTTTCACACATGATGCCGTATTCCTCGGGGGTGTTGCCCGAGATATTGGCGATGACCTTCACGTCGAACTGCCGCAGGAAGGGCAATTCCTCTTCGATAAAGGCGTCCACTCCGGGGTTTTGCAGGCCCACGGAGTTTAGGATGCCCATGGGAGTCTCAGCAATACGGGGGGCGGGATTGCCCTCCCGGCGGTGGAGAGTCAGACCCTTGGCGCAGATGCCGCCCAGCTCAGACAGGTCGAAGAACTGGTTGTACTCCCGGCCAAAGCCGAAGGTGCCCGAGGCCACCACCACGGGGTTTTTCATGGTCATCCCCGCCAGATTCACAGACAGATCCACATTAGGCATTCCAGTCCACCTCCTTGGAATCAAAGACGGGGCCGTCCTTGCACACATGCTTCCGGCTGCCGTCCTTCATGTCGCAGGCGCACACCAGGCAGGCCCCGATGCCGCAGCCCATCCGCTCCTCCATGGACACCTGGCAGGGCACGCCGAATTCCTCGGCCACCTTGGCCACGTTTCGGAGCATGGGCTTGGGGCCGCAGGCCAGAACGGCGTCATAGTTCTTGTCCTGCTCCAGCTCCTGGCGCACCAGGGCGTCCACAAAGCCGTGGTGGCCCAGAGAGCCGTCGTCAGTGGCAATGAGCACCTTGGCGCACTCCTCCGCGAAGCGGTCCCGGAGGATGATCTTATCAGCGGACCGGCCGCCCAGAATGGCGGTGGATTTTCCCATGGTGTACTGGGCGCAGCCCCGCATGGGGGGGATGCCGATGCCGCCGCCCACCAGCAGGTAGCGGCCCTCGGGCTTTACCTGGAAGCCGTTGCCCAGCATGCCCATCACGTCCACGCTGTGGCCCACGGGGCGGTTGGCCAGCCACTGGGTACCCTCGCCCCGGACCTCAAAGACGATGGCCAGCAGGTCGCTGGGGTCGTCCTCCTGGCAGGAGCAGACGGAGATGGGCCGCCGCAGCAGCAGGCCGTCGCCGCACTTGATGTGGACGAACTGGCCGGGGCCCTTGCAGGAGGTGCGGACCATGTCGCCCACCTCCAGGACCATATAGATAGCGTCTCCCATCTTCTCTTTGGAGACGATCTTGCACTTGCGTTCTACTTTCATCATAACACCACTTTCACCCGCCCTGTGGGGAAGAAGTCTGATCCCAAGGGCAGCGGGGATGATTGACCCCATTCAAAAGGGGCCTTTGGATCGGAGAATTTTCAAAGAGAGGCGTCTTTTACAAAGGACGGATCGAAGAACTTGACCTGTCCGCAGCACTCACAGCGGAACAGGGCCAGCTCCAGAGAGCCGGAGAGCAGGTTGTCCAGGTCGCCCAGGAAAAATGTGTGCTCGCCCAACTGGAAGGTAAAGTTCCCCAGCGGCTTCATCTCCCGGTCACAGCAGCGTAGGAAGGATTTCTGCCGTTCCCGGCGCTCCTGAAGCTGCCGCTCCTGCTCCAGCCGGGCCTCCTCCTCCGCCCGCTTCCGCTCCTGGTCCGCCTCATAATTGCGGCGGACCACATCCCGGTTTTCCAGGACGCGGGAGGACAGAATGCGCTGGTCCAGAGCGTCCCGCTCCGGCCCCTCCGACTTTTCGTAGCAGTCCAGGCACTTGGAGCAGATGATCTGGGTGGTGCAGTAAAAGTGGATGGAGCAGCGGTCAAACAGTCGGGTTTCCTCTCCGCACAGGACACAACGGGGCTTTTCCTTTGCCATGACGGTCTCCTTTCGGTCGTTCAGACTGGAATTTACACGATGGTCACGAACTGCTTGACTTTTTCCCACTATACGCGAGATGGCTTACATGTGGAGCAGGAAACTTAGTTTACACGATTGTTACAAACTGCTTGATATCGTCCCGCATTGCAATCGCCGCGTTCCGGGCGGCCTCCTTGAAGTCGTGGCCGTCCCCGCCGGTCTTCTTCCAGGCGCACATGATGCCACGGGAGGAGTTGACGATGGCGCCGTGGCCGTACTTGTCAAAGGCGTACTGCACGTCGTCGGCGGTGCCGCCCTGGGCGCCGTAGCCGGGGACCAGGAAGAAGGTGTGCTCCAGGCGCTTGCGGAGAGCCCGGATGTCGGAGGGGTAGGTGGCCCCGGTGACGGCCCCGGCCATGGTGTAGCCGTACTTGCCCTCGGTGCCCTTGGCAATGCGCTCGTTCAGATCGCCCATGACCTGGTAGACCAGACGGTCCCCGGCGATGATGTCCTGGAGTTCCCCGGAGCCGGGATTAGAGGTCTTGACCAGGACGAAGGCGCACTTGTCCTCCTCCTTGGCGGCCTCCAGGAAGGGCTTGATGGAGTCGGAGCCCATGTAGCCGTTGAGGGTCACGCAGTCCACGTCGAAGGACTTGAAGGTCTGCCCCTCAATCTTGGCCCCGGACAGCCAGCCCTCGGCATAGGCGGTGGCGGTGGAGCCGATATCGCCCCGCTTGATGTCGGCGATGACGAACATCCCCTTGGACTTGGCGTACCGGATGGTGCGCTCCAGCATCTCCATACCCTGCCAGCCCAGATTCTCGTAGTAGGCGGACTGGGGCTTGACGGCGGGGACGATGTCGCACAGCGCGTCGATGAGGCCCACATTGAACTGGTAAATGGCCTCGGCGGCCCCCTTCAGCCCCACGCCGTACTCCTCGAAAGCGGCCTGGCGGATGTATTCGGGGACATACTCGATGCGGGCGTCCAGCCCGGCGACGGTGGGGTTTTTCATGGCGCGGATCTTATCCTGAAGAGCGTCAAAAGACATAGCATTCAAATCCTTTCTAATTTGAGTAGAACCGGCTCAGGGAACTTTTACGCGTCCTGATAAATGATTTCACCCTTGACAATGGTGTATTTTACCTTGCCCTTGACGGTTCGCCCGGCGAAGGGGGTGTTCCGGGCCTTGGAGGCGAACTGCTCCGGGTCGATGACCCACTCCTCGTCGGGGTCGAAGATGGTCAGGTCCGCGTCCACACCCAGGGACATGCGGCCCTTGGGCAGGTGGAGGATGTCGGAGGGGTTGGTGGTCATCCGGCGGATGATGGCGGGCAGCTCCATCTTTTTGGTGTGGTACAGCTCGGTGAGGGTAATGGCCAGGGAGGTCTCCAGTCCGATCATGCCGCTGGGGGCCCGGGTAAGGGGACGGGCCTTCTCCTCGGCGGAGTGGGGGGCGTGGTCGGTGGCGATGACGTCGATGGTGCCGTCCTTCAGCCCGGCGATGATGCCCTTGACGTCCTGGGCGGTGCGCAGGGGGGGATTGACCCGGGCCATGGAGCCCTGGGTCAGCACCTCGTCCTCGGTGAGGGTGAAGTACTGGGGGCAGGTCTCGCAGGTAATGGGGACGCCCTTCTTTTTCATTTTTCGGATGATCTCCACGCTGCGGGCGGTGGAGACGTGGCAGATGTGGACGTGGGCGCCGGTCTCCTCGGCCAGCATGGCGTCCCGCATGACCATGATCTCCTCGGCGATGGCGGGCCGGCCCTCCAGCCACAGCTGGCGGGACACGCTGCCCTCGTTCACCGCCCGGCCGGCCACCATGGATGTGTCCTCACAGTGGCACAGAACGGGCAGGTCCAGCCGGCGTGCCCGGATCAGCACGTCTCGCATCAGGTTGGCGTTGTCCACGTTGTTGCCGTCGTCGGACAGGGCGATGGCCCCCGCCTTTTTCAGCGCGTCGGCGTCGGTGGGCTCTTCCCCGCGCAGCCCCTTGGACAAAGCGGCGATGGGGTAGACCTGGACGCCGGAGCCCTGCTTGGCCTTTTCCAGCACATAGGCTACCTGTTCCGGACAGTCCACGGTGGGGTCCGTGTTGGCCATGCAGGCCATGGAGGTGACACCGCCCCGGGCGGCGGCGGCGGAGCCGGTGATAATATCCTCCTTATAGGTCAGACCGGGGTCGCGCAAGTGGACATGCATATCCACCAGACCGGGGCACACCACCAGTCCGGCGGCGTCAATGACCTGGTCGGCCTCTACCTCCAGGCCACGCTCCAGCAGAGATATTTTTCCGTCCTCCGCCAACAGGTCCTGGATCAGGACCGCGTTGGTGACCGGGTGGACCACACGTCCGTTTTTGATGAGAAGTTTCATGCTGTCAAATTCCTCCGGATATTTTGGGCATAAAGCCGTGAATGTAAAGGTGTCAGCTGAAAAATCAGCAAAAAATGTACTGGTACGCGGCAGGTTTCCGCACCGCTCCGTTCCGAAGCACCTGAAAACTGCCCATACCTATGGCATGATAAATTATAGCGGAACAGACAGGATTTAGCAACGGATTTTTCCGGATTTCCGGAAAGAATAATAGCGCGCGAAAGAGCGGATAAGCCGCGCTTTCGCCGGAAGGAGTGACGAGCATGAACGGGAACACCTGCGGGGGCTGCGGAAAATTTGTTATGGGCATGGCCGCGGGCATGGCGGCGGGGACGGCCCTGGGTATGACCATGGCGCCGTCTCACCGGCAGATCAAGCGGGCGGCCCACATGGCCGCCAAACGGGTCAACGAGGCCGTGGAGAATCTGGCCGACGCCATAGACCTGTAACAAAACGGGCCGCCCGCGGGCGGCCCGTTTTTTGAATGGAAAGGCGCGAAGCGCTCAGATGTCGTCTCTTGGTCTGGCGCTCATCTCCCAGAAATGATACTCGTGCTCCGAGCAGCTCCGAAAGATCTCCCGGCATTTCCGGCGGCGCTCTGGGGACAGGTCCCGGCAAGCCTCTTCGGTAAAGGCGGCCCAGGCCCTGCAGATGGCGTCGTAGCGGTTGCCGGCGTAGTCGCTGACAAAGGGCCAGTAGGGGGTGTTTTCCACGCCGGGGGAGCGGCGGATCAGCTCCCCGAAGATCCAGCCGTAGCTGAGCATACAGGGCAGACAGGCCATCATGCACTCGGCGGCTCCCTGCCCCTCCCGGGCGGCGGTGAGCATCGTGTCCACATAGGCCCGGTTCTCCGGCCGCAGGGGCAGAGGCTGGATCTCCCGGTCGGTGATGTGGTAGCGCTTCAGGTAGTAACGGCGGGTGGCGTCCTCGCTCTCGTTGACGAAGGAGAGCAGGGAGTAATAGTTGCGGATCTCCTCCATGTCGTGGGAGTTGATCATGCCCCAGGCAAAGACCTTGGAGTACTCCCGCAGATACAGGCTGTCGTCCACGATGTAGCCCTTGAAGCAGTCCTCGGGCAGGGAACCGTCGGCGATCCCCTTTAAAAATTCCGTTTCCAGACAGGCCTCCCAGATGGGCATGCTGTCCTGGATACATTCCTCCAGAAAGGTCATGGGTTTTTCCCTCCAATCGCCTTTTGAATGGTGTTCAGGGGGAGAGCCAGGATGATCAGCGTGGTGACAATGCCCTCGGGAATTTTGGAGGACAGGTGATAGGTGATGCTGTACCCCCAGGCCCCCCAGCCGTCCCAGGCGTTGTCGGAGAAGAAGATGACGCCGGACAGCACCTGGCCGATGAACCGGAGCAGAATGGCCAGCAGGACGCCGGCGAGGACCTGCCACTTCTTGTCTTTGCCGAAGATACCGGCGTAGCCCAGGCAAGAGAAGGCCACCAAATGCTCCACAAAGATCTGGGCCCAGTGGACAGGAGCCCACAAGGGGAGGAGGAACAGGGCCAGCACGCCCGTTACCCAGCCGGTTACGAAAGCCAGGCGGCGGTCATAGGTCAGGGCCAGCAGCATCAGGGGGATCCAGGAGCCGGCGGTGATGGCGGCCCCAGTGGGGAGGGGGATGTAAATGGAGGCCAGCACCAGAGTGATGGCGCAGGTCACGCCGCCCAAGGCCAGGGCCTTGGCGTTCAGCCGCAGCCCCCGGCACAGCCACATGGTAATGAGTAGATAGCCCATGGTAAAGACGGCGGTAATGATGGGAGAGATCATAGGACGAATTCTCCCTTCAGATCAAAGAGATGGTCCATGGGGCCGCTGCCTTTGCCCAGGTCCAGCATGGCCCCCAGGGCCCCGGAGATGTAGGCCTTGGCCCGCTCCACGGCGGCGTCCAGGTCATAGCCCTTGGCCAGGTTGGAGGCGATGGCGGAGGACAGGGTGCAGCCGGTGCCGTGGGTGTTGGGGTTGTGGATCCGGCGGCCCCGGAACCACTTGGCGGTTCCGTCCCGCCACAGCAGGTCATCGGCGTCGTTGATCTGGTGGCCGCCCTTGCACAGAACGGCGCAGCCGTACCGCTGGCTGATGGACCGGGCGGCCGCCTCCATGCCGGCGGCGTCGGAGATGGTCAGTCCGGACAGCACCTCTGCCTCGGGGATGTTGGGAGTCAGCACGGTGGCCAGGGGGAGCAGCCGCTCCTTCAAAGCATCCACCGCCTCCTCAGAGATGAGCCGGGAGCCGCTGGTGGCCACCATGACCGGGTCTACCACGATGTTTTTGGCCTGATATTGGATCAGCTTGTCCGCAATGACCTGGATCAGGGCGGTGGAGGAGACCATGCCCGTCTTCACCGCGTCGGGATAGATGTCGGTGAAGATACAGTCCAGCTGATTGGCCAGAAAGTCCGGGGTGGCCTCTAAAATTCCGTAGACGCCGGTGGTGTTCTGGGCCGTCAGGGCCGTGACGGCGCTCATGGCGTATACGCCGTTGGCGCTCATGGTCTTGATGTCGGCCTGAATCCCGGCGCCTCCGCTGGAGTCGCTTCCAGCGATCGTCAATGCTGTTTTCATGTGAATTCTCCTTTCTTTCTTTGAAACGCATTGAAGTTTTATAACGCGGCGAAAGGTGGTGCCCCCAATCCGCCGCGGCGGGGGTATGAAGGTGTAACGGTAAATTTTAGTTTATGGATGTATTATGGGGCGTCGGGGACGCCGCTCCCTACGCACGGTTTACAATATGGCTTCGTAGGGGGCGTCCCCTTGGGGCCGCCGCCAAAATGGCAGCCGTCGGACGGCGGGGGACGATTCCCCCCGTCGGAGGGAAATGGCCGAAGGCCAAAAGGGGGAGGGATAAGCCCCCGCCCTATCAAGCCCTCGTCCTACATGAAACGATAAACTAAACTTTATTTTCCTAATTCATCCAAAAACGTTTGGTATCCAGTCGGGGCAAATACCAGTCGCAGAGCTGTTTCAACTCCTCCCGGTCCGCTTCCGCCGAGGGATCATACACCCCGGCCACCCAAAAACCAGCGCGCATGGCGCCTCGTTCCACATGTACATGGAATCGGTGAGGGTGCCGTCCAGATCGAAGATCGCGCCTTCCGGCCTCATGGGGACACCATCTCCTCTGCCAGTGCCCGCAGAGTCCGGGCGGCCGCCTGAATGTCAGGCTGGGCGTAGAGGGCGGATACCACCGCCACCCCGCAGATCCCGCTGCCTGCCAATCTGGAAATGTTCTGCGTACCGATGCCTCCAATGGCCACCACGGGGATGTCCACAGCGGCGCAGATGTCCTTCAGCCGCTCGTAGGGCAGAGCGCCCACATTGTCCTTGGTGCCCGTGGGGAACACCGCCCCCGCTCCCAGGTAGTCGGCTCCGGCCTCCTGGGCCCGGAGGGCCTCCTCCACACTGTGGGCGGATACGCCCAGGATCTTGTCCGGCCCCAGCAGGGCCCGGGCGCGGCCGGCCTCCAGGTCCTCCTGGCCCACATGGACACCGTCGGCGCCGATCTCCAGCGCCAGCTCCACGTCATCGTTGACGATGAGGGGGACCCGGTACCGGCGGCACAGCTCCTTCAGTTCCAGCGCCTCTGCCCGGAAGGCCTCCCGGTCCAGGTGCTTTTCCCGAATCTGGACCATGGTGGCGCCCCCTTTCAGGGACTGCTCCACCTGCCAAGCCAGGGTGTGCCCCCCCAGCCAGGTCCGGTCGGTGACGGCGTACAGCAGCAGGTCTTGTTTAGCACAGTTCATATTTGGCTCCCTTCTCCAGCGTCTGGCCGTCCATGTGATAGATGGCGTCGATGATGCGATTGCGGTAGGTGGCGTTGCCCTCGTAGAGGGCCAGATGGCTCCAGCCGATCTCCCCTGCCAGCCCCATGGAGGCCACGGCGGCGGCGGCAGCCTCCAGCTCGCTGCCCCGATTGGCGGCCAGGTAGGCGGCGGTGAGGCCGGAAAGCTGGCAGCCGGCGCCGGTAACCCGGCCCATCTCCGGCCGGCCGTTGCGGATGACATAGCACCGCCTGCCGTCGGATACCAGGTCAATGGCCCCGGTGATGGCCACGATGGATCCCAGCCGTGAGGCGGCGGCTTTGGCAAAGGACACCCCGTCCTCCAGCCGATCTTCCGTCACCGCGTCCGCCTCGTCGGCGTCCACCCCCCGGGAGCGGATAGACAGCTGAGAGAGAGCCTTGATCTCGGAGATGTTGCCCCGGATGACGGTGAAGGGAAGTTCATGGATCAGGGTCTGGGCCGACCGGGTCCGGGTGAGGCTGGCCCCCGTACCCACCGGGTCCAGTACCATTGGGCGTCCCAGGGCGGCCGCACGCTTCCCCGCGGCCAGCATGGCGGGCAGGGTGCGCTGGTTCAGGGTCCCGATGTTGAGGTTCAGCCCGGCGCAGAGGGCGGTGACGTCCTCCACCTCCTGAATGTCGTCGGACATGATGGGGCTGGCCCCGCAGGCCAGCAGGATATTGGCCACGTCGTTGACGGTGACGTAGTTGGTGATGCTGTGGATGAGGGGAGCGGCCTTGCGGACGTTCTCCAGACAGAGGCCAAACACGGTGAAATTCCTCCTTTGCCGGGGTAAATCGTAAAAAACGCGGGACGTCTTGTGTGTAAGAAAGACGTTCCCGCGGTAAATCGGACCGAAAAAACTATCTCCCTACGTTGGCATTACCCAAATCAGGTCACAGGTCGAAGCGCCCAGCTTCCTCTCAGCCCGTTTGCGAGCTCCCTTGTTTTGCCGTCACATCCCGGATCTGACGGTTTGCACCATATTATAATCCCGCCCCAAGGAGATTGCAAGATTTTCTCGAATGAGGTATGCTAACAGCAAGAAAAAACAGAGTCTGGCCGGACGTGAGAACGAAAATGCGGCGGTCCGTGTTCCAGACAGCGGAGCAAGTGATGAAGGGAGAATGACCCATGACCGACCAGGAACTGGTACAGCGTGCCTTTGCCATGCACGAATTTTCTTATGTGCCCTACTCCAAATTTCCGGTGGGTGCGGCCCTGCTGTGCGCCGACGGGACGGTATTCACCGGCTGTAACGTGGAGAACGCGGCCTTCGGCTCCACCATCTGCGCCGAGCGCACCGCCCTGCTCAAAGCCATCAGCGAAGGGCACCGGGACGACTGGACAGCCATCGCCATCGCGGGGCAGGGAGAGGACTACTGCTGGCCCTGCGGCGCCTGCCGCCAGATGCTCTATGAGTTTGCCCCGGAGCTCCGGGTGCTGGCGGCCCGGGGGGACGGCTCCTTCCAGACGGTCCCGCTGTCCCGGCTGCTGCCCCATGGCTTCGGACCGAAGTCGCTGGTGTAAGAGCAAAAATTTTTTGTATAAAAAATGCGGCCTTGGATAAGCTATCCCTGTAAAGCCAATCCAAGGAGGTAATCTGACGTGGTGATGGACAGAATCGCCCTGACCCTGCTGATCATCGGCGGGCTGAACTGGGGCAGCGTAGGCCTGTTCCAGTTCGATCTGGTGGCCTTTGCCTGCGGCGGGTCCGGCAGTATGATCAGCCGGGTGGTCTATACCCTGGTGGGGCTGTCCGCGATATGGTGCGTCTCCCTGCTCTTCCGGGACAAGGACCCGGTGGAGGAACGGAGCTGAACCCGGACAGTGAGACCGCAGCAATCAAATAGAGCGAAAATGGGCCCGGCATGGAGACATGCCGGGCTTTTCCCTGCCCAATTTGAATTTTACATGGCATTTTACAAAGAGTTAACACGGCGGTTGTTTTGCATTTTACAAAGGCTTTTTATACTGGGTACCGTAAACCAAAACATAAAAACAAATGCGGAACATGCAAAAAGGAGTACGTAACATGAAAAAACTGACTTGCCTGGGCCTGACCCTTGCCATGGCCCTGTCCCTTCTGGCCGGCTGCGGCGGCGGTAACACCGCTGCCCCCTCTGACAACGGCGGCAACGCCGGCGCCAGCCAGTCCACTACTGCCCCCGCCGATACCAAGCTGAGCGGCGCCGTGTCCACCAACGGTTCCACGTCCATGGAGAAGGTCATCCTGACCCTGAACGAGCAGTTTGGCATCGACAACCCCGACGTCAAGGTTTCCTATGATCCCACCGGCTCCGGCACCGGCATCGAGGCCGCCAAGAACGGCACTGCTGATATCGGCCTGTCCTCCCGCGGTCTGAAGGACGAGGAAAAAGCCGCCGGCCTGAAGGAGACAGTCTTGGCGCTGGACGGCATCGCCGTCATTGTCAACGCGGATTCCGCCGTGGCCGACCTGACCGTGGAGCAGATCGCACAGATCTTTACCGGCGAGATCACCAACTGGTCCGAGGTGGGCGGCGCCGACAGCGAGATCGCCTGCATCGGACGTGAGGGCGGTTCCGGTACCCGGGACGGTTTCGAGTCCATCACCGGAACCAAGGACAAGTGTGTCCTGGCCCAGGAACTGACCTCCACCGGCGCTGTGATCGAGGCGGTCAAGAACAATCCCCAGGCCATCGGCTACGCCTCCCTCTCCGCCGTTGAGGGCAAGGACGGCATCAAGGCCATCACTGTGGGCGGCGTGGCCTGCACCGAGGACACTGTCCTGGACGGGACCTACGCCATCCAGCGCCCCTTCGTTCTGGTGACCAAGGAGGGCGAGCCCCTGAGCGAGGCTGCCCAAGCCTACTTCAATTGGGCCACCTCCTCCGCCGCCTCTGAGCTGATCCGCTCCGCCGGCGCGGTGCCCGTGGCCTGAACCGCCTGAACCAACGCAGAGCCCCCGCCCCCACCGGGACGGGGGCTGTTCCCCTACCAATGGGGGACGGAGAAGAAAGGAGTGTTTTCAGTGGCAAGTGAGAAGATCATGGAGCGGCCCACCCCCGTCTCCTCCGCCGGAGAAGATACGGGAAACCGTCTGCGCCGAAGCCGGGAGGCCATGGAGTTTGGATTCCAGACCCTGTTTCTGCTGTGTGGCTTCGTGTCGGTGGCCTGTGTACTCTTTATCTGCCTCTATCTTATTGTCTCCGGGCTGCCTGCCATTCTGGAGATCGGCGTCACCGACTTTCTCTTTGGGACGGAGTGGGCCGGAAGGCAGGATAAGTTTGGCATCCTGCCCTTTATTCTCACTTCGGTGGCGGGTACCGCCGGCGCGGTGCTGGTGGGCGTTCCGGTGGGTGTCCTCACCGCCCTGTTTCTGGCCAAGGTGGCTCCGGACGCGGTGGCCCGGGTTATCCGCACGGCTGTAGAGCTGCTGGCAGGTATCCCCTCCATCGTCTATGGACTGGTGGGCATGATCGTGCTGGTTCCCGCCATCCAGCGGGCGTTCCAGCTGTCCTCCGGCGCCTGCCTGCTGGCGGCCATCGTGGTGCTGGCCATCATGATCCTGCCCTCTATCATCAACGTGGCAGAGACCTCCCTCCGGGCCGTCCCAAAAGAATATGAGGAGGCGAGTCTGGCCCTGGGGGCCACCCACATCGAGACCATCTTCCGGGTGACCCTCCCCGCCGCCCGCTCCGGCGTGGCCACCGCCATCGTCCTGGGCGTGGGCCGGGCCATCGGAGAGGCTATGGCCATTATCATGGTGTCAGGCAACGTGCCCAACATGCCCGACAGTTTGTTCACCCCGGTGCGGTTTCTGACCACCGCCATCGCCTCCGAGATGTCCTACGCCTCGGTGGGCTCTTTGTGGCAGCAGGCCCTGTACTCCGTGGGCCTGGTCCTGTTCCTGTTTATCATGCTCATCAACGTGATCCTTAATTTGTTCATCAAGCGCAAGAAGGAGGGCTAAGAGATGGAACAGCTTTCTCTGAGACGCCGTCTCTACGACCGGGGCCTGCGGGCCCTGCTATACCTGTGCGGAGCCCTGGTGTGCGCCCTGCTGGTCTTCCTGATCGGCTACATCTTTGTCCGGGGCCTGCCCCGGGTCACCTGGGAACTGGTGTCCACCCAGAGCAGTATGATCCGGGGGACCATCGGCATCCTGCCCCACATTGCAAGCACGATTTACATTATCCTGGTGTCCATGGTCATCGTCCTGCCCCTGGGTGTGGGAGCGGCCATCTATCTGACGGAATACGCCTCCAACCGCAGACTGGCCGGGCTCATCGAGTTTGCCGCCGAGACCCTCACCGGCATCCCCTCCATCATTTTCGGCCTGGTGGGCATGATGATCTTTATCTATACCCTGGGGCTGAAGGCGGGGGTGCTGGCCGGCGGTCTGACCCTGGTGGTCATGATCCTGCCCACCATCATCCGCACCACCCAGGAGTCCCTGAAGACCGTGCCTCAGAGCTACCGGGAAGGGGCTTTGGGCCTGGGCGCGGGAAAGTGGCACATGATCCGCACCGTGGTGCTGCCCAATGCCGTGGACGGCATCGTCACCGGCTGTATCCTGGCCATCGGGCGCATCGTGGGGGAGTCCGCCGCCCTGCTGTTTACCGCCGGCTTCGGCACGGTGCTGTACAGCTTCAAAGAGGCTCTCACCAATTCCTCTGCAACCCTGACTCTGGCCCTGTACCTCTACGCCAACGAGCGGGGGGAGACCGACGTGGCCTTTGCCATCGCCGCCATTCTGATGATCCTTACCCTGCTTATCAACCTGGCCGCCAAACTGGCGGGCGGAAAGCTGAGGCAGAAGTAAATTTTAGTTTATGGATGTATTATGGGGCGTCGGGGACGCCGCCCCCTACGCACGGTTTACAATATGGCTTCGTAGGGGGCGGCCTCTGGACGCCCCGCCCGTAGGGCGGCCCCTTGGGGCCGCCGCCAAAATGGCAGCCGTCGGACGGCGGGGGACGATTCCCCCCGTCGGGGGGAAATGGCCGAAGGCCAAAAGGGGGAGGGATAAGCCCCCGCCCTACCAAGCCCTCACCCTACATGAAACGATAAACTAAAATTTATCCGACAAACCAATTAAAAGGAGTTTGACGATATGGAAGAAGCTATCCTCTCCGCCCGGGGACTGAACCTGTACTATGGAGAGAACCATGCATTGAAAGATATTATGATCGATCTTCCGGAGCGGAAGATCACTGCGCTCATCGGCCCCTCGGGCTGCGGAAAATCCACCTTTCTGCGTACCATTAACCGGATGAACGACCTGATCCCCGGAGTGAGGATCACCGGCTCCTTTACCTACCGTGGGCAGGAGATCTACACCCCCGGCCGGGACGTGACCAGCCTGCGGAAGAATATCGGCATGGTGTTCCAGAAGCCCAATCCCTTCCCGATGTCCATCTATGATAACGTGGCCTACGGCCCCCGGACCCACGGTATCCGCAGCAAGGTGAAGCTGGATGAGATCGTGGAGGAATCGCTCCGGGGCGCGGCTATCTGGGACGAGGTGAAGGACCGGCTGAAAAAGTCGGCCCTGGGCCTGTCCGGCGGCCAGCAGCAGCGGCTGTGCATCGCCCGGGCCTTGGCGGTGAAACCAGATGTGCTGCTGATGGACGAGGCCACCTCTGCACTGGACCCCATTTCCACGTCCAAAATAGAAGACCTTGCCTCGGAACTGAAAAAGGATTACACTATTATCATGGTGACCCATAATATGCAGCAGGCCGCCCGTATCTCGGACCATACGGCTTTTTTCCTGCTGGGGGAGCTGGTGGAGTTCGGCGACACCGAGCAGATCTTCTCCATGCCCAGGGACAAGCGGACCGAGGATTACATCACGGGGAGGTTTGGCTGATATGAGAAACACCTTTCAGGAACAGCTGGAGCAGTTGAATGTGGAGCTGATCAAAATGGGGGCCTTGTGCGAGGAGGCAATCTCCGCCGCCACCAAGGCCTATCTGGAGGGCGACCGGGAGCTGGGCAAACGGACTGGCCGGCTGGAGCAGGAGATCGACAACAAAGAGCGGGACATCGAGGGCCAGTGCATGAAGCTGCTGCTGCGCCAGCAGCCGGTGGCCGGGGACCTGAGGACCGTGTCCGCCGCCATGCGGATGATCTCCGACATGGAGCGCATCGGGGATCAGGCGCTGGATATTGCGGAGATCGCCCGGGATATTGCCCCCAACCATCTGGAGAGCCGTACCCCGATGGAGGAGATGGCACGGGAGGCCATCGGCATGGTCACCGACAGCGTGGACTCCTTTGTCCGGGGAGACCTGACCCTGGCCCACCGTGTCATCGCCCGGGACGACCGGGTAGACCGGCTGTTCCTCCAGATACGCGGGGAACTGACCGGCCTCATCGCCGCGGGAGAGGACGGCTCGGTGTGTCTGGATATGCTGATGATCGCCAAGTATTTCGAGCGCATCGGAGACCACGCCTGCAACATCGCCCAGTGGGTGGAGTACGCCCTGACCGGGCAGTACGAAGAGGATTAAAAGACCCGGCGGAACACCTGCAGGGGCACGCGGCATGGGTAAAACAGCAGAGCTTTCAACGGCTGCGAAGTGAAGCGGACGTCCGGCATGACACGGACGGAGCGGAATGGAGTTTGTGAGAACGAGATGATTTATATTCTGGAGGACGACGCCAGCATCCGAAAGCTGGTAGTTTATACCCTGAACAGCCAGGGGATGGAGGCGGAGGGATTTGAGCGGCCCTCCCAGTTTTGGAGCGCCCTGGAAGGAAAAAAGCCCGACCTGGTCCTGCTGGATATCATGCTGCCCGAGGAGGATGGCCTGCAGGTGCTGAAGCGGCTTCGGGCCGATCCCGCCATGCGCAAGCTGCCCGTCCTCATGCTCACCGCCAAAAGCACCGAGTATGACAAGGTGCTGGGACTGGACCAGGGTGCGGACGACTATATCGCCAAGCCCTTCGGCATGATGGAGCTGATGGCCAGGATCCGCACCGCCCTGCGCCATGCCGGCCAGAGCGGAGAAGAGGGCGGAAGCGTCTACCGGGTGGGTTCGCTCCTGGTGGACCCGGAACGCCATATCGTCCGGGACGGGGACCGGGAGGTCGCTCTGACGCTGAAGGAATTCCAGCTGCTGTGCCTGCTGCTGGAGCGGCGGGGCGCGGTGTTTACCCGGGACCAGTTGCTCAACACCATTTGGGGCTATGAGTTTGACGGCGCCAGCCGTACCGTGGACGTGCATATCCGCACCCTGCGGCAGAAACTGGGGAACTCGGGCAACTGTATCGAGACCGTGCGGGGCATCGGCTATAAGATTGCCGGGGAGTGAGCCAAAGGATAAATTTTAGTTTATGGATGTATTATGGGGCGTCGGGGACGCCGCCCCCTACGCACGGTTTACAATATGGCTTCGTAGGGGGCGGCCTCTGGACGCCCCGCCCATAGGGCGGCCCCAAGGGGCCGCCGCCAAAATGGCAGCCGTCGGACGGCGGGGGACGATTCCCCCCGTCGGGGGGAAATGGCCGAAGGCAAAAAGGGGGAGGGATAAGCCCCCGCCCTACCAAGCCCTCACCCTACATGAAACGATAAACTAAAATTTACCCACAACATAAAAAGGAGCCTGTTATGACGGAAAAAATATTTCGCAATTCCATGGCGGTGGGAATTTCGGTCTTTCTGCTGTCGGTGGCCCTGTTCATGGGAGTGCTGTACCAATACTTCGGCAACCAGCTCACCGACGAGTTGGAAACCGAGGCCTGGCTGGTGGCCCGGGGCGTGGAGTCCATGGGGATGGAGTATCTGGACGGCTTGAAGTCCTCCAGCCGCATTACCTGGGTGGACCGGGACGGCACCGTTCTCTATGACAGCGTAGTGGACCCGGCGACCATGGAGAACCACGCCGACCGGAGGGAGATCCAGGACGCCATGCGGGGCAGTCAGGGCACCTCGGTGCGCGACTCCAGCACTCTGTCGGAAAAGACCTTCTATGTGGCCCGCCGCCTGGAGGACGGCACAGTCATCCGTCTGGCCAGCGCCCAGTACACCGTAGTGGTGCTGCTGCTGTCCATGCTCCAGCCCCTGCTGGTGATCCTGGTGGTGGCGCTGGTCCTGGCGGCGGTGCTGGCCTCTCGCCTGTCCAAACGGATCATCCGGCCCATTCTGGACCTGGATCTGGAGCATCCGGAGGACTGCGACACCTATGACGAGCTGGCCCCCCTGCTGACCCGGATCCGCCGGCAGAACGACACCATTCAGCGGCAGATGGAACTGCTCCGTCAGCGCCAGCAGGAGTTTGCCGCCCTGACGGAAAATATGTCCGAGGGCTTTGTGCTGTTGGATAAGCGGGGGCATATTTTATCTTATAACAGCGGCGCGCTGCGTCTGCTTGGGGCCTTGGCCCCGGCGGAAGAGGCCAATGTGCTGACGCTGGACCGCAGCGACGCCTTCCGGCGGGTGGTGGAGCAGGTGCTGGCCGGCTGCCGGAACCAGGGACGGCTGGAGCGGAACGGGCGGTGCGTCCATCTCATGGCGGACCCGGTGTTCCGGGGGGACCAGGTGGACGGCGCCGTACTGGTGCTGGTGGATGTGACGGAACGGGAGCAGGGGGAACAGATGCGCCGGGAGTTCACCGCAAACGTCTCCCACGAGCTGAAGACCCCCCTTACAGCCATCTCCGGCATGGCGGAGATCATCAAAAACGGCATGGTGGAGCCGGAGGACATCACCGGCTTTGCCGGGGATATTTACAAGGAGAGCCAGCGGCTGATCGCCCTGGTGGAAGACATCATCCACCTGTCCCGGCTGGACGAGGGCGGTCCCTCCCTCCAGCGTGAGAATGTGGACCTGCTGGAACTGACCCGGGGCGTGGCCCAGCGGATCGAGCCCCTGGCCAAAAAGGCGGGCGTGACGCTGGCGGTGGCCGGAGCCCCCTTTACCGTATGGGGGGTGCGGGCGGTGCTGGACGAGATGATCTATAACCTGTGTGACAACGCCGTCAAGTATAACCGCCCCGGAGGAACGGTGACCATGTCCGTGGACCCTGGGCCCAATGGCCGGGGAGGAGAGGTGACCGTATCCGACACCGGAATCGGCATCCCTGCCCAGGATCAGGAGCGGGTATTTGAGCGGTTCTACCGGGTGGACAAGAGCCACTCCAAGGAGATCGGCGGTACAGGCCTGGGTCTGTCCATCGTAAAGCACGGAGCGGCTCTCCACGACGCGGAGGTGGAGCTCACCAGCACCTTGGGCCAGGGCACCTCGGTGAAGCTGTCCTTCGCCGGGTGAACGGCCCCGTTGACAATTTCAGCGGTCCTCCTTCGGAAGGACCGCTCTTTATTATGGTTTCGAGTGTATATTAAATGAATAATCCGGTGAAAATATTCAGAGAATATTCATTTTTGTGAAAAATATATGGAAGATAACGGCGTATTTATACATAATTATGCGAATCGGCGCTTGCATTTCCTGCCAAAGAGTGGTAGACTGGTGCCACAAAAGCAAGGGAGACAAGCGTCGGGACGGGCCGGAAGGGCTTGACCGGCCTGTTCGGCCCGATTAATTTGGAGGAATGGAATCATGTCTGAGATCAAAAAAGTGGTGCTTGCCTATTCCGGCGGCCTGGATACATCCATCATCATCCCCTGGCTGAAGGAGAACTACAACAATCCCGAGATCATCGCCGTCTCCGGCGACGTGGGCCAGGGTACCGAGTTGGACGGCCTGGAGGAGAAGGCCATCAAGACCGGCGCTTCCAAGCTGTATGTGGAGGACCTGACCGACGAGATGGTGGATGAGGTCATCATCCCCTCCATGATGATGGGGGCCAAGTACGAGGATTATCTGCTGGGCACCGCTTTCGCCCGTCCCATCATCGCCAAGCGGCTGGTGGAGATCGCCAAGAAGGAGGGCGCCGACGCCATCTGCCACGGCTGTACCGGCAAGGGCAACGACCAGGTCCGGTTCGAACTGGCCATCAAGCGCTTTGCCCCTGAGATGAAGATCATCGCCCCCTGGCGGGAGTGGTCCATCAAGGGCCGTGACGAGGAGATCGACTACGCCGAGGCCCACAACGTGCCTCTGAAGATCTCCCGGGAGACCAACTATTCCAAGGACAAGAACCTGTGGCACCTCAGCCACGAGGGCCTGGATCTGGAGGATCCCGCCAACGAGCCCCAGTACGACAAGCCCGGCTTCCTGGAGATGGGCGTGTCCCCCGCCATGGCTCCCGACGCTCCCACCTATGTCACCCTGGACTTTGAGAAGGGCTGGCCCGTGGCCATCGACGGCGAGAAGATGAAGGCCAGCGACATCATCCGCAAGCTCAACGACCTGGGCGGCGCCAACGGCATCGGCCTGCTGGACATCGTGGAGAACCGGCTGGTGGGCATGAAGGACCGGGGCGTGTACGAGACTCCGGGCGGCACCATCCTCTACCGGGCCCATGAGGTGCTGGAGATGATCACCCTGGACAAGGACACCAAGCACATGAAGAGCAAGCTGGCGGTGGACTTCGCCGATCTGGTATACAACGGCAAGTGGTTCACCCCCCTGCGGGAGGCCCTCACCGCCTTCGCCGTGGACACCCAGAAGCATGTCACCGGCACCGTGAAGCTGAAGCTGTACAAGGGCAACATCATCACCTCCTCCGTCACCTCTCCCGAGACCCTGTACTCCGAGAATCTGGTGACCTTTGAGGAGAGCGACTACGACCAGAAGGATTCCCAGGGCTTCATCAACCTGTGGGGCCTGCCCGATACCGTTCAGGCGCTGCGGGAGCAGGGAAAGCTGAACTAAGAGAAACATCAGGTAGGGCGGGGGCTTGCCCCCGCCGTCCCTGTATTATGAAAAAACGGCGGGAGCACATCACAGGGAGGCCCCTCTTGCCTCTTCGGGGCAATCCACCCTTGGCCCCCGCCCTACCATACCAGTATAGGAGCGGATATTATGAAACTCTGGGCAGGTCGCTTCCAAAAGGAAACGGATACTTTAGTCAACGATTTTAACTCCTCCATCGGCTTTGACGCCCGGCTGTACAAGCAGGACATCACCGGCTCCATGGCCCACGCCGCCATGCTGGGCAAGCAGGGCATCATTGAGGAGCATGAGGCCGAGAAAATCATCGAGGGCCTGAAAGCCATCCTGGCCGACATTGAGGACGACAAGGTGGAGTTCTCCCTGGACAACGAGGATATCCACATGAACATCGAGGCCATGCTGACCCAGCGCATCGGCGACGCGGGCAAGCGCCTGCACACCGCCCGGAGCCGGAACGACCAGGTGGCGGTGGATACCCGGCTGTACACCAAGGAGGAGATCCCCGTCATCATCGGCCAGGTGCTGGATCTGGAGAAGGTCCTCATCAAGAAGGCCAAGGCCAACCTGGACACGGTGATGCCCGGCTACACCCACCTGCAGCGGGCCCAGCCCACCACCTTCGCCCACTACATGATGGCCTACGCCAACATGTTCAAGCGGGATGTGACCCGGCTGGAGGACTGTCTGGAGCGGCTGGACGAGTGCCCCCTGGGGGCGGGCGCTCTGGCCACCTCCACCTATCCCGTGGACCGGTTCGCCACGGCCCAGGCCCTGGGCTTCAAAAAGCCCACCGACAACTCCATGGACTCGGTCTCTGACCGTGACTACGCCATCGAGCTGCTGTCCGCCCTGTCCATCCTCATGATGCACCTGTCCCGGTTCTCCGAGGAGATCGTGCTGTGGTGCTCCTGGGAGTTCAAGTATGTGGACCTGGACGACGCCTACTCCACCGGCTCCTCCATCATGCCCCAGAAGAAAAACCCCGACGTGGCCGAGCTGGTCCGGGGCAAGACAGGCCGGGTGTACGGCTCTCTGGTCACCCTGCTCACCGTCATGAAGGCCCTGCCTCTGGCCTACAACAAGGACATGCAGGAGGACAAGGAGGCCCTGTTCGACGCCATCGACACGGTGGAGCTGTGCCTGCCTGTGTTCGGCGCCATGGTGGATACCCTCACGGTCCGGCCCCGCAACATGGCCAAGGCGGCCGCCGGCGGCTTCATCAACGCCACCGACTGCGCCGACTACCTGACCAAGAAGGGACTGCCCTTCCGGGAGGCCTATATGATCGTGGGCCGTCTGGTCAATATGTGCATCAAGACCGGCGACACTCTGGACACCCTGACCCTGAAGGACTTCCGGGCCATTTCCAACCTCTTCGACGAGGACGTGTACGACGCCCTGGCTCTGAAGACCTGCGTGAACGAGAGAAAAGTCTATGGCGGCCCGGCCAAGGAGAGCGTCCAGAAGCAGATCGCTCTGATCGAAGAGTTTGTAACCGCGCGGCAGTAAGCCGCCGCCGGAGACTTTTGCCCGCGAAAACCAAAGGTTTTCATGGATTCCGGAATAAATCCCGTTGCAAAACGCTCCGTGCCATAGCATAATAGAATCAGCGTCTTGCCTCTAAGCCTTCTCCCTTCCGGGAGAAGGCTTAGGCAGTCAAAGAACCTTATGAAACCAGGTGGACGATATGAACAAACCAAAGGTATACATCGACGGCAAGGAGGGCACCACCGGCCTTCAGATTTATGAGCGGCTGGGCGGACGTGACGACATCGAGCTGCTCCTCATCGACGAGGACAAGAGGAAGGATACCGAGGAACGGAAGAAATTCCTCAACGCCGCCGATCTGGTGTTCCTGTGCCTGCCCGACGCGGCGGCCATCGAGGCGGTGTCCCTCATCGACAACCCCAAGACCCGGGTCATCGACGCCTCCACCGCCCACCGCACCGCTGAGGGCTGGGTATACGGCTTCGCCGAGCTGCTGCCCGGCCAGCGCCAGCGGATCCGGTTTGCCGACCGGGTGGCCAACCCGGGCTGTCACGCCACCGGATTTCTGTCCACGGCGGCTCCCCTGGTGGAGCTGGGAGTGCTGCCTAAGGACTACCCCGTGACCTGCTTCTCCCTCACCGGCTACTCCGGGGGCGGAAAGAAGCTTATCGCCGAGTACGAGACCGAGGGCCGCAGCGTACTGCTGGACTCCCCCAACATCTACGCCACCGGCCTGAAGCACAAGCACATCCCCGAAATGCAGAAGCTGGCCGGTCTGGACCATCCGCCGGTATTCGCTCCCATTCTGGGGGACGTGTACAAGGGCATGGCTACCGCCATTCTGCTCCAGAACCGCCTGTTGAAGGGCACTCCCACCGCCCAGGACATCTGTGAGATGCTGGCCTCCTATTATGAGGGACAGCAGCTGGTCCGAATGGCCCCCTTCGGCGGCACCGCCCCCCGTCTGGCCACCAACGCCCTGGCGGGTAAGGATTATCTGGAGATCACCGTCACCGGCCATGAGGACCAGACCATGCTGACCGCCCAGTTTGACAATCTGGGCAAGGGCGCCTCGGGCGCCGCGGTCCAGAACATGAACATCATGCTGGGCTTTGCGGAGACCGCCGGACTGACCCTTTGAGCCCGTAGGGGCGCACAGTGTGCGCTCCTGCGAAATGAAAGGAGAAACTACCATGCTGAAAGAAATTTCCGGCGGCGTGTGCGCCGCCCGGGGCTTCCGGGCCGCCGGCGTCCACTGCGGCGTCAAGGCTGGCAGCAGCCCTGATAAAAACGACCTGGCGATGATCCTGTCGGAGAAGGAATGTACCGCCGCCGCCACCTACACCCTGAACCGGGTGAAGGCGGCCCCCCTGTACGTCACCATGGACCATCTGGAGAACGGTGTGGCCTGGGGCGTGGTGGCCAACAGCGGCAACGCCAACGCCTGCTGCCCCATGAGCCATGAGAACGCCGAGGCCATGTGCGCCGCGGCCGCCGCCGCCACCGGCCGGGAGCCGGAGGACTTTGTGGTGGCCTCCACCGGCGTCATCGGCCAGACCATCAACATCGCCGCCATCCAGGCGGGGACTCCCGTCCTGGCCGCCGCCCTGAACGCCGACGGCTCCGACGCCGCGGCCCGCGCCATCATGACCACCGACACGGTGAAAAAGGAGATCGCTGTCTCCCTGACCATCGGCGGCAAAGAGGTCCGTCTGGGGGCTATTGCCAAGGGCTCCGGCATGATCCACCCCAACATGGGCACCATGCTGGTCTTTGTGACCACCGACTGCGCCGTCACCCATGAGATGCTGGAGGACGCCCTCCGGGAGGTGGTGTCCAAGACCTTCAACCGGGTCACCGTGGACGGAGACACCTCCACCAACGACATGTGCGTGGTGCTGGCCAACGGCATGGCGGGCAACGCCCTCATCGAGTGGAAGGACGAAGACTACGAGACCTTCAAGGCCGCGCTGGACCATGTGTGCCGCACCCTGTCCCGGGCCATTGCCGGGGACGGCGAGGGAGCCAGCAAGCTGGTCACCTGCAAGATGACCGGGGCCCGCAGCGAGGAGAGCGCCGAGCGGCTGGCCAAGGCCGTGGTGGGTTCCTCTCTGGTGAAGGCCGCCATGTTCGGCTCCGACGCCAACTGGGGCCGGGTCCTGTGCGCCATGGGCTACTCCAAGGCCCCCTTCCGCCCTGAGCGTGTGGACGTGACCTTCCAGTCCTCCGCCGGTGAGATCCTGGTCTGCCGCCAGGGGGAGCAGGTGGAGTTTGACGAGGACAAGGCCAAGGAGATCCTCTCCCAGAAGGAAGTGGTCATCGCCGTGGACCTGAACGAGGGCGAGGAATCCGCCGAGTGCTGGGGCTGCGATTTGACCTATGACTATGTGAAGATCAACGGCGACTACCGGACCTGACGAAATTCTCTCCGCGTCCGGCGGACCAACGAAACAAAATAAAAAGGGGGATCTACCCATGTCCTTCAACGAAGTGGACCGGGCCCAGGTACTGGCCGAGGCCCTGCCCTATATTCAAAAATACTACGGCAAGACCATCGTGGTGAAATACGGCGGCAACGCCATGGTGTCCGAGGAGCTGCGCCACGCCGTCATCTCCGACATCATCCTGCTCAGCCTGGTGGGCATCCGCGTGGTGGTGGTCCACGGCGGCGGCCCGGAGATCAGCGAGATGCTGAAGAAGGTGGGCAAGGAGAGCCGCTTTGTGGACGGCCTGCGCTACACCGATGAGGAGACCATGGACATCGTCCAGCAGGTGCTGTGCGGCCGGGTGAACAAGGAGCTGGTAGCCACGCTGAACCGTCTGGGCGGCCGGGCGCTGGGCCTGTGCGGTCTGGACGGCGCCATGCTCCGGGCCAAGAAGCTGGACGAGAAGTACGGCATGGTGGGCGAGATCACCCATGTGGACCCCAGACCTGTTGTGGACGCTCTGGAGCGGGGCTACATCCCCGTGGTGTCCACCGTGGCCCAGGGCGAGGACGCCGAGGTCTCCTACAATATCAACGCTGACACCGCCGCCGCCAAGCTGGCCGTAGCCCTGAAGGCGGAAAAGCTGATCCTGCTCACCGACGTCCGGGGCCTGCTCCGGGACCCCAAGGATGAATCCACCCTCATCCCGGAGCTTCAGCTGTCCTATGTCCCCGCCCTGGTGCGGGAGGGCGTTATCTCCGGCGGCATGATCCCCAAGGTGGACTGCTGCGTGGAGTCGGTGCGTTCCGGCGTCAAGTCGGCCACCATCCTGGACGGCCGGGTGGCCCACTCCATCCTTATCGAGCTGCTGTCCGACGCGGGCATCGGAACCATGCTGACGAATTGAGGCCTGCGGGCGGTCGCGCGGGGCCGCCCCTACACACCGATTACGGAGGGTGAACTATGAACTTTGAAGAGATCAAGGCCCTGGATGAGCAGTATGTCATGCACGCCTACGGCCGGTTCCCCGTGGCCATCGACCACGGCGAGGGAGCTACCGTGTGGGATACACAGGGCAAAGAGTACATCGACTTTACCGCCGGCATCGGCGTCACCTCCTTGGGCCATGGGGACCAGGGCTGGGTGGACGCGGTGACGGCCCAGGCTGCCAAGCTGGGGCATATTTCCAACCTGTTTTACGCCGAGCCCTACGCCAAAGTGGCCCAGAAGCTGTGCGTCCGGACGGGAATGTCCAACGTGATGTTCGGCAACTCCGGCGCCGAGGCCAACGAGGCCATGATCAAGCTGGCCCGGAAGTACTCCTATGACAAGTACGGCAAGGGCCGGGGGACGGTCATCACCCTCCATAACTCCTTCCACGGACGTACCATCACCACCCTGGCCGCCACCGGACAGGACAAGTTCCACGACTTTTTCTTCCCCTTCACGGAGGGCTTCCGCTATGCCGACGCCAACGACCTGGACAGCGTGGAGGCGGTGGCCGGCCACGACGTCTGCGGCGTCATGATGGAGCTGGTCCAGGGTGAGGGCGGCGTGCTGCCCCTGGACCGGGAATTCGTCCGGGCGGTGGCGGACCTGTGCGCCAAGCGGGACTGGCTCCTCCTCATCGACGAGGTCCAGAGCGGCGTGGGCCGTACCGGCTCCCTGTTCGCCTTCCAGCAGTACGGCATCCACCCCGATGTGGTGTCCTTCGCCAAGGGCATCGCCGGCGGCCTGCCCTTCGGCGGCGTCATGGCCAATGAGAAGTGCCGGAACGTCTTTACGCCGGGCACCCACGGCACCACCTTCGGCGGCAACCCCGTGGCCGCCGCCGCCGCCTGCTATGTGCTGGACACCCTGGACGACGGCTTCCTGGCCCAGGTACAGGAGAAGGGCGCATATCTCCGCAGCCGGATCGAGGCCATGGAGCTGCCCTGTCTGGGAGCTACCCGGGGCATGGGCCTGATGATCGGTGTGGAGGTCAAGGGGGATAAGACCAATAAGGAACTGGCCGCCAAGCTGGTAGAGAGCGGCCTGCTGATCCTTACCGCCGGTCCCGACCTGCGTCTGCTGCCTCCGCTGGTGGTCACCAAGGAGGAGATGGACAAGGGACTGGAGATCATGAAAGCCGCGCTTGCCTGATTTAGAGTTGAGAGTGAAGAGTGGAGAGGGAAGCTTTTCTCCGCGTCTCCACTCCCCACTCTTCTATCTTCACTCTAAAAGTAGGGGGTCATTCCAATGCAAAAAGATCTGCTGAAGCTGCTGGACCTGTCCAAGGAGGACATCATCAAGATCCTGAACACGGCGGACCAGCTGAAATACAACCAGAAACACGGCATCATCCACGACTATCTCCACGGCAAGACCCTTGCCATGATCTTTGAGAAAAATTCCACCCGGACCCGGGTCTCCTTCGAGACCGGCATGTTCCAGCTGGGCGGCCACGCCCTGTTCCTCTCCGGAAAGGAGAGCCAGATCGGCCGCGGCGAGCCGGTGGAGGACACCGCCCGGGTACTGGACCGCTACTGCGACGGCATCATGATCCGCACCTTCGCCCAGGAAGAGGTGGAGAATCTGGCCAAGTATACCAAGATCCCCATCATCAACGGCCTGACTGACTTCTGCCACCCCTGCCAGGTGCTGGCGGATCTGATGACCGTCCGGGAGCATAAGGCTGTGCTGGAAGGGCTGAAGATGTGCTATATCGGCGACGGCAACAACATGGCCAACTCCCTCATTGTGGGCGGCCTGAAGTGCGGCATGGAGGTGGCTGTGGCCTGCCCCGAGGGCTACGACCCCGATCCCCGGGTGCTGGAGTTCGCCAAGAGCGATCCCTCTTTCCGGTTCTCCCTCCACCGTGTCCCCAAGGAGGCCGCCGTGGGCGCCGACGTGGTGTTCACCGACGTGTGGGCGTCCATGGGTCAGGAGGAGGAACGGGCCATCCGGGCCAAGGCCTTTGCCGGATACCAGATCAACGCGGAACTGATGGCCCTCACCAATCCCGAATGTATGGTCCAGCACTGCCTGCCCGCCCACCGGGGGGAGGAGATCACCGCCGAGGTCTTCGAGGCCCACGCCGACGAGATCTTTGACGAGGCGGAGAACCGGCTGCACGCCCAGAAAGCAGTCATGTACCTGCTGATGAAGAACGACGAGGACGAATAAAATATGATCCCGCCCAGGCATGCCTTAGCGCGCCTGGGCGGGATTTTTTATGTCAGGATCATGGGTCACAGCGCCTGAATGTCGGCAATGAGGGCGTCGATGTCCTCGTCCCGGGTGGACCAGCTGGTGCAGAAGCGGACGGCGGTGTGATCGCCGTCAGGCCGGCACCAGAAGCAGCTGCTGTACTTTCGGTTCAGGATCTCCAGAGCCTGGTTGGGAATCACCGGGAATTGCTGGTTGGTGGGGGTGGGGATGAGCAGGGACCAGCCCTTGTCCAGAAAGGCCTTTTGCAGCCGCTGGGCCTGGCCCACCGCCTTGCGGCCGATCTCCCGGTACAGGCCGTCCTCCAGCAGGGCCTCGAACTGTACCCCCAGCAGCCGGCCCTTGGCCAGCATCCCGCCCCGCTGCTTGATAAGGTAGCGGAAATCGGCTTTCAGAGCCTCGTTGGTGATGACCACCGCCTCGCCGAAGAGAAGGCCGGCCTTGGTACCGCCCAGATAGAACACGTCGCACAGCCGGGCCAGGTCGGGCAGGGTCACGTCGGAGGCGGCCAGGCCATAGACCAGACGGGCGCCGTCCAGAAACAGACTCAGGTGGTACTGGTCGCAAACCTGACGGATTTCCTCCAGCTCGGCCAGCGTGTAGACGGTGCCCATCTCGGTGGGGTGGGAGAGGTAGACCATGCCGGGCTGGACCTTGTGCTCCACCGAGGGGTCCTCATAGTGGGCCTTGCACAGGTCGGCCACCTGCCGGGCGGTGAGCTTACCATCTACAGAGGGGACGGGGAGGATTTTGTGGCCGGTGGCCTCCACGGCTCCGGTCTCGTGGTCGTTGATGTGGCCCATCTGGGTGCAGACGACCCCCTGGTGGGGGCGCAGAGCGGCGGCGATCACCGTCATGTTGGTCTGGGTGCCGCCGACCAGAAAGTGGACGTCGGCCCCGGGGGCCTGGCACAGATCGCGGATCAGCTGGGCGGCACGGGCGCAGTGCCCGTCCGTGCCGTAGCCGGGGCACTCCTCGCGGTTGGTCTCCACCAGCTTTTCCAATACCTTGGGGTGGGCGCCGGTGGCATAGTCACATTCAAAGCGGATCATAGGGATGGCCTCCAGTTTGTTTTTTAATATTGTACTTCAAAATGAGGGAAAGGTAAAGCATAAAGGGAAAGGGACTCTGTTGCCGTTGAGGCATCGGGGTTGAAAAAGCGCCCCGCAGCGCAGCTGCGGGGCGCTTTTGGAACAAACGCGGGGAGGGTCAGCGCAGGACCGCGCCGCACTCCTTTTTCAGAGCCTCCAGGATGCTCTTCACATCGGCGTCCGCCTCCTCACTGGTGAGAGAGCGGTCGTCGGAGCGGAGGACCAGATTGAAGGCCACGGACTTCTTGCCGTCCTCCACGCCCTTGCCGCGGTAGATGTCGAAGAGCTTGACCTCCTTCAGCAGGCCCTTTGCCCCCTTGCGGATGGCGTTCTCCAGGGCACCCACGGTGACGTCCTCGCCGCAGACCACGGCGATGTCCCGGGTGACCGAGGGGAACTTGGGCAGGGGCTTATAGATGGGAGCAGCACCCATGGCGGCGAACAGGGCGTCGAAGCTGAGTTCGGCGCAGTACAGCTCCACGTCCACACCGTAATTCTGGGCCACCAGGGGGTGGATCTGGCCAAATACGCCCACGCTCTTGCCGTCCACCAGCACCTGGGCGCAGCGGCCGGGGTGGTAGGAGGGGTTGTCCTTCACGGCCTCGAAGGTCACGCCCTCGGCCCGGATGGAGCGGAGGATGGCTTCCACAGCCCCCTTCAGGGCGAAGAAGTTCATGCCGGCGCCGTAAGCGCCCAGGGACAGGACCTTGGGCTCGTCGGCCAGACCGTCCTCCCGCTCGAAGTAGGTCCGGCCCAGCTCATACAGGCGGGCGGACTTGTTGCGGAAGTTGTAGTTCCGGGTCAGGATCTCCAGCATAGAGGGCAGGACGGTGGTGCGCATGATAGAGGTGTCCTCGCCCAGGGGATTCATGATCTTCATGGACTTCCGGCGGGGATCGTCAGCCGCCCAGCGGATCTTGTCATAGTAGGTGGGGGAGATGAAGGAGTAGGTGATGATCTCGTTGTAGCCCATGGAGCGGCAGATGGAACCCAGAGACCGCTCCAGCTTCTGGACATCGGAGTAGCCGCCCTGGGTGGTCTCGCCCCGCTGGAGGGTACAGGGAATGTTGTTGTAGCCGTGGAACCGGGCCACTTCCTCCGCCAGGTCGGCCATGCCGATCACATCGCCGCGCCAGGAGGGAACGGTGACGTCGCCGCCGCTGACGCCGAAGCCAAGCTTCTCCAGAATGCGGACCATCTCGGGAGCCTCCACGTCGGTGCCCAGCAGGGCGTTGATCTTCTCGGGCTCCAGTTTCAGCACCCGGGGCTGGGGCACATAGTTGAGGATGTCGATGACCCCGCCCAGCACCTCGCCGGCCCCCAGCAGCTCCACCAGCTCACAGGCACGGTTGACGGCGGGCAGGGTGTTCAGAATGTCCAGACCCTTCTCGAACTTGGCGGAGGCCTCAGTGCGCATGCCCAGAGCCAGGGCGGTCTTGCGGATGGTGGTGCCGTCAAAGTTGGCGGACTCAAAGACCACGTCCACGGTGTCGCCCACGATCTCGCTGTTCAGACCGCCCATGATGCCCGCCAGACCCACGGCCCGGGTGTCGTCGGCGATGACCAGCATGTTGGAGGTCAGCTTGCGGACGTTGCCGTCCAGGGTGGTCAGCTCCTCGCCGTCCTCGGCCCGGCGGACCACGATCTTGCCGCCCTTCACATAGCGGTAGTCAAAGGCATGCATGGGCTGGCCGTACTCCAGCATGACGTAGTTGGTGATATCCACGATGTTGTTGATGGGGCGCACGCCCATGGAGCGCAGCCGCTCCCGCATCCACTTGGGGGAGGGGGCGATCTTCACGTTCCGGACCATCCGGGCGGTGTACCGGGGGCACAGGTCGGCGGCGGGAGTCTCCACGTCCAGCAGCTCCATCAGATCGCCCTGGCCGCCCCCCTTGACCACCGGCTCGTGGAGCCGCAGGTCGGCATTGAAGGTGGCGGCGGCCTCCCGGGCCAGACCGATGACGGACAGGCAGTCGGGGCGGTTGGGAGTGATCTCAAATTCCACCACATGGTCGTCAGCGCCAATGACAGGCTTGATGTCGTCGCCGGGCTTCACACCCTCCTCGTGGAGGATGAAGATGCCGTCGTTAATACAGTGTGGGAATTCCTTCTGGTCGGCGTGGAGGTCGGCCAGAGTGCAGATGGTCTTGCTCTTGGTGTTCAGAGCCACCATGTCGCCCTCGTGGATGTTCTGGCAGGGGGTGACGACCTCCGCGGTCTCCTTGCCGTCGTTCAGAGCGCATTTCCACAGGTTCACGCCCGCGTTCTCCACGGCGGTCACCTGGGCGGCCACCACGGGGCCGTAGATCTTGTGGCCGGGCTGGACGTCGGCGGGGATGGAGGGCTTGTCCTTGTCCAGGGGCTTGTAGTCGTTCAGCAGGGCGGCGGCGGTAATGACGGCGTAGGGGAAGTCCCGCTCATCCAGAGCCAGCTCCTTCAGGGAGCACAGCATGCCGTTGGACAGCACGCCGCGCAGCTTGCCCTTCTCGATTTTGTGTCCGCCGGGGAGGGTGGACTTGTGGAGGGCGGCGGGGACCAGGTCGCCGGGGTGGATGTTCCAGGCGCCGGTGACGATCTGGACGGGCTCCTCGCGGCCCGCATCGATCTGGCAGACCCACATGTGGTCGGAATCGGGGTGGCGCTCCATGGACAGGATCTTGCCCACCACTACGTTGGAGATCTCGCAGCCCAGGTCCTCGGTGATCTCAACCTTGGAGCCGGACAGGGTCATGGCTTCGGCAAAGTCTTTATCATTGGCCTCAACGGTAACAAACTCATTGAGCCATTTACGGGATAGATTCATACATCAAAACTCCTTATAAGTAAAACGCAGAAACGCGGGAATGAAACTCATTTCTGCATTCTGAATTCTGCATGGAAACGATTTGAAACCTGGGGATCAAAACTGCTCCAGGAACCGGGTGTCGTTCTCAAAGATCAGCCGCAGGTCGGTGATCTTGAACTGGCGCATGGCCAGACGCTCCAGACCCATACCGAAGGCCCAACCGGAGTAGACCTCGGGGTCGATGCCGGACATCTCCAGCACCTTGGGATGGATCATGCCGGCGCCCAGCACCTCGATCCAGCCCTCGCCCTTACAGGTGGGGCAGCCCTTGCCGCCGCACTTGTGGCACTGGACGTCCATCTCACAGGAGGGCTCCGTAAAGGGGAAGTGGTGGGGGCGGAACCGGGTGACGGTGCCCTTGCCGAAAAGCTGCTCCACCACGGCGTTCAGGGTGCCCTTCAGGTCGGACATGGTGACATTTTTGTCGATGACCATGCCCTCCACCTGGTGGAACATGGGGGAATGGGTGGCGTCCACCTCGTCCTTCCGGTATACCCGGCCGGGGGCAATGATGCGGATGGGCAGCTCCATGGTCTCCATGGCGTGGACCTGCATGGGGCTGGTCTGGGAGCGGAGCATCACCCGGCTGTCGGCGTCAAAGTAGAAGGTATCGGACCAGTCGCGGGAGGGGTGGCCCTCCTCGGCGTTGAGCCGGTCGAAGTTATAGTAGGCCAGCTCCACCTCGGGGCCGTCCAGAACGGTAAAGCCCATGCCCACAAAGATGTCCTTGATCTCATCCAGGGCGCTGTACATGGGGTGCTTGTGGCCGATGGCCACGCTGTCGCCGGGGATGGTCACGTCCACCGCCTCCAGCTTCAGCTTGGCCTCCAGGGCGGCGGCCTCCAGCTTTTTGCCGGCGGCCTCCAGGGCCTCCTCCAGAGCGGCGCGGACCTCGTTGGCCAGCTGGCCCATGGCGGGGCGCTCCTCGGCGGACAGCTTGCCCATTTGCTTCAGAACGGCTGTGAGTTCGCCCTTCTTGCCCAGGTACTGGACCCGCAGGGCGTCCAGAGCGGCGGAGTCCTTGGCGCCGTCAAAGGCGGCCAGAGCCTGGGCGCGGATGTTTGCTAACTGTTCTTTCATAACTGATTCTCCTTTTTCTTTGGAAGAAAATAACCTTATTTCAAAAATTCGCTGACCGGGTGCTCCACCGTGATGTTGTGGCGGGGCAGGTCATACAGGCCTCGGGAGAGGTCGGCGGGGCCGTGCCGGGTGGTGACGGTGATGGCGAAGTGCTCCCGGAGATAGTCGTTGGCCCAGCGCTCCTTCTGGCCGTGGGGGTAGGCGAAGAAGAGAACCTCGGTACCCAGATTGGCCTGGATCTGGTCAATGCTGGCCTGCAGATCAGGGAAGATCCGGGCCTCATAGTCCGACCGGCTTTCACCGGAGATGTGCTTGATGCCTCGGGGGTCCTCCTGGTGGGCGTCATAGGTGTGGGAGCCGAATTCCACCAGACCGGAGGCGGCCATCTCCCGGCACATGTCCCAGGTCAGAAAATCGGGGTGCTGCTCTTCAATCTGCCGGGTGATGAGGGAGATAACGGCCTTGGCCTGAAACTCCTCCAGGATGGGGAAGGCCAGATGGTAGTTGCTGGCATAGCCGTCGTCGAAGGTGATGAGCACCGCCTTTTCCGGCAGGGGAGTCCCGGCAGCCAGCTGGCTGGGCAGCAGCCAGGTGTACCCGTTGTCCCGCAGCCACTGGAGGTCCTCCCAGAACCGGCCGGTGGTGATGGTCCAGGTGTTGCAGCTCTGGCCGTCCTCCACCATATGGTGGTACATCAGGATATAAAGGGTGTGATTATCAGAGAGCGCGGGCTCCGGTTGGAGTTCAGACGGCGGTTCGGGAGCCGGTTCAGGCCCGGCTTCCGGCAGCGGTTCAGGCTCGGTGCCGGACTCCGGCTCCGGTTCTGTTTCCGTCTCCGGCTGGGCCTCGGGCGCGGGCTCCGGCACATCTATGGGCTCCGGGGCCGGCTGAGGCTCAATTTGCGGCGGGGATGGGGGCTGAGGCTGCTCCGGCAGAGCGGAAGGGAGCTGTTCGGGGGTAGCGGGGTCCGATGCCTGGGGCGGCTGTTCGGGAGAAGAAACTTGCTCCTGACTCTGACTGGCAGCCGGCGGGGCAGGCGGGGAGACGGGACCGGGTGCGGACTGACAGGCGGCCAGTGCCGAAAGCCCGGCCAGCAGAAGGAAAACGGCGGCTCCGAATCGGAAAAGACGCATGAGATACCTCCCTCAAAAGAGTTGAAAAAAGCCCTCCGTCCCTTGACTGTTGGGACGAAAGGCAAACCTTCCGCGGTACCACCCGCATTCGCGCCCCGAAGGGCACGCACTTAAGCTCCGATAACGGCGGAAACCCCGTCCCGCTCTCGCGGGCCGCTCCCGGGCGAACCAAGCGGTTGTGTTCCAGGGCGGCTTTCAGCCGGTGACCGCCCCTCTCTGCGGAACAAATGCACGCTATTTTCCCGTTCCTCGCATTTAGACTAAAGGTATTTATATCATAAAAAGCCGGGTTTTGCAAGAGCGAAAACGGGGTTATTTGAGAATAAGCGGTCTGGCGGACCACAGCCGCGGCGGTTCTTTGGGAAAATGCCGTAAATGTGCCGGACCGCCGGACCGCCGGACCGCCGGAGCGGGATGGAGAGCCGGGGGTCATGTGGGGCGGATCACCCCGCAGGCGATTTTGTTACCGGAGTTGCCGGAAGGCTGGGAGTGAAAATCGTCCGGACCGCTGTGGATCACCACAGAGCGTCCGATCACATCCCTCACGGAGAAACGGTCTGTCAGCACCGATAAATGCGCCCGTCCGCGGCATGACAGCAGCGGGGGCAGATCGCCCGCGTGGTTGGGGTGAGGCGCGCCGGTAGGATTATAGTGGCTGCCCGTGCCGGAAAAGTTGTCTCCGGTACAGCTGCCGCCCTCGTGGATATGAAGGGCACAGAAGCCCGGGCCGCCATCCTGCGGCAGTCCGGATACATTGGCCACGACCAAAACGCCCTGTGGCTGCTGATAAAATTGAACGCAGCCGTGCAGACAGGGGGCCTCATCGCCGCCTCTGATCTGTGCGGTCCCGTCAGGACGGGCAGAACATGTGCGCATACGATCACCTCGCAGCCAGCTTATGCGGGAACACAGATTGCTGTGAAAAGATATCCTTGCGGACATGGCTGAGACAGTGCGGGGAAAAGGTCCACAGGAGGCGGCGGAGGGAGCTGCTTTTTGATCCGGACTTGTCCGGAACGCCGCGCGGTAATCTTGAAAACAGTTCTGGTGAAACGGGAAAATAAAGTGTCAATTTTAAGCACAATCGTTCATTCGTTCAAATTTCTTTGGACGCCAACAAATAATAGAAGAATAATTATTTTATATATAAAAGTATACAAAATAAAAATGCAAATTTTATATATAAAATATTATTGAATCAATTTTTTAAAAAATAGGAAATATTATTCACAAACGCTCATTTGAAATGCCTGTAAAGGTATGCTATGTTATTGAAACAGTACGCGTGGAATTGCGTTTTGTAGGAGGAACAGAAAAACGTAACGTCTGTGCCTCTCAGAATGACAGCTCTGCGCAAAGTGCGTGTGGTCGATTCACTTTTTACTTTGAGAAAAAGTGGGAAAAGAAGAGATGAAGATGAAAGGAACGGAAACAGGAAGATGGACGAGAAAAAGACTGTGACAGGGAAGGCCAGTGTGGACCGCCCCTGGATGAAGTATTACCCCGAGATGGTGCGAAACCTGAAGCTCCCTGAATGTACGCTCACGGATTACATGAAGATGAAAGCCCCCGGACCGGATGTTGTGGCGATGCACTACTACGGGGTGGATTTTACTTGGGAGCGGATCTTCCAGTGGGTCGATGAAACCGCTCTGGCTCTGCGTGCCATGGGGATCGGCGAGGGGGACCAGCTCCCTGTGATGCTGCGTTCCGTGCCTGAGTTTATCATCCTGCTGCTGGCGGCGGAAAAGGTCGGCGCTTCTGTTCTGTGCCGCGACAATACCATCGAGGAGAACGCTGAGGCTATCGCCAGGTCCGGTGCCAAGGTCATGGTGATCCACGACTTCCTGTCTCAGGAAGAACTGGATGCCTACTGCGCCGCCGGTGTTAAGCGGGTGATCACCCTCTCTCCCTATCACTCCGCCGATCCCGAGCAGATGCCCGAGCATGTCACGCGTTTCGTTGAGAATTGTTATCCCGCCAAGAAGGCGGAGGGCGAGCAGCTCATGAGCTGGGACGAGTTCATGGCCAAGGGCAAGGATTTCAAGGGCCAGGTCGAGGCCGATCCGGATTATAATCGTCCTCTGCTGTGTGTGTACACCAGCGGCTCCACCGGCACGTCCAAGCAGGTCGTCCATTCCGCCAAGACCTTGATCGGTGTGGTCCATCAAATGGCTTTCTACGGTGCCACCGATGATTTCCGTCCTACCTGGCTGCTGACCATTCTGCCTCCCTGCCTGGTGGCCGTGGTCGTTTCCATGATGCTGATGCCTCTTGCCTCCAACAAGCTGCTGATCCTGGATCCCTTTGTGGAGGTAGAGGATCTGGACTTGGAGTTCATGCGCTACCGTCCCAATCTCTGGCCCCATATCCCAATGTTTATCGCGGCTCTGATGCGCAGCAAGCGCTTGCCTGCCGATTATGATATGTCTCATCTGCTGGCCGCCGGCTGCGGCTGCGAGGGGTTCAACAACATGCAGATCAGAAACGCGGAGCAGTTCCTGCGCAGTCATAACTGCATGGCCCCCTACACGCTGTCCTACGGCCAGAGCGAGGTCGGTTCCAGCTGCGCCCTTCCCTGCCCGGGCCAACCCGTGAAGGACTGTGCGGTTGGCATTCCCGCCCCCCTGAATATCATCAGCGTGTTCAAGCACGGCACCGAGGAGGAACTGGATTACGGCGAAGTGGGCGAGATCTGCGTCTCCGGCCCCGGCCTGATGCTGGGCTATGACGACGAGGAGAAGAGCGTGGAGGCTCTGCAGACCCACAGCGACGGCCTGACGTGGCTGCATACTGCCGACCAGGGCTACATGGACGAAAACGGCATCATCTATATGCTGGGCCGCGGCGACAAGGTGCGCTATAACGGCGGCGCGCTGCTGGAACTGGTGATGGAGAACCGGGTCGCTGAGGCTGGGATCGAGGGTCTGGTGGACGGATTCTTCGTCATCGTCCCCGACAAGGAGCACAAGGGTTACTATCTGCCCTACCTGTATACTGTTCTGGAGGACGGCTGTGCCCCTGAGGATATCCGGGAGGCTGTTGACAACGCCTTGGAGGATTTCGAGCGCCCTGTGGAGATCATCCAGGTGCCCGAACGCCCCTTCTTCCATTTTAAGACCAACCGGATCGGTCTGGCCCGCCAGCTGATGGGCGAGAATTAATATGGGTAAATACGCGGGATTCACTGGAGGCGCCAGACCGGAGGCACGGACCAGTGGGTCCCGCGCTTTTTTGTTCTGTAAAGTCTAGGCCCCCGGGCGGGAGAAAAAAGAAAGGAGATGGGGTTGCAATCAAAGGTAGTTTCTGGTATACTTTTTCCATATAATTATGAAGAGTGTGTTCGATAGAGCGAAGGCCTTGTTAGGCTGGAGGATCCGCGGGAAGCCGATCAAAAAAGCAGAACGTAATCAATGAGATGAGGAGAATCTGTGATGAGGAAAAAAGCTAGATGGCTGACATCGGTCATGCTGACAGCTGCCATGGTTATGAGCTGTCTGCCCATCGCGTCAGCAAAGACGTACACCCCGCCAAGCGCTCAGGGAAGCGCAAACTCCAATCCCTGGGGCATCAACGTGGACCTGTCCGGCGTCCCGGCGCAGGTGCAGGCTACGGTAGCCAATATGATCGCCCAGGGCGAGGAGCCCATGGAGAAGCAGACCGATGCTCTCCTGGCTAAACTCGTGGAAAGAGCCAGCGGCATCAGCCTGGAGGCTGTCAAGACCAGCCTGGGCTTGGAGCTGCTGCAGAACGACATGGGTACCTTTGATACCTCCCGCTTCAACCTGACTGAGAGCCAGTTCAACCGGGTCATGAGAGAGGTCCTGGCGGACTATTACCTGGGCGACGTGGCTTATGAGTGCGAGGTCGTGGACGGCAAGGTCACGGGAATCAATTATGTGCCCAAGTCCGAGGCGTCCGACGCGATGATCACCGCCGCCATGCTGGCAGAGGATGACGAGGAATCGGTGTCTTCTCAAACCATGGCCGCCTCCTTTTCGCTGAATAATGAGGATGCGGCCGTTTTGTCCGATGAGGACGACGTCGATGAGAATACGCAGGACATCACGGTCAAAGTAAACTGGAAGGACAATAACAAGACGGCAAACCGTCCCGACACCGTGACACTGATTCTCATTGGCAAGACCGAGAACAGTGATCAGGATACTTCAGAGTATTATGACCAAGACGATCCTTACTATTATGAATACAAATTTGAATTCGATAAGAAGACCCCTTCTAAAACGATTTCCGTTCCCAAGTACGACGAGGCTGATAATGAGATTACCTATACTGTTTCCGAGAATGGCATTGAAAACGGCGGCACACTGAATGGCAAGAAGGGTGCCACCTATACCGTCACATACGATCAGGCCAACTACACCGTGACAAATACTGCGGACGGCGAGTCTGGTACTGAGTATGATGTCTATTTCGACTGGCAGCGTGACGACAAATTTGTCGATGCGGACGGGAACATAGTCGGTAAAGAAAACGCTGCCATGACTCTGATTTACGATTCGGAGACAAAGACAATTGGATACGGAGAGAAGAGCGTCATCGACTTCAAACTGGTGTCCGTCACGCTGACGCCCAAGGACGGCGATGGCAGTGAGAAGATTGTTCTGGAACCTACGGAAGAAAATGGCGTGGATTACGAAACGATGTACGCGTTCGGAGAGCATGAGTCCCTGAACAGGGCCGACTTCGGTAAAAACGCCGACTACGCTTCCACCATCAAGTATGCCACCTACGACTGCAAGTACGGCACCTTCGAGGACCGGAAGGATGTGACCGCCTGCGCTGAACAGATCCACTGGAACCAGATGCTGACCTTCACCGGCGACTTTGCCCAGCACTTCGGTGCGGCAGGTGACTTCTGGACCTCCAAGAATACGAAGGATACGCCTTACGGTGCGTTCAAGACCCAAATCGACTCTTATCCGGAGGACTACATCCCCGATGCCGTTATGGACCACACCATGGAGATGATGACCCTGGCCTATATGTCCTATGAGAAGGACTACGGCAGCCTGCTGGATGAGAAGATCAAGGACTGCCTGGACCAGCTGGACGAGAAGATGACCCCGGTCCAGAAGTATCTGGTCATCCACGACTGGATCGCCAATAACGCAGAGTTTGACATGGGCGTCCTGGTCAAGACCGCGGCCGGCACCGGCAATCCGGATCCCGCCCAGATGACCGCCTTCGGCACCCTGCTGTCTGATGCCATGGGCTATGACGGCTGCGTCTGCTTGGGCTACGCCGCCACCTTCGCCGTGCTGGTCCAGCAGGCATTCCCTGAGATCTACCAGAACGAGGACGGCACCTGGAAGACCGCCTCCGAGGTGAAAGATAAAGACATCGTGGACCTGGTCCAGATCCGGTTCTACGCGGACCTGGCCGAGTTCAGCGTAGCTGGTGCGGATTCCGGCTTCGGCAAGGCCGATGAGATGTTCGGCTCCGCCCATTACTATAATGCGGTCAAAGTCGGGAGCAAGTGGTACTGCATTGACTCCGCCTATGACGACATCAGTACCGAAGTCATGGACCAGTGCCGCGTGGAGACCAAGGGCAATATTTCCCACAAGTACTTCATGATCTCTCCCGTCAACATGCTGGGCATGTTCGAGGATTCCATGGACTACATCGACTGCCGGTATGACGGCGTGGTCTTCCTGAGAACCCTCAACACGGATGAAGAGGGCAATGTGATCGTGGACGCCAACGGCAATCCCTATAAGACCGAGAAGGATAAGTACGGCAACGAGCATGTGTACTGGACCAAGTACAACGTGGAAGACGTGGGCATGAAGGAGCTGGAATGCGACGACGAGCAGTATGAGGCCACCTGGTTCTCCGGCGCTGTGGGCGAGATCACCCATGACGACAACTACTGGTATTACATCACCGGCCCCAGCTTCTCCTACGCCAACATGATGAACATGATGAACCAGATGAAAGACCAGGGCAAGGACCTGGGCGAACTGATGGAGCAGATGCGCGGCGAGAGCAACAACTCCGAGAAGGACCGGCTGGTCCGCCGTCCCCGCACCGCCGTGGATGAGCCGAAGGAGACGGAGGAGACGGAGGAAGAAGAAAGCGGCAGCAGCGGCGGTACCGGCGGCATGAGCTCCTACGACGATCCCCACGATGAGATCCTGTTCCATTTCGGCTACGGCTCCGTGCTTCCCGACGAGGAAGTGCTGGACAACAAGGACATCTCCGAAGATAAGAAGCAGGGCCCGTATTACGACCAGGTCCTCCTGGACGAGACATACTACGACATGTATCCCGATCTGGTCCACAGTATGGGTATGTACGACGGCGTGCTCTATTTCAACCTGGGCAACAAGATCTACACCATGACCGGCGCGGACAAGGTGACCAGCGCGGAAGAGAAGCTGACCCTGGAGGATGTGGCCATTGCCCAGCTGAAGGAGTACAACGACGTGTACGCCAAGACCGACGGCCGTGACTTCACCGGTATGTCCTTCTACGCGGTGTCGAAGGCTGACTACAACGCAGAGGGTGCCGAGAACAACGCCTTCCATGTGTTCAACCGTCCCATCGCCGCCATCTGCATTGAGGATGAGGTGATATATCGGGAGGATCCGATTATGGGTGGCCCTGATGGTGAAACTGTGGTCGGCAAGACCACGGTCCGCGATGGCGACCCCGTTCCCACCCTGACTGTCAGTATCGGCACCAACTTCTCTGAGTCCAACAAGGGCCGGAAGGATGATGACGGCAATTACGTGTACGGCCCCTACGAGCCCTACACGCTGGAGGCCGTGGACTACAACCCCGATTACAGCAAGTACACCGACGACGGCTCTGATCCCGATGTCAACGACAACGAGGAGTTCATGTGGTGCGCCAACGTGGTGGATACCATGCCCATGGACGCTATGCTCGAAGAGTTGGCCTCTGAGGAGAACACAGAAGACGCTGAAGCGGTTGAGAATGCCTCTGAGGGCACTGAGGATGACAAGTACGTTACTGTTACCGTTCGTGCCTGGTGTGGTCAGGATGGTTACACGGAGCAGCGGACCAAGACATACGGCTTGAGTGACGGCACCGCTAAGGTCACAAACGAGAATGATCTGGCGCAGAACCACCACTACATCGACAACGAGCTGGAAGAGTGCTACGTCTGCGTCCACTGCAATACCTCCTATCACGAGGAGTACGAGGACGGTGACGACGGGTACAAGCCGTATGACAAGGATGCGACCTACGAGCACTATGACTATGATGAGGGCGAGACCCCTGAGTTCGTGAACATCGAGTGGGCGGCGGACTACAGCACCTGCACGGCACAGCTCAAGTGTGCTGAGCGGTACTGCGACGCTGCGATCTACGATACCTTTAACTGCACAGTCAAGGATGAGGAAATCGCCGGCTCGGACGGCAATACTTACAGAGTGTGCACCGCGACCTACATGGGCAACGTGGTCGATAAGCAGTATCCCAATGGCAAGCCCGCGTACACCCTGGGCGATGTGAATGACGACGGCGAGATCAAATTGAAGGACGTCGTTCTCCTGCGCCAGTATTACGCAGGTGGGGATGTTACGGTGAATGAACTCGCTGCCGATGTGAACGGAGACGGCTCAGTCACTCTGAAGGACGTCGTTCTCCTGCGCCAGTATTACGCGGGATGGGATGTCCAGCTCGGCAAGAGCGAAGATGCTGAATAATTTAGGAATCTGTTTAACAAAACAAGGAGGTTTTTGAAATGAAAAAGCGAATTGCCGCCTTATTGATGGCGGTCACTGTGGCGATCTCCTGTATGGGTGTTGCCTTTGCGGCGGATAGCGGCAGTGTTTCCCTTAGCGGCCCCAGTGATCATGTCAAAGCAGGGGAAACGTTTGATGTTGTTGTAACGCTGGAGAGTAACCCCGGATTGGCTGGCCTGGCTTTGAATATCTCTTACGACAGCCAGTATCTGACCCTGACAAATTCCGAGCTTGTCAGCGGTGATGAGAAGATCTTCTCTGTCTCCATCACCAGCCCGAGCCTGGATACGAAGCCCTATCTGCTGTCCTTTGACAGTGAGGGCAACGTTACCGGAACTGGAAAGCTGGCTACCCTGACTTTTGAGGTCATCGAAGACGCCCCCGGGGGTGAGGCGGAGATCGTCTGCACGATTAAAGAAGCCTTCGACGAGGGTATGAACGACGTCTCTATGGACGGCGACAAGATCACTGTTGCTGTGGACGGCGTACATCAGCACAGCCTGACGAAGGTCGATGCCAAGGAGGCCACCTGCACCGCAGCTGGCAACAACGAGTATTATACCTGCTCCTGCGGTAAGGTTTTCAAGGATGCTGAAGGCATGACCGAGACCACTGTGGAAGCCGAGACTATCCCTGCGGCCCACAAGTGGGACGAGGGCAAGGTCACTGCTGAGCCCACCTGCACCGCGGACGGTGTCAAGACCTACACCTGCACCGCCTGCGACGAGACCAAGACCGAGACCATTGCCGCCAAGGGCCACACTTGGGACGAGGGCAAGGTCACTACTGAGCCTACCTGCACTGTGAAGGGCGAAAAGACTTACACCTGTACCGTTGAGGGCTGCGGCGCTACTAAGACTGAAGATGTTCCTGCTCTGGGCCACGATTATGTTGATGGTACCTGCACCCGTTGCGGTGACGAGCAGTTCTCCGGCGGCGGCAGCGGCGGCGGTTCCGGCTCCGGCTCTGGTTCTGGCTCTGGTTCTGGCTCTGGTTCTGGCTCTGGTTCTGGCTCTGGTTCTGGCTCTGGTTCTGGCTCCAACTCCGGCAACACCGGTACCGTTGTTGAGCCCGAAGAGAAGGTGCCCTTTACCGACATTAACGGCCACTGGGCCGCTGATGTCATCGGCAAGGTTTACATTGATGGCATTATGAACGGCGTTTCCGACACCGAGTTTGGTCCCGACATGACTCTGACCCGCGGTATGGTCGTTACCATCCTGTACGGTCTGGAGGGCAAGCCCGAAGTGACCGCCGAGAACAAGTTCACTGATGTCCCCGAGGATCAGTATTATTGCAATGCTGTCATCTGGGCTTACGAGAACGGTATCGTCAAGGGCATGGGCGAGAGCGTCTTTGCTCCCAACGACAACATCACCCGTCAGCAGCTGGCCACCATTATGCTTCAGTACGCCAAGTTCCAGGGCGCTGATGTGTCCAAGACGACCAGCCTGGCCGCCTATAAGGATGCCGACCAGGTCTCTGCTTGGGCCGTGGAAGGCATGGAGTGGGCTGTTGCCAACGGCATCATCTCCGGCAAGGGCGATGGCATCCTGGATGCCCAGGGTACCGCTACCCGCGCTGAGTGCGCTCAGATCATCTACAACTTCATCGGCGAGTAATAAATTGCAACCGCGCCTTTCGTCTGGCAGCCCCGCAAGGGGCTGCCGGACAAGGCGCTTGTAAAGCATAATATAGAGAGAAGATTGGTCCCTGGCCCATTATTTTTGAGGAAAAGGAGAATGTGATATGCGGAAGAATCGCCGTTGGATTGCTATCGTAATGGCAATCTGTATGATAGCCGCACTGTCTTCCAATGTGTTTGCAAGCAATGTGACTGCTGAGACTGTACCCGCACCTACTTGTGAAGTAATTATCCCCGGTGACCAGATCCCTGCTGCCCCTGTTCTGCCCGCGCTGCCTGGGTGCCCCGCGCTGCCTGTGCTCCCTTCGATTCCCGTTCTGCCGGAGTTGCCCGAGTGTCCCGAACTGCCCGAGTGTCCCGAGTTGCCTGAGTGCCCCTCGCTGCCTGGGTGCCCCGCGCTGCCTGTGCTCCCTTCGATTCCCGTTCTGCCGGAGTTGCCCGAGTGCCCTGAGTTGCCCGAGTGCCCTGAGCTGCCCGAGTGTCCCGAGTTGCCTGAGTGCCCCGAGTTGCCCGAGATCCCTGATATCGATGTTGAGGATCACGGCTGTGAGGCCACTCACATTGACGTGAAGGTCGACGCCAAGTATTCCGTTAAAATCGACGGCGAGACCGTGGTGATGCAGGGCAAGCTGGACCCCGATTCTATTAAGATCGTGGTCAAGACTCCGCTCACCAATATCAATTATGACTTTTCCGATTTTGATGTTAAGACCCGCAGAGAGCGTGGTATGTGGGAGTACAGCATCGGTCTGAGCCTTCCCGATGGTACTCTGCTGGCCGCTATCGACTGGGTCGGCGCCAGCTTCTACATGAGAAATCTGTACTTCAGTGCCGATATCCTGTTTGAGGATGTGCCTGACGCCCTGAAGGAGGTTCTGCCCCAGAACGAGGATGGACTGTATGTTGTGGAGGTTGAGGACCACCGCTACACCGGCATCCAGGAGTGCACCGGCGGCCACGGCATGAGAAGCCAGGGCCACCATGGCATCCCCACCGGCCTGGACCTGTATCTGACCGGCGCTTCTTTGGCCCCCTACATCACCAACGATGACCTGACCATCGAAAAGGTCCTGGTTGACCAGGACGGCAAGGCCGTTGAAGTCGGCGAGAACGCCCCCGAGTTCACCTTCACCATGAAGGATAGCAAGGGCAACGATGTTTACTTTGTGAACAACGTTTACAGCGCCTCTGACGCTGAGAACGCTTCCAATAAGATCAAGGTGGCTGCCGACGCGTCTGTCACCCTGAAGGATCTGCCCAAGGGTACTTATGAGATTACCGAGCTCACATCTGAGGGCTATAAGATCTACTCCATCGAGGAAGTTGCCAGCGAGAAGACCAGCATCACGGTCAGTGTGGGTGCTGAGGATGATGTGATCACCTTCGCCAATACCAAGGTCGACCCCACTGATCCTACCGACCCTACCGATCCTACCGATCCTACCGACCCCACTGATCCTACCGATCCTACCGATCCCACCGAGCCTACCGATCCTACCGATCCCACCGATCCTACCGAGCCCAGCAACCCCACTGATCCTACTGAGCCCAGTAATCCCACCGATCCTATCGAGCCCACTGATCCCACCGAGTCTACCACTGAACCTGATCCCGCTCCGGTAGATGTTGAGCCTGTTTTGGACGATGTGCCCAAGACCGGTGATGACGGCAATGTTGCTCTGATGATGCTGCTGCTGGCATGCGCTGCCGCCGGTATGGCTGTCACCTTTGCCGCGAGCAAGAAGCTGAGCTACACTGGCAAGCGTGTGAAGTGAGCGAAGAGAGAATGTGAGACGTGGTAACGGATGCGTTGCCGTGTCAGATCAGGCTCAAGACCATTTTCTCGGAAACAGATCTATGAACGTGAAACGCAGAGCATTATTGCTGACCGTGTCTCGGCTGCTGTTCCTGTTTTTTGCCGCGGTCTTTCTCATCGTCTCTGTTCTGTTGGCTGCCCGACTGTACCGTGAGCGGAAAGAGCAACAGGCGTTTGAGAGATTGAGCGCGATCGTGTCGGAAGAGGACAGACAGCTGGAGGAAAGCGATGAGCAGCCTGACAGCTTATCTGGCGATGGAGTGCAGAGGGAAGAAATTACAAAGCTGGACCGTTATCGCCAACTCTACGCGATGAATCCGGACTTTTTTGGCTGGATCTCCGTGGCTGGCACCCCGCTGAATTATCCGGTGATGTATAAGCCAGATAGAGAGGATTACTACCTCAGACGTGCTTTTGACGGCAGCAAGTCTCTGAGCGGAGTTCCGTATATCGAGGAAAGCTGCTTTCCAGGCTGCGGGAACTACTTGATCTATGGTCACTACATGAAAAATGGCACCGTATTTGCCGCTGTCACGTCCTATGAATCGCAGAGCTTTTGGGAAGAACATCCTACGATCTCTTTCGATACGTTGGATGGGGAAGGCGAGTACAAGGTCATGGCTGCGTTTGACTCCCGCGTGTATGCTGTGGACGAGAAGAATGTGTTCCGCTATTATCAATACACGGATCTGAGCAATCCCGAGGTCTTTGCGGAATATGTTTCTCTGGTACAGAAACATGCTCTGTATGACACGGGTGTTACGGCGGAATACGGCGATGAGCTTATCACCCTGAGTACCTGCAGCTATAAGACGAAAAACGGACGTTTTGTCGTCGTTGCGTGTAAGCAAAGCTAAACCGAAAAGTCCCTATTACCATGTGGGAACATGGTAATAGGGACTTTTTTAATCCGATTCAAAAGAGCCTGAAAACCGGGGACCTGACAGGAAGAAGATAGATATGCTGAGAAAATTGAATCGAGCATAAAAAGGAACGCGGTTTGCAGGGCAGGACACTTATCCGTTTTGAAGCAAAATATTCACGGTCTGAATCACATGCTGCACCATTTCCGCGGCAGATATCCTGTCTTCAATGGCGACGTATTTGTTATCTGTCCAAATATCATCAAAAAATCTGCGGAACACGTCACAGATCTGCACTTTGTTCAAAATACTGATGTTATTGGTGGGCGCGGTGCGAACCAGCCGCAGGTAGCACAGCGTATCTGACAAAAACAGCGTGGGATTGGGTACGCATTGCAGATCGGTAAGAAGGCCGCTGCGCAGCATTTTGATGTTCAGACGAGGATTTTTCTGAAACAGAGACGTAAAGTGCTGCAAGTATTTAAGCCGCTGTTGGGGCGTCAGATTGACCTTTTGATTGTAGAAATCCAATTGTCCCGACACCGCGAAATCTGTCAGCGCGTCTTCATGAACCAGGATCTGAATATCCATGTTTTCCAGAATACTCTTGACCAGAATATGGGTCTTTTGCAGCGTCTCTTTATCAATGGACTCATTCACCGGATGATAGCCGGCAGCCAGTTCTTCGTGGAGGTCGTCCGGCAGGAAATGTTCGGTCAGGTGTCCCAGCAGCCATCGCTGGTTTCTTGCAAACAGGTACTGGAGATAGTCGTGGCTGTGCAGCATTTCGCCCATTGTGACTTTGCGCACCAATAGTGTCTCATTGTTACAAAAGCTCGCCACCCGGTCATAGATCGCGTTGCAGGTCGTGATATCCTCACTTGTGACAACGGAAAGACAATGTGTTTTATCCACTACCATACCGGATATGGCATAGGCGTCTTTCACAGCAAAGACAATTTTTCCAACTGCCTGCATGCCACTATAAAGCTGGTAATCCACATTGGTCTCTTTACTCAGCATGTTGATCAGAAACACTGCATTATAGGGGTTGGTCCAATCATTTAGGTCCAGGTTGATCAGCATGGAAAAATGGACGCCGGGATAATATCGAAAGTTGACGTCCTGCCTGCCCTTAAAGTCGGCCACCATCAGCTGATAGTGTTGATCCAATGACAGAATATCAATCATTGCCACCACATAAAGCGATTTCACTTGCCTAAGTGATGGATGCTGCATTTTTGCCAAAAACTCAGCTAAGGTCAGCTCTGGATAGTGTAGTGTCTGGGGGGCGATGTTAGAGCCCGTGGTTTCTTTCAGTTCCCGGACGTAATTCAGTTCACTCTGCAAATTGTCGTAAGCTGCCCGCATCAGGTCATCATCTTGATCCACCTGATACTCTAAGTAGAGCGCCTGCCGGCTGTCGTCGTCAAGGGTGTCCACAATGCAGCGGCTGATCCCACGTAGCACGCTTTCCGCTGTTTTGTCAGAGGGAAGGGAATTGCCGTTGACCCACTTACTGATGTAGGACTCATCATACTGCAATTGCATGGCCAGCGTATGGTTTTTGAGTCCTGCCATAGCCATCAGCCGTTTCAGCAGACTGCTGAATCTGTTTTTTTCTTTCATATGTGTTCCTCCCAGTTGCAGCACCGGTGCCTCCCGCTGGCGTAAGGGAGGGCAGGCAAATTCCGCAGCTGACTGATGTGGTTCCGTTGGCAAAATGATGATTTATTTATTTCAGTATATTCTGACTCTTGTTGGTTTGTCAATAGTGCGCCGGGACGGACAAACACCCTGTTTCCGGGAGTTTTTTTCCTTTTGAAAGGAAATGCTGGGGGATGGAGTCTCTGATTGAATGGATTGCTTGCATAGGTGTAGGTTTGTCAAGGTTTACAGAAGATCAGACCGGGGTCTTGCTATAAAAAAACCGGCAGTGGAAACCACTGCCGGCTGCTGGCGGAGATGGAGGGATTCGAACCCCCGGGCGGTTTGACCCGCCAACTGATTTCGAGTCAGCCTCGTTACGACCACTTCGATACATCTCCATATTGTATTTTAAAAGGTCTGTGGGTTTCGGCCCGTCTGGGTACTGCCCGATTTGATACCGCCTGATCTGCCATCGGGCCGCCGGGACGGGAAAGCGCAATAAGGATACCAGACAACGGCAAAAAAATCAAGTTTTTTGGGGCAAAAATTTAGGATAATTCCGAAGTATCCCCCTCCCCGCGGGCCGGGGAGGGGAGGAAAGTTATCGGGAGGGAGTGTCCTCATAGGGCAGTCCGGCGAGATAACGCCGGGCCAGGTCCAGAGCGTGGTGGGCGGTTTGGGTGCGCAGACGGGCGCGGACAGGCCGGTTGCCCAGCTTCAGGGCACGGACATGCGTGCCCGCAGGGGTGGCGATGGCCACAAACATGGTGCCCACTTCGTTGCCCCGGTCGTCCTTGTCGGGGCCGGCTACGCCGGTGGAGGACAGGGCCACGTCGCAGCCCAGAGCCGCCCGGGCGCCCTCCGCCATAGCCGCTGCCACTTCCGCGGAGACGGCGCCGAACTGGTCCAGCAACCGCTGGGGCACGCCGAGAACGCCGGCCTTGACCTCGTTGGTGTAGGAGACGATTCCACCCTTGAAGACCTGAGAGGCGCCGGGGACGTCGGTGAGCCGTTTGGCGATCAGACCGCCGGTGCAGCTTTCCGCCACACCCAGAGTCAGCCCTTTTTCCTTTAAAAGGCCCTCCACCACTTCCTCCAGGGAGGACACGTCCACACCGTATACCTTGGAGCCGAACAGCTTCTTGATCTGCTCCACCGTGGGCTTCAGCAGAGCCTGGGCCTCCTCATCGGTGGCGGCTTTGGCGGTGACCCGCAGCTCACACTCCCCTTCCTTGGCGTAGGGCGCCAGAGTGGGGTTCGACATGGCGTTCATCTGGTCCCGGAGCTGGGCCTCCATGGAGGACTCGCCGATGCCGAAGAGCTTCAGGGTGTGGGAGGCGATGACCCCCTCGGACAGGGACTGGAGATAGGGCATGGCCCGGTAGCGGAACATGGGCCGACACTCGCTGGGGGGGCCAGGGAGCATGATGACGTGGACTCCCTCGGCCTGGAAGGCGCAGCCAGGGGCGGTGCCCCAGTCGTTGGACAGAACGGTACAGCCCTCGGGAAGCATGGCCTGCTGGAGGTTGTTTTCCGTCATGGGCCTGCCGGTGCGGGTAAAGTAGCTCTTGATCCGGTCCGCCGACTCCTGGTCAAAGACCAGCTTCTTGCCAAAGGCCTCGGCCAGAACATTTTTGGTCAGATCGTCGCAGGTGGGGCCCAGACCGCCGGTGGTGATGATGATGTCGGCCCGCTTTTTGGCGATGGCCACGGCCTCCTTGGCCCGCTGGGGATTATCGCCCACCACGGTGTGGTAGTAGACATTCAGCCCCAGCTCGCTCAGCCCCTGGGACAGCATTTGCGCGTCCGTGTTGGCGATGTTGCCCAGGAGCAGCTCCGTTCCTACGGACAGGATTTCTACGGTATGAGACATGGATAAGACCTCCGAAAAGAAGCAATCAGGCGCTTCACAAAAATGATGGGATATTCCTCGGGTACGCGATTCAGAATCTATAGGTCAGCACGGCAGTCTGGGTGGGGGTGTGAGGGGTGAGCTCCAGAGCGCTGCCGGGGTACCGGACCACGTCGCTCCGCAGGGCAAGAAAATCCTCCAGACGGGCGATGACCTCGTAGCCGAAGGTATCGGAGCGGTAGTGCATGGGGACCACGATCCGGGGCTTCAGATCCTCCACCAACTCCTGGGCCTGGCTGGCGTCGATGGTGTAGTATCCGCCCACCGGGATCAGAAGGACGTCCAGTCCCCGCAGGCGGTCCAGCTGCTCCGGCGTCGGGATACAGCCCAGATCGCCCAGATGGGCCAGCCGCATCCCCTCGGCGGCGACGATGTGGATGGTGTCGGGCCCCCGCAGAGCGCCGCCCTCCGGGTCGTGGAAGGTGGAGATGGTCTCCACGGAAAAGGAGGGGGTGCGGCCGGTGAGACCGACCAGCTCCCGGGCGCCGTGGTCCCGGTGATCGTGGCTGCACAGCACCAAATCGGCGGTCAGGCGGATGGGGGAGAGGCCGGGGACGCTGCCGTCCCGGTAGGGATCAAAGACCACAGAGCCCTCCGCCGTTTCCAGCGTGAAGCAGGAGTGACCGTTCCAGATCAGATTCATAAAAACGCTCCTCTCAGTAAGATGAACAAAAGGGGAGGAAATTTGGTGATTGTGCATATTATAGCACGGAAGGGGCGGGAAAGGAAGCCAATTTGGAGGGCGGATTTTCAGAGGGCGGGGAAAATTTGATTAGAAAGACGGCAAAACAAGGCGGAAAGGCGGGGGAAAGAGAAATAAAGCCGATTTAGTAGAAACGAAAGCCCGGCGAAGTTCGGCACAATGCCCGAAAAGTTGCCTCGAAAAAGAAGCATGATAACGTAAATGTCAAAAATGGAGGGCTCAGGAGGAAAAATGAGGCCGTTTTATGAATTTTTTGCAATTTTTCGACCAATTTATAGTTGAAATTCTTTGGGATTTGGAATACAATGATAGCCGCGTGAACAAGGAGGCGGCCAACGTGCTGAACATTGTATTGGTAGAACCGGAGATCCCGATGAACACCGGAAATATCGCACGGACCTGTGCCGCCACCCGCAGCCGTCTCCATCTGGTCAAGCCGCTGGGATTTGACATCAGTGATAAGGCGGTCAAGCGCGCCGGGCTGGACTACTGGCCCATGGTGGATCTGCGGGTCTATGAAAATCTGGATCACTTCTTTTGGGAAAATCCGGACCCCGACCTGTGGCTCGCCACCACCAAGGCTCCCCGGGACTACACCCAGGCGACCTTCCGACCGGACTGCTGGCTCATGTTCGGGAAGGAGACCGCCGGTCTGCCCGAGGACCTGCGCCGGACCTATTATGACCGGTGCATCCGCATTCCCATGCGGCCCGACGCCAGAAGCCTGAATCTGGCAAACTCCGTGGCTGTCCTGGCCTATGAAGCGCTGCGGCAGCAAGGCTTTCCCGGCCTGTCCGGAGTGGGGTCCATGGCGGAGAAAGCTTGAATTTTGTAAACCGCATCCCTTTCCAACTGCGTTACTGAAGAAAGGAGTCTCTGTTATGAACTACAATAAGAAGACTGTCAAGGACATCGACGTCAAGGGTAAAAAGGTGCTGCTGCGCTGCGATTTCAACGTCCCCATGGCCAAGGACGGCAGCGGCGTCATCACCGATGACAAGCGCATCCGGGCCGCTCTGCCCACCATCCAGTATCTGCTGGACCAGGGCGCTGCCGTCATCGCCTGCTCCCACATGGGCAAGCCCAAGGGCCAGGTGGTCCCCGAGTTGTCCCTGAAGCCTGTGGCCGCCCGGCTGAGCGAGCTGCTGGGCAAGCAGGTCATTATGGCCGCCGATGTGGTGGGTCCCGACGCCCAGTCCAAGGCTGCCGCGCTCCAGCCCGGCCAGATCATGCTGCTGGAGAACACCCGCTTTGAGGCCGGCGAGACCAAGAACGATCCCGCTCTGGCCAAGGCCATGGCCGACATGGCCCAGATCTATGTGTCCGACGCTTTCGGCGCCGTCCACCGCGCCCACGCCTCCACCGCCGGCGTGGCCGACTATCTGCCCGCCGTGTCCGGCTTCCTGATCCAGAAGGAGCTGGAGGTCATCGGCGGCGCCCTGGCCGCGCCCAAGCGTCCCCTGGTGGCCATCCTGGGCGGCTCCAAGGTGTCCTCCAAGATCGGCGTCATCAACAACCTGCTGGAGATCGCCGATACCATCATCATTGGCGGCGGCATGGCCTATACCTTCTCCGCCGCGGAAGGCGGCAAGGTGGGCAACTCCCTGCTGGAGAGCGACTGGATGGACTACTCCAAGGAGATGGTCAAGAAGGCTGCCGACAAGGGCGTGAAGCTGCTGCTCCCCGTGGACACCGTCTGCGGCGACAAGTTTGCCCCCGACGCCAATATCCAGGTGGTCGAGGCCGGCCAGATTCCCGATGGCTGGGAGGGACTGGATATCGGCCCCAAGACTGTGAAGCTGTACTGTGACGCCGTGGCCGACGCCGGTACTGTGATCTGGAACGGCCCCATGGGCGTGTTTGAGTTCCCCGCCTTTGCCAAGGGCACCGAGGCTGTGGCCGAGGCCCTGTCCAAGACCAACGCCATCACCATCATCGGCGGCGGCGACTCCGCGGCCGCGGTGCAGCAGCTGGGCTATGCCGACAAGATGACCCATATCTCCACCGGCGGCGGAGCCAGCCTGGAGTTTATGGAGGGCAAGGAGCTGCCCGGCGTCGCTTGCCTGCTGGATGCCTGAGCGCGGGAAGTCTCAAAAAAGAAAATCATTGCGCACCCTTCTGCTTAAATCACGGCAGATTTGAAATAATGCTAATAGAATTAGGGAGAGAGAAACCATGAATCGTCGTTATCGCAAGACCATTATCGCCGGAAACTGGAAGATGAACAACACCCTGTCCCAGACCAAGGCCTTTGCCGAGGAGATTAAGCCCATCATGCCCAAGGGCAAGTGGTGCAACGTGGTGCTGTGCGTTCCCGCGGTGAATATCACCAACGCCGTCCGCATGTTCAAGGACTGCCACATCGCCATCGGTGCTGAGACCTGCCACTATGAGGACCACGGTGCCTACACCGGCGAGATGACTGTGGAGATGATCAAGGAGGCCGGCGCCAAGTACGTCATCATCGGCCACTCCGAGCGCCGCCAGTACTACAACGAGACCGACTTCACCGTGAACAAGAAGGTCCATGCCGCCATCAACGCCGGCCTGATCCCCATCGTCTGCGTGGGCGAGAGCCTGGAGCAGCGTGAGCTGGGCGTGACCATGGAGCTGATCGCTTACCAGGTCAAGTGCGCTCTGGCCAATGTGCCCGCTGAGAAGATGCGTCATGTGGTCATCGCTTACGAGCCCCTGTGGGCCATCGGCACCGGCAAGACCGCTACTGCCGAGCAGGCCGGCGAGGTCTGCCAGGCCATCCGTGCCGTCATCCGCAAGCTGTACGGCGCCCATGTGGCCCGCTCCGTCACCATCCAGTACGGCGGCTCCATGAACGCCAAGAACGCCGCCGAGCTGCTGGCGCAGCCCGACGTGGACGGCGGCCTGATCGGTGGCGCCTCCCTGAAGCCCGCTGACTTCGTTCAGATCATCAACGCCGCGAACCAGGAGTAACGAGCCGAACATTTTCCGCGGAAAATGCACCGCTGCGCGACGAGCCGGCTCTCGCGGGTGGGAACCAGTTTCCCCCCGCGTGCCCCCTCCGCTCTCCGGGGGGAATAAGGTGTCCTTCGGACCTATGACAAGGAGTAACTGAGGTTTTTATGAAAACACCTACCACATTGATTATTATGGACGGCTTTGGCCTGGAGGGGCCCTCCGCGGGCAACGCCGTGGTCAACACTCCCACCCCCAATCTGGATAAGATCTTTGCCGAGTGCCCCGGCTGCCGCCTGTCCGCCTCCGGGCTGGACGTGGGTCTGCCCGAGGGGCAGATGGGCAACAGCGAGGTGGGCCACACCAATATCGGCGCCGGCCGGGTGGTCTTCCAGGACCTGCCCCACATCAGCCGTGACATCGACACCGGGGTCTTCTTCCAGAACCCCGCTTACCTGGACGCCATGGACAACTGCCGGGAGTGGGGAAGCGCCCTGCACCTGATGGGCCTGCTGTCCGACGGCGGCGTCCACAGCCATATCAACCACCTGTTCGCCCTGCTGAGAATGGCCAAGGAGCAGGGAATCGAAAAGGTCTATGTCCACTGCTTCCTGGACGGCCGCGACGTGCCCCCCTCCTCGGGCAAGCACTTTGTGGAGCAGCTCCAGGCCAAGATGCAGCAGCTGGGCGTGGGTCAGATTGCCTCCGTGATGGGCCGCTACTATGCCATGGACCGCGACAAGCGCTGGGACCGGGTCCAGCGGGCCTACGACGCCATCGTCTGCGGGCAGGCCCCCTATGTGGCCGACGCCGCCGACGCCGTCCAGAAGTCCTATGACGCCGGCGTCACCGACGAGTTCGTGGAGCCTGTGGTCTGCCTGAAGAACGTTCAGGTCCAGGACAACGACTCGGTGATCTTCTTCAACTTCCGCCCCGACCGGGCACGGGAGATTACCCGCTGCCTGGTGGACGAGGAGCTGAAGGACATCGACCGGAAGACCGGCTTTGTCCCTGTGTGCTTTGTCTGTACCACCGAGTACGACGCCACCATGCCCAACGTCACCGTGGCCTATCCCCGGCAGAAGCTGGAGAACATCTTCGGCGAGTATATCTCCAAGCTGGGCCTGACCCAGCTGCGGATCGCCGAGACGGAGAAGTACGCCCATGTGACCTTCTTCTTCAACGGCGGCGTGGAGCAGGTGTTCCCCGGGGAGGACCGGTGCCTCATCGCCTCCCCCAAGGTGGCCACCTACGACCTCCAGCCCGAGATGAGCGCCTATCAGGTCACCGAGGAGGCGGTCAAGCGTATCCTCAGCGGGACCTATGACGTCATCATCCTGAACTTTGCCAACTGCGACATGGTGGGCCATACCGGCGTGTATGACGCGGCCTGCAAGGCCGTGGCTACCGTGGACGAGTGCGTGGGCAAGGTGGTGGAGGCTACCTCCAAGATGGGCGGCGTGTCTCTCATCACCGCCGACCACGGCAACGCCGAGCACATGATGGAGCCAGACGGCTCCCCCTTCACCGCCCACACCACCAATCTGGTCCCCTTCTATATCGTAGGCGCCAGCGTCAAGCTGCGGGACGGCCGCCTGGCCGATATCGCCCCCACCATGCTGGACCTGATGGGCCTGGAAAAGCCCGCCGAGATGGACGGGGAGACTCTGATCGAGAATTGAGCGCGTTCCCGTGCGGAAGTCCGCACAGACCATAATTCCCTGGGCGGGAAACAGCCCCGCCGCTACAAATGAAAGGAGATTGATTCCAATGAAGCAGATGATCGAGATCGTTGACGTCCTGGGCCGTGAGATCCTGGACAGCCGCGGCAACCCCACCGTTGAGGTGGAGGTCTATCTGGAAGACGGCACCATGGGCCGGGCCGCTGTGCCCTCCGGCGCCTCCACTGGTATCTACGAGGCCTGCGAGCTCCGTGACGGCGACAAGGGCCGCTACATGGGCAAGGGCGTTGAGACCGCTGTTAAGAACGTGAACACCGAGATCGCCGAGGCCCTCATCGGCACCAACGTGCTGGACCAGGTGGCCATCGACAAGATGCTCATTGACCTGGACGGCACCCCCAACAAGAACCGCCTGGGCGCCAACGCCATTCTGGGCGCTTCCCTGGCCTGCGCCAAGGCTGCCGCTGAGTCTCTGGGCACCTCCCTGTACAACTATATCGGCGGCGTCAACGCCAAGCAGCTGCCCGTCCCCATGATGAACATCCTGAACGGCGGCGCTCATGCCACCAACAACGTGGAGATCCAGGAGTTCATGATCATGCCCGTCTCCGCCCCCTCCTTCCGCGAGGCCCTGCGCCGCTGCGCCGAGGTCTTCCACACCCTGAAGACGGTGCTGAAGGAGAACGGCACCCCCGCCGCCGGCGTGGGCGACGAGGGTGGCTACGCCCCCAACCTGAAGAAGGATGAGGACGCCCTGAAGGTCATCGTGACCGCCATCGAGAGAGCCGGCTACAAGCCCGGCGAGGACTTCAAGATCGCCATCGACGCCGCCTCTTCCGAGTGGTGGGACGAGGAGCAGAAGATCTATATCCAGCCCAAGTCCGGCAAGAAGCTGACCCAGCAGCAGCTGGTCAACATGTGGAAGAAGTTTGCCGACACCTACCCCATCATCTCCCTGGAGGACGGCATGGCCGAGACCGACTGGGAAGGCTGGGCTATGCTGACCAAGGCCATCGGCGACCGCGTCCAGCTGGTGGGCGACGACCTGTTCGTCACCAACGTGGAGCGTCTGGCCACCGGCATTGAGAAGAAGGTGGGCAACGCCATCCTCATCAAGGTCAACCAGATCGGCACCCTGACCGAGACCCTGGACGCCATCCAGATGGCCAACCGGGCCGGCTATACCGCCATCGTGTCCCACCGCTCCGGCGAGACCGAGGACGCCACCATTGCCGACATCGCCGTGGCTCTGAACGCCGGCCAGATCAAGACCGGCGCCCCCAGCCGCACCGACCGCGTGGCCAAGTACAACCAGCTGCTCCGCATCGAGGAGGAGCTGGGCGACATCGCCGAGTACCCCGGCATGAAGGCTTTCTTCAACCTGCGCTAAGACTTCAAGTTCCAGCAACAGCGCCGCCCGACAGGGCGGCGCTGTTTTTTTGTCGTCCAGCTCCCGGGGCCCCCGGCGAGACCCAGCGCAGCGGTCTCGCGGGGGAAAGGAGGAGCGGTGGAGTGAACGAGCCTTGCCATTTGCGGCGAGGCGAGTGATACGAAACTTGCGACGACGCGGCGACATCGCCGAGCACCCCGGCATGAAGGCTTTCTTCAACCTGCGCTAAGTTCCAGACATGCAAAATCAGGACCGCCTATGGGCGGTCCTGATTTTTTTCAATGTTAGAAATTTTCCTCAAAATGGGCTTGTAGTGTGGAAAAGCCCTGCTATACTGGACACAACGGCGCCGTAAAATCAAAATAACGAGGAGATTTTATGGAACACAACTTTATATTGCGTCAGATCGGTACCGCGCACACGGGGGAGGAGGGCTTTTATCTTGCCATCGCCCCCCAGTATCGAGAGGCGTTGGCAGGGCTGGAGGAGTTCAGATATATCAACGTCCTGTGGTGGTTCTCCGGCTGCGACAACAGCATGTCCCGGGAAAAGTTGTGGGAGTGCAGGCCCTATGTCCGCGGCCCGGAGGTGCTGGGCGCTTTCGCAACCCGGACGCCGGAGCGCCCCAATCCCATCGCCCTGTCCTGCGCCCGCGTGACCCATTTGGACCGGGAGCGGGGGGTAGTAGGTCTGGACTATCTGGACGCGGAAGAGGGCAGTCCCGTGCTGGACCTCAAGCCCTACCTCCCCAGTCTGGACCGGGTGGAGCGGCCCGTCATGCCCGCCTGGTGCGCCCATTGGCCGGACAGTGTGGAGAAAAGCGGAGATTTTGACTGGGAGAAGGAGTTCAACTTCTGAGCCGGGGAATGAGAAAAGGGGGACCGCCCGACGGGCGGTCCCCCTGCTGTATTTCATGTGTCAAAGCTTAAAACCGCTCCGCCAGTACCCGGCACAGTACGTCGGCCATCCTCCGGTGGCCCTCCTCGGTGGGGTGGAGGCCGTCCTGGAACAGGGAACGGTCCACCGTGCCGTCCGGGCGAAGGAATGGGCTGCGGAAGTCGGCCAGGGGCAAATGTTTGTCGGCGGCGTAGTGGCGGATCCAGTGGGCGTATTGCTCGCCCAGAGCGGCAGTGCGGGCCATATCCTGCTCGGGATCCCACTCTGGGGAGCACATGTCCGCCGGGAAAATGGGCAGGGGGACCCCCAGGATTACCGGGATGGACAGCAGCTCCGCCTGGCGGCAGATGGCGACCACATTGGCGCAGACGGGGCGGTACTGGCCGGTGATGCTGATGTCGTTGATGCCGCCCAGCAGCACCATGGCGTCGGGAGCCTGGTGAAAGACCTGGGTCTGGCACCGGGCCAGCATCCCTCCAGTGGTGTCGCCGCTGACGCCCCGGTTGATCAGTGTATGGCCGGTGCGGGCGGACACCAGGTCGGACCAGCGCTTTGACAGGTCGGGCAGGCCAAAACCGTAAGTGATGCTGTCTCCCATACAGATGATCTTCATAAAAGTTCCTCCTGTTTCAGCAGATAAAATTGATTCTTTTTCGCGCGTACCAGCCCCTCCCGGCGCAGCTTGCTCAGTTCATTGGACAATGCGCTCCGGTCCACCCCCAGGTAGTCCGCCAACTGCTGTCGGTCAAAGGGGATGGAAAAATGGGAACTCCCCTGGAGCACCGCCTGGTCGGAGAGATAGGACAGCAGCCGCCCCCGGATGGTCTTGGAAGACGTGTAAAAACTGCGCCGGGACAGGGAAAGATTTTTCCGGGCGGTGATGCTCAGCAGATTGCGGACCAGTACCCTCTGATGGAGGCAGCCGGACTCGCCGGAGAAGATCTGCCCCACGTCCAGAAAAAGCACCCGGGTCTCCCCGGCGGCCACCGCGTTGACCATAAGCGGCTCTCCGGGCAGGCAGGCGTAGGTTTCGGCAAAGACTTCTCCCTCTCCCACATGGCCCAAAACGGTCCGGTTGCCCCATATATCATCGTGCTCCAGCGTCACTCCGCCGGACAGCACCAAGCCCAGCCGCCGGGTCCGGTCTCCTAGGCGGAGGATGGTCTCTCCCTTTTGATAGCGGCGGACTTCCGCGTCCAGACAGCGGAGCATCTCCGCGACCTCCTCCCGGGAGGCCCCCCGAAACAGGTCGGTGGTTTCCAGATCTTGCAGGTCCATAGTACCTCCATTTGTTGTATTAACAACATATAGAATAGAGAGATCATACTATACTTGAGCCATCCAGTCAAGGAAAGGTTGTGATCTGCATGATCCGCAGATTGATTCATATCGACGAGGAGCGCTGCAACGGCTGCGGCCTGTGCGCCAAAGCCTGTCACGAGGGAGCCATCGGCATGGTGGACGGCAAGGCCAGACTGCTGCGGGACGACTACTGCGACGGCCTGGGAGACTGCCTGCCCGCCTGCCCCACGGGGGCCATCACCTTTGTGGAGCGGGAAGCCGCCGCCTATGACGAGGCCGCCGTCCAGGCCAATAAGGCCCGGCAGGGGGTGCCCACCGGCGGCTGCCCCGGCAGCCGTGCCCAGATGCTCCGCCGGGAGGAGGAAGAGGGACTGGCTCCCGCCGTGCCCTCTCAGCTGCGCCAGTGGCCGGTCCAGATCAAGCTTGCTCCCATCAGCGCCCCTTATTTCAACGGGGCACACCTGCTCATCGCCGCCGACTGTGCCGCCTATGCCTACGGCAGTTTCCACCAGGATTTTATCCGGGGGAAGGTGACGCTGATCGGCTGCCCCAAGCTGGACGGCGTGGATTACAGCGGGAAGCTGACGGAGATCATCCGTCAAAACGACGTGAAAAGCGTCACCGTGGTCCGGATGGAGGTGCCCTGCTGCGGCGGCCTCCAGAATGCGGCGGTGACCGCTCTGAAAAACAGCGGCAAGTTCATTCCCTGGCAGGTGGTCACCATCTCCACCGACGGGAGAGTGACAGGTCGGTAAAAAACGGTCCGCCCCTAAGCGCACCTGCAAGGTGCAGCAGCTCGGGAGCGGACCGTTTTATTTCCTTGCCGGACCAAGGTTGCGAAAGCCTTATGGCCCGCTGAAAAGGGAGTAAAATGGGATTTCAGTCGAAACGCAGAGGAATCGGTGGAAAACTTTGTGGATTTCTGAAAGATTTGTGCTTGACGGGGGCTTGACAAGATGGTATAATTCCAAATTGCGGTGGTAGGGGCTTTGCGCCCTTTTACCCGATGAAACGCCCCCGGAAACGGGGGAGGAGGAGGGCACCGATATGATCTCTGAACTGAACAGTCCCAATAAGGTGGTCGGTGCCAAGCAGGTACGGCGTGCCCTGAACGACGGCCGGGCCAGAAAAGTGTTTGTGGCCGCCGACGCCGATCCCCGGGTCACCCAGCCGCTGGCGCAGCTTGCCGTGGACAAGCGGATCGCCGTGGAGCTGGTCCCCACCATGAAGGAGCTGGGCTCCGCCTGCGGCATCGCCGTGGCGAGCGCGGTGGCTGCGCTCCTGTAATTGGATTTTAACAGAATAAGGTCTCCTTATTTTGTTAAAATATATATTATGCCCCATGGGGCAGCTTTCGAGAAAGGAGGAAAATCATGCCTACTTTTAATCAGCTGGTTCGCAAGGGCCGTCAGCAGGTGGCCTACAAGTCCACTTCTCCCGCCCTCCAGCACGGTCTGAACACCCTGAAGAACAAGGCCACCGATCTGCCTTCTCCCCAGAAGAGAGGTGTCTGCACCGCCGTTCGTACTTCCACTCCTAAGAAGCCGAACTCCGCTCTGCGTAAGATCGCCCGTGTCCGCCTGACCAACGGTATGGAAGTCACCGCCTATATCCCCGGTGTCGGCCACAACCTGCAGGAGCACTCCGTGGTTATGATCCGCGGCGGCCGTGTCAAGGACCTTCCCGGTGTGCGTTACCACATCATCCGCGGCACTCTGGATGCCCAGGGCGTCAACGGCCGTATGCAGGCCCGTTCCAAGTACGGTGCCAAGCGTCCCAAGGCCGGCAAGAAGTAATTTTACCTTGTTGTAAGATCGCTTCCGGACGAAAGTCCAACCTGAATTGCATTGTGCGCTTACGCGCAAGGCAACCCGCCTTGCCGAGCGTTTACCTATATATCTATGGGCGGACCTCGGACAGGCATTACACGGAACACAGCGTTTCGAGTACCTATGATTTCTATATTTATAAGAAGGAGGGAAGCAAAGTGCCCAGAAGAGGAAATGTACCCAAGCGGGAGGTTCTGCCTGATCCGCTTTACAACTCCGTCCTGGTTACCAAGCTCACCAACAGCATCATGCTGGATGGCAAGAAGGGCGTGGCTCAGAAGGTGGTTTACGGCGCCTTCGACATCATTAAGGAAAAGACCGGCAAGGAGCCCATGGAGGTTTATACCCAGGCTCTTGAGAACATCATGCCCTCCCTGGAGGTCAAGGCCCGCCGTGTGGGCGGCGCCACCTACCAGGTGCCTATCGAGGTCCGGCCCGAGCGCCGTCAGACCCTGGGTCTGCGCTGGCTGACCACTTACGCCCGCGCCCGTGGTGAGAAGACCATGAAGGAGCGTCTGGCTGGCGAGATCATGGACGCCGCCAACAACACCGGCTCCGCCGTGAAGAAGCGCGAGGACACCCACAAGATGGCCGAGTCCAACAAGGCTTTCGCCCACTACCGCTGGTAATCACAAAGGAGAGAAAGTATGCCTAGAAAAGTTTCTCTTGAGAACACTCGTAACATTGGCATCATGGCCCACATCGACGCGGGCAAGACGACCACCACCGAGCGTATCCTCTATTATACCGGCGTCAACTACAAGATCGGCGAGACCCATGAGGGTACCGCCACCATGGACTGGATGGCTCAGGAGCAGGAGCGCGGCATCACCATCACCTCTGCCGCCACCACCTGCTACTGGCAGGGAACCAAGAACCAGTTCCCCCAGACCCGTCTGAACATTATCGACACCCCGGGCCACGTGGACTTCACCGTTGAGGTGGAGCGCTCCCTGCGCGTGCTGGACGGCTCTGTTACCGTCATGTGCGCCAAGGGCGGCGTGGAGCCCCAGTCCGAGACTGTGTGGCGCCAGGCCGATAACTACAAGGTCCCCCGCATGATCTACGTCAACAAGATGGATATCATGGGCGCCGATTTCTACAACGTGCTGCACATGATCCATGACCGTCTGAAGTGCAATGCCGTGCCCATCCAGCTGCCCATCGGCTCCGAGGATACCTTCAAGGGTATCATCGACCTGGTGGAGATGGACGCCGACATCTACTATGACGAGCTGGGCAAGGACATGCGCGTGGAGCCCATCCCCGAGGACATGATGGAGCTGGCCCAGGAGTACCGCACCAAGCTGCTGGACGCCTGCGCCGACATCGACGAGGAGATCATGATGCTGGTGCTGGAGGAGCAGGAAGTTCCTCAGGACATGATCCGCCGCGCCCTCCGCAAGGGTACCATCGACAATGTCCTGGTCCCCGTCACCTGCGGCACCTCTTACAAGAACAAGGGTGTGCAGAAGCTGCTGGACGCCATCGTGGACTATATGCCCTCTCCCATCGACATCCCCGCTATCGACGGTGTCAACCCCGAGACCGACGAGCCCGATGTCCGTCACGCTGACGACAACGCGCCCTTCTCCGGTCTGGCTTTCAAGATCGCCACCGATCCTTTCGTTGGCCGTCTGTCCTTCGTGCGTGTGTACTCCGGTATCCTGAATACCGGTACCACCGTTCTGAACTCCACCAAGAAGCAGAAGGAGCGCATCGGCCGTATCCTGCAGATGCACGCCAATCACCGTGAGGACATCGAGTGCTGCTATGCCGGCGACATCTGCGCCGTCATCGGCCTGAAGAACTCCACCACCGGCGACACCCTCTGCGACGAGAAGGCTCCCATCATTCTGGAGTCCATGGAGTTCCCCGAGCCTGTTATCCGCGTGGCTATCGAGCCCAAGACCAAGGCCGGCCAGGAGAAGATGGGCATCGCCCTGATGAAGCTGGCCGAGGAGGACCCCACCTTCAAGACCTACACCGACGAGGAGACCGGTCAGACCATCATCGCCGGTATGGGCGAGCTCCATCTGGAGATCATCGTGGACCGTCTGCTCCGCGAGTACAAGGTGGAGGCCAACGTGGGCGCTCCCCAGGTCGCCTATAAGGAGACCATCAAGAAGTCCGTTGAGCAGGACACCAAGTATGCCCGTCAGTCCGGCGGTAAGGGCCAGTACGGCCATGTCCGCATCACTGTGGAGCCCAACGAGCCCGGCAAGGGTTATGAGTTCCTCAACGAGATCACCGGCGGCGTCATCCCCAAGGAGTATATCCCCGCGGTCGACGCCGGTATCCAGGGCGCCATGCAGGCGGGTGTTCTGGCCGGCTATCCTGTGGTCGACGTGAAGGTCCACCTGACCTTCGGCTCCTACCACGAGGTCGACTCCTCCGAGATGGCCTTTAAGATTGCCGGTTCCATGGCCTTCAAGGAGGCCTGCCGCAAGGCTACCCCCTGCCTGCTGGAGCCTATGATGAAGGTTTCCGTCATCGTTCCCGATGAGTACCTGGGCAACGTCATCGGCGATCTGAACAGCCGCCGCGGTCAGATCCAGGGTCAGGAGAGCCGTCCCGGCGCCACCCAGATCGACGCGCTGGTGCCTCTGGCCAACATGTTTGGCTACGCCACCGATCTGCGTTCTTCCACCCAGGGCCGCGGCCAGTACTCCATGGAGCCCCACAGCTATGTGGAGATCCCCAAGAGCATCGCGGACAAGATCATCGCCGAGCGTGGCCGCAATCAGGAGTAATTCTGACGCGGTTTGCAGGAAAATGGGGTTGCATTTACCGTCGGAATAGGATAAAATATCCCCGATACGATGTACCCCGGCATAATTTTGATTTGAATTGTAAATAAGGAGGAAATTCCAATGGCTAAGGCAAAATTCGAGCGTACTAAGCCCCATGTTAACATCGGCACCATCGGTCACGTCGACCACGGCAAGACCACTCTGACCGCCGCCATCACCAAGTACCTGGCTATGAAGGGCCAGGCTCAGTACGAGGACTACTCCAGCATCGACAAGGCTCCCGAGGAGCGCGAGCGTGGTATCACCATCAACACCGCTCACGTGGAGTATGAGACCGACGCCCGTCACTATGCCCACGTCGACTGCCCGGGCCACGCCGACTATATCAAGAACATGATCACCGGCGCTGCTCAGATGGACGGCGCTATCCTGGTTATCGCCGCTACCGACGGCCCCATGGCTCAGACCAAGGAGCACATCCTGCTGGCCCGTCAGGTGGGCGTGCCCGCCATGGTCGTGTTCCTGAACAAGTGCGACCAGGTCGACGACGAGGAGCTGCTGGAGCTGGTTGAGATGGAGGTCCGTGAGACCCTGTCCTCCTACGAGTTCCCCGGCGACGAGATCCCCATCATCAAGGGCTCCGCTCTGAACGCTCTGACCAACGAGTCCGGCAACCCCGACGACCCCGACTTCGCCTGCATCAAGGAGCTGATGGACGCCGTCGACACCTATATCCCCACTCCCGCCCGTAACGACGAGCTGCCCTTCCTGATGCCCGTCGAGGACGTGTTCACCATCTCCGGCCGTGGTACCGTTGCTACCGGCCGTGTGGAGCGTGGCCAGATCAAGACTGGCGAGACCGTGGAGATCGTTGGCCTGTCCGACGAGAAGAAGTCCACCGTCGTTACCGGTCTGGAGATGTTCCGCAAGACCCTGGACTTCGCCGAGGCCGGCGACAACATCGGCGCTCTGCTGCGTGGTGTTGCTAAGACCGACGTGGAGCGCGGCCAGGTTCTGTGCAAGCCCGGCTCCATCCACCCCCACACCAAGTTCAAGGGCCAGGTTTACGTCCTGACCAAGGAAGAGGGCGGCCGTCACACCCCCTTCTTCAACAACTATCGTCCCCAGTTCTACTTCCGTACCACCGACGTGACCGGCATCATCTCCCTGCCCGAGGGCGTTGAGATGTGCATGCCCGGCGATAACGTCGACATGGACGTGGAGCTGATCACCCCCATCGCCATCGAGAAGGGCCTGCGTTTCGCTATCCGTGAGGGTGGCCGCACCGTGGGTTCCGGCGCTGTTATCGAGATCAACGAGTAATTTTATACTCCCTATGTTCTCACAAAAGGGCGGACTTCTTTGGAAGTCCGCCCTTTTTCTATCAAGAAAACCAACGGCTGTGCCGATGACTCCCAAATACTTTTGTCAAACACAGAAACAAGTATCCTCCCTTGTCAGAATAGAGGCGGTCGGCAGACCGCTTCTATTTTGTCAAAGGAGGAATTATATTTAGCACGCAAGAATATCAATATGGAAACCGACACTGTGGTGTAGGGGAAGTCATGTAAAATAGTGGGAGGAGATAGACGGACAAATGGACAGTATATTCAAAATCAACTGCGGAAGAATCGTGGGGAAGCGTATAAGTATACGAGAGCACAGAGGCTCGTTTGTGGGGCAAGAAAAGCAACGAGCCCCTTTCGGGGCAGACCGGAAAAACTGTCCGGGTCATGCCGCAAAGGGGCTTGCGCAAACCACCGGAAACCGGCGGTTACGATTTTGCGGATAGCTGGGAGGCATTCTCAATTGGGATGTAGTATTTGTCCTTGGCTTCCTGAAACAGCTCGTCGAACTGCCTGGAGCCGCCCTGATGGAGCTGTTTGAGGTAGGTGTGGATATCGGACCGGACCAGGGAGTCACGTTCTGCGTTCTGGTGTATGATGCGGACGGCGGCATTGGAGCAATGGTCGGAGATACGCTCCAGATTAATCAGCAATTCCAAAAATTGGGTGCCCAGCTCCACAGTGCATACGCCCTGCTTCAGCCGTTCCACATGGCGTTCCCGCAGGGTAGCGGTGAGGAGATCCACTACCTCCTCGAGAGGCTCAACTTGGAAAGCGGCGTAGGAGTCGTGGGTGCGGTAAGCTTCCATAACTTGCTCCAGCGCATCGCTGACGGCGGAACAGACGGATTTCAGTTCCAGCTGGGCCACGTCGGAGAATACCAGATCTTTTTCGTGGAGGGCCGTGGCAGATTCTGAAAGATTCACCGCATAGTCGCCGATCCGTTCAAAATCGGACAGTGCGTGGAGCAGGTCGGAGACCAGATCGCTGTCGTGGGCGTCCAGCGAGTGACGGGACAGCTTGACCAGATACTGATCCAAAGCGCCCTCCATGTGGTCCAGAGCCTCCTCCTGCTGGGTCAGGAGCTCCAGCTGCTTGGGATCGTAGTCGGACAGCAGTTCTACGGCAATGCGATAGTTGTCCTTAGCCAGATTACCCATCTGAATAATAACAGTGCGGGCGCGTTCCAGAGCCACGGAAGGAGTAGACAGAAAGCGGGGGTCCAGTACCGAGACTACAGGGTCGGCGGCGCCGGAGTCGGGGATGGTCCACTCCACCAGTCGGACCAACTGCCGGTTGAAGGGCAGCAGCAGGAGGGTGCAGATGATGTTGAAGAAGGAATGGAGATCGGCAATGGAGCCGTAATTCATCACATTGTTCCAGAAGGGAAGGTGAAAAACAGCATTGAGTCCGTATAGGACCACCAGGAATACCAGTGTGCCGATGATATTGAAGTAAAGGTGGACCGCGGCGGTCCGCTTGGCATTACGGCTGGCTCCGATGCTGGAGATAATGGCGGTGACACAGGTGCCGATGTTCTGGCCCATGATAATGGGCATGGCGGTGGCAAAGGTGACCACGCCGGAGGCGGACAGTGCCTGGAGAATGGCTACGGAGGCGGTAGAGCTCTGGATCAGGGCGGTGATGGCAGCACCTACCGCGATGCCCAGGACGGGGTTAGAGAAGCGTACAAACAGCTCCTGGAAGGCTTCCAGCTGGGTCAGAGGGGTCAGGGCGTTTTCCATGGACTTGATGCCGATGAAAAGCAGGCCGAGGCCCAGAAGGACCTGCCCCACTGTCTTTTTCTTACCGCCGTTGAAGAAGGAGAAGAAGAGAATGCCGGCAAAGGCCATCAGGGGGCCCAGCATCTCGGGCTTGAGCAGCATCAGGAAGAAATTGGAATCTGACAGGCCGCCCAGCCGCAGGATCTGGGCAGTAATGGTGGTACCGATATTGGCGCCCATAATGACACCCACGGCTTGACGCAGTTTCAGAATGCCTGCGTTGACGAAGCCGATGCACATGACCGTGGTTGCGGCGGAGGAGTGTACCATACCGGCCACCACTGCGCCCAGCAGCACACCCTTCAGGATGTTGTCAGTAAGCCGTTCCAAAAGAGAAGCCAGCCGTCCGCTGGCCAGTTTTTCCAGCCCGGAGGTCATAGTGGACATGCCGAACAGGAAGGTTGCCAGCGCGCCCAGCAGTGTAATGACGTCTCGAATATTCAAATTTATTGCCTCCTTGGGGGTTCGTCTTTGCCCCCATTCCACAGATTTGACGTACACTTCACATTACGATTTGATTATAAATAAAAAAGGACCTCGGGTAAAGAGGTTTTCAAGATTTCCTGCAAAATTTACGGAGGAAAAAACGAATCAAAAAACAATTTAAGGGGATCTTGCAGAAACACCACACATGTCAAAACTTTACTAGTGTAACGCAGCATCGAAGTAGAGCAATAGTTCATCGATGAAGCGATGTGAAGGTGTACAAAACAAACGGACAATAAAAATAAGTTTTTGTTGATTTTTACAAAGGGTTGTGGTATCTTATAGACAGACGGAATTTCCTTGTACAGGCCATCTTTCAAAACGGAGCGTGATTTCCGACGGTGCTAGCCCGTCGCCTTTTCCTGGCCGTCTAACAGGAAAGAAATGATGCTACGCTTGAAATGGCGCACAGGGAAAAAGCAAAGAATCACAAGCGCAACCCCCTAAGAGAAGAAAAGAATTGTATCAACGGAAAAATTGAAGAGAGGGAGTTTGTTATGGCACTATTAACCAACCCGGTCCTGGTCTCTGTCGTTGTTCTGTGCGTCCTGTGTCTGCTCAAGCTGAACGTTCTGATGTCCCTGATCATCGCCGCCATGGTCGGCGCTGTGCTGGGCGGCATCTCCATCCCCGACGCCATGGGCATCCTGTGTGACGGCTTCAGCGGCAACGCCAACACCGCTTTGTCCTATGTCCTGCTGGGTACCTTTGCCACCGCCATTGCCTCCACCGGCCTGGCCGACATGCTGTCCAAGAAGCTGTCCAAGATCATGGGCGGCAAGGGCAAGCTGATGCTGGTCATCCTGGCCGCCGTGGCCTGCCTGTCCCAGAACCTGGTCCCCGTACATATCGCCTTTATCCCCATCCTGATTCCCCCCCTGCTGTCTCTGATGAATGAGATGAAGATCGACCGCCGCGCCGCCGCCTGCTCTCTGGCGTTCGGCCTGAAGGCCCCCTACATCTCCATCCCCTTCGGCTTCGGCGCTATCTTCATGGGCATCATCGCCGACAACATGACCGCTAACGGCATGGCCATCACCGTGGGCGAAGTGGCCAAGTTCAACTGGATGCTGGGCCTGTGCATGCTCGTTGGCCTGCTGCTGGCTATCTTCGTCACCTACCGCAAGCCCCGTGAGTACAAGAATCTGACCATCAACACCGAGGCGTCCGATGCTGTGTCCGACCACATGACCGTCGCCCACTGGGTGACCATCGTGGCCATCCTGGCCGTGGTTGTGATCCAGGTCAAGTTCGATAGCCTGTCCCTGGCCGCTCTGGGCGGTCTGCTGGTCATGTTCATCGGCCAGGCTGTGAAGTGGAACAAGATCGACGAGCAGTTTGCCGGCGGCATCAAGATCATGGGCATGATCGCCATCGTGATGCTGGTGGCTGGCGGCTATGCTGAGGTTATGAAAGCCACCAACGCTGTTGACGCTCTGGTCAACGCCGCTGTCTCCATCATGGGCGGCAACAAGATCATCGCCGCTACCGTTATCACCCTGATCGGCCTGCTGGTCACCATGGGTATCGGCTCCTCCTTCAGCACCGTTCCCGTCGTCGCCATCATCTATGTGCCCCTCTGCATGAAGATGGGCTTCTCCCCCGCCGCTACCGCTATCCTGATGTCCGCTGCCGCCGCTCTGGGCGATGCCGGCTCCCCCGCTTCCGACACCACCCTGGGCCCCACGTCCGGTCTGAACGCCGATGGTCAGCACGACCACATCTGGGATACCTGCGTGCCTACCTTTATCCACTATAATATCGCCCTGATGATCGGCGCCATCGTTATCTCCCAGTTCCTCTGATTCGGAGATAGATAAGTTGATCTGCTGAAATCCCAAAACTCACGCCCGCCCGATGGGCGGGCGTGGAGTTCTTTCCCTGCGTCTGTTCCATCCACCAAACCGTAATCGTACAATAGGAAGGAGACATTACTGAAATGTATAATCCTAAGGAAATCAAGCATGTCGTTCTGACTGGTCATGACCTGAACCTGGAGACCTTCGTTGCTGTCGCCCGTTACGGCGCCACTGTCGAGCTGGCCGACTCCGCTCTGGAGGCCATGGAGAAGTCCCGCGCCCTGGCCGAGAAGATCGCCGCCGAGAAGCGCGTGGCTTACGGCATCACCACCGGTTTCGGCGACTTCCAGAAGGTCGCTGTTTCTGCCGAGATGTCCAACCAGCTGTCCACCAACCTGATCATCAGCCACTGCACCGCCATGGGCGATCCCTATGTGCCTGAGGTTGCCCGCGGCATGCTGCTGCTGCGTGCCAACGCTCTGTGCGTGGGCGTGTCCGGCGTCCGTCCTCTCCTGGTCCAGATGATGATCGAGATGCTGAACAAGGGCGTCACCCCCATCATCCCCCAGAAGGGCTCTCTGGGCTCCTCCGGCGACCTGGCTCCTCTGGCCCACATGTCTCTGCCTCTGCTGGGCAAGGGCAAGGCTTGGTACAACGGTGTTGAGATGACCGGTGCTGAGGCCATGGCCGCCGCCGGCATCAAGACCCTGGATACTCTGGTCAGCAAGGAAGGCCTGGGCCTGACCAACGGCACCTGCGCCATGACCTCCGTGGGCGCTCTGGCTCTGTACGACACCATTTGCGCCGCTCAGCTGGGCGATATCATCGGCTCCATGGACTTTGAGGCCCTGACCGGTCTGCGCAACGCCTTTGATCCCCGTATCCACCAGGTCCGTCATCAGGTCGGCCAGATGAAGGTCGCCGAGAACATGGCCAAGCTGCTGGAAGGCTCCGAGATCCTTGACAACTGCCAGAACGACCGTGTGCAGGACGCTTACGCTCTGCGCTGCATCCCCCAGCTGCACGGCGCTTGCCGCGACGCTATCGAGTACGTCCTGGACAAGACTGAGCGCGAGCTGAACGCTGTCACCGATAACCCCCTGATGTTCCTGGAGGACGAGGCTGTTATCTCCGGCGGTAACTTCCATGGCGAGCCCATGGCCATTCCCTTCGACACTCTGGGTATTGCCGCTTCCGAGCTGGCCAACTCCTCCGAGCGTCGTCTGGAGCGTATGGTCAACGCCGCTCTGTCCAACGGCCTGACCCCCTTCCTGACCGTCGAGGGCGGCGTCAACTCCGGCTACATGATCGTGCAGTACGCTGCCGCTTCCATGGTGTCTGAGAACAAGATCTACGCCCATCCCGCTTCCGTGGACTCCATCCCCTCCTCCGCCAACCAGGAGGACATCGTGTCCATGGGTACCACCGCTGCCCGTACCGCCGGCATGATCGTCAAGAACACCCTGGACGTTCTGTCCCTGGAGCTGATGACTGCCTGCCAGGCCATCGACATCCGTCGTAAGCTGAATACCCACGGCCAGGGCATTACCCCCCTGCACCAGGCCATTTATGACCGCGTGCGCAAGGAGGTCCCCTTCTACGATCTGGACCGTGAGATCTGGCCCGAGATCGATGCCGTCAAGAAGATGGTGTACAGCGGCGAGATCCTGGAGATCGCCCGCCAGTTCATCCCCGACCTGTACTAAGCCGTACAGCCGTCAAACCCAATATCCCCAGGGAGTCAACTCCCTGGGGTTTTTTTAAAGGAGGAGCCGCCATGAAACTGAATGTTCTGCGCGCCGACCCGGCGGGCAATATCACGCTGTTCGTTCTCGACCCGGTGGAGAAGGCGCAGCGGGGCAAGATTGCCGAGCAGTTGATGGCTATTGAGGAGTTTAAGGCTGAGCAGGTGGGCTTTTACTGCCCGCCCACCGGTGAGGCCGATGGCCATATGGAGATGATGGGCGGTGAGTTCTGCGGAAATGCCACCCGCGCCTTTGGCATGCTCATTGCTCAGGAGAAGGGCGGGCTGTCCCGAGTCCGGATCGAAGCCAGCGGCTGTGACCACTTGGTGAACGTGGACGTGGATCTGGCCGCCGGGACCTCCCGGTCCGAGATGCCTCTGCCGCAGTCGGTAACTGCCCAAGAGGTGGAGGGACACAAAGGCACTCTGGTCCACCTTGGGGGCATCGCTCACCTGGTAGTGGAAGGGGTGGAGCCCAGTGTGGAGTTCTTTGAGAAGGCCGAGCCCCTGTTCCGGGACATCCAGGGCCTGGACGCCTACGGCGTCATTTTCCTGGGTGATGGAAAGATGACGCCTTTGGTAAAGGTGCCTGCCGCCAATAGCCTGGTTTGGGAAGGAAGCTGCGGGTCCGGTTCTCTGGCCTCGGCGGTGGCTCAGAGCCAGGGAGCGCCCGATGGCGAATTTTCCCGCGAGTATGTCCAGCCTGCCGGCGTGGTCCGGGCCACTGTGGTCCGCCAAGGCGGCAAGGAAATCGCCGCTTATATCGGCGGACCGGTCCGTCTGGAGCAGCCCGTGGAAGTAGAGATCTGAAGAAAAAAGATATGGCCCGCGGAATTTCCGCGGGCCATATCTTTTTGTTTGTGGATCAGAGCCTGGAATGGAGCGTTTCGCTCTCCGAGCTGTCTGGATCCTTCTCATCCTGTTGGGCCAGACGGTTCAGGACCATCTCATAACCTCCGGAGCCGTAACGCAGTTCTGTGTTGATTCGGGTGATGGTGGAGCTGCTGACAGGAACCTGGCTGCGGATCATTTCGTAGGTGTTTCCTTCTCTCAGCAGTCGCGCGACTTGGAGCCGCTGGGCGAAGGCGGTCACCTCCTGGACCGTAAACAGATCGCTGAAAAAGGTGTAGCATTCTTCAGCATTTTCCAGTGAGAGCAGGGCCTGAAAGAGCTGGTCGATGGACTCTGTGCGGTTGATGCGTAGATGTGACATAAAAAGCCCTCCTCATATGCGTTACGTTGATTCTACCAAATTTTTAAATGGTTGTCGAGCAAAAATGCAGGTAAAAAGCAAAAAGAATAAGGACGGGCCCGGCGGGAATAGAGTGAATCGGAGGTGTTGCCCAGTGCTGTCACCGATGATCTACCTGATGATAAACGGACTTTTTTTTACCCTCCGCCTGTCCGGGGGCGGCGGATCCTTCCCGCGGCCCCTAAAGGCGGCCGAGGAGCAGGAGTACCTGAGCAGGTGCGCTCAAGGAGATCTGGAGGCCAGGAATATCCTGGTGGAGCATAACCTGCGCTTGGTGGCCCACATTGTGAAGAAGTATTATGCCCAGTCAGGGGATCAGGATGACCTGATCTCTATCGGGACCATTGGGCTGATCAAAGGAATCTCCACCTTTAAAGCAGATAAAAATGTGCGGTTGGCCACTTATGCCAGCCGATGTATTGAAAATGCTATGCTATCGCAGTGGAACAATCGGCAGTTGAGGTAGAAAACCATGAACCTTTTGGGGCAAAATGGCGCCTGCTGGCGAGAGTGGGAGTCCATTGCTATATTTTGATTTCCAATATATCGGGTGCGGTAAAAGTAGTCCCTCTCCAAATTCTTCAGTTTCCAGTGGTGCTGCCCCACAAGTTTCAGGACGCAGAAAAGTTCAATTTGCAGTTCCCGGACTTCTCGGAAATCACCGAAACAGCGGACAAGCTGCGCTGGCTTCGATACCAGAAAGGACTGCGGCAGAGAGACGTTGCAGACTACGCCGGGATAGACCGGAGCACCTATGTCCACTATGAGGAATACGGCAAAGACCTCTATCCGCCGGAGCACATGGAGAAAATCGCGCAGCTTTTTGAAGTGCCGGTCGATACGCTTCTGGATGACTACAATCTATTTCTGAGGAATGGTCAGGGCAACCAGATCAAGGCAATCCGAACGAAACTGGGGCTGACGCAAAAACAATATGCGGACAAGCTGGGCGTCAGCCTTGGAAATCTCAAGCATTGGGAGCAAAACCGCAAGCAGATTTTCAAATCCACATGGGAGAAGTATTTCAAACAGAGTCTTGAAAGCCGTGAATAATTCCGATAGAATTATTACAGAATCATTCAGGAGATACAGACCCATGATTATTAAATCTTCGACTGCACTGTGTAACGACTACAGCATGGTCTCTGATCTGGCGCATGAAAAAGCCGAACAGCGTGAGGAAACCTTGAAGCTGCGCGCAAAGCTGGAGGCAGCAGAGGCCGCTCGGCTTTCCGGCGCACCTGCCTACACGTTGGAGGAATCCAGAAAACGGTTGGAGGCAATCTATCAGCGTGACTGACCTTGCACTCAGCGGGAGGTTGAAGCCATCGCGCAGCTCCACATGAACCTTGTGGGGCCAAATTCAGCGAGAAACATATGAAAAACGGGCAGACCGGCGTTCAATGCTGGCCTGCTCGTTTGCTATGTATTATTGCTGCGCTTTCAGATGCTTCACGGCTGCGTCCACCAGTTCCAGCTTCTGCTCCGTGGAACAGGGCAGCTTTTGGATGGATTTCAGCGCCTGCTCGGACTGGAACTTCGCCAGCTCCTGCCCAAGCTCCTGCTGCGCCTGCTTTGATTTCGGGAAGATCAGAAATACTTCCATGGCTGCCCTCCTTTCCAGAGCATTTTCTGCTTCAATCTATGCGTGTGTTCCGGCGCTTATGTAGACAGATAGAACTCGATTTCGCGGCCGCGAGGGAAATCGTATTGCCACGCGGCTTTGGCGGTGCGGGAATGCTTGCAGTTCAAGGGCTTTTCGCCCCCAAATTGTCTACGCCCGTGCGCCGTTTACGGGCGGATTTTGCCTTCTGCCGGCGGTGAACCTCCTTGGCGCAGGCGGGGCAGTATTTTGTCCTGCCGGCGCGGGCGAGAATGCCCGCGCCGCAGACTTCGCAGCGGCGCAGCTTCTTGGGGCTGAGAATGGCCTGTTCCAGCTTGGGCTGCTGGGGCAGTACAGCGCGGCGGAACCACCGGCAAAGCAGGCTGCGGGAGATGTACTGCGGGCAGACACCGTCCAGCAGCAGGCAGTCGCCATCCAAGAAGTTACAGCAGCGCCTTGTAAGGCCGCGCACGCTGCGGAGCTGTCCTGGCGTCAAGCGGAAGAGCGTGCCATCCGGCAGCCGCTCGATGGGGTCAAGCTTGTGCATCTTCGCCCTCCTTTGCGATAAGCTTTGCATCCGCTGGGTAGTTCAGCGTAATGAGCGCAGGCTTGCCCAAGCCCTGCTTGCGTCGAACGATCAAGCCGCTGTATTCCAGCTCCCGGAAGATCCGCGTGGTGCTCTGGCGGCTGCGGTGGAGCTTCGTCTGCGCCTGCTCCAAGGTGAAGTACAGCCGAATTGTGCCGTCCGGCTCAACGTAGCCGTTCTGCCGGGAGATGCTGGCTCTGTCCAGCAGGAGAGCGTAGAGCACCTTTGCGTCGTTGCTGATGTCCCGCAGGGCTTCGTCTTGGAGAAGGAACCTTGGAAGCGGCACATAGGACGCCGCTGGGCTCTGCGTCGTGAGCTTGCAAAAAGTTTTCATCTGACCTCCTATCCCATCCATCCCATCAGGTGTATTGATTGGATTGATAGATTGATTCTCTTGTATCTTGATTTATTTCTTATTAGTTAGAGAATGAATTTCAGCCCCGATGGAAGGCACGAAAACCGTCGTCCTGAAATCCGGTTGCGGAACGCTCCGGAGCGTCAGCTTGTCCACCGTCCGGAAAACCGGTGACGGAAAACCCACACACGGAAAATCCCGTTGTGGTCAAAGCTCGTCCTTTTGCCGCGCTTTCAGCAGCTCCCAGATCTCGGCCTGCCGCGCTTTCAGCTCGGCAACGTCGTCCTCATAGCAGCGCCCGGTACTGTTGATGCGGCGGCAAATCTGGTTGATGTTCGAGGCGACTCTGCTGACGGTGGCAGCCAGCTTCTTTTGCTCGGTGTAGTCCACCTTGATGATGTACCCGTCGATCAGCATCTTCCGGGCATACGCCCCGAAGTTGTGCGTCCCCAGCTGGCGCATTTTGTGCTGGATGAGATTCAGCTCCTGCTCGTTCAGGCAGATTTCCTTGCGGATGGGGCGCGTGCGGTCTGGCATGAGAATCACCCCTTCAGGTGCAGCCCGAAGGCACCGTTTTCTTCCAGAATTTCCAGATAGCCGTTGCCGGTGAGTTCAGCAAAAACCGGAGCAACTTTTTCGGGCGGAAGGGTCAGAGCATTTGCAAGTTCCTGAGCACTCAGACCGCCGTCTTCGAAGGTGTACAAGAGCGCGCCGGTGAGCTTGGCTTCTGCGGAGAGGTTCGTATCCAGCAGGAGGCGGGTGGGGACAGCAGTCATGTGGGTGTGGTTGTAGTAAGTGATCATAGTGGTTCTCCTTTCGATTTTGAAAATCTCTGTTTGAAGGGCGGGTTTGGATGGATTGGTTTCCCTTTCACCATCCCACGGACAATTTTTGACCGTTTGTCAGGTGGCTTGAAAAAATTCCGGACGTACAGAAGGTCCTCTATATAACCAACGGACACATTTTCCGGTTTTGTCCGAAAAAAGTTTTGAGGATGGAGGCCTCCTCCTGCACTCTCGCTCCAAAAGGTCCTCTCACTATTCAACGGACAAAATGATGCGGCGCGTCACGGTTCTGTCATAACAAGGACAAAAAAGAAGCGCTTGCCACTACGACAAACGCTTCTTTTTTGCATCAATTATTCGAGCAAATCCTCTATGTCCTTTTGGTCGTATTCAGTTTTCTGCATCAACCGGCAGACGCCGTCTGCCTCGTCCCGCTGCTGCAAAAGCTGAGCAAACGCCCGATAGAGTGCAATCTGCCGACGCTCGATTGCGCCGCGATTCATGTGCATGGCCTCAGCCGTTTTGCGGATGGACAGTCCCTCGGAAAAGCGTTTCCGAAACAGATCGGCGTAATCATTGAGCACGGTTTTGAGGGATTGCTGAGCAAAGGCAAGGTCCTCGCACATGGCTTGATAAGCTTCACGGCCTGATACACCGATGTACTGCTTGCGCTCCCGGATCAGCTTGTACCGCCGCAGATCCATCCGGTAGTTTTCACAGATGTCCTTGGCGTATTCATAGTACGTTTTACTGCGCCGGATGTGGCGTTCGTCCTGTTCGCAAGGGATATACACAAAGGGCTTGCGCTTGGGTTCCGGAAAGCCGTCCTCTGTTACTTCTCCGATCATTTCCGGTTCGACCTCGCGCCGGGTCTGACGGATGTATTTATCTTTAAGAATACCATCCACATTCACCTGCTCACAGAAGGACTCCAGGCGAATGGTGTAGTATTCCTCATTGCCTTCCCGGATGAAGCTGGCATCCTTGCAGATCACAACAGCTTCGCCGGTATCGATATCTTTTACCACGCGGACAACGTAGATCCGCTTGCCGTCGTATCGTTTATAGTAACCGGCAAAAACGCGTTTGACTGCCATGCATAGGCCCCTCCCATCCGTGTGATTTGCTATCAGTATATCATAGAGTGCGGCCGATAAACAGGACAATTTGAAAAACGCGGATCAGGGAATGTTGAAGAATAGCAAGCACATCCGGTGTCCGTACACACCGGAAAAATGCACGCGCTGCCCCCTCCGTCCAAGCGTGCATTTTATCATTTGGGATGATCCCAAACCCTGTGTTTTTGATAAACCTCGGTTATTCAGTTATAATCAGAGAAATGAGATGATAACAAGAGCAACACAAACAGCTGGTGCTTCAGACCGCATAATGTCCATGAACTACGGCAAGAGACTTTCGCAATGTGATGCGAAAGTCTCTTGCTTTATGACTTTGGATGGCGTATAATTATGTCAACATTTGTAGTTGGAGGTAGGAAAATGGCTATCTCATATAACAAGCTTTGGAAATTACTTGTTGATAGAAAAATGAGCAAAGCGGATTTGAGAAAAGCTGCTGGGATTGCGCCAAATACCATGACCCGCTTGAGGCGCGATGAGGAAGTCACACTTACGGTGCTCAATAAGATCTGTACATCGCTCAACGTCAATATTGGTGATATCATGGATTTCGTTCCGGATAATTGTTCTATAAGCTAATATTCATTTTATAATCATCTTGATTTAGGGAGAAAGAAGCAATGAGTTTACATCCCGGTCTATACGAACAAGTCATCAACAATGCCTTGACGGGCGAGCTTGTGGAGATTCCGGAGGCTCGCAAGTCTGTTGCACCCATTGACAAGGCGGAAGCCTCCAAGGTGCTGGCGCAGTATCTGGCGGATGTGGTTCAAAAGGGCTTGGATAACGTGCTGGACAACGGCGGGGATATTTCTGCCCAGATCGGGCTGACCAACCAGATCGTTGAGCTCATTCAAAATACGACGCAAGAAGCTGACTTTGCTGCGTTGGGCGTTGACCGGCGGGCAGAGCAGCTTCTTGCGCTTTTACGGGAGACCGACCCGCGGCTGGCGGTGGGGAAAACAGCGGCGGACATAGAGCGCCCGGAAACCTCCATCGCACAGAGTTCCCTATTCACCGGCGCAGTGCATGAGCCGCAGATGTTTACAGAGCTCAAAAAGGAAATCGTCTCGGCCGACCGGATCGACATGCTGGTGTCCTTCATCAAATGGAGCGGCCTACGGCTCATCATGGACGAGCTGCGGGAGTTTACGCATAGCGGCGGCGAGCTCCGTATCATCACCACCTCCTATATGGGCGCTACCGATGTAAAAGCCATTGAGGAGCTTCGAAAACTGCCCAATACACACATCAAGGTCAGCTACAACACCAAGACGACCCGGCTCCACGCCAAGGCATATATCTTTTACCGTGAAACCGGCTTTACGACGGCTTATGTTGGTTCGTCCAACCTGTCCAATGCGGCATTGACTAGCGGGTTGGAATGGAACACAAAAGTAACGCGGCGCGACCTACCCGAAACCATCGACAAGATCGCCGCTACCTTCGAGTATTACTGGAATGACCGGGAATTTGAGTACTATGATGAGGGACAGAAAGAGCGTCTGGCCTATGCGCTGAAAGCGGAAAAATATTTCGACACCAACAATGCCGACGTCTACACCATGGACATCAACCCCTATTCCTACCAGCAGGAGATTTTGGACAAGCTGGAGGCGGAGCGCACCGTCCGAGGTTATACTCGCAATCTAGTGGTAGCCGCCACCGGTACCGGCAAGACGGTCATCTCTGCTTTAGACTACAAGCGCTTCCGCAAGCAGAATCCGGATAGACCCTGCCGCCTGCTGTTTGTGGCGCACCGAGAGGAAATCCTCAAGCAGAGCTTGTACACCTTCCGCGCCGTGCTCAAGGACGCAAACTTTGGTGAGCTGTTTGTGGGCAACTATAAGCCGGAGAGCATCGACAACTTGTTTCTGTCCATCCAGACTTTCAACTCACAGAGCTTCACGGAAAAGACGAGTCCCGATTTTTACGATTACATCATCGTGGACGAATTCCATCATGCCGCCGCGCCGACTTACCAGAAGCTCTTGTCCTACTACCAGCCGCGCATCCTGCTGGGCTTGACCGCTACTCCGGAGCGTATGGACGGCAAGAACATCCTGCCCTACTTCAACAATCGTATCGCCGCTGAGATCCGTCTGCCGGAAGCCATTGATCGAAAGCTCCTGTGCCCGTTCCAGTATTTTGGCGTTACCGATACGGTGAATCTGGATGCGCTCAAATGGTCCGCCGGTGGCTACCAAAAGAGCGAGCTGGAGCACATCTACACGTTCAGCGGGGCGGTTGCCGACCGCCGCGCCGACCATGTGGTGACGGCACTGCTGAAATATGTGACGGACATTGACGAGGTGAAGGGTCTCGGCTTCTGTGTGACGGTAGATCACGCGGAATTTATGTGCCGTTATTTTAACGACCACAACATTCCGTCCATGTGCCTCACCGGGCAATCTTCGGACGAGGAAAGAGCGGCGGCAAAGCGGCGCTTGGTGTCCGGCGAGGTGCGGTTTATCTTCGTCGTGGACATCTATAACGAGGGCGTAGATATTCCGGAAGTCAATACTGTTCTTTTTCTGCGTCCCACGGAGTCATTGACGATCTTCTTGCAGCAGCTGGGACGTGGTCTGCGTCTATCCGAGGACAAGGAATGTCTGACCGTGCTGGACTTCATCGGTCAGGCAAATAGAAAATACAATTTTGAAGATAAGTTTGCGGCGCTGCTGTCGAATACCACCCGCAGCGTGAGCCGTGAAATTAAGGATGGTTTTGTGTCAGTCCCCAAGGGCTGCTATATCCAGCTGGAGAAGAAGGCGGCCAAATACATTTTGGAGAATATCCGCGCTTCCTATGGCAATACGGCTGGGTTGGTGGCTCGCGCAGCCTCCTTTGCGGAGGACAGTGGGCTGGAGCTGACGCTCAAAAACTTCTTGGATCACTACCATCTTGACCCACGGGCGATCTACAAGTTTTCCTCCTTTTCTCGCATTTGTGCCAGAGCGGATGCCATCGAGGACTTTTCAGAACCGCTGGAGGACATCCTGACCAAAGCGTTTGCAAAGCTCGCCGTGGTTGATTCTCGCCGCTGGATTTCGTTCCTGTTGGACGTCCTTCCGCGTTTGGACAACCTTGATTTTGCAGCGCTTCCGGATGTGGAAAAGCGGATGATGCAAATGTTTTACATCACCGTCTGGGGTAAGGCTGTGGAGGACTGGGACGACGAAGAGGTGCTTAGTAACCTCTATGCCCTGTCTGACAGCACGGTTCTGCTCGGCGAGCTCTTGGAACTGCTGCGCTACCGCTTCGAGCAGATCGACTTCATCGACGAGCCGGTTGACCTGGGCTTTGACTGTCCTCTGGATTTGCATTGCACCTATACCCGCGACCAGCTCTTGGTAGCGCTGGACTTTATGAAGCCGTCCACCGTTCGTGAGGGCGTGAAGTGGCTGCCGGAGAAAAACATCGATGTGTTCTTTGTGACGCTGAACAAGGCGGACAAGGACTACTCGCCAACCACCATGTACAACGATTATTCCATCAATGAGAGCTTGTTCCATTGGCAGAGCCAGAGCACCACGGCGGAGAATTCGTCCACCGGTCAGCGCTATATCCACCACAAGGAACGCGGCAGCAGGGTGCTGCTGTTTGTCCGTGAGTTTAAGTCGGACCGTATGACCGGCGGTGCGGAAGCGTACACCTATCTGGGCACGGCGAACTACGTGAAGCATACGGGCAGCAGGCCGATGAATATCACCTGGCAGCTGGACCGCCCGATCCCGGCGAAGTTCTTGAAGAAGACAAATAAGTTGGTAGTAGGCTGACATACTTGGCATGATTTAAGGAGACACCTATGGACGCACGAAAGCACTTAATCATCATAAAAGGAAAAGACCAGACGGACTCGGTCGCGAGCTTTCAGTTCCATGACGGGAAGTGCGAGGTCGTCTATACCAGTGCGCCCAATAAGACATACAGCTTTCAGAGTAGCAATGTGGAGATCCTGCCTCTGAAAAAGAAAATTGACCCTGCGCAGGTGATTGTCATCGCAAATGGGCAAGCCATCAGCGGAATTGATGAGATTCTCGATTTCAGCGGGTATTATCGTATTGTCCGCAACGGAAAGAGAGATTTATCGTTCCACAGGAGCGAAGTGCAGTTCCAGCAGAATTGCCTGGCAGACGGTAAAAATCAAGAAGCATTCCAATATTTCAAGGAGACTGCCGCTGCAATCAGTCTGGTGGCGGAAAACGGTATCAACATTCTAAGTATGCAGTATGACAAGATCCAGCAGGTCAGCGAGGATACCGTGTTGGCAAGCTATCTTGCACCGCAGAAAGACGTCAAAATGCCCCAGATGCCTGAGGCAGTGATCTATCCGTTTGGCCTGAACCAGAGTCAAAAGCTGGCGGTAGAACGGGCGCTTTCCTCCAAAATCAGTATCATTCAGGGGCCACCGGGTACTGGGAAGACACAAACGATCCTGAATATCATCGCCAATGTTGTTCGCAGCGGAAAAACCGTGGCGGTTGTCTCCAACAACAATTCCGCAACGCATAATGTTGTGGAAAAGTTGGAGAAGAAAAATGCCGCTTTTCTGACTGCGTTTCTCGGCAGCCTTGCCAACAAAGAGAAGTTTCTGGATGCACAGACAGGCACCTATCCGAATATGAGCGCTTGGGAAATGTCGCCGGAGGAACGACAGCAATTAGATCAGGAAACGACTGCGCTCTCCAAAGAACTGAACGAAATGCTCAATGCCAAAAACCGCATTGCGGAAATTGAGCAGGAGTTCTTACAGCTAAACCCGGAGCAGCATTATTTTGAGGAATATTACGCAAGTTACAGTGACATGCCAATGGAGAGCTTGGACAAGCTGTCCTCGCAGAAGCTTCTTGCGCTTTGGATGGAATTTGAACAGCATGCAGAGTGTGAGACTCGCTTGGGCCTGTTGCAAAAAATATCCATCATGTTTCGATTCAACCGTAATGCGCTCAAATTGTTTATCCGTTCCCCGGAACAGGTCATTCCCTATTTGCAGAGTCAGTTTTATTCGGTGAAGAGGCGGGAACTGGAGGCTGAAAAGCAGGAATTGCACCGAAAGCTGGAGCGTTACGCTTTCGACGCGAAGATGGAAGAGCTCACTCAGAAGTCCCTGCGGCTGTTCCGGGCGGAACTGGCAACACGGTATCATTGGCGAAATAATAGACGGTGCTTTGAAAAGAATGATTTCCGCCGGAATTCCGAAGAGTTTACCCGCGAGTATCCGGTGGTGCTTAGCACGACCTATTCCATCAAAGGAACGCTGAGCATCGATCATATCTACGATTACTTGATCGTGGATGAAGCCTCACAGGTCGATTTAGCCACAGGGGTACTGGCATTTTCCTGTGCGCGGAATATCGTGATTGTCGGGGACTTGAAGCAGCTCCCCAATGTGCTGACGGAGGATGACATTCGCACCAGCGATGCCATTTGGCAAAAGCATTCCTTGGATGAGCGTTATCGCTTTTCTACCCACAGTTTGCTGTCCTCTGCATTGGAAATATGGCAGGATGCACCTGTTACGCTGCTGCGGGAACACTACCGCTGTCACCCGAAGATCATCAATTTCTGCAATCAGAAGTTCTACCACGGACAGCTGATCGTTATGACAAAAGACCATGATGAGCCGGATGTGTTGACCATGTACCGGACGATTGCCGGTAATCACGCCCGTGGGCATCTCAACCAGCGCCAGATCGATGTCATCCAGCAGGAGGTGCTTCCGCGGCTGCATCAGCAAAATTTCCAGAGCATCGGTATTATCACGCCATATCGGGATCAGGTGACAGCCATCCGCAAGCAGCTGGGAGATACTTATGAGGTGGACACCGTCCACAAGTTTCAGGGGCGAGAACAAGATGCGATCATTCTGACCTCAGTCGACAATGTCATCACAGATTTTGTGGATGATCCCCATATGCTGAATGTGGCGGTTTCCCGCGCGGTCCATTCGCTGACGGTGGTCACATCGCAGGACCCACGTAATGACCAGACCAACTACGGCGATTTGACACGATACATCGAATATAACAATTTTGAAGTGATCCAGAGCCAAGTCTACTCCGTGTTCGATATGCTCTACCAGGGCTATGCCGAGCAGCGCAAGGTATATCTGCAAAAACATAAGCGGGTATCTGAGTACGATTCTGAGAATCTCATGTACTCTGTGATTCAAGAGGTGCTGTCCGAAGAGGCATTTTCCACTATCGGCTGCGCTGTACATGTTTCTCTTGCAACACTGGTGAAAGACTATGAACCGTTGACGGAGGAAGAACACAAATATGCCCGGAATCCGTTGACGCATGTTGATTTTTTGTTATTCAATCAAATGGATAAACAACCTGTGCTAGCAATTGAAGTGGACGGGACTGGCTTCCATGAAGCCGGGAGCAAACAGGCAGAACGCGATATAAAGAAGAACTCCATTCTGAAGAAGTGTGCCATCTCGCTGCTGCGGCTACGTACTGACGGTAGCGGAGAAAGAGAGAAGATTAGGACTGCACTAAAGAGAAAATGATTATGTCGAGAATAATGAGGAATACAATCAGATGTAAAAAATGTGGAGACGTCATCGAAAGTAAAACCATTCTTTGAGACATAACGCTTCGTTTCAGCAATTCTATTATGAATGCTAGATTGTATTGGTTTCGATTATACCCCCATTATACCCTTGATTTCACGGGTATAATGGGGTATAATTCTATGCATAATAGTTTCACCGGGGAGGTGCACCATGGAGCTATTTGAGCTTCAAGCCAAAATTGCTGATCTGGAGCAACAGATTGCGGAGCTGCCTGCAGGGTTTGTCACAAAGAAGACGATCAACGGCAATGTGTATTTCTATCACCGTTGGACGGAGAACAAAAAGCGGCGGGAGAAGTATATTTCTGCTGACGAATTGGAAAACTTCCGTGCTCAGATCGAGAGGCGGAAGGAACTGGAGCATGAGCTGAAGGCGCTGAAAAAGCAGCTGCCCAAGGCGAAATCTGCGAGCCCTTCCGCGTTTACCACCAATGTCCGCACCGGCGAGGCGCTGCGCTCCTTTGCGGCATCTGTTTGCGGCTATCGCAGGCGCGAGTGTTTCCAGCAGCTGCACAACTTTGTCTACGGCGAGCCGCAGGACAAGGTATTCATCCTCTACGGCCTGCGCCGGACGGGGAAAACCACTATGATCCGCCAGATTTTCGCGGAGATGAGCGACGCAGAGCTTTCGAAAGCAGCTTTCATTCAAATCACAGCAAGAGACACATTGGCTGATGTGAACCGCGATCTCAAGACGTTGGAGGAGCAGGGCTTCCGCTATGTGTTTCTCGACGAAGTGACGCTGATGGAGGACTTTATTGAGGGCGCGGCGCTGTTCTCCGATGTGTTTGCCGCCTGCGGAATGAAAATCGTGCTGTCCGGCACGGATTCACTGGGTTTCCTGTTCACGGAGGATGAGCAGCTCTACGACCGCTGCATTCTGCTGCACACGACCTTCATCCCTTACCGCGAGTTTGAGTCTGTGCTCGGCATTCATGGCATCGACGAGTATATCCGCTACGGCGGCACTATGAGTCTCGGCGGTGTCCACTACAACGAAACCTCCACGTTTGCCAGCAAGGAAAGCGCGGACGAGTATGTGGATACGGCTATTGCACGCAACATCCAGCACTCCCTGCGCTGCTATCAGTACGAGGGACATTTCCGCCATCTGCGTGACCTGTATGAGAGGAACGAACTGACCAGCGCCATCAACCGCGTGGTGGAGGACATCAACCACCGTTTCACGCTGGAAGTGCTGACACAGGATTGGAAATCCCACGACCTTGGCATTTCCGCCAGCAATCTTCGCCGGGATCGGGAGAACCCTACGGACATCCTTGATCGCGTTGACCTTGTAGCTGTCACAGACAGCCTGCGGAAGTTGCTGGAGATCCGGAACAAGGCGGAGCAGACTTTGGCGTTGGACGATATTCATGCGGCGGAGATCAAAGAATATCTGGATTTGCTGGACCTGACGCGGGAGATCGACGTGCTGCACCTGCCGGATGTCAGCCGGAAATCCAGCCGCACGGTGATCGCCCAACCCGGTCTCCGCTATGCGCAGGCCGATGCGCTGATCCGCAGCCTGCTGCTGGATGAGACATTCAGCGCCCTGTCTTTGCCGGAGCGCACCGCTGTTCAGGAACGCATTCTGACCGAGATCAGAGGCCGGATGCTGGAAGACATTGTCCTGCTGGAAACCAAGCTGGCGAACCCCAAAAAGCAGGTATTTGTCCTGCAATTTTCCGTGGGCGAGTTCGATATGGTGGTGTTTGACCCGGAGGCGGGCTCCTGCCGGATTTTCGAGATCAAGCACAGCGAGGAAGCTGTCCCACAGCAGTATCGCCATTTGATCGACGAGCAAAAATGCGCCCAGACCGAGCACCGCTACGGCCCGATCACCGGAAAGTTCGTCCTCTACCGCGGGGAAAGCCAAGTGGTAGATGGCATTCGATATCAGAACGTGGAAGAATATCTGAGAAGCCTTGCATGATAACAGTTCAATAAAAACTTAGGCAGCCTCTGGTTGAAACCAACCGGAGGCTGTCTTTTACTTATTGAATCGAACTTGTTTATCCGATATGCTATAAACAAGTTCGCCGGAATTGACTTGACGTATGACAAGTAGCAATGCGCAAAAATCGTGCGGCGAGACTGCAAGAATGCAGTCGATGACGAAAACAATAATGTTCTAAATAGCGCGCATCGCTCATTTCATCAATCATTTTCTCGATACACATGAGCGATGCGCTCCGAACTGGCACGATCATCGCGCGAAAACCCCTGCCTCCCGCAGAAATTTTCAGATTCTTCCCTTGGGTACCTTTTCAAACGGATTCCAATCCGTTATAATATATCTACCAACCTAACGAATAACGCGAGGTGCCGCCATGAAAACGAAAGATACGCCGAAGCAATACGTCATCTACTCCCGCAAGTCCAAATTCACCGGCAAGGGCGAGAGCATTGAGAACCAGATCGAGCTGTGCCGCCAGTACATCGCCATGCACTTTGGCGAGGAAGCGGCGGAAAACGTGCTGGTCTACGAGGACGAGGGCTTTTCCGGCGGCAATCTGGAGCGCCCGCAGTTCAAGAAAATGATGAAGGACTCCCAGAAGATCGCCTTTGCCGCCATCGTGGTCTACCGCCTCGACCGCATCAGCCGCAACATCGGTGACTTTGCGAAGCTCATCGAGGATTTGGGCGACCGGCACATCGACTTCATCTCCATCCGCGAGCAGTTCGACACGTCCTCGCCCATGGGCCGCGCCATGATGTACATTGCGTCGGTTTTCTCCCAGCTGGAGCGGGAGACCATCGCCGAGCGCATCCGGGACAATATGCATGAGCTGTCCAAAACCGGGCGCTGGCTGGGCGGCACCACACCTACCGGCTACGCCTCGGAGAGTGTGTCCAGCGTGACGGTGGACGGTAAGGTGAAGAAAGCCTGCAAGCTGAAGCCCATTCCGGAGGAAATCCAGCTGGTCAAGACGATTTTCTCGGTTTTCATGGAGACCGGCTCCCTCAGCAAGACCGACCAGTATCTGCTGGAGCACCGCTGCGTCACGAAACGCGGCAAGCAGTTCACACGCTTTGCCATCCGGGGCATTCTGACCAATCCGGTCTACATGATTGCCGACGAGACGGCGTATGCGTATCTGAAAGAGAACCATGTGGATCTATTTGCTGAGCGCTCGGAGTTCGACGGCGAGCACGGCATCATGGCCTATAACCGAACCTTGCAGCGCGCGGGCAAGGCAAACCAGATCCGCCCCATGGAGGAATGGATCGTGGCGGTGGGTAAGCACCCCGGCATTATCGCAGGCAGCGATTGGGTGCAGGTGCAGGCCATGCTGGACGTGAACAAATCCAAGAGCTACCGCAGACCACGCAGCAACGTGGCGCTGCTGTCCGGCCTGCTGCGGTGCAGCGAGTGCGGTGACTATATGCGTCCAAAGCTGACCAACCGAACCAATGCGGACGGCGAGCTGATCTACACCTATATGTGTTCCACCAAGGAGCGCAGCCACGGCACGGTCTGCGGCATGAAAAACTGCAACGGCAACACTCTGGACGCCAAGATCATCGAGGAGATCCGCAAGCTGTCCGCCGACAAAGAGACCCTCTCCAATTTGCTGGCGCAGACGAAAAAAATCATCAGCGGCAGCAAGGAGGGCTACGACGCGGAATTGGCGCTGCTGAAAGAGAAGCACGCAGAAACGGAAGACCGCATCAAGCGTCTGGTGGAATCTCTGTCCGTTGCCAGCGACACCTCAGCCAAATACGTCATGGAGCAGATTGACGAGCTCCACCGGGAGAGCGAGACGCAGCAGGCAAGGCTTTCTGAGCTGGAAGCCCTCACTGAGCAGAGCCGGATGCTGCATCAGGAGTTTGCCTTCCATCAGGAAATGATAGAGTCGTTCGCCAATGCGGTGGATTCGGCAACGCTGGAAGAAAAGCGACGCCTGCTGCGCACCATTGTCAAAAAAGTGGTCTGGGATGGCAAAAACGCCTACGTCTACCTGTTTGCGGAGGATGGAGAGGCGGATTTGCCGCCTGTTGACCAATCTATGTATCCGTTGGGAGAGGATAGCGAATGAGATCCTAATGTACTTTCGGGCACAGAAGAAACTGCAGGGGGAAGTGTCTCTGGCGGATACATTGGAATCGGGGGGGGAGGGAGGATCCCTGTCTCTGATGGATGTGATCGCGGTGGACGACAATATGCTGGAGGAACTGGATACCCGGGATGCCTGCCAGAAGGTGCGTAGATGCGTGGATACCTGCCTGACCCCCAGGGAGCGCACAATCATCGTTCGGCGTTACGGACTGGATGACCGTCCGCCGCAGACCCAGCGGGAGATCGCCGCCCAGTGTGGCATCAGCCGCTCTTATGTATCCCGCATCGAAAAACGGGCACTGGAGAAGCTGGAAGACGCCATGCAGGGGTGGCGGCCATAATGGAAGAGCATGACAAAGCGGCGCTTCGGGAGACCGGCGCCGCCACTTTTTCTGTGCCAGGCAGAAAGTGCGGGATTGTTTTTCCCGCTGGATATGTGTATAATATTTTGAACCCGTTTGCAAGCAGGAATTATTAGCGGAGAAATGGAGGACACCGTCGTGGAAAAACTGTTGGAGTTATTGGAGCAGGATTGCACCATGAGTATAGAGCAGGTGGCAGCCGCCGCAGGGATGCCTGTGGATGAGGCCAAGGCAGCCATCCGGAAATATGAAGACGAGCGGATCGTTTTGGGCTATCAGGCCATCATCGACTGGGACCGGGTCCGGAAGGAGACAGTCACCGCTTTGATCGAAGTCAACGTGACCCCTCAGTCCATCGACGGCTTTGACCGGATCGCCGAGCGGATCTACCAGTACGATGAGGTGGAGAGCATGTACCTGATGAGCGGCTCCTTCGATTTGGCCGTCATTATTTCTGGCCGTACCCTGCGGGAGGTGGCTCAGTTTGTAGGCGAGCGTCTGGCCCCCATCCAGGGCGTCACCGGCACCGCCACCCACTTTATTCTGAAAAAATACAAAGAGAAGCACCTGGTGTTCCGTCCCCAGGAGCCCGAGGAAAGGGAGTACATTTTCGTATGAACTACGACCAGATCCTGAACCAAAAGATCCAGGGCGTCAAGCCCTCCGGCATCCGGAAGTTCTTTGACATTTTGGAGGAGATGACCGACGCCATCTCCCTGGGTATCGGTGAGCCCGACTTCGTCACGCCCTGGCACATCCGGGACGCGGGCATCTACTCTCTGGAGCGGGGCCACACCAAATACACCTCCAACGCCGGTATGCTCCAGCTCCGGCGGGAGATCGCGGCCTATCTGAACCGGCGCTTTGACCTGCATTACGATTATAACGGCCAGATCCTGGTCACCGTGGGCGGAAGCGAGGCCATCGACCTGGCCATGCGGGTGCTGGTCGATCCGGGAGACGAGGTCATTGTCCCCGTTCCCTCCTTCGTCTGCTATGGCCCTCTGGCCGAGATGGCCGGCGGCGTCCCTGTCTATGTGGAGCTGAAGGCGGAAAACAAGTTCCGCCTCACGCCCGAGCAGCTGAAGGCGGCCATCACGCCCAAGACCAAGGCGCTGGTGCTCCCCTTCCCCTCCAACCCCACCGGCGGCATCATGGAGCGCCGGGACCTGGAGGCCATTGCCGAGGTGCTCCGGGGCACCGACATCATGGTCATCTCCGACGAGATTTACGCCGAGCTGACCTACGGCCAGCGCCATGTGTCTATGGCGAACCTGACCGATATGTATGAGCGGACCATCGTGGTCAACGGATTTTCCAAGAGTCATGCCATGACAGGCTGGCGTATGGGTTATGTCTGCGCCCCCAAGCCCATTATCGCCGCCATGACCAAGCTGCACCAGTTCGGCATCATGTCCGCCCCCACCACCAGCCAGTACGCTGCTGTGGAGGCCATGCGGAACGGTGACAGGGACATCGAGCACATGCGGGAGGAGTACGACCGCCGCCGCCGCTACCTGGTGGAGAATTTGAACCGAATCGGCCTGACCTGCTTTGAGCCTAAGGGTGCCTTCTATGTGTTTCCCTGTATCCAGTCCACCGGCCTGACCAGCGAGGAGTTCTGTGAGCGGTTCCTCATGGAGGAGAAGGTGGCCGTCATCCCCGGCAACGCCTTTGGACCCGGGGGAGAGGGCTATGTCCGCGCCTGCTATGCCGCGTCCATGAAGGACATCGCCGAATCTATCGCCCGGATGGACAACTTCCTGACCAACCTGCGCCGCAAGCAGGGACGGGGCGAAGAGTGAGAAAGGAGAACGACCGGATGAATATTGTATGTTTGGACATGGAGGGGGTCCTGGTCCCTGAGATCTGGATCGCCTTTGCCCAGGCCAGCGGAATCCCGGAACTGAAGCGGACCACCCGGGACGAGCCCGACTATGACAAGCTGATGCAGTGGCGCTTGGGCATCCTGAAGGAGCACGGCCTGGGCCTGAAGGAGATCCAGGAGGTGATTGCCACCATCGATCCCCTGCCCGGCGCCAAGGAGTTTCTGGACGAATTGCGCTCCCTGACCCAGGTGGTCATTCTCAGCGATACCTTTGAACAGTTTGCCAAGCCCCTGATGAAAAAACTGGGCTGGCCTACCTTAATGTGCAACACGCTGGAGGTGGCCCCCGAGGGAGAGATCACCGGCTATCAGATGCGCTGCCCCAAGTCCAAGCTGACCACGGTGAAGGCGCTGCAGTCTATCGGCTACGAGACCATCGCCGCCGGGGACAGCTTCAATGACCTGGGCATGATCCAGGCCAGCAAGGCCGGATTCCTGTTCAAGAGCACCGAGGCCATCAAGGCGGCCCACCCCGAGCTGCCCGCCTATGAGGAATTTGACGAGCTGCTGAATGCGATCAAGAAGGCGCTGTAACATGAAGGATGAATTTGAGACGCTGCCCTTTCAGTCCGCCGATATCCTGCTGCCCCAAGACTGCGACCTGTCCCTGTGGAGCGTGGTGGCCTGCGACCAGTATACCTCCCAGCCTGAGTACTGGCAGCGGGTGGAGGAGCGGGTGGGGAAGAACCCCTCGACGCTGCGGCTGATCCTGCCGGAGAGCTGCCTGGAAGGCCCCAACGTGGAGACCGACATCATGGAGATCAACAACACCATGACCCGCTATCTGCGTGAGGGGCGGTTCCGCACCCTGCCCAACGCCATGATCTATGTGGAGCGCACGTTGGACAGCGGCAAGGTCCGGCGGGGCCTGATGGGCATGGTGGACCTGGAGCAGTACGACTACGAGCCTGGCTCCGCCGCGCTGATCCGTGCCACTGAGGGGACGGTCCTGTCCCGTATTCCGCCCCGGGTGGCGGTGCGGAAGAACGCCCCCATCGAGCTGCCCCATGTAATGCTGCTGGCCGACGACCCGGACAAAACCGTGGTGGAGCCTCTGGCCGGGCAGACGGGAGAGATGGAGCTGCTGTACGACTTTGAACTGATGGAGCGGGGAGGCCATATCCGGGGCTGGGCCCTGAACGGGGAACAGAAAACTCAGGTGGCCCGGGCGCTGACGGCTCTGTCCGACCCGGCGGCCTTCCGGAGCCGGTACGGCCTGATCGGGGAGGAGCCGGTGATGCTGTTCGCCGTGGGCGACGGCAACCACTCCCTGGCCACCGCAAAGGAGTGCTGGGAGCGGGCGAAGAAGCTGACGCCCCCGGACCAGTGGGACAAGCTGCCCGCCCGGTACGCCCTGTGCGAGCTGGGCAACCTCCATGATGACTCTCTGGAGTTCGAGCCCATCCACCGGGTAGTCTTCGGCGTGGAGCCGGAGGAACTGCTGGATGGACTGGTCCGGTACTATCCGGATGCCCGGCTGGGCACGCGGACAGCGCACGGCCAGCAGGAGGGAGCGGGACACACCCTGCCCTATGTGTACGGGCAGACGGAGGGGACAGTCACTGTATTCCATTCCAGAGCCCAGCTGCCTGTGGGGACGCTCCAGGCTTTCCTGGACCAGTACCTGCTGTCCCATCCCGGGGCGCGGGTAGACTATATCCACGGAAAGGACGTGGCGGTGGAGCTGGCCCGCAGCCGGAAGGACGCGGTGGCTTTCCTCCTGGACCCCATGGGGAAGGAGGAGCTGTTCCCCACGGTCATCCACGACGGAGTGCTGCCCCGAAAGACCTTCTCCATGGGGGAGGCCCACGACAAGCGCTTTTATTTGGAGGCCCGGAAGATCCGGGTATAAGATCAGAAAAGGAGGGACCGCCATGGAGGTCCAGGCCCGGGCAAAACTGAATCTGACGCTGGACGTGCTGGGCAAGCGCCCGGACGGATACCATGACCTGAAAATGGTTATGCAGTCCATCACCCTGGCGGATACCCTGACCCTGGAGGACAACGGCAGCCATGCGGTCCGGGTCAGGAGCAACCTGACCTTCCTGCCCAGCGGGGACAAGAATCTGGCGGCCAAGGCGGCTCTGTGCTTTTATCAGGCCCTGGGCCGGGAGCCCAGAGGGCTGGATATTGCACTGGACAAGCGCATCCCGGTGTGTGCCGGGATGGCGGGCGGCAGCAGCGACGCGGCCGCCGTGCTCCGGGCGCTGAACGGCCTGGAGGGGGAGCCTTTTTCTCTGGAGGAGCTGGCCCGGGTGGGGGAGCAGGTGGGCTCTGACGTGCCCTACTGCGTTCTGGGCTGTACCGCCCTGGCCGAGGGCCGGGGAGAGCGGTTGACCCCCCTGCCTGCGTTGCCCGCCTGCTGGGTGGTGGTGTGCAAACCCGATTTCTCCATCTCCACTCCGGAACTTTTCGCCCGCATCGACGGATGCCGGGTGCGCTGCCGCCCGGACACCGAAGGGATGCTGGCCGCATTGGAGGCGGGGGACCTGGCCGGGGTTGCCCGGCGGATGTACAACGTCTTTGAGGATGTGCTGCCCGAGCGCCAGCGTGCCCGGGTGACCGATATTAAAAACCTGCTGATCCAGCGGGGGGCTCTGGGAGCCAATATGAGCGGCACCGGACCCACGGCGTTTGGCCTGTTTGAAGAGGAAGTGGCGGCCCGGGAGGCTGCCGCCCTTGCGGCCCAGCATTATAAGGAGACTTTTTTGGCCCGTACCGTTTAAAAATGGAAGAAGCCGTCCACACTGTAAGCAATCACTTACGGTGTGGACGGTTTTTTGTGCAGGGACCGTCGGAGGAGGAGCCATGGACAGAAGATTAAAGCGGTGGGAGCTGGCCCTGATGCTGGGGGTGCTGTGTGCCCTGACGGCGGGAGTCTGGCTGGGCGGCGAGCGGGAGGCGCTGGCGGACAGCGTGATCCGCCTCCATGTGATTGCCAACTCGGACAGCGACGCCGACCAGGCATTGAAGCTGGCGGTACGGGACCGGGTGCTGGAGCAGGCGGAGAGCCTGTATCCCCGGGGCGCGGACCTGGAGGAGGCGCGCCGGGCGCTGGAGGGTCACTTGAACGCCCTGGCCGCCGCCGGGCAGGCGGTGGTGGAGGAGTGGGGCTATGACTATCCGGTCTCAGCGGAGCTGACCCGGTGCTGGTTCCCCACCAAGGAGTATGATGATTTCGCCCTCCCCGCCGGGGATTACGAGGCCCTGCGGGTGGTCATCGGGGAGGGGGAGGGCCGGAACTGGTGGTGCGTGGCCTTCCCGCCCCTGTGCTTGGGAGCGGCCAGCGAGACGGTGGAGGAGGCTGCCCGGGCGGGCAGCTTTACACAGAACCAGGCGCGGCTGATCACCAGGGAGACCGAGGGCTATGTGCTGAAGTTCAAGGGGATGGAGCTGCTGGGGGAACTGCAGGGGCTTTTGAGGTAAAGGAAGATTTGGCCCCCTGCGCGTTGTGAGAAACGCTCCGCGAACTTCAAATTGATTTTGAAAGTATTCATCGGGCAGTCCATGGGACTGCCCGATTTTTGAGTCTCGACATATCGTTCTCCTCAGAGACGGTCAAGATATCTGCGGCGATGGGACCGGGCCAGTGGTTTGATGTAAACATAAGAAAGAAATTATGATTTTTTTCCGGGAGGGTGCATACCCTGTAGGCGGGGGTGAGTACTTTGCTGGGACAGCTGAGATACGGACGTGAGGGCCGGGGCCGCGCGGAGTTGGGGGAGCTCTACGGCCTGCGTGTCCTGTGCTGCTCCGCCGACCCGGAGGGCTGGCTGGGGGAACGGCGGCTGAGAAAGGCGGGGCGCGCCCTGCGGCGGGGCGGCGCGCTGCGGATGCTGACGCCCCAGGGCTTCTCCCGCTGGGACTTGATGGGGGAGTGCGGACTTGCTCCTGTGGATCCATCCCCGTTTCTGCGGGCGCAGTCTCTCCCGTTGGCGCTGGGTGCCCTGGAGCGGCAAGGAAGTGCGCCGGACCGGGCCTCAGTGGCACTGCGGGGCCTGCGGGCCGACCGGGAGATGGCGCGGGCCGCCGCGGCCCTGTGTCCCCGGGTGCGCCACCTGGTCATCTCCGCCCCCAGGGGAGGACGGGAGCTGGCCCTCTGGCTGCGCCGTGAGTTCGGGCTTCCGGTCCTGCCGGAGAGCGAGGAGGCCCAGGTGGCCCTGTGCTTCCATCCCGCGGGCCAAGGGGCGGAGCGGGTGAAGCTGGAGCTGTACGGGGCCGCTCCGGACTTGGCTGGCCTGACCCTCACGGCCCCCGCTTTGGCGGAGGCGGACCGGAGCAATCTGCTTTTGCTGACCGCCCTGTGGGAAGGGGGGCGCCTGGGCGAGAATGGGGTAAAAATTACTTGACAGAGCCAACTTTAAACTCTATAATGACACATACTGCATCAGTATGCCCAATTCTTTATTATATAAGGTATCGCCCGGGGCTTGCCCGGGCCTTGAAAGGTGTGCGAGGTATCATGGCAAAAGAATACAAACTGAGTCCTCAGCGTCTCAAGGAGCTCCAGGACGAGATGAATTATCTGAAGACCGTCCGGGAGAAAGAGGTCGCGGAGCTCATCAAGGAGGCCCGTTCCTTCGGCGACCTGTCCGAGAACAGCGAGTACGACGAGGCCAAGAACGAGCAGGGCAAGCTCTACTCCCGCATGGCCGAGCTGGAGGAGATCCTCTCCAACTATGTGGTCATCGAGGAGGAGGAAGCCGGAGGCGACTATATCCGCCTGGGGTCCACCGTCACCGTCCTGGACAAGGAATTTGACGAGGAAGAGACCTATAAGATCGTGGGCTCTCAGGAGGCCGATCCCATGAACGGCGCCATCTCCGAGGACTCCCCCTTCGGCAAGGCCCTGCTGGGCCGGAACGCCGGGGAGGACGTCACCGTGGACGCCCCCGCGGGCCCTGTGGCTTACAAGATCCTCAAGGTGGAGCGCTGATTTTTACAGAATACGGCCCTGGGGCCGGAGAAGATAGGAGTGGTCTATATGGCCGAGAACAAGAACCAGGGCGCCGCCCCTGAGCAGCAGAATCTGTCCCAGCTGCTCCAGATTCGCCGGGACAAGCTGAAGGAGCTGCAGGACAGCGGCAACGATCCTTTCCAGATCACCAAGTATGTGGTGGACAATGACTCCGCCAATATCAAGGACAACTTCGACGCCCTGGAGGGCAAAGAGGTGTCCGTCGCCGGCCGTCTGATGAGCAAGCGGGGCATGGGCAAGGTGTCCTTCTGCGACCTTCAGGACAAGACCGGCCGCATCCAGCTCTATGCCCGCCGGGACGAGATGGACGAGGCGGAGTATGCCCGCTTCAAGAAGTATGACATCGGCGATATCGTGGGCGTCAAGGGCGTGGTGTTCCGTACCCAGCGGGGGGAGATGTCCGTCCGCGTGGTCACCTGCACCCTGCTGTCCAAGTCCCTGCTGCCCCTGCCCGAAAAGTTCCACGGCCTGACCAACCAGGAGCTGCGCTACCGTCAGCGCTATGTGGACCTGATCGTCAACCCCGAGGTAAAGCGCAACTTCATCATCCGCTCCCAGTTCATCAAGCATGTCCGGGAGTTCATGGACGGCCGGGGCTTCATGGAGGTGGAGACCCCCGTTTTGAACACCATCTCCGGCGGCGCCACCGCCCGGCCCTTCATTACCCACCACAACACCCTGGACATCGACATGTATATGCGGATCGCCACCGAGCTGCCCCTGAAGCGGCTCATCGTGGGCGGCATGGACCGGGTGTATGAGATCGGCCGCATCTTCCGCAACGAGGGCATGGACCCCAAGCATAACCCCGAGTTCACCACCATCGAGCTGTACCAGGCCTATGCCGACTTCAACGACATGATGGACCTGTTCGAGGACCTGCTGTCCTCCGCAGCTCAGAAGATCCTGGGCACCTATCAGGTCCAGTGGCAGGGCCAGGACATCGACCTGACCCCCGGCTGGCCCCGTATGACCATGGCCGAGGCCGTCAAGCAGTATGTGGGCATCGACTTTATGGCTATCGATTCCGACGAGGAGGCTGTGGCCGCCGCCGAGGCCATCGGTGTGGAACTGCCTGAGACCGCTGACAAGACCTGGGGCAACGCCCTGTACGAGTGCTTTGACCAGCGGGTGGAGGAGAAGCTGATCCAGCCTACCTTCATCACCATGCATCCTGTGGACGTGTCTCCTCTGGCCAAGCGGTCTCCCAAGGACCCCCGGCTTACCGAGCGGTTCGAGCTGTTTATCTGCCACAGCGAGATGGGCAACGCCTTCTCCGAGCTGAACGACCCCATCGACCAGCGCCAGCGCTTCCAGAAGCAGGTTGAGCTGCGGGACAAGGGCGACGACGAGGCCGGCATGATGGACGAGGACTTCCTCACCGCGCTGGAGTACGGTATGCCCCCCACGGGCGGACTGGGCATCGGCATCGACCGCTGCGTCATGCTGCTGACCAATTCTGACTCCATCCGGGAAGTGATTTTGTTCCCCACGATGAAACCTTTGGACTGAGAAGAGTCAAAAACTTAGTAATTGCAAGGGTTTGCGGTTTTGAAGGCGTTGTAGCTGACAACAAATTTACCGCAATTGAGAAGCCCTCTTTTTAATCGGATGGGTTTTGCATGAAAAAAGACGAGTCTGCAAGTACGTTGAACGTAGTGCAGGCTCGTCTTTTGTTGTGCCGATCCGTGATATTGTCGCAATAAAGAAAAATTAACTGTTTAGATTTCTGACTATGACCTTTACGATCTCTTCCAGTACAATTGGTTTTGACAAATGCCCGTTCATACCTGCGTCTAAAGACGCCTGAACATCTTCTGCGAAGGCATTGGCGGTCATGGCAATAATGGGTATTCTGCGGGCATCCGGGCGATCGGGCATGTTGCGGATGGCCGCTGTGGCGTCATAGCCGTTCAGCGCCGGCATCATAATATCCATCATAATCATGTCGAAGGTGTCGGGTGGATTCTCTGTGAAGATTTTTACTGCCTCGTTGCCGTCGGCGGCTCTGGTCACCTGAATTCCCAGCTCCTCCAACTGCACCATTGCGATTTCCGCATTCAAATCGTTATCCTCTGCCAGCAATATCTTCACGCCCAGCAAGTACGTCTTAGCGGCAGGATGATCTTGCGCCTGAATCTTGATTTCATCGGTGCCCTCCACGGGAAGCTCCACGGTGAAGGTGGAGCCCTGGCCCTTTTTACTCTCCACAGAAATGGTACCGCCCATCAGATCTACATACCGCTTTGTGATAGCCATGCCCAGGCCGGTGCCCTTATAGTGTGTCCGTGCTCCGGTCTCCTCCTGAGAAAATTCGTCGAAGATATGCTTGACATATTCCTCACTCATGCCCACGCCGGTGTCTGTGACCCGATAGCGCACCATGATGTGCCGGTCATCCCCACCGGGATGGTAGCTGGCTTCGAAGGTGATGCTGCCGCCGTCCTCTGTAAACTTGACCGCGTTGCCGAGAATATTTACCAGCACTTCCCGAATGCGAATGGAATCGGCAAGCACATAAGGCGTTTCGGGTACTGCCAAACTGGTACGGAATGTAATATTCCGGTCGGACAGGAAGCCGTGCATGATGCTGAGCACCGTATCTGCCACCGCCGTAATATCAACGGGAAGGGGAGCGAATTTTATTTTGCCGCTTTCAATGCGGCTGATATCCAGCACATCATTGATCAGGGTCAGCAGATGCTCGGAACTGTTTCTGATCTTGTGGAGACAGCTCCTTACCTCCGGCTTGGGATCCTGTTTCAAAGCGATATTGGTAAAGCCGATGATCGCGTTCATAGGCGTGCGAATATCGTGAGAAATGTTATTCAGGAAGATGGTCTTTGCGCGGCTTGCGTTCTCAGCGGCATTGACGGCGTCTTCAAGAGCCTGATGGATCTTCTTGTCGCCGGTACGGTCAGACATATCAAGGATAAATTTTTTCTCCCCCTGAATGTCGCTGCAGAATGCGACTACATGGAACCAGATCGTCTCACCGCTTAACTGGTGGATGCACTCTCTGTCCCATTCCATCTGCTCGCCGGGAAGGATGTAAGGAAGCCAGTTCAGAATATAGGTGGTGCCGTTTTGGCTGACGAGCCGCTCCAGCACATGGACATCTTCGCGCACCTGTGCTTCCGGGATGCCCAGCAGCTTTTCGATGTTGGGGCTGACATAATCCACCCGAAGGCTCTGGGCATCCAGCATCAGGAACACATCGTCCACGTTGACCGACAGCTTAGAAAACAGTTCGTCACGAGCCAGCAGTTCATGATCCTTCCGTCTCAGCTTTTGCCGGTTTTGCTGAATTACAAACAGCAGGAGCATCACGGCCAGACCGATGGCGATGCCCGACACCACGATCATGGTGGTGGACTGAAGCTTGCTCATGCTTGCATTGACCACATCGGTGGGCACGACACCCAGAACGGTCCAGCCCTGAAAATTCGCAGACTCATATACCAGATAATAGGGCCTGCCATTGATATCAAACACCATTGCGCCGGAATCGCCTGTCAGGAAGGCCTCATGCAGGTCGGAGATCTCCGCGCCGGTCAGGCTTTCTGATTTTTCCAGCAGAGCGAAGAAATTGTGGATATCCTTCAAATCCTCGTTGCCGTTGTCCACAACGATCCGGCCATCGGGCAGCACCGCAAAGGTGCTGGCTTGTCCGTCGAAAGCAGAAATCTTGAGCGCGTCCACCAGATCGGAGTTGTTAAAGGTAATGGCAATGGCCTCATAATCAAAGTCACGGTAGCGGCCCTGGGCGGCGGGAATGGCAAACACCAAGATTTCCGGCTTATCCGGGATGACGGAACAGGCGACCACAGGCTGTTTTTCCAGAATCAAATCCGCAAGCTGATCCCGCAGATCCAGGTAGCCCCGCTGTCCCTCCAATGTGAGATATTCGCCGTTTCGGGAGATAAAATAGAAATCGGTGAAATTGCTTTCTTCTTGCGCCTGGTTCACATAAGCCTGAATATCCGCTTCGCTTGGCGCAGTCTCCAGATAAGGCGCCCACATTCGCATATGGCTCCAGCTGATGGAGACCAGGTTATGCAGAGCCTGATTGGCCTGATGAAAGATTTCCACAAGGTGAGCAGTGCTTTCTGTGTAAATGGTCCGGGAGCCAAAAGTATAATAAGAAAAGCCAGCCCAAATTGCTCCGGCAGCAAATACAAGCGTAAGCAGCAGAACAATCAAACGCTTTTTCATGGCACCGCCCTCCTTTCGTCTGGATTCCAGCTGCTTATTTGTCCTGAAGAATGGTCACATACTCCGTGGGCTCCAGAAGCTGTTTTGTGATCGCCAGCGCATCCGTGATGCAGTCATAGTTTGTGTAATTGTCGATATACTGATCCTCGCGCTTGGCTTTCAGATCCTCGGGCATGGGGCAGTTGCAGAAGGTGGGGTGTTCCAGATAGGTATCCGCGCCCACCAGCAGCACCGTGTAAACGGTGTCATCCTCCAAAGGCTTCCCATTCACGGTAATATCGCCCAGGGTAAACTTTCCGCGCTCTGTTTCGATAACCGTGTATTCCAGGCCGCTGGTAACAGGCATCTGGTTGCGGTGCCGGATGGGGTTGGAGCCATCCTCCTTCACATTCACAAGCCAATCCATGATCCGGCGGATCTCCGCGCCGGTGTACTCACCGCGATAGGCGTCGTTCTTATAGGTCATGACCCACTGGATCTGCTGCATGGTATAATCCCCGGCAAAAATGGGGGAGCTAACCACGCTGGCATAGCCAATGGCGATTTGCTCCCCGTTTGCCGCCCGCAGGGTATTCATCAGGGAGGACGCGGCGGCGCTGCCGTGGACGCCGAAGTCATTGGAATAAGCGTTTTCCTGGGTGAACAGCACCTCTTCGGACTCCGGATTTACATAGTTGATAAGTTGGGCGTTGAAATCCTCATAAGCGCCCCGGGCATCATACTCGCCGCGCATCATCTTGTGGGCAACATCCTGAGAAATGGCAAATACCTCGGTGGAAGCCAGGCGCATGTACAGGTGGTTGCTGTCGATGCAGTCCTGCGCATATTGGAGTGCGGGAGAGGGGGAAATACTCACTTCCTTATTATAGGACAGTACGGAAGCGCCGGCGGCAACAGCCTTCTGACCTTCCTCGCTGAAAATCGCCATCAGAACTTCCATAACGGCATTCTTCTTGGCCTCATCCTTCTCCACACGCCTGGAAACGGCCAGCTGACACATGGGATAGGTGAGTACCCAGTTATCCTGAGAGGTTTCTCCGAAATACGGAAGAATGACGCTGGTGATGCCTTCCTCCTCCGTAAAGCTCTCGGCCATGGCCGCGGTTGCGCGGATCATCGCGGTCTGCCCGTCAAGATAGGGCTGGGTCACCGGGTGAAAGGCCAGCTCCTCGTCGTCTGGCTGGAAATGAACATCCGTTAGAAATTGCGCATACTTCTCAAAAACCTTCGGCCAGACCTGGTCGTCCAGGCCTACCTGGTTATTTGCGGTTTCACTTTCATACTCCATGCGCCACTTGGTCCCCTCCAGGCTCATCAGCTCCGGGATGGCACAGCCCTGCATGGTCTCCAGACAGGTGTAGTCATACTTCCAGTCGGTCTGGAACCCCTTGATGCCCAGCGCCTCAAAGGCATTGATGGCTGCCAGAAACTCGGCGTAATTGGTGGGCAGGGGGATGTTATATTGGTCAAACAAATCCTTGTTGGCCATGATGGAATCCACCTCGGCGCACATGGGCAGCCAGCGGATCGCACCACTGTTTTCACGGTTGACCTCCAGGTAGCTGCTATAAAAGGTGCCCGCCACCTCGGTCTGGCTCAGATCCATCAGATGCTGGGCCAGTGGGGACGCGTCGTTCAGGGAGAACCGGCGGCAGGTGATGATGTCCGGCATAGGCTCGCCCCGGGCAAGCAGATCCTTGTAGTATTCCATGGTGTTGTAGCTCTGAACGAAGGTAAACTCAATCTCTGGGAACTTTTGTTCCAGCCAGGGAGTTAGCTCCTTGAACATGGACCGGTCCCACATATACATGGAGATGGCGATTTTACCCTCCTTTCCGCCGTTGTCGGGCTGCTCGGTAGTGTTGCGCCGGCCGGCGCAGCCGCCCAACAGCGTTGCTGACATGGAAACGGCAAACAGCAGACATAAAAGTTTCTTCATGTTTCTTTGTATTCTCCCTCTCAGTGTATTCTCTCATCTATGATCGGCGTCTAAATAAGCGCGAATTGCACTTACGGTCAACTGATAATCCTGCTTTACTTCTTCAAAAAGAGGATTGGCGCCGACTGGGATGACCTCTGCTTCAGACCGGAGCAATTCCGTCAGCTGTGACGCAGAAGAAAACAGCCTGTTCAGACTAAGATTTCCACTTACGCCCTGGAGTGTATGTGCCGCGCGAAATGCCTTGTCGCGGGTGCCCTCCTCCATGGCAATACACAGCTCCGCAAAACTGCCGTCATCCAGAAACTTCGTAATGAACCTCTTGACCAGGGTTCCACTTGACAGCCGTTTTTCTGCCTGAGCGAAATCACCGCCCAGTTGCTGGTAACACTCTTGAATCGTCATATCTCATCCTCTTTTTCGCCGTATCTTTTTCCACAAAAAGGGAATCCACTCGCTGTACAACAGATTTTTCGTTCTGTTGTAGTTCGTGTGCGCAAACATAATTTGACACGGTAATGATACATAGTTTTCGACCTTTTTCACCGGAAAAACTATAGTTAAATGTGACAGAAAGGCGCGGGAAGATCAACAATTCTCTCCCGCCTGTTTTTGTATGCTCTTTTTTAAAGAAATGTTCTCTTTTTGAACCGGATCATCACATATGATCGAAAAATTTCCGCTGATTGAGAACCTGAACTACAACAGAACGAAAATTATGTGATGATCAGATCCATTCGCTCCATTTGCTTTGCGTGAACTGCGCCACTTTCGGCGGTATAAATACGGGTGGTGCTGACATTGGAGTGCCCCAGAATATCCGCCAGTCGGCTGAGATCCCGCTCCAGAGAATAGTAGGTGCGGGCAAACAGATGACGCAGATTGTGGGGGAACACCTTGTTGGAATCGACGCCGGCGCTTTCACAGAGGGCCTTCATATCTCTCCAGATGTTGCTCCGGTTCAAGGGTTTTCCCGTCCGAGTCACGAACACCGCTCCGGCGGTGATTTTTTGCTTTTTCAGATATTGCTTCAGCAGATGGCGCAGCTTGTTCGGAAGAAACACGGTGCGCCGTTTGCCCTTGTTGGTGATTCCCGCTCTGCCGCAGCACACGGCTTCCGCAGTGATAAAGCGCAGTTCAGATACCCGGATCCCTGTGGCACAGATGGTCTGGATCACCAGTGACAGCCGTTCATTTCCTTCCTGTTCCGCAGCCCGGACAAGACGGATATACTCACTGCGGGTCAGCTCCTTTTGTTCGTCCAGAAACAGCGATTTTTGGATTTTCAGCAGCTTGACCCTCAGCTCCGACCAACCCATATAGCTGAGATATCCGTTGACAGCCGTCAGCATGGAATTGACGGTTGCCGGGGCGTAAGTTTCGGTGAGCTTCTGTTTCCAGCCAATCAGTACGAATTTACTCAGGGGTTGCCCGTTCAGATACAGATACAGTTCGGTCAGGTCGTGGGCGTATTTCTGGATGGTAGCGGTGGACCGTTCCTGTTCTTCCTGATAAACCAGATACTTTTGAATCAATTCCGGTGTTAAAGTATAGGATTTTTTGCGCATAGCGGTATCCTCCTTATGGTAATACCGTTATTATACCGAAAGAGAAACGGCCTATACGAACAGACGACCCCGGATGTGCGTTGTTAATGTTTGCAGACTTACAAGCGTCAGCGGTGTTCGATACGAATCGAACACCGCTTTTTCCTGCCAATCAACATTTAGAGTATGGCGGACTTGGAAGAGGTATAGTCTATATATGCCTGCCGCACGGGCTTTACACCGCGCTGCCGAATGGGGACATAGTCCCCATTGGAAAGAAGAAACTGCTTTTCAATCTGCTTGATGTGGTCCATATTCACCAGAAAACTCTGATGACAGCGCAGGAAGCGACGGTCCCCAAGTTCTTTTTCTATGGTATTTAAGGTCTTGTAGATGGTGTACGCTCCGCCGGACTCGGTATGAAGAATGCACTTGGAATTGCTGCTCTCGATATACAGGATCTCATGGTAGACGACCTTTGTCACCGTGGCCCGCTGCCGAATCTGATAGGTACTGGGGGTAATATTCCGTGTGATCCGGTCCATGACCATCTTTAGCTTCTCATAGTCGAGCGGCTTGAGCAGATACCCGCCGGCATCCACATCGTAGCTTTCAATGGCGAAGTCGGGCGAAGCGGTCAAAAAGACGATCTCCCCCTGGTAGCCCATGGCACGCAGCTTATGGGCGATCTCGTTGCCCATGGTATCCTCCATATAGATGTCCAAAAAGGCAGCGTCAAAATACGACCCCTCCTCCATATCGTAAAGGAAATTCATTCCGTATTCGTATGGTACTAACTCAAAAGAGAATGACCGCTCCGAGGCGTAGCGGTTGAGCAAATGCTCCATGATATCCCGATGGATCGCGTTATCTTCGCAGACGGCAATGCGCATTGGTACCAAATTCCCTTCTCAAAAGCAATCATACAGCAGGCTCATTGATGTGCCTAAAAACCGTGGAACGATGTACAAGACCTTAACCTCAGAGAAAAACGGTGGCTGTCACCACCGATCCTTTTGGAAGTTTCAGAATAAGACCCTGTGCGTCCTGGTTCGATACAATGTCAATATCGAGCTTTCTCCCGTGATTTGATAGACCGGCAGCACGGTTCGGTGGGATGCGGCATTCTGATACCCGGAATCATCTCCGCCGGTAGAATGATCCCGATGTTCCGGCAGAAGGCCTTCACCCTTCACAAGCAGCCTGACTGGTCCTTCAGCAGGCTTGCGTTGAATCTCTATTTATATTGTACGCTCGTTGCACAGAAAATCAATGTGATTCCAGTACAAAATATTGGTTGACCAATGTATAAAAACGTGGATAAATGCATAGTGAGGTAATCAATGCCTCGCACCGGAAGACAGGAACGCTGACGAATTCATCTTTTTTTTGTAAAAATTCCAGGTAAACAGTCAAACCCATGATTTTCTGTTAGAATGATGACACAGCACAGCGACTATATGAGGGGCTATTCAAGCAGTCTAAGCAGCGCTTTCAGGCCGGTCCAAGCGCGCACGCCGGCAAGCTGCATTGAAAAACGACAGATGAGGAGATTAAAATGATGGATATGAAGATTCAAAAGCTGCTGCACTCAATTGGATTAACTGCAAACTATGTCGGATACCGGCAAATGACGATCGCGCTGGAGATTGCCGCGCAGGAGCCGGAGTCCCTGTGCATGGTAACAAAGTGGCTCTACCCCGAAACGGCCCGAAGATGCGGCACCAACTGGAAGGCGGTGGAGCGGAACATCCGGACGGCGCTCCGTTGCGCCTGGAAAAACTCCCAGAACACTCTGGAGCAGATGGCCGGCCGTTCATTCGACACCATGCCAAAACCAGCGCAGTTTCTTGCAATATTGGCGCATGGACTTTCCAATGGGCATTGACTCTTTTCCTGATTGTCACTACTCGAAGCATTGGCGATCCCGCGTTATTCATGGGATCAGGGGCGCCATGTTTTGCAATGACCGCTGCCTTCCATATTTTCACGCGGGATATATATGGGAAACAACCCTGTCTTGCCATTCTGGAGAACGGCACTCCGTGTTCGAATGGACGGCGCAGCGGTTTGCCGGCTTTGTGATACGGGCACAGGCCTTGGCAGCCTTGCCGGTTTCTTTGCCGCTTGTCAGGAAATATCGTACAACGGAAGCGGTAGGTTGTCCGACAATCTGCGATTTGTTTGCTTTCCAAAGGGTATACAGATATCAAGCACCCCGGTCAATAATATTTTATTACTATTTGTTGTGTATGTAGAAGCTTTCCTTGACAATCTTTCCGGATACATTTATTATATATGCGTTTAGATTTCCAAGAACTGCGCCATGTGCGGATCAGCAAGAGAGATCTATTACAACAATTCTACAACAAACGCATGAAGCATGGTGGGATGATATGAAGCGACATGACATCAAAGCATCTGAAAAAGTTCTTGAAACGTGCTGGAACGGCCTGAGCTGGAACACTATGGTGCGGTACTGCGATCGCCTCGAACAAAGCCCTGCCATGAAGCCTCTAAGCTGACAAGAAACGGCATACCGACGAGGGTTGACCCATCGGTATGCCTTTCTGTACGTTGAGGGGATTGTTGAATTTTTTCGAAACGGCCCGAAAGGGGAAGGGAAAGGAGACTGTTTTGAAGGCGCCTTTTCTGCTTGGCGGCGGAAAAAACCTGAATCCCACCCGGCTCATTGCGCTGGGGTTCGGGCTCATTATCCTGCTGGGGACTCTGCTGCTCCATCTGCCGGTCGCGTCCCGGAGCGGCCAGTGGACCTCCTGGCTGACCTGTCTGTTTACCGCCACCTCTGCTACCTGCGTCACCGGATTGGCCCAGGTGGATACATTTCTGCACTGGTCTCCGTTGGGGCAGCTGGTGATCCTTGTTCTTATCCAGCTGGGTGGCCTGGGCTTTGTGACCCTGCTCACCCTGATCTCTCTGGCTCTGGGGCGGCGGATCGGCCTGTCCCAGCGCCTGATGATGGCCTCCGCCCTGAACCTGTCCAACACCGCCGGCGTGGTGCGGGTGGTGCGGCACGCCCTGATGGGCACCTTTCTGCTGGAGAGCGGCGGGGCGGTGCTGTTGGCTACCCGGTTCATCCCCCGGTTCGGATGGGGGCGGGGCATCTGGTTCTCTGTGTTTCACAGCGTATCCGCCTTCTGCAACGGAGGGTTTGATCTGATGGGGGAGCATACCGGCCCCTTCTCCAGTCTGGCGGGTTTTCAGGACGATCCGGTGGTGCTGCTGACCATCATGGACCTCATCGTCCTGGGCGGGATCGGCTTCTTTGTTTGGGAGGACTGGCTGGAGCACCGCAGCTGGAAGGGACTATCCCTCTATTCCAAACTGGTCCTGACTATCACGGGGGGCTTGATCCTGTTTGGATGGTTCTTTTTCCTGTGGGCGGAGTGGAACAACCCCCAGACCCTGGGTACCATGTCCCCGGGGGAGAAAATCCTCAACGCCCTGTTCCAATCGGTGACCCTGCGTACCGCCGGCTTTGCCACGTTGGATCAGGGGGCCATGACCGACAGCACGGCGGTCCTGTCCATTCTGTTCATGCTGGTGGGCGGTTCCTCCGGCTCCACCGCCGGCGGCATCAAGACGGTGACGGCGGGGGTGCTGCTGCTGGCCCTGTGGGAGAGCCTGCGGGGCGAGGAGCAGGTGGTGCTCCGGGGCCGTACCATTCCCGCGCGGCGGGTGCTGGACGCCATGACGCTGACCCTGGCGGTGGCGTTGCTGTTTCTGGCGGGCTCCATGGCCCTGTCTCTGATTGACGGCCTGCCGTTTTTGAACGCCGCTTATGAAGTTGCTTCCGCATTGGGCACCGTGGGCCTGTCTATGGGAGCAACCCCCGGCCTGAGTCCGGCCAGTTCCCTTTTGATCGTTCTCTTTATGTACCTGGGGCGGGTGGGAATCCTGACCTTCTCCATCGCCTTCCTGACCCGGCGGGCGGATAACCGGCTGCGTTACCCCACGGCGGATATTATGATCGGATAATCCGGTGGGCCGCCGACTCAAAAGGAGTGTATCTATGAAAAGCTTTCTGGTCATTGGCTTGGGACGGTTCGGAAGCGCCCTGGCCCAGGAACTGTGCGCCCAGGGCAACGAGGTGATGGCCCTGGATCTCTGGGAGGACCGGGTCCAGGCCGCCGCCGACTTGGTGACCCGGGCCGCCGCGGGAGACGCCCGGGACCCGGAGGTCCTCCGGGCGCTGGGCGCCCGAAATTTTGACTGCGCCGTGGTGGCTTTCTCCGCCGACGTGGGGGACAGTGCCCTCATTACCCTGAACCTGAAGGAACTTGGGGTGGGCAAGGTGGTGAGCAAGGCCAGCAGCGCAGTCCACCGGAAGGTGCTGGAAAAGATCGGCGCGGACCAGGTGGTCTTTCCCGAGCAGGAAATGGCCCTGCGTCTGGCCCGGAACCTGTCCAACGTGGACATTTTGAACTTTATCGAGCTGTCCGAGGACTACTCGGTGGTGGAGCGCCGGTGCCCCCGCCAGTGGCTTGACAAGACAATCCGGGATCTGGATATTCGGGCCCTGTATCGTCTGAACGTGATCGCGGTCCGTCAGGGAGACGGGACCATGCTCATCGCCCCGGGAGGCGAATACCTCCTCCGCGACGGAGATTGTATGGTGGTGCTGGGTACCAATCAGGATATTGAGAGGGTGGACAAACTGTGACAGCAGAGCGCATCACCAGCCGGAAGAACCCGCTGATGACCCAGATCCGAAAGCTGGCCTCCAGCCGCTCCGCCCGCCGGGAGCAGGCACTGTTTCTGGGGGACGGGACCAAGCTGCTGGAGGAGGCCCTCCGCTGGTCCGCACCCCTGGCAGCCGTGGTGGCGGCGGAAGGTACCGTCCTGCCGCCTATGCCGGACAACCTGCGGCTGGTGGAAGTGCCGGGGGACGTTATGGCCTCGATCTCGCCTATGGAGAGCCCCCAGGGGGCCTTGTTCCTCTGCCGGATGCCGGAGACAGTTCCGCCCCGCCGCCTGGAGGGGCGGCGTTACCTGGTGCTGGACGGCCTCCAGGACCCGGGCAATGTGGGCACCATCTGGCGCACTGCCGACGCCCTGGGAGCGGATGGGCTGTTTCTGGTAAACGGCTGCGCCGACCCCTGGAATCCCAAGACGGTCCGGGCCACCATGGGGGCCTGTTTCCGCCTGCCGGTGTACGAGACGTCGGGAGCGGAACTGGCCGCGCTGTTGGAGGGGGCGGGACTGCCCCTGTACGCCACCGCCCTGCTGGAGGATACGGTTGACATAAAAACGGCGGACCTGAGCCGGTCCGCCGTGGTGATCGGAAGCGAGGGGCGCGGGGTCTCCCGGGAACTGCTGGAGCTGAGCCAAAAGACCCTGAAGATCCCCATGCGGGCGCGGTGCGAGTCGCTGAACGCCGCCGCCGCCGCCGCCATCGTCCTCTGGGAGATGGGGGGTTAACCGCGAGGCTCCGGGGAGGATTTTTTCCCGGCTCCAGTGGCCTCGTAGGCCCAGGCCAGCAGCACCAGGGAGAGAGTCAGCATGCCGAGGAACAGCTGGTAAGCCGGGACATAGCTACCGGTGGCATCGGCCAGGATGCCCGGGATGGGCCCCACCAGAAGGATGCCCAGGGCGTAGATGGTCTGGACCCACTTCAGCCCCCGGGCGTAGCCTTGGTCCCCCCAGAGGTCCTTGGCCCAGACGGGGGGAGAGACGGCGCTGAGCGGCAGCCCAAGACCGCCCAGTGTCATGGCGGCGAAGTCCAGGGGCACGCTGCCCGTTGGCGCCATGCAGCACAGCAGGAAACCGGTGAGGACCAGGAGATAGAGCAGATAGTTGGAGCGTCTGCCGCCCAGACTGTCCACCGCCTGGCCATACAGGATCTTGCCCACCATGAGGCACAGGCCCATGCAGGAGATCAGCTGGGCAACCACGTCGGGGGCGTAGCCCTCGGTGGAGTAGAGCACGCCGAAGTTGATGATGCCCAGACTGGTGGCGGAGCCCACCAGAAAGGCGGTTATTAGCACCAGCCCCCGGTGCAGCGCGGTAGCCTTAGGCGGCGCGGGCCGGAGGGGAGGACGGGCGCCGCTGTCCCCGCCGGTGCGGTAGGGGGCCAGCCCCTTGTCCTCGGGACAGTCCCGGACCAGCAGCCAGAACAGAAGGGCGGCCAGCAGAACAAAGGCGGCCTCGCACCAGAAGCCGGCTCTCAGCCCGAGGCCCCGGATCAGACGGCTGAGAGGAACCGGGGCCAGAATGGTGGCCAGACCGGTGCCGGCGGAGATCACCCCCAGCGCCAGAGCCTGCCGGTCCTGAAACCAGCGGTCGACCAGCAGGGAGGCGGAGATCATCCCACCCCAGCTGTAAGCCAGGCCCACCAGGGCGGAGGCCGCGCAGTACAGGGGGAACTGGCGGACGGCGCCGAACAGGAAGCTGGACAGAGCCAGCAGGAGCAGGGCGCAGGTACAGGTGCGGCGCAGGCCCAGCCTGTCGGACATCCAGTTTGCGGTCATCATGCCCACCAGGATGAAGAAGCTCCGGACGGTGACGATCCAGGAGCCCTGGGTGTTGGTGAGCTGGCCATATTCCAAAAGATAGGGCTGAAACATGGAAAATACATTGACCCCCAGGCCGATGGTGGTAAAGAGCAGCAAGGTTCCGCCGGCGCAGACCAGCCAGGCGTAGTGGGGACGCTTCATAAAAACACCTCTCTTTGGATACCACAATACCGTTGAGAGGGGAATTTGTAAAGAACTTTTTTTGAAGGGAGGGGAAGTCGGTGTCAGCGTTGAAATACTGGATCTGGTTGGCAAGCCGGCGGGGACTTGGCGCCGCCGGGGCGCTGACGGTGCTGGACTACTTTGTCACGCCGGAGCGGGCCTACTACGCCGACCGGGAGGAGTACGACATGCTTCCCCTCCATCCCTCTCAGCGCCGGGACCTGGAGGACAAAAGCCTGGATCGGGCGGAGAGGATCCTGGGGGACTGCGAGCGGCTGGGCCTGCGGATCATGACCTTTCAGGACGCCGACTATCCCCAGCGGCTGCGAGCCTTGGCCGACCCGCCGGCGGTGCTGTATATCCGGGGCAGAACCTTCCATTTTGACGAGGAGGCTGCTATCGGCGTGGTGGGCGCCCGGAGCCCCAGCACCTATGGCGAGAAGTGGGCGGAGCGCTTCGGTTTGGAGCTGGCGTCCGGCGGGGCGCTGGTAGTGTCCGGCATCGCCGAGGGTGTGGACTGCTGCGCCATCAAGGGGGCGCTGAAGGCCGGCGGCCCGGTGGTCTCCGTCCTGGCCGGCGGCATCGACGTGCCCTACCCGGCCAAGCACCGCTACCTGTATGAGGACGTGGCGGCCGCGGGCGCACTGATCTCGGAGTACCCGCCCGGGACCCTGAACCAAGGGCACCACTTCCCGTGGCGCAACCGCATCCTGAGCGGCCTGTGTCTGGGTGTTCTGGCGGTGGAGTGCCGGCCCTTCGGCGGCACCATGAGTACGGCCAGACACGCGCTGGACCAGGACCGGGACCTGTTCGCCGTCCCCGGGGCATTGGACGCCCCCATGAGTGAGGGCACCAATCTGCTGATCCAGCAGGGGGCCAAGCTGGTCACCTGCGGCCGGGACATCCTGGAGGAATACTGGGACCGTTTTCCGGAGAAATTGAAGTCCTCCGCTCCTCTGACGCCGGAGGCGGCCCGGGAGCGGCTGGAGGATCTGAGACAACAGCAGAAGGAGCGGCCCGCGCCGAAGTCCCAAGCGCCCCAAGCGGCGCCCGACCCGGCCCCTGCCCGGGAGACCGTGCCCAGGGAGGAGCAGAAGCGGCGCTTCACTGACGACCAGCTGGCGCTTTTGGCGGCCCTGAGCGGGGAAACGCGCGCTACGGACCAGCTGGTGGAGCTGACCCAGATCCCTGCCCGGCGGGTGCTGTCCGCCCTGACCATGCTCCAGATCCAGGGGGTCGTGGAGGAGCATCCGGGAAAACGCTTCTCCGCCCTGGTGGAGCTGGAGGAGTAAGACCACGCGAGGCAGTGAGGAATTACGGGATAGGAACTTGTGATATCCGCCTACATTTAAGTGACTGCTGACGTTTTGCTGGCATACAATGCGGCTGTGCCGCTTTTCATATTTTGAATCGGAGGGCATTTCAGAATGGCATCGAAAACTGATCTGGTGATTGTAGAGTCCCCGTCCAAGGCCAAGACCATCGGAAAGTACCTGGGCCCGGGCTATGAGGTAAAGGCCTCCATGGGCCACGTCCGGGATCTGCCCAAGAGCAAGATCGGCGTGGACATCGAGGGTGGGTTCGTCCCCAACTATCAGCCCATCAAGGGCAAGGAGGACGTGATCAGCGACCTGAAGAAGGCGGCCAAGAAGAGCGGCAAGGTCTATCTGGCCACCGACCCTGACCGGGAGGGGGAGGCCATCTCCTGGCATCTGAAGGAGCTGCTGGACATTCCCGACGACAAGACCTACCGGGTCACCTTCAATGAGATCACCAAAAATGTGGTCAACCAGTCCATCGCCGCGCCCCGGGCCATCGACCAGAATCTGGTCAATGCTCAGCAGGCCCGGCGGATCCTGGACCGGATCGTGGGCTATCAGCTCTCCCCGCTGCTGTGGCGGAAGATCCGCCGGGGCCTGTCCGCCGGCCGGGTCCAGTCGGTGGCCACCCGTCTGGTGGTGGAGCGGGAGGAGGAGATCCGCGCCTTCCAGCCCCAGGAGTACTGGACCATTGAGGCCGACCTGAGCCGGGTGGCTCCCAACGCCGGGGCCTTCAAGGCCCAGTTCCACGGTCGGGACAAGAAAATGGACCTGACCAGCGAGGCGGAGGCGGACGCCGTCATCGCCGCTGTGGAGCAGGGCAGCTTCTCCGTCTCCAAGGTGAAGCGGCAGGAGAAGAACCGCACCCCCGCGCCCCCCTTTACCACCTCCACCCTCCAGCAGGAGGCCTCCCGCAAGCTGAACATGACCCCGGCCCGCACCATGTCTATCGCCCAGCAGCTGTATGAGGGCGTGGATATCTCCGGCGAGGGGACCGTGGGTCTCATCACCTACATGCGTACCGACTCCCTGCGCCTGTCCGAGGAGGCCCTGGCCGCTGCCAAGGGCTTTATCGAGCAGCGCTACGGCAAGGAGTATTATCCCCCCCAGACCCGCCGCTTCAAGACCCGGGGCAATGCCCAGGACGCTCACGAGGCCATCCGGCCCTCCGATGTGAACCTGGTCCCCGACGAGATCAAAAAGGACTTAACCAGCGAGCAGTACAAGCTCTACAAGCTCATCTGGAGCCGGTTCCTGTCCTGCCAGATGGCCAACGCCGTCTACGACAGCCTGTCCATCGAGGTGGAAAACAGCGGCTATACCTTCCGGGCCAGCCACTCCTCCCTGAAGTTCTCCGGCTTTACCGCCGTGTACGAGGAGGGAAAGGACGAGGAGGACGAGGAGCGCCAGTCCCCCCTGCCCGACCTGAAGGAGGGGGAGCCCCTGGAGGGCCGGGGCCTGAAAAAGGACCAGCACTTTACCCAGCCCCCCGCCCGGTACTCCGAGGCCAGCCTGATCCGGGCTCTGGAGGAAAAGGGCATCGGCCGCCCCTCCACCTACGCCCCCACCATCTCCACCATCCTGAACCGGGAGTATGTGGTGAAGGAGGGCAAGGCCCTGCGGCCCACTCCCCTGGGCGAAGTGGTCACCGGTCTGATGAAGGATAAGTTCCAGGATATCGTGGACCCCACCTTCACCGCCCAGATGGAAGCCCGCCTGGACCAGGTGGAGGAGGGCAGCACCGACTGGAAGAAGGTCCTGTCCGAGTTTTACGGCAGCTTTGACGCGGAACTGAAAAAGGCGGAGCAGGAACTGGACGGGGAGCGCATCAAGGTCCCCGACGAGGTGTCGGAGGAGATCTGCCCCCAGTGCGGCCGGAATCTGGTGGTCAAGTCCGGCCGCTTCGGCCGGTTCCTGGCCTGTCCCGGCTGGCCCGAGTGCGACTTTACCATGCCTCTGGTGGTGGAGATGCCTGGCAAGTGCCCCAAGTGCGGCGGCCGGCTCCTCAAGCGCACCGGAAAGAGCAAAAAGACGGGCAAGCAGTACACCTATTACTGCTGCGAGCGGCTCACGAACAAGGACGAGGCGAACAAATGCGACTTCATGACCTGGGACGTGCCGGTGAAGGACAACTGCCCCGTCTGCGGTCAGACCATGTTCAAGAAGGCGGGCCGGGGTGCCAAGAAGCCTTTCTGCATCAACGAGGCTTGCTCCAACTTCACCCCCGAGGAGAAGCGGGGAGGCTGGCAGAAGAAGCCTGCCGCCCAGTCCGGGGAGGCGGGGGAGGACGCTCCGGCGGAGGAGAAAACCGCAAAGAAAACTGCCGCCAAGAAGGCAACGACCACGAAGAAGACTGCCGCGAAGAAGACAACGGCTGCGAAGAAGACGACTGCCAAAAAGACCACGACGGCCAAGAAAGCCACGACAGCCAAAAAGTCTACCACCGCCAAGAAGACCGCTGCGGCGAAAAAGACCACTGCCGCCAAGAAAACGACACAGGAGTAATACTGTGTAGGGCGGGGGCTTGCCCCCGCCGCGGACGGCCACAGGCCGTCCCTACGGGCAGAGCACGCCGTTCAATTCCCGGCACAGCTCCAGGGTGGACTGGAAAACTGTTTCCAGTTCCACGGAGTGCCGGCAGGAAAGCTCCCGGAGCAGATCCTCCAGAAGCTGGGTTTCTTCCCGGTCCAGTTTTTCCCGGAGTTCCGCTTCCTTCTTTTGGGCGCAAGCGGAAAAATCCCGGTATTCCGGGTCATCCCACGCGCGGCCCATGCGGCGAAGCACAATAAATTCATACAGCATGCGCATTAAGTCGGTCATAAAAAATCCCCCATAACATGTATATTTTATACATGTTATAACACGAATAAAATATACGTGTCAAGAGGTGAGCAACGTTTGTTTGGGGAGAGACTAAAAAAGTTACGACTAGAGAAGAAAATTCCACAAAAGGAATTGGCGGCTTATTTGGGTATCAGCATCCGGGGCTATCAGTTTTATGAGAGCGAAGATAACGAACCAAACATTAAAATGCTGATTGCTCTGGCCGACTTTTATGGCGTCACCATCGACTATTTGGTAGGCCGCACCGACGAGCGGCCGTAAAGAGCCTCCCACCAGGGAAGGGCTGAGATAGGAGGAACCTATGGAACCTGTTATTGTGATCGGAGCCGGTCTGGCGGGCAGCGAAGCCGCCTGGCAGCTGGCCCGGCGGGGCATCCCCGTGGAGCTGCGGGAGATGAAGCCTCAAAAAATGTCCCCCGCCCACCACAGCGAGTATTTCGGAGAGCTGGTCTGCTCCAACTCCCTGCGCTCCGACCAGCTGGAGAACGCGGTGGGCCTGCTGAAGGAGGAGCTGCGCCGCTGCGGCTCCCTCATCATGGCCTGCGCCGACGAGCACCGGGTGGAGGCGGGCGGCGCCCTGGCGGTGGACCGCTACGCCTTTGCCGCCGCCATCACCGAGAAGATCCGCAGCCACCCCAACATCACCGTGGTGGAGGGGGAGGTCACCCAGATCCCGGCGGAGGGGAACGTGATCTTCGCCACCGGCCCTCTGACCTCCGAGGCCCTTTCCCAGGCCATCTCCGGGCTGTTCCCCGAAAGCAAGTACCTGAACTTCTTCGACGCGGCGGCCCCTCTGGTCACCTTTGAGAGCGTTGACATGGACAGCGCCTGGTTCGCCTCCCGGTACGACCGGGGGACTCCGGACTATATTAACTGCCCCATGACCGAGGAGGAGTACCAGGAATTCTGGCAGGCCCTCACCACCGCCCAGGAGGCGGAGGTCCACGGTTTTGAGGACGCCGGGGTATTCGAGGGCTGTATGCCCGTGGAGGTCATGGCCCGCCGGGGCCGGGATACCCTGTGCTACGGCCCCCTGAAGCCCGTGGGACTGAAGGACCCCAAGACGGGGAAGGAGCCCTTTGCCGTGGTCCAGCTGCGGAAGGACAACGCCCAGGGCAGCATTTATAACATCGTGGGCTTCCAGACCCACCTGCGCTGGCCGGAGCAGAAGCGGGTGTTCTCCATGATCCCCGCCCTGAAAAACGCCGAGTATGTACGCTATGGCGTGATGCACCGGAATACCTTCCTGGATTCCCCCCGGCTGCTGGACCGCTATTATCGGGTAAGGGGGCAGGAGCGGCTCATGTTCGCCGGGCAGATCACCGGCGTGGAGGGCTATGTGGAGTCCACCGCCTCCGGCTGCCTGACCGCCCTGGAGCTGGCCCGCCGGCTGGAGGGCAAGCCCCCCATCGACTTCCCCCGGGAGACCGCCATGGGGGCCATGGCCCTTTACATCAGTGACCAAAGTGTGGTAAACTTTCAACCGATGAATGTGAATTTTGGTCTGATCCCCCAGTTGGGCTACCGGGTCAAGGGCAAGCGGAACAAAAATGCGGAGCTGTCCAAGCGGGCCTTGGAGGCACTGGGTAAACTGGATCTGGAGTGATCGAAACGGGAGCGTCCCATTGCGGGCTGACGGTCCCCGGAACAGAAAGAAGGATGATCCATGAAAATTATTGTAGACGCCATGGGCGGTGACAACGCCCCGCAGGCCCCTGTCATGGGAGCCATCCAGGCCAACCAGGAATATGGGGTGGAAGTGACCCTGGTGGGCCGGGGCGAGGAGATCCTGAAGGTGCTGGAGGACAACGGGATCAAGGACCTGCCCGCCGGGGTGGAGATCGCCCACGCCAGCGAGGTGGTGGAGATGTGCGACAACCCCGCCACCGCCTTCCGGGAGAAGAAGGACTCCTCGCTGACCATCGGCTTGAATCTGCTGAAAAGCGGGGAGGGGGACGCCTTCGTCTCCGCCGGCTCCACCGGCGCCCTGTTGGCCGGGGCCACGCTGGTGGTCAAGCGCATCCGGGGCATCCGCCGGGCCGCCCTGGCCCCCGTGGTGCCCACGGGGAACGGCGGGGCCGTCCTCATCGACTGCGGCGCCAATGCCGAGTGTCCCCCGGAGTATCTGCTCCAGTTCGCCTACATGGGCTCCTACTACGCCGAACACGTCCTGGGCCGCCCTGAGCCCAAGGTGGGTCTGCTGAACATCGGGGTGGAGCCCTCCAAGGGTACCGCCCTCCAGACGACGGTGTACCCCATGCTGAAGGCGGCGGGGGAGGCCGGCCGCATCAACTTCGTGGGCAATGTGGAGGCCCGGGAGGCCGTGGAGGGCGCGGTGGACGTCATCGTGGCCGACGGCTACTCCGGCAATATCTTCCTGAAAGCCATGGAGGGTACCGGCCTGTATTTGGTACGGGAGCTGAAGGGGATCTTCAAGCAGAACCTCATCACCAAGCTGGCCGCCGTCATGGTGTCCGGCGGGCTGAAGCGGCTGAAGAAGCTGATGAGCTCCAGCGAGGTGGGAGGCACTGCGCTGGTGGGTATTTCCAAGCCCGTCATCAAGGCCCACGGCTCCTCCGACGCTTACGCCATCAAAAACGCCATTCGGCAGGCCAAGCAGTATGTGTCCTCGGGGATCATCGAGAGCATCTCGGAGAATATCGGAGTCATGCGGCTGGACGCTCCCGCGTCCAAGACTGAGGAATAAGGAAAACGGCAGGAAAACCGACCCGCTGAGGGTCTGTCTCCTGCCGCTTTTTTCGTTTATCCCGGTTATGGCGGGACCTATCGCGGTTGGGATGAAAAGGCTTGACCTTGATCGTATTGTTTCATCAGCTTGAGCAGCTGGGTGCTCAGGTCCAGAAAACGGTCCAGATCCTCGCGGGACCAATCACGAAACCAGTCCATCCCGTGAAGAAGCGGGGCCAGGAACCCGACCTGGACTGGAAAGGAGGAGTTGGAGATCAGGGCGGAGGCGGGGACGCCCAGGTGGACGGCGATACATTCCAGCGTGTCCAGATTGGGGCCGTGTCCCTGCTCGATCTCCTGAAGCGTGGATTTGGAGATGCCCAGCTCACGGGCAAAATTGACCTGGGACATGCGGCGCAGCGTGCGGATCGTGCTCAGATTGGCAGACAGATTGTCGGCAGCTCCCACAACGGTCCCTCCCTTCCCGTTCAGTATAGCGAAAACAGCTGTCGAACTATGTCGAATTCAAGGAGGGTGTGTCGAAAATTTTAATTCTTATGGAAGGAGGACAGGGCTAAAGACACAAGCCTATTGGTTTTGTAAAGAAAAAGCCGTCGCAAACGACAGTGCGTTTGCGACGGCGTGGGAAGGGAGATAGCTTTCGAACCCAATACAATGATCGTTATGATAGATGTTCATCAAGCCAAGAGATCATGTCATAGTCATCGATAGATGTGAGGGTCGCATCGGCCCATACAGATTTAAGATTCTTCCCGTCAAACAATTTTGCCTCGACCATCTCCTGGAAGGTAGTAAAATCACAGCGTTCTCCTAAACTCGCTGATAACCAGAAAACATCTTCTCCAGAAACCTCATCCTTTGTCTTTCCGATCCAGAGGGCATCGTGTTCGCCCAAGGAAAATTCAATGTCAATGCTTTCCTCAAGTTCTTTCAAATCCAGCGCAAAGATTTTCTTCAAATCTTCAAAGGAGATCTTTACCCCCCATTCCGCAAGCCATTGTTCTCGCCATTTCTTTCGATCTTCGTCCGTAGGCAAGCGGTAACAGCCATCCTCCCCTACAAGTTCATGGCATTGGAGCATTGTCTCAATTGCCGAGTCAATTCCCAAATGAATTTTTATCAGCATACAATAGGCAACCAACTCATCATATATGCAGCGGTTATGTGCTGCCAAATAGTCTTTTATCATATTTTGGAGGTTCTTTTCAGAATGAACCCCCCAGGCGGCACCCAGGGGATTGAGAAGAGCCATAGCCGCCGCAATCGGAAAAAAAGCAAACCACGCGTTAAAAAATGCGTCAACCATATCTGTCTGCTTCAAAATATTCGCAGAAATATAAGTTCCGATGAGCATGAGTGCCGCATAAAAAACGATTCCAATAATTGACCACCCGAAATTCTCTTCCCGGGTAAACCAATCCAGAATTCTCTCAAACCAGGTCTGATCCGCAATTGGCCGATATTGTTTTTTCCGTTGTTTCATAACAAATCTCCAATCACTTCGTTCTGGCTGTATCATATCAAAGATTCCTGCTTTGTGCAATTCTATGGTCAATTGAAAAGAAAAGCTGACAGATTTCTTGTCGAAATCTGTCAGCTTTTCTTGGAGCAGGTGAGGGGAATCGAACCCCCGTGTTCAGCTTGGGAAGCTGACATTCTGCCATTGAACTACACCTGCATTGAAAATCAGCTTTTACAATATAACACAATTGCAAAGACTTTGCAAGGGGAAAGAGGGAGAAAGTTGTCTCCGGGGCAGCGTAATTCATCCAGAAGCGAAGGCCGCATAGTTGACAATGGGGCCAACATATACTATAATATGTTTAGTAAATAATAACGAAAGGAATTATTGTTATGAAAATTTATCGTTGTGACCACTGTGGCAATATCGTTACTTTTCTGCATTCGGCCGGAGTCCCTGTCATGTGCTGCGGCCAAAAGATGACGGAGTTGGTGCCCGGGACTACCGATGCCGCGTTGGAGAAGCACGTCCCCGCCGTCCAGGTCGCGGATGGCAAGGTCTGCGTTCAGGTGGGTTCTGTGGAGCACCCCATGCTGCCGGAGCATTATATCCAGTGGATCGTGCTGGAAACCAATTTGGGCTGCCAGATCAGATATCTGAAGCCGGGTCAGGCGCCCAAGGCTGAGTTTGTCCTGGCTGAGGGGGAGGAGATGACTGCGGTTTACGAGTACTGCAACCTTCACGGCCTCTGGAAGGCTTAAGCAGACCACTGCGTGAATGCTTGCCCGGACAGGGAAAACCGACTGTCCGGCAAAAAGACTCTTTGCGGGAGGGGACCCTTGTGGTTCCCTCCCTTTTTGCCCTGCGCGAAAGCCAAAAAATGATGAAACAGTTGAAAATAGATCCGTCCTGACGGGAGGACGCTTGGACAGTCCGGGCCAACGGCTGGGAAAAGGCGGAATTTTTATGTGCCTGCTCCGAACCGCATGAAAGCTCACTAAAATTACATTGACATAAGCACAGGGTTTTTATACAATAGCTACAGTGTGTAAATAAGAGGAGGGTCCTTTAATGGATTCAAAAGAGAAAAAGACAACAAGTAATCCCATTGCGCTGCTGCCCATCGGCGTATTTCTGCTGCTCTATCTGGGACTGGGCGTCATCTTTGAGTATATCATGAAGATCGAAATGGGCTTCTACAGCATCCCCATTGTGGTGGTGTTCCTGGTGGCCCTGCTGGTGGCCTGCCTGCAGAACCGGAGCCTGAACTTTGACGGCAAGCTGGCCGTCATGGCCCGGGGCGTGGGAGACAAGAATATTATGACCATGATCCTGATCTTCCTGGTGGCCGGCGTGTTCGTGGGCGTCACCGGCCGTGACAGCGCCGAGGCCGTGGCCTATTTCCTGCTGTCCATCACCCCTGCCTGGGCCTCTGTGGCGGTGCTGTTTGTGGCCGCCTGCTTCGTGTCCACCGCCATGGGCACCTCCTGCGGCACCATCACCCTGATCGTTCCCATCGCCGTGGCTGTGTCCAAGGTCTCCGGCTTCTCCCTGCCGCTGTGCATCGGCTCCGTCATGGGCGGCGCCATGTTCGGCGACAACCTGTCCTTTATTTCCGATACCACCATCGCCGCCTGCAACACCCAGGGCTGCGCCATGCGGGACAAGTTCCGCGCCAACTTCAAGATCGCTCTGCCCGCCGCCATTGCCACCCTGGCTTTGATCCTGGCGTTTTCCTTCAGCGCCGGCGTGGAGCACATCCAGAGCCCCGATTACAATATGCTGCTGCTGATCCCCTATGTCCTGGTCCTTGTGGGCGGCATTGCCGGGTTGAACGTGTTTGTGGTGCTGCTGGTCGGCATCTTCTCCGGTATCCTGATCACCGTGGCCACCGGCACTGTGGACAGCATGAGCCTGCTGGGCAACATGGGTTCCGGCGCCTCCGGCATGTTTGAGACCATCATGGTCACCCTTCTGGTCTCCGCCATGTGCGGACTGATCCGGGAGTATGGCGGCTTTGAGGCCCTGCTGGCCTTTATCCGCCGGGTATTCAAGGGCCGGGTGGGCGGCCGCCTGGGTGTTGGCTTGCTGGTAGGGGCCATGGATATCGCCACCGCCAACAACACCGTGGCCATTGTCATGGCCGGTCCCATTGCCAAGGAGATCAGCGAGGAGTACGGCATCACCCCCAAGGAGTCCGCCTCTCTGCTGGACACCTTCTCCTGTATCTTCCAGGGCGTTATCCCCTACGGCGCCCAGATGCTGCTGGCCATCTCCGCCGCGGCCGCTCTGGACAGCACCGTGTCCGCTTTCGAGATCCTGCCCTGCCTGTTTTATCCCTACATGCTGGCTATCGCGTCCATGGTGTATATCCTGTTCGGCGCCGGAAAACAGAAGAAAAAGTGATCGAGCCCGTTTTTGTCGGGACTGCCGCGCTGCTGCGCGGCAGTCCTTTTTTGTCTGAAAAAGTTTTTGAAAAATTTTTGGGTTTTAAGAAGGAATTTGAGGGGGAATTTCGTATAATAGAATATATGACCGAGCGTATGATCGGAGCTCACTCCAGCTCCTGACCGGAGGAAGGAGGCGTCTGCCATGACACTGCGGGAGCAGTTCCAGCAGCGGGAGAATGACATGCTGTCGCCCTATGCGTGCCGTTCCGCCCAGAGCCGGGGCCGGCAGCGGCCGGAGGAGGAGTGTTCCGTCCGGACCCCCTTTCAGCGGGACACGGACCGGATCGTGTACTCCAAGGCGTTCCGGCGTCTGAAGCACAAGACCCAGGTGTTCCTTCAGCCCGAGGGGGACCACTACCGTACCCGGATGACCCACACGCTGGAGGTCAGCCGCATTGCCAGGACCATCGCCCGGGCCCTTTCGCTGAATGAGGACCTGACCGAGGCCATCGCGCTGGGCCACGACTTGGGGCATACCCCCTTCGGCCACGCCGGAGAGCGGGCGCTGAACACCCTGATGCCCGGGGGCTTTGCCCACTATCAGCAGTCTGTGCGGGTGGTAGAGCGGCTGGAAAAGAACGGAGAGGGCCTGAACCTGACCTGGGAGGTCCGAAACGGCATCCTGTGCCACACCAAGGGGCAGGCGGCCGCCACGCTGGAGGGACAGATCGTCCGTCTGGCCGACCATATCGCCTATATCAACCACGACATTGAGGACGCCCTGCGGGGCGGGATCATCTTCCCCATGGACATCCCGCTGGAAGTGTCCAGTGTGCTGGGCTTTACCCATAAGGCCCGGATCGACACGCTGGTCCGGGACGCCATCGAGGCCAGCCTGGGGCAGCCCGAGATCCGGCAGTCCCCCCAGGTACGGGAAGCCATGCTGGCGCTGAAGGATTTTATGTTCGACAGCGTGTATACCAATCCCCTGGCCAAGGGGGAGGAGGGCAAGGCTCAGGACATGCTTCGGAGGCTCTTTGAATATTATCAGAAGGACCCTGACCGGCTGCCCGACGACTTCCAGACCATCCGGGCCGAGGAAGGGGTGGACCGGGCGGTGTGCGACTACATTGCCGGCATGACAGACCCCTTTGCCGTGGAGCGGTACAAAGAACTGTTCATCCCCGTCGGCTGGACGGTGAAATAGGGGCCGCGCCCAAACGGATAGAAGTTCATCCAACTGGCTAAAAATAGACACATACCCTTTGGAAGGAAAGGAGAGGGCTTTTTTGGCGTTACCGGAACGTTTTCTGGACGAATTGATCGCCAGGACAGATATTGTGGACCTGGTATCCGAGTCGGTCCGGCTGACGAAGAAGGGAAACAGCTATTGGGGCTGCTGCCCGTTCCACAGTGAGAAGACCCCCTCCTTTCATGTGGTCCCCGACCGGCAGATCTATAAATGTTTCGGCTGCGGCAAGGGGGGCGGGGCCATCAACTTCGTCATGGAGATGGAGAACCTGCCCTTCCGGGACGCGGTGGCGGTGCTGGCCAAGCGGGCGGGCATGGCGGTCCCCGAATTTGGCGGGGGCTCCTCCGCCGGAATGCGGGAGCGCCGGGATAAACTGCTGGAGATCAACAAGCAGGCCGCCCGGGCTTTTCACCGGTGGCTGTACGCCCCGGAGGGGGCGGGAGGACTGGCCTATCTGCAAAGACGGGGGCTGTCCAAAGCCACCTTGACCAACTTCGGCCTGGGCTTCGCTCCGGACAGCTGGGACGCTCTCATTCGGGAGCTGAGCCAACAGGGTTATGACAAACGGGACCTGCTGGACGCGGGGCTGGCGGTCAGCAACAAGGACGGACGCATTTACGACAGGTTCCGCAACCGGGTCATGTTCCCAATCATCGACGTCCGGGGCAACGTCATCGGCTTTGGCGGCCGGGTGATGGATGATTCCACACCGAAATATCTGAACTCGCCGGATACCCCCGTGTACAACAAGAGCCGAAACGTGTTTGCTCTGAACATCGCCAAAAAATCCAAGGAGAGCCGGGTGATCCTGACCGAGGGCTATATGGACACCATTTCCCTCCATCAGGCAGGCTTTGACAGTGCGGTGGCCTCCCTGGGCACCTCCCTGACGGAGGAGCACGCCCAGCTGCTGTCCCGGTATTTCAAGGAGGCGGTCATCTCCTACGACGGGGATAAGGCCGGTGTGGCCGCGGCCCAGCGGGCCATCCCCCTGCTGGAGAAGGCGGGGCTGAAGGTAAAGGTCCTGCGGGTGACGGGGGCCAAGGACCCGGACGAGTTTATCAAGGCCTATGGCCGGGATGCCTTTGCCCGGCTGCTGGACAAGAGCGAAAACCAAGTGGACTACCGTCTGGCCCAGATCCAGGCAAAATACGATCTGGAGGACGACGGCCAGCGGGTAGCCTTTTTGCAAGAGGCCGCCCAGATGATCTCTACCCTCCACAGCGCGGTGGAGCGGGAGATCTACGGCGGTCACGCCGCCCAGACGGCGGGGGTCACCCCGGAGACTATGGCCCAGGAGGTCAACCGGGCCCTGAAGAGCCGGCTGCGGAAGGAGAAAAAGCAGCAGGAGCGGCGGGACCTGGCCCCGGCCAGTCAACTTCAGCCCAAAAACCGCGGCCTGCGGTATGAGAACATCCGCTCCGCCCGGGCGGAGGAGGGCATTTTGCGGCTGGTCCTGCTGGACCCGTCCCTGCTGGCAAAGATGGAGGGCCTGACAGGAAGCGAGTTTTCTTCTCCGCTGTTGGGAAAGGTCTTCAATCTGCTCCGGCGGCGGGCGGAGGAGGGCCTGTCCACCCATCTGGCGGCCCTGGCAGAGGAACTGACCGGGGAGGAGATGGACCACATGGCCCAGGTGGCGGCCCAACCCGAATCCATGGCCCGCGCGGAACAGTCCATCCGCGATTACATATCGGTCATCCGGGGAGAGGGGCTCCTGCGGAGCGGGGGCCGGGCGGATGATCTGCTGTTAGCGGCACAAAAGAAATATTTAGAAAAGAAAGCATATATGGAGGAAAAACCATGAGCACCAAGAAGACCGTACACACCATCACTGCGGAGCAGAAGGAGAAGATGGACAAGCAGGTGGATATCCAGCACCGCATGGAGGCCGGCAAGGTAGAGATCATGAAGGTGGTCGCCGGAATGCCGGGCGCGGAGAAGCTGGCCGAGCTGATCGAGCGGGGCAAGAAGAAAGGCAACCTGTCTTCCACCGAGCTGTTGGATGTGCTGGAGGATATGGATCTGGGCGCCGAGCAGATGGACAAGATCTACGACACGCTGGAGAACCTGGGCATCGACACCGTGGGCGAGGACTATATCCCCGAGCTGCCCGACGACGCCGAGCCCCCTCTGGAGGCCATTGAGGAGATCTCTGAGGAGGAGATGGTGGACCCCAACGCCATGGTGGATTCCTTCGGCACCGACGACCCGGTGCGTATGTACCTGAAGGAGATCGGCAAGGTGAATCTGCTCAGCTCCGACGAGGAGGTGGAGCTTGCCCAGGCCATGGCCGCGGGCGCCGACGCCAAGACCCAGCTTGAGGAGCTGGAGGCGGCGGGTGAGGAGATCCCCGCGGAACTCAGGACCGAGCTGAACAAGCTGATCAAGAAGGGTGAGCGGGCCAAGCAGCGCCTGGCCGAGGCCAACCTCCGTCTGGTGGTGTCCATTGCCAAGCGGTATGTGGGCCGCGGCATGCAGTTCCTGGACCTAATTCAGGAGGGCAACCTGGGTCTGATCAAGGCGGTGGAGAAGTTCGACTACACCAAGGGCTATAAGTTCTCCACCTATGCCACCTGGTGGATCCGGCAGGCCATCACCCGTGCCATTGCCGACCAGGCCCGTACCATCCGTATCCCTGTCCACATGGTGGAGACCATCAACAAAGTCATCCGGGTTTCCCGTCAGCTGCTTCAGGAGCTGGGACACGACCCCACCCCCGAGGAGATCGCCGCCGAGATGAACATGCCCGTGGAGCGGGTGCGGGAGATCCTGAAGATCGCCCAGGAACCCGTCTCTCTGGAGACCCCCATCGGCGAGGAGGAGGACAGCCATCTGGGCGACTTCATCCCCGACGAGGACGCCTCCGAGCCCGCGGAGGCCGCCTCCTTCACTCTGCTGAAGGAGCAGCTGGTGGAGGTGCTGTCCACCCTGACCCCCCGGGAGGAGAAGGTCCTGAAGCTGCGCTTCGGCATTGAGGACGGCCGTACCCGCACCCTTGAGGAAGTGGGTAAGGAATTCAACGTCACCCGTGAGCGCATCCGCCAGATCGAGGCCAAGGCCCTCAGAAAACTCCGCCACCCCTCCAGAAGCAAGAAACTGAAGGACTTTTTGAACTGAAGCCGCCCAAAGGGGCTGGCTGAGATGGAGCATGACCGGACCGGACAGGGGCGGCCATGCTCCTTTTTTCGCCGGCCTCTCCGCTGTTTGACAAAATAGGGCATCTGTGTTATATGTGCAGAGTAAGAAAGGAGCGGGACCAATGGCGGAAGAAGGAAATGAGCGGCAGTTCCTCCATCCGGAGGACGCCGTCATGGTATATATAGACCCTCAGGTCATGCAGAGTCTGGCCGGGGTAGCGGCGAAGAAGCAGGAAAGCCTTCAGGAACTGATATCCGCCGCGGAGGACGGGGACCTGGAGGCGGAATACCGTCTGGGGCTGGACTACTGCGAAGGAGAAGAAGGTGCGCCCAAGGACGAGGAGAAGGCCTTTTTCTGGTTTTCCAAAGCGGCGGAGGGGGGCAATATCGCTGCCCAGCATGACCTTGGCCTGTGCTATATCCGCGGGATCGGAACTTCGGAGGACCCGGCGCGGGCGGCGGAGCTTTTTTCCGCCGCCGCCGAGCAGGGGTATCTTCCTTCCATCTGTGAGCTTGGCCTCTGTTATGAGATGGGCAGCGGCGTGGAAGAGGACAAGGGCCGGGCGGCTGAGCTGTACCGGGAGGCGGCCGATCAGGAGTATGCTCCCGCTCAGTGCAACCTGGGCTTCTTCTACTACCAGGGTATCTATCTGGAGAGAGATGTTCGGGAGGCGGTCCGCTGGTTTGACAAGTCGGCCCAGCAGGGCTATCCCCGGGCCCAGGTGCTGCTGGGGGAGTGCTATGACCAGGGTGTGGGCGTGGAACAGGACCTGGGCAAGGCGGTCCAGCTGTACCGGAGCGCCCATGAGCAGGCCTATGCCCCCGGCACCTGTTCTCTGGGCCTGTGCTATGAGCTGGGCCGGGGCGTGGATGTGGACTGGGAAAAGGCGGCCCAGCTGTACCGCCAGGCGGCGGAACAGGGGGACGCCCAGGCCCAGTGCAACCTGGGCTACTGTTGCTACCAGGGCATCGGCGTCAAGGAGGACGACGGACAGGCGGTCCAGTGGTTTCGTCAGGCGGCGGAGCAGGGCTATCCCCGGGCGCTGAATCTTCTGGGGGAGTGCTATGACCGGGGGACCGGCGTGGAGCAGGACCTGAGCAAGGCGGCCCGGTTGTACCGGAGTGCTCACGAGCTGGGCTATGCCCCCGGCACCTGCTCCCTTGGACTGTGCTACGAGCTTGGCCGGGGCGTGGACGCGGACCCGGAGAAAGCGGTGGAGCTGTACCGGCAGGCGGCGGAGCAGGGGGACGTCCAGGCCCAGTGTAACCTGGGCTATTGCTACTACCAGGGTGTTGGGGTAAAGGAGGACAACGACCAGGCGGTCCGGTGGTTCCGGCAGGCCGCCGAGCGGCGGTACGCCCGGGCCCAGATGCTGCTGGGCGAGTGCTATGAATACGGCTACGGGGTGGACCGGGACATTCGACGGGCTGCGGAGTTGTACCAGGCCGCCCATGAGGGGCACTATCCCCCGGCCACCTGCTCCCTGGGCATGTGTTACGAGTTCGGAAACGGTGTGAAGCAGGACCTGGAGAAAGCGGTGGAACTGTACCGTCAGGCGGCGGAGCAGGGCCAGGCCCGGGCCCAGTGCAATCTGGGCTACTGCTACTACCGCGGCATCGGGGTGGAGCAGAACGACGCAGAGGCGGTAAAGTGGTTTGCCCGGGCGGCGGAGCAGAGCTATGGCCGGGCCATGAACCTGCTGGGGGAGTGCTACGACCGGGGTGCCGGCGTGGAACAGGACCACCGCAAGGCGGTCCAGCTGTACCGAAGCGCCCATGAACAGGACTACGCCCCCGCCACCTGCTCCCTGGGCTTGTGCTATGAACTGGGCCGGGGCGTGGATGCGGACCCGGAGAAAGCGGAGGCGCTGTACCGCCAGGCCGCCCTGCGGGGGGACGCCAGGGCCCAGTGCAATCTGGGCTTTTTCTACTACCACGGCGTCGTGGTCCAGGGAGACGACCGGGAGGCGGCCCGATGGTTTGCCAAAGCCGCGGAACAGGGCTATGCCCGGGCCCAGATGCTGCTGGGCGAGTGCTGTGAAAATGGCTACGGGGTGGACAGGGACCCGGCACGGGCGGCGGAGCTGTACCGAAAGGCCCACGAAAAGGGCTATGCGCCCGGAACCTGTTCCCTGGGCCGGTGCTATGAGTCGGGGACCGGTGTGGAGCAGGACCTGGAAAAGGCGGTGGAGCTGTACCGGCAGGGAGCCGGGCAGGGAGACGCACGGTCCCAGTGCAGCCTGGGTCTCTGCTGGTACCGGGGCGTCGGCGTGGAGCAGGACTATGAGACGGCGGCCCGGTGGTTTTTCAAGGCGGCGGAGCAGGACGATCCCAGAGGCCAGTATCTGCTGGGCCTGTGCTATGAACTGGGCCAGGGCGTGCCTGAAAACAAGGAAAAGGCGGCCCAGCTATACCGGAAGGCCGCCGATCAGGGGGACAGGAACGCCCAGTGCAGCCTGGGCCTCTTCTGTTACCACGGCATCGGCATACATCAGGATCGCCGGCAGGCGGTCCAGTGGTTCACCCGGTCCGCTGGCCAGGGCCATGCCCGGGCGCGGTATTGGCTGGGGGTGTGTCTGGAGAAAGGCCAGGGGACCGGACAGGACCTGGCCAGAGCGGAGGAACTATACCGCCAAGCCGCGCAACAGGGCGTCGAAGAGGCAAAGAAGGCTCTGGAGCGGTTGGAACAGGATAAGAAGCCGGGCAATTCTCTGAAAAAGCTGTTTGGCTTTTTGAAATGAAAAGACCCCGCGGGACCGTCTTGAACGGCTCCGCGGGGTCTTCCTACATTTATTTGTGTTCCAAGGCCTCAATGGCCGCCTTGGCGGCCATCTGCTCCGCCTCTTTTTTGCTGCGGCCGGTGCCGGAGCCCACACAGTTTCCGTTCAGCTCCACCGCTACAAAAAAGCGCTTATTGTGGTCGGGACCCTCCTCGCCGGTAAGGCGGTAGCGGAGGACCTGTCCGCTCTCCCGCTGGACCAGCTCCTGGAGGGCGGTCTTATAGTCGTGGGGCTTGGTCAGACCGGCTACCTCCCGGCTGAGGATATACTTCTGGATGATCTTCCGGGCGGAGCCGATGCCGCCGTCCAGATAGACCGCGGCCAGCACCGCCTCCACGGCGTCGGCACGGATGGAGGGCCGCTGGCGGCCGCCGCCGGCCTCCTCGCCCTTGCCCAGGCGCAGATATTCCCCCAGTCCCAGCTCCTGGGCCACTTCCACCAGACTTTCTTCACAGACCAGGGCGGCCCGGGTGCGGGTCAGCTCCCCCTCCGGCAGATCGGGGTGGTTGCGGTAGAGGTGGTCGGCCACCACCATGCCCAGAATGGAGTCCCCCAGAAATTCCAGCCGCTCGTTGCTGGAGAGCCTGCCCCGGCTCTCGTTGGCGCAGGAACTGTGGGTCAGGGCATTTTCCAGCAGCTTCTGGTTTTGAAAGGTATACCCCAGTTTTTCTTCTAAGGTCTTCATACAGGTCTCCTTAGACAAGGCAAAACTCCGCCGCAGGCGGAGTTTTGCGTGTTTTTCGAATCAGTCGATCTTGTTCTGCAGGAAACGAACCAGATCTCCCACGGTGCTGATGGAAGAGGCCTCCTCTTCGCCCAGCTCATCAATACCGAACTCCTCTTCCAGAGCCATGGAGAGGTCCACGATGTCCACGGAATCGGCGTTCAGATCATCGGCAAAGGAAGTATCCAGGGTGATGGTGTCCGCATCCACATTGAACTGCTCGGCAATGAGCGCTCTCAGTTTCTCAAAGATCATATTCGCTGCTCCTTCATTTGTGCCCCAGGCACTTTTTCTTCCCTTACTATATGCAGAATCTTCCGGGCTGTCAATAGGGATTTTTCATTTTGCACACTTTGACCAGGAAATTCACCACGTCTGCGCCGGGGAGCTTCCGGGCGGAGATGGCACAAAAGAGGGGCGGAGCCTTTCAAACAGCGGGAGGAAAGTGAGCCGAGCGGGCAACCGCTGCTGCGGGCCCGCGGCAGAGAAAATACAGTTAGACAAACGCATCATGTAGTGGTAAAATAACCATACTGCGAATACCCCCTGTTTTCCCGCACCTGCGGGCGGGATGAGAGAAGAACGACGGCCCTGCGGGGCCGGAGAGATATAACGGAGGAAGCCTATGTTAGAGTTACAGCATATCAGCTTCGGTGTGGAGCAGGATGGCGAGGACAAGAATATCCTTCGGGACATCAATCTGACCATCCAGGAGCGCTTCGTGGCTATTACCGGCCCAAACGGCGGCGGCAAGTCCACCCTGGCCAAAGTCATTGCCGGTATTTTGACGCCCACCGAGGGAAGAATCCTTTTGGACGGGGAGGATATCACCAGACTGAACATCACCGAGCGGGCCCGGAAGGGGATCAGCTTCGCCTTCCAGCAGCCGGTACGCTTCAAGGGCTTGACGGTGAAGGACCTGATCACCCTGGCCAGCGGCAAGGCCATCGGCGTGCCCGAGGCATGCAACTACTTGTCTGAGGTGGGTCTGTGCGCCAAGGACTATATCGACCGGGAGGTGGACGCCTCCCTGTCCGGCGGCGAGCTGAAGCGCATCGAGATCGCCATGATCATGGCCCGGTCCACCAAGCTGTCCGTCTTTGACGAGCCGGAGGCCGGCATCGACCTGTGGTCCTTCTCCAACCTGATCCAGGTCTTCGAGCACCTGCACGAGAAGATCAACGGCTCTATCCTCATCATCTCCCACCAGGAGCGGATCCTGAACATTGCCGACCGGATCATCGTCCTGGCCGACGGCAAGGTCCAGCAGGACGGAGCCCGGAAGGATATCCTGCCCGGGCTGCTGGAAGCGGCGCCCGCGGCGTGCAGCGCCCTGACGGACAAGGTGCGCTAATACTTTTTCAGAAAAGACTTCGATTTAGGCTCTTTATGCTGCGGCTCTCCGCAGCTGTGAAACCCAAAAATGGTTTTGCAAAATCAGTAAGGCACGGTTTTTCGCTCCGCGTTTCATGCGGAGCCTGCGGACCCTTGGTTCGCAGGGATGAGAACAGTTGTAAGTGTTTTCATCAGAAAACGGTATAAGGAGGAAGCGCAATGGATGCGATCCAGAAAAACCTGCTGGCGCAGGTAGCTCAGCTGCATGAGGTGCCCGAGGGCGCCTACAACATCCGGGCCAACGGCAAGTCTGCCGCCCGGAATACCACCGCCCACATCGACATCGTCTCCAAGACGGACAAGGACGGCATCGACATCATCATCAAGCCCGGCACCAAGAACGAATCTGTCCATATCCCCGTGGTCCTCAGCGAGAGCGGGCTGACCGAGACGGTGTACAACGACTTTTTCATAGGTGAGGACTGCGACGTGACCATCGTGGCTGGCTGCGGCATCCACAACTGCGGAGTGCAGAACTCCGAGCACTCGGGTATCCACACCTTCCATGTGGGCAAAAACGCGAAGGTGCGCTATGTGGAGCGCCACTACGGAGAGGGGGACGGCCTGGGCGAGAACATTATGAACCCCACCACTGTGGTGGAGATGGACGAGGGCGGTTACATGGAGATGGAGACCACCCAAATCAAGGGGGTGGACTCCACCGTCCGTACCACCAAGGCGACGCTGGGACCCAACGCCACCCTTATTATCAAGGAGAAAGTCATGACCCACGGCAAGCAGTTGGCCAAGTCCGACTTCACCGTGGATCTGGACGGCGAGGGCTGCCACACCAATGTGATTTCCCGGTCTGTGGCCCGGGGGGAGTCTAAGCAGGTGTTCCTGGCCCGGATCAATGGCAACGCCGCCTGTTACGGCCACTCCGAATGTGACGCCATCATTATGGATCAGGGTGTGGTGTCCGCAATCCCCGAGGTCACGGCCAACTGTCTGGACGCCCAGCTGGTCCACGAGGCCGCCATCGGAAAGATCGCCGGGGAGCAGCTGATCAAGCTGATGACCCTGGGCCTTACCGAGAAGGAAGCGGAGGAGCAGATCGTCAACGGATTTTTAAAGTGAGAACAAGGGGGCGTGAGAACGCCCCCTTTTTGAAAGCACGGTGTAAATTTTAGTTTAACGGGCCGATTGCGTTGTGGAGGCATGTAGGGCAAGGGCAGCTCCCATTTTCGATTCGTAGGAGTGGCCCTCAATGGCCGCCCGTGGTCGCATCGTGAAGGTGTGCACTGGTAGGGCGGGGGCTTGCCCCCCGCCGCGGCGGCCCCAAGGGGCCGCCCTACGGGCGGGGCGTCCAGAGGCCGCCCCCTACGAAGCCATATTGTGAACCGTGCGTAGGGGGCGGCGTCCCCGACGCCCCATAATACATCCATAAACTAAAATTTACCCACTGGAAAGGAGTTTCCCCATGCAGATTTTAGCCAGCACCCGGCAGATGCGGGAACTGGACCGCATTGCCATCCAGGAGCGGGGGGTCCCCTCCCTGGACCTGATGGAGCGGGCCGCCCAGGCGGTGGCGGAGGCGGTGCGGGATGTGCTGGGGCCCGAAGAAAACCGGGGGCCTCTTGCCCGATCCTTCGGCCTGATCGTGAGCACCGGGGAACAGCCGCCCACCGAGGCAGAGCAGCGGGAGATGGACGAGCTGCGCGCCATTGTGGAGTCCAAAAACGCCGATCCGACCCCTCGGGTGGCGGTGTTCTGCGGTCCCGGCAACAACGGGGGCGACGGCGTGGCCGCCGCCCGGCTGCTGCGGGGCATGGGCTATCAGGTCCGGGCCTTCCTGGTGGGGGACCGGGATAAAATGACGCCTGATGCCAAAGCCATGGAGGAAAAACTCGTCGCTGCCGGAGGCGAGCTGGAGCCCTTCTGCCCCGAGGAACCCCGGCAGAATGTGTGGCTGACCACCTGCGACTGCATGGTGGACGCTCTGTTCGGCGTCGGGCTGAGACGGCCGGTGGCCGGAGCCTTTTTGACCGCCGTCCGGATCATGAACGACAGGCCCTGCCCTGTGGTAGCCTGCGACGTCCCTTCCGGGGTGGACGGGGACACCGGACAGATTTTGGGTGAGGCGGTCCGGGCCAAGGTCACCGTCACCTTCACCTGCGCCAAGCCCGGCCTGTACCTGGGAGAGGGGGGCGCCTGTGCCGGGAAAGTGCGGGTGGCCCACATCGGTATTCCTCACGATCTGATCCATCAGCAGCTTTTACGCCAGCCTGAGACGGCAAAGGTGATGGACGGAGGACGGTACGTCCTGCCCCGCCGGCCCCGTACCGCCCACAAGGGGGAGTTCGGAAAGGTCTTCATTCTGGCCGGCTCCGAGGGTTACACCGGGGCTCCTGTTCTGGCCGCCCGGGCCGCTGTCCGCGCCGGAGCAGGTCTGGTGTTTCTGGGAGTGCCCCGGGAGGTCTATCCCATCGTGGCTGTCAAATGCGATGAGGCCATGGCCTTCCCTCTGCCTGAGAAATATGATAAAATACTGGAGATGGCCAGGGGCTGCGACGTGGCCCTCATCGGCCCCGGTCTGGGCCGGGCGCCCGAGACAGAGATGCTGGTCCGCCGGCTGCTGGCGGACCTGGGCATCCCCGTGGTACTGGATGCCGATGGCATAAACGCCCTTTCCGGGCATATAGATAGTCTGGACAAACGCTCCGCCCTCACGGTGCTGACGCCCCACGACGGGGAGTTCCAGCGGCTGACGGGCTGCCAACTGCCCATTCGGGACCGGCTGACCGCCGCCCGGGAGTTTGCAAAGGCCCACCGCTGTGTCCTGGTCCTCAAGGGCCATGGCACCGTCACCGCCGCGCCGGACGGAGAGGTCTGGATCTGCGGCGCCGGGAACCCCGGCATGGCCAAGGGGGGCTCCGGCGACGTGCTGGCGGGGATGCTGGCTGCCCTGCTGGGGCAGAAGCACCTGCGCGGTCCCTATGCCCATCCGGGAAAGCTGGTGGCCTGCGGCGTCTATTACCACGCCCAGGCCGGGGACAGCTGTGCCCGGCGGTTGGGAGAATACGGCATGACTCCAAGCGATATGATCGAGGCGCTGCCTCAGATCCTTCTGAAGCACGAGGAGCGGGGGCAATAAGCCGGAGGTTCCTGAAAAGGGAGGAAAAGTGTGCGTAAACTGCTGTTTTGCGTACCAATGATGATCCTGCTGCTGGCAGCCTGCGGAGGCGGAACAGCGGGCGGGAGCGAGGAAGAGACGTTGGCTCTGGCCATCCGGGGGGAGTATCTGGAGATGACCTCCTGTGCGGCCACGGCGGAGGTCACCGCCGATTACGGCCAGCGGGTCTATCAATACACCATGTCGGTGGAGGCCTCGGAGGAGGAGACCGCCTTGGTCATCACCGCGCCGGAGACGGTGGCGGGGATCACCGCCCGTCTGAAGGGAAAGGACAGCCTGCTGGAATATGACGGCATTGCGGTGGAGACCGGCCCCATGAATCAGCAGGGGCTTACTCCGGTGTCCGCCGTCCCGGCTCTGCTGGAGGAGACCCGGTCCGGCTACATGCGTGCCTGCGCCCTGGAGGAGGACGGCACCCTGCTTCGGATGGACTGCGGCGACCCGGAGGGCGAGCCGGGCAAGGGGGTGGAGACCACCCTCTGGTTTGACGCGGATACCCACGCTCTGGCACGGGGAGAGATCCGCGTGGACGGCTTCCGGGCCATTTTATGTGAGTTCACTCAATTTACAAAAGAATGAGAAGGGATCAACATGACAGACATTACCAAGATGCGGACCTGGGCGGAGATCGACCTGGGGGCGCTGGAGCACAACTACCGTGCGCTGCGGGCCATGGCGCCCCGGGACTGTAAGTTCCTGGGACTGGTGAAGGCCAACGCCTACGGCCACGGTGCGCCCCGGATCGCCCGGAAACTCCAGGAGCTGGGGGCGGATATGCTGGCGGTGGCCTGCCTGGCCGAGGCCATGGAGCTGCGGCGGGCGGGGATCACTCTGCCCATCCTGTGCCTGGGGCAGACGCCGGTGGAGCTGGCGCCCATGCTGCTGGAGTACGATGTGACCCAGACGGTGGAGGATCTGGACACCGGAAAGGCCCTGTCCCTGGCCGCCGCGGCCGCCGGAAAGACCTTGAAGATCCATGTGAAGCTGGACACCGGGATGAGCCGGCTGGGCTTCCTCTGGCGGAAGGGCGGGGACAACGCGGACCTGCTGGACGAGATCACCGCCCTGTGCGCGCTGCCCGGCCTGGAGGCGGAGGGCATGTTCACCCACTTTGCCGACGCCGACGGCAGCGAGGAATATACGATGGACCAGCTGACCCGGTTCCTGGACGCGCGGGCGGCGCTGGAGGCCCGGGGGATCACCTTCGCAATTTACCATTGCGGGGCCAGTGCCGCTGTGTTAAACTATCCCTGTACCCATATGAACATGATCCGTCCCGGCATCGCCCTGTACGGCTACTACCCCGCACCCGGCATGGAGGGGCTGGACGGCCCCGGTCTGGAGCCGGTGATGACGGTGAAAAGCCGGATCTGTGCCATCCGCCGGGTCCCGGCGGGCACCAGCGTCAGCTATGGCCGCACCGCCGTCCTGGAGCGGGACTCCCGTCTGGCGGTGGTCCCCATCGGCTACGGGGACGGTTATCCCAGAAAGCTGTCCAACCAGATGAATATGGTCATTCGAGGCGTGGCCTGTCCCATCGTGGGGCGGATCTGCATGGACATGTGCATGGTGGACGTCACCGACCTGCCTGAGGCGGAGGTGGGGGACACGGCGGTGGTCTACGGCCCGGAGCTGACGGAGCGGGCTGCGGAGCTGACCGGCACCATCGTATACGAATTGCTGTGCGACGTGACTGCCCGGGTCCCCCGCGTCTATTTGGAGCCGGAGACCGGGATCCGGTGAAAAAAGGAGCCGAGGGGACAGGGACAAGTCCTGGGGCGCCTTGTCCCCGTGCGTGACCGCCCGCCCCGTCCCTTCATAGGATGACTTGGAGCAGCGGAGGCGCGGGCGCTTCCGAGGGCGAAGGCGCGGCGGGATGGCTGCTTCTCCGCCGGAAAAAACGGCATGGGCGGGAAGCAGGTATAATTCCCGCCGCTCCGTGGGAGACTCATAGTACAGCGTTACATAAGACCGACGCAAGGCCTGTAACGCGTGCTATCCTTCCAGCGGAGTGTGAACGTATGTGGACAACAGTGTGAGACGAGGCGACATCTTTTACGCCGATCTAAGCCCGGTGGTGGGCAGCGAGCAGGGAGGCGTGCGGCCGGTTCTCATTGTGCAGAATGACACCGGAAACCGGCACAGCCCCACCGTGATCGCAGCCGCCATCACCTCTCAGACGGGGAAGGCCAGACTGCCCACCCATATCTCGGTGGCTCCCCTCAGCTGCGGCCTGCCCAAGGAGTCTATTATCCTGCTGGAGCAGGTGCGGACTCTGGATAAGCGGCGGCTGAGGGAAAAGATGGGGCGGCTGGACGACGGAGTGATGAAGCAGGTGGACGCCGCCATCGCCGTCAGCTTTGGCCTCCACCCGGAGACCATGGTGTGACCAGAGGGAGCCGCCCCATCGGCGGCTCCTACATAATGTCTGATGAATTGACCGCTTTGCGGTTTGTTCCCGCGGCTTTGGAAAAGAGAACAGCAGCCATTACGGCAATGGGTCAACACAGAAGGACAAGGGCCTTGGCGGTGAAGCCGCAGGACCTCCCCGTTGGGACGAGAGCGATGGGCCTGGTTCCATGCACGCTACATTCAGAAAACGGACCTCAGATAAGGAGTATTTACCATGAAGACACGCAGCAAATGGATCGCGCTGGCCTCCGCTTTTGGGCTGACCGCCCTTTGCGTGGGGGCGGCCCTGGCCACCGGCGGGGACCAGAACGACCCCCTGGTCACCCTGAGTTATCTGGAGCAGACGGCCCTTCCCGGTGTGGTGGAGCAGGTAGAGCTCAAGTCCACCGCTCGTCAGGCGGAGCTGGAAAAGGCGCTGGCGGACCAGATCGCCAAGTACAAGCAGGAGATCACCGCTCTGGCAGGCTCAGGCTCCGCGGGCAGCGCCTCCTATACCCTGGTCACTCTGACCAGCGGCCAAACCATGTCCTTGGACGTGGGCTGCGAGGTCATGCTCCGGGTGGGGACGGCAAAGGTCAACTCCAATACCAATCCGGCCCTGATTGACATTGCCTCCGGAGATGCCGTCAACAACGGAACATCCCTCGCCAAGAACCACCTCTATATGGCCACGATCCCCGACCGGACCCTGACCCCCACCGCCGACACGGTTAAGCTGCTGGTCCGGGGCGGGTACAGCGTGGCATAAATGCCAGAACAGATAAAAAAGAAGGACTGCACCGCAGTCCTTCTTTTTTTATCGTTTACTCATCCCAAAGCCCAGGGCCGCGCCGCAGACGCCGCCGATGATATGGGTCAGCTGGGACACATTGTCCTGCGCGGTGAAGGCGTCTACCACCTCGCCGCCCAAATAGAGGATCACCACCAGGATCAAGGTCAGGGGGATGGTCCCCTCTTTCATCCCGGCCAGGGAGGACAGGACAATCATCATAAAGACAATGCCGCTGGCCCCCAGCAGGGCGGTGCCGGGGAAGAGGAGAAACTGGACCAGGCCGGACACCAGAGCGGTGACGAGGATACAGAACAGCAGCTTCCTGGAACCGTATTTCTCCTCCAGGGGAGGGCCTACCACCAACAGGAGCATCATGTTGCCCATGTAGTGGGCATACCCGGAGTGGCCCAGGACGTGGCCCACCATCCTTACATAGGTCAAGGGATCGGAGAGCGGGGCACGGTAGACACAGAACAGCAGAGAGGTGGTCCAGCCGCCGGTGAACATTCCCAGCACCAGCGCTCCCAGAGAGAGCAGCGCGAACGTCAGGACTACCGGAGCGTTATACTGTACCCGGAAGCGCATCAGTGGTTCAGAACCCGGACACGGATGACGCCGGGGATGGCCCGCAGCTCGTCGGCCACCTCGTCATTGATGCGGGTGTTCACATCCACCATGGTGTAGGCGTAGTCCTTCTTGGACTTGTTGGTCATGTTTTCCACGTTGATGCCGTCGCCGGACAGGATGGACATGATCTGGGTCAGCATGGCGGGCACGTTTTTGTGAATCAGACAGATGCGGGCGATGCCGCTCCAGTCCTGGGACACATTGGGCAGGTTCACCGAATTGACGATGTTGCCGTTGAGCAGGTAATCCTGGAGCTGGCGAGCCGCCATGACGGCGCAGTTCTCCTCGCTCTCCGGGGTGGAGGCGCCCAGGTGGGGCAGAGCGATCACGTTCTTGACCGTGGCGATCTTGTCGTCGGGGAAGTCGGTGACGTACTTGGCTACCCGGCCGGACTCCAGCGCGGCGATCATGTCGTCGTCGTTGACCAGCCCGCCCCGGGCCAGATTCAGGATGCGGACCTGGCCCTTCATCTTGGAAATGGCTTCGGCGTTGATGGTGTCCTTGGTGGCGCTGTTGTAGGGAACGTGAATGGTGATGTAGTCGGAGACCTTATACAGCTCGTCCAGATTCTTCACCACATGGACATGGCGGTCCAGCCGCAGGGCGGCATCCACGGACAGAAAGGGGTCATAGCCGTAGACGTCCATCCCCAGCTCCAGAGCCACGTTGGCCACCAGAGCGCCGATGGCCCCCAGGCCGATGACACCCAGGGTCTTGTGGAACAGCTCGGGACCCACGAAGGCGGACTTGCCCTTTTCCACGGCGGCGGCCACATCCACATTGGGGGAGTGGGCCTGCTCCTGGACCCAGTCGGCGCCGCCCAGAATGTCCCGGGAGGCGATGAGCATGGCGGCAATGACCAGCTCCTTCACTGCGTTGGCGTTGGCGCCGGGGGTGTTGAACACCACGATGCCGTGCTCAGAGCAGCGGTCGATGGGGATGTTGTTGGTGCCAGCGCCAGCCCGGGCGATGGCCCGCAGGGCGTCGGGGAACTCATAGTCGTGCATGGGGGCGGAACGGACCAGGATACCGTCCTCGTTTTCCAGATCCTCCCCAACCTGGAACCGGGTCTGATCCAGATAGGCCAGACCGGCCGAGGAGATCTTATTCATTGTCTTGATGCGGTACATAAATCATTACCTCGAATCGGTTTTATATTGTTGTTGTAAATTTTAGTTTAACGGGCCGATTGCGTTGTGGAGGCATGTAGGGCAAGGGCAGCTCCCATTTTCGATTCGTAGGAGTGGCCCTCAATGGCCGCCCGTGGTCGCATCGTGAAGGTGTGCACCGGTAGGGCGGGGGCTTGCCCCCGCCGCGGCGGCCCCTTGGGGCCGCCCTACGGGCGGGGCGTCCAGAGGCCGCCCCCTACGAAGCCATATTGTAAACCGTGTGTATGGGGCGGCGTCCCCGACGCCCCATAATACATCCATAAACTAAAATTTATCCGTTCTTTTTGTCAAAGTCCCGAATAAAGTCGCACAGCTTCTCCACGCCTTCCACGGGCATAGCGTTGTAGATGGAGGCCCGCATGCCGCCCACTTTGCGGTGGCCCTTCAGGTTGACAAAGCCAGCCTGCGTGGCCTCCTGGACGAATTTGGCGTCCAGCTCGTCGCTGCCGGTGCGGAAGGTGACGTTCATGCCGGAGCGGGAAGCCTTCTCCGCGTGGCAGCGGAACAGGCGGGAGTTGTCCAGAGTGTCGTACAGCATGCCGGAGCGCAGCTTTTTCAGCTTCTCCATGCCTTCCAGACCGCCCTGCTCAAGCACCCAGTCCAGAGTCAGGCCCAGCATGTAGATGCACCAGCAGGGGGGAGTGTTATACATGGAGTCCTTGTCGATCATGGTCTTGTAGTTCATCATCAGCGGGGTGTAAGGCAGCTCGTGGCCGGCCAGATCCTCCCGAATGATGACCACGGTGAGACCGGCGGGGGCCATGTTCTTCTGCGCACCGGCGTAGATAATGCCGTACTTGGACACGTCCACGGGCATGGACAGGATGTCGGAGGACATGTCACACACCAGGGGCACGCTGCCGGTGTCGGGGACATAGTTCCACTCGGTGCCGTAAATGGTGTTGTTGGCGCAGTAGTAGAAGTAGCTGGCGTCCTTGTCCAGCTTCAGCTGCTCCTGACCGGGGATGTAGCTGTGGTCCCGGTCCTCGGAAGAGGCAGCCAGGTTGATCTGGCCGTACTTCTTGGCCTCTTTATAGGCCAGGTTGGAGAAATTGCCGGTGACGGCGTAGTCCGCCTTGCCGGTCTTGCCGATCAGGTTCAGGGGGATCATGGAGAACTGGCCGGAGGCGCCGTTCTGGAGAAACAGGATTTTATAGCCTTCCGGTACATTCATGATCCGGCGCAGCTTTTCCTGGGTCTCCTCAAAAATCTGGACGAAAACCTTTGACCGGTGACTCATCTCCATCACTGACATACCGGAACCACGGTAGTTGGTGATTTCAGACCCGGCGCGCTCCAGTGCGGACAGAGGGAGCATGGACGGGCCGGCGGAGAAGTTGTAAACACGCTGGTCGCTCATTTGGGAGAACCCCTTTCAAAATAAAAAATCGCCCCGCTCCGCATAGACAGGGACCGGGGCAGTTTTTTATTATAATAAAGGAAAACGGGGGTGTCAATCCTTCTGGGCGGGAAATGAGGCAAATATTTGTCAGATTTTGGGCAGTTAAACGAGTTTACCGCAGAACCCACTGGAGCATCAGGAGAAGCCCGAAGCCGGGGACCCCCAGCAGCCCCAGAACCAGAGCGTTGACCAGGTTGACGCCCAGACTGATTCCGGCCAGGCGGCCGATCTGGGAGAAGAGGGCCAGGACCGCCAGCCCCACCGACGAGCGCAGGGCCAGCCGAATCAGCTGGGCCAGGGGGCGGCGGAGGAGCAGCAGGGCGGCGCACAGCAGCAGCCCCGCCAGCCCCCAGGCGGTGTAGTCGGGCAGACCGCTCATGGAGCGGCCTCCAGCTCCTTGACCCGCCGCAGGAGATAGTTGTATCGGGCCTGGAGGGCGTTGATCTCAAAGACGTAGGATTCGATGAGATCTCCGTCGCTGACGTGGTTGAAGCTGCCGTAGGCCTGGTTGATGAGGGTACGGGTGCTGGCCAGAGAGGCCATGAGCTCCCGGCGCTCCGTGTCCCGGGGACTGGCGGGGCGGCGGAAGAAAAACGTGCGGGTCGGCTGTGCCATGGGCGTCGCTCCTTTCGGGAATAATAGATCTGGTAACATTCTATGGCTAGTCTGGACAAATATTCCAGCTTCTAACCGAAAGCAGCGTCCCCGGCTGGGAATATAACGGCCGCCTGTCCATTGGGGACAGTCGGCCGTCTCAATGACTGATTTACGCGAGGATATACTGTCGGAGCATGGCGGCGACTTCGGCCCGGGTGGCCTTGCCCTGGGGGTCCAGATTGCCGTTGGCCCGTCCGGACAGGATGCCGTTTTCCACGGCCCAGGCCATGGCGTTCTGGGCCCAGGCGGAGATGCGGGTGCTGTCAGGATAGGCGGAGAGGACGGCGGAGGAGGACTCCTTCCTGGGATCGGCCAGACGGTACAGCATCTGGGCCAGCTGCTCCCTGGTAATGGAGCCGTTGGGGTCGGTGCCGTCGGAGACCTCATTTTGTACGGCCCAGTTCTGGGCGGCGGAGTACCAGGGGGTGCTGCCGGCCACGGACTGGCCCTTCAGCTTGGCCAGAACCATCCAGAGCATGGCACGGGTGGCGTAGGCGTCAGGGGAGAAGGCGTCAGCGCCGGTGCCGGAGAAAAGCCCCTGCTGGAGCGCGTATTCCACCGTATCATAGTACCACGCGTTGGCCGCCACGTCGGAAGGGACGATGACGGAATCGAACAGGCGCAGATAATAGCTCAGGGTGTATTCCTCCTGGTCCACGGCGGAGAGGTAGTGGACGGTGACAAAATAGAGAAGGGTCCTCTCGCTGGCGGGAGAGTAGGTGAGACCGGGGACAGCATGGCTGTGTCCGTTGGAGGAGCGGGCCTGAAGGGCCAGCCGGCCCCGGGCTTTCAGCGTTTCAGCGGACAGAATATAGGTCTGGCCCTTGTTCAGCGCGTAGGAGGAGTGCTCCCAGGGGGCGGTGACGCTGTCCCGGGACACCAGCTGTCCGCCGGTGGTCATGATGTCGTGGACGGGAAGGTCCTCGCCGTCCAACATCTCATAGATGCCGTCATAGTTCAGGTCTGTGAGGTAATCTACCTCCACCCAGACCCGGTCGGCCTGGGGCTGGATATAGAAAGAGGTCTTTCCGGCGGCCCGGTTGATATTACAGCTGTACCGGACGGAGTCGTCCACGGTGAAAGCGCCGGCGCTGTCCCGGCGGTACAGCGCCACATGGAGGTCCAGAACGGGGGAGTCGGAGGTCTCCGCGTCGATCAGGAAGGTGGAAAAGGTGGTAGCAAGGGGATCGGCGGCGCCGGCCGGTAAGATCAAAGAGGCGGACAGTGCCAGGGACAGGACCAGGCACAGCCAACGTTTTGGTGCGTTCATAGTAAGCTCCTTTCGGAAAACGAAGAATGATCTCTATTATAGCGAAAAAACGGACGATTGGCAAGGGAGAGCCGGGAAAGCACCATCCTACCATCCGAGAATCGACTTCAAACTTGAACGTAAACTTTTTTGAAAGAAGGGTTGACAACCAGACGAAACAGAATGTATACTCTGAACGTTGAAAGGTTTACAACAGAAGGTGAAACTGAAAGATGAAACATTTGGCCGAGGAAATTATTGTAGGCCGCCGTCTGGGGCGGGAGGATGACCTGTCCGTACTGGTGACGGCTGACCTGGAGGAGCTGTGCCAGGGGGCGGACCGGATTCGAAAGGCGCTGTGCGGCGACCGGTTCGATCTGTGTACCATTATCAATGGGCGCAGCGGACGCTGCGGAGAGAACTGCAAGTTCTGCGCGCAGTCCTGCCACAACCACACCAACGTGGAGGAGTATCCTTTCCTGCCGCTGGAGGAGATCGTGGCCGAGGGCAAGCGAAACGAAGCCGCCGGGATCCACCGCTATTCCATCGTGACGGCGGGCCGGGGGCTGTACGGTCAGGAACTGGAGCAGGGACTGGCCGCCTACCGCCGGCTGAAGGCGGAGACAGGGCTGGCTCTGTGCGCTTCCCATGGACTCCAGACCCTGGAGGAGCTGAAAGCTATGAAGGAGGCCGGGGTGGAGCGGTTCCACGCCAACCTGGAGACCTCCCGGCGGTATTTCCCCTCCATCTGCACCACCCATACCTATCAGGACAAGGTGGACAACATCCTCCGGGCTAAGGAGGCGGGCCTCCAGGTCTGCTCCGGCGGCATCCTGGGCATGGGAGAGACCTGGGAGGACCGGATCGACATGGCTCTGAGTCTGGCAGAGCTGGAGGTTGACTCCATTCCCCTGAATCTGCTCAGCCCCATCCCGGGGACGCCCCTGGAGGGTGTGGACCCCATCTCCCGGGAAGACGTGCTGCGTTCCGTGGCGGTTTTCCGGTACATCAATCCCACGGCCTGGATCCGGATGGCGGCGGGCCGGGGGCGGTTTGAGGACGGCGGCGAGGCGCTGTTCCGCTCCGGCGCCAACGCGGCCATCACCGGGGACATGCTGACGACCACCGGCACCAGCGTGGCCGGAGACATTGCCATGGCGGCCCGTCTGGGCTATCAGCTGGAAAAGTAAGGAAGGAAGAATCATTATGGAAACGAAAACGAAAAGCAAGGTATATCCGCTGGCTATGACCGCTGTGATGGCGGCGGTCACCTGCGTCCTGGGTCCCATGTCCATTCCCATTGGCCCGGTGCCCATCTCCTTTACCAATCTGGCCATCTACATTTCCCTCTATCTGCTGGGATGGAAGCGGGGTACCCTCAGCTACCTGGTCTATATGCTCATCGGCATGGTGGGCATGCCTGTGTTCTCCAATTACAGCGGAGGCATGGGCAAGCTGTTCGGCCCCACCGGCGGCTATATCATCGGCTTTATCCCCATGGCCATCATTGCCGGCATCGTCATTGATAAGTCCCGGAACCGCGGCATCCAGCTGGCGGGCATGATCGTAGGCACCGCCCTGTGCTATGCCTTCGGCACCGCCTGGTTCTGCTTCCAGGCGGGTTACGCCGTGGGCGCTGCCCTGGGCCTGTGTGTGTTCCCCTTCATTCCCGGTGACCTGGCCAAGATGGTCATTGCCATGGTGATCGGTCCCATGATCCGCTCCCGTCTGGAGCAGGCCGGTCTGCATCCCGCTCACTAATCTCATCTGTTCCCGTTACTGCGAAAATGTCCCCGGTCCGTCAGGACCGGGGACATTTGTTTACATTCGAAAGCCGGGCGGACCCGGGCGGCGGGCCGTCCGTCAGCACAGATCGGCACAAGGATGGAAGATTGGGGGCAGTCCGCTGGGGTGCCGCCGGTACGTTCTCTGTGCCGGACGTCCGGCATGGCTGTGCTTCGGTGCGGTGGGAAAGCGTACGTTACCTGTCTTCTGCCTCACCCAATGCGCTGTCCATCAGCAGGACCAACTCCAGAACGCTGCGGAAGCTCTGCTCCCGGCCCTCCTCCAGCCAATTGACGGAACCCTGCCAACTGGCATTCTGCCGAAAGATGACGCGTATGGCGAAGGTTGCCAGCGCACCCTCCTGAACCTCTGTAGCCGGAGCGTCTCCCGGTTTGCGTTTGGGGGGCGGTGCAAAGGCCCGTGCCGAGGTAAAGGACTGGGGGAGATTCATGACATCCAGCACTTGTTCCATCTTGACCAAAAATTGAGTCAGGCTTTGGAAGCGCTCACCCTCTCGGCGGTACGGGTTGAAAAACCGGCCGGCCAGAACGCCATTTGTGTAGGAGTCAACACAGACGATCGTGGTCCGATATTCGTTGCCCCGTATTCTGTTTTCCATGCGAGGGTCGCCCCCTTTCGTTCTTTTACGATAATAGAAGTATATCATACGAAAGTTACAAAACCGGTTACATATCACAAAATCACATTCAGAACTCTGAAAAAATATGCCCAAAATGTAGGAGTAAAATTTAGGTAAAATTTACAATGGAGAGCGGGGGCGGCAATGTGTACTCCCTGTGATGCTGTGCGAAACATATAAAAGGCCGGAAGTTTCCATCCATATAAGGAGGAACACTTCCGGCTGAGTGGTTCAAGACAGGTCAGCGCAGCCCAAGGCGGCGGCGCAGCTGCTCCGGGTGGTCCGCGTGGTCCAGAGCCGTTTCCAGGGTGATCTGGCCGCCCCGGTAAAGGGATAGAATGGACTGATCCATGGTCAGCATATCCTCGCCCCCACCGGCGGAGATGGCGTTGTCGATCTGATAGGTTTTGCTGTCCCGGATCATGCTGCGGATGGCGCTGTTCATGTGCATGATCTCGTAGGCGGGGACCAGACAGCCGTGCAGGTCGGGGATCAGCTGCTGGGATACCACAGTATGGAGGACTGTGCTCAGCTGGATCCGAATCTGGTTCTGCTGGGCGGGAGGGAAGGTGTCGATGATACGGTCGATGGTGTTGACGGCGCCTCTTGTGTGGAGGGTGGCGATGATCAGGTGGCCGGTCTCAGCGGCGGTCATGGCCGTGCGGATGGTCTCGTGGTCCCGCATTTCCCCAAGCAGGATGACGTCGGGGGCCTGCCGCAGGCAGGCCCGGAGACCGGACAGGTAGTCGGCCGTGTCGATGGCGATCTCCCGCTGGCTGATAATACTTTTCTGGTCCCGGTGCAGAAACTCGATGGGGTCCTCCAGGGTGATGATGTGGCAGTTGCGGGTCTTGTTGATCTGGTCGATGATACAGGCCTGGGTGGTGGATTTGCCGCTTCCGGCGGTTCCGGTGACCAGCACCAGACCGTGGGCCACGCCGGCCAGACGAATGACCTGCTCCGGGATATGAAGGGCGTGCCAGTCGGGGATATCAAAGGACACCACCCGGACTACGGCGGCCAGAGAGCCGCGCTGGCGGTAAGCGTTCACCCGGAAACGGGCCAGACCGGGCACGGCAAAGGAGAAGTCGTCGTCTCCCCGGCGGCGGTAGTCCTCCATAGGCCGGTCAGCCAGGGCGTAGAGATCGGAGATCAGCTGGCTGGTCTGAGGGGGGAGGACCTTTTCCGGGCTGATGGGACAGATGCGGCCGTCCAGCTTTTCGCTGACCGGACCGCCCGCCACGATAAAGAGGTCGGACGCGCCGTCCGTCACCGCGCGCTTCAGATAATCCATCAATGCTGCCATGAAAGCGCCTCCTTTTTCAGGTGTAGCGGAACTCAACCGCCGTCCCACAGGTTCAAGCTGTCGTCGGGATGCCAGGGAGCGGTGGATACCGCCTGCCAGCGCAGGACGGTATAGGCATCGCCGTCCAGCCGAACCTCCACCAAAAGGGTCTGGGTGTCGGAGATGGGACAGGAGTAGGCAAAGACGTCGCCCTGGCGGGCCACGCCGGGGGGCTGCCGGCCCTGGCGCAGCTGGGCCAGAATGGCCTCGGCCTGACAGTCCGCTTGGTAGTAGTCGTACACGGCCTGGGCGGCGGCGGAGCTCAGCCGGTCGTTCGCTAAGGCGGTGGACAGGGACAGCAGGGCGAAGACGGTCAGAGCGAGCACGGCGAAGATGACCAGCAGCGAGGTTCCGCCCACCACAGGGGGAGAAAAGCGTTCTCTGTCAGCCATGGCCGTCCGCCTCCCCCTGCCACGCCACGGTCAGCTCCGCCAGAGCGGAGGCCTCCGGATCACGCTCCGGCATGACCCGGACACGGGCATGACACAGTCCTGTTACCTCCGAGGGCTCCCCCTGGGCCTCCAGCCGGTAGACGGCCCGTTCCTGGTCCGTCACGGACCAGGTTTCATCGTAGAATATATACCACAGGCCCTGGGAGACCTGACCGCCCAGCCTCCGGGCGGCTTCCTCCTGGGCGTGGGCCGTGTCTCCTCCGGCGTGTTTCAGGGTCTCGGCGGCGTTCTGGACCTCCAGCAGGGCCCGGTCCCGGGCCTCGTTTTGCCGGGAGAGCTGGTCAGACCAGACGAAGGCACGCAGACACAGGGCGGCGGCCAGGGCAAAGACCAGCACCATGACAGCCTGCTCCATGAGGGCCAGGGGAGCCTTGCTTCTCATGGAGCCGCCCCCTCTCCGCTCCGAAGGGCCAGCGTCAAGCGGACAGGGTCCTCGCCCGGGATCAGAAGCTCGCAGGACAGCAGACCGTCCTCCAGTTTCAAAGACATGCCCCGGCTGGGAAGCAGCTTCTCGCCGACGTCCGGGGAGAACGCCTCGCCTGCGGCGGAAAACAGCTCCCGGAGCCAGCCGTCATAACAGTAGATCCAGGTCACATAGTCCTCTCCTCCGATGTGTTCCGTGAGCACGAGGGCGTCCCCTGCCTGACGGGAGAAGGTCAGACAGACGGCTCCGCCCCCCTCGGCCTGGCGGACCTTGGCCGCCAGATACTGGGCGCAGGTGCGCCGGTCATAGGCGGCTTGGTCCCGCTCCGTGACCCGGCGGTAGGCGTCGGCGCCGAAGAGCAGGACAAACAGCACGCAGACCGCGAAAAGGCTGAACAGGAGCAGAACGCTCAGACCGCCGATGATATGGTTGTCTTTTCCATCATGGTTCATTGGCACGCTCCAAAACCGTGATGTCGGGCATCAGGTTTGATCCGAAGATGTTGTAAAATACCGTGTAGTGTTCCCGGTCGATTTGGAGACCGTAGCGCACCTCCAGATAGGCCAGATCGGGGGGGTAGATCCCCTCGGCGGTGTAGCAGGCCACGGCGGCCCGGCGGATGGAGTCTTCCAGCCGCTGCCGCTCCTCCCCGCTCCGGTTGTTGTCCAGATCGGCCAGGCCGGCCAGGAAGCAGAACAGGACCAGGAGAACGGCGGCGGGAAACAGAAGGGACCGGAGGACGGCGGCGGGAAACAGAAGGGACCGGAGGACGGCGGTCCCGCGGCGCGAATGCTGTCCCATAGGCGTCACCCAATGGAAGACATGATGTGCATGAGGGGCAGCATCACAGACAGAAGGATCACACCCACCAGGGCGGAGGTGATGATGACCAGCGTGGGCTCGATTCGGCCCACGGCCTCCTCCAGGGAGGCCTCGCTCTCCTCGGACAGCCGACGGGCAATCTGGGACATGGCGGAGTCACCGGAGCCGCTCCGCAGGCCCAGTTCCAACAGGCGGCATTCCCCTTTGGGCAGCAGGTCCGCGTCCGTCATGGCCTGGGTCAGCGGGGCCCCCTGTTCCAGCCGGGCCAGGCAGTGGGCGCAGCGCTGCCGGGCGGCGGGCACATCGTCCAGCAGGGCGGCGGACAGGGAGATCGCTTCCTCCAGGGGCAGGCCGCTGCTCAGCCCCATAGACAGAGATCGGGCGAAGCGGGCGGTGTTCAGCTTCCGGGAGACACCCCGGTCCCCCCGTCCCTTCCGCCACCAGCCCAGAGCGCGCTGACGGAAGGCAGGGGAGGCGGCAAAGAGGACCAGCAGGCCCAAAACCAGAGCCAGCAGAACGAACAGCGCAGGCATGGCCCGGTCCAGCACCCGGCCCAGCGCCAGCAGCCCTCCGGCCAGACCGGAGAGCCGGCTGCCCAGATTGGCATAGACATCGTTGAAAACGGGGAGCACCCGGGTCAGCAGCACCACCAGCACTGCCAGCATGATGAGCAGGAGGACGGCGGGATACAGGAGAATGGAGCGCAGCCGGCGGTCCAGACGGGCACGGTTTTCATAGTACGCCGCCAGAGAGGAAAGGGCCTCTTCGGTGCGGCCGGAGCGCTCTCCTACGGTGAGCAGGCCGCAGACATAGTCCGGGAAACATCCGGCGTCCCGGACGGCCTCCGCCAGGGAGCTGCCCTGGTCGGTCTGCCGGGCCATGCCGTCCAGTATGGCGCGGAGGGAGGAGGGGACGTCCTCGTCCGACAACAGGGACAGGCCGTCTCCCAGGGGGATGCCTGCGTGAAGCAGGAGGGACAGGGCCTGGCACAGGCCGCTGAGTTGGTCGTTGGACAAGCTGTGTGTTTTCATAAAACCCCCACATAATGGTATGTTACCACGGAATGGTATGAAGAGGAGCGGGAGAAGGGGGACAGCGGAAATACAAGCTCCGCGCGAGGGGCGCTCAATAAAAGTATTTTGGAGCGTAGTTGGACCCGTCTCCAATGTAAGCCATAATGGATTGGCTCTGTTTTCCAGAGGAGGCAAAGGTGGGATCCATCCGTTTCCAGGAGGCGCCGTCGAAATAGATCACGCCGTCCACCCAGCCGGTCTCCTGGGACCAGACGCTGATCCAGGCGTGATAGGTGGAACCGGCGTAGCCGACCACCAGCTTACAGGGCACGCCCTGGCTGCGGAGCATCCCGGTCATCAGCGCGGCGTAGTCAAAGCAGATCCCGGACTTTTTGTCCAGTACCGTGTCCAGAACGGGGAGGTAGCCGCTTTGGACAGTGGCGGCCAGCTGCTTGTCATAGGTCAGGCTGTTCACCACAAAGTTGTACACAGCCTCTACCTTTTTCAGTGGCTCGGTGATGTCCCTGGTCAACTCTTCGGCCTTGGCCACGGTGTTGACGGCGGGGGCGTAGTCCACATACTGGTTGGGGCGGAGGAAGGGAGCGAACTCGTCGGTCAGAGTGACCGTATGGGACTGGGACAGGACGCAGGCGTACTTGGTGCCTTCGATGTTCTCATAGACAACGAACTGATAGGTCCCGTTTCCGTCGGAGAGGGGGAAAGTGGCCCACTGTCCCACCGTGAGATTGTAGGTATAGGTGGTGGTGGGGCCCTTGACCTGGGCCTTCAGCCGCTTGTCGGTGGAGGCGGTGTACTGGACCATCACATAGCCGTCCTGGGTGTTGGAGTAGTCGATGACAGCTTTGTTGTTCCGCTTTTCCAGCGTGCCGGGAGCGGAGGAGGTCAACATAGTGGGAAGAGCGGCGGGGGCGTCGGACAGGGCTATCATCTCATCCTCCAGATCCGCCTGTTCAATCGTGACGGTGTCTATATAGGAGACGTCGGTGGAGGAGGGGCCCTCTGTCTGGTAGGAGGGAGCGGGACCGCACCCGGCCAAAAGAAGGAAGGCCAGAATAAAAGCAGCGCTCCGTAAGATCAGTCGCAGCATATCGATACACCTCATTTGGAAGAAAAGCTAAAAACTAAAATGATGTTTCATCATCAGTATAACATATCACGGGAGAAAAAGAAAAGATTTTTTAATGTAACGCAAAAATAGATAATATTTGTAACTTTTGAAAAGGTGTAATTGCAATTTTAGAAAATTTGTGCTATTATCATATAAGCACAACTATAATTCTCTGCCTGAACGCCGGGACGACCCGGGAGAGAAAGGAAGAGGTGTGTATTATGGAGGAGAAACGGCTGCGTGTGCGTATGCTGGGCAGTTTTTCCATCGAACTGGATGACGCCAAAATGGACGACAGCGGAAACCGCTCCCGTAAAGTGTGGCTGCTGTTGGCCTATATGATCTATTACCGCAGCCGTGCGGTTTCCCAGGAGGAGCTGACCGACCTGCTCTGGGGAGACGAGGAGAACAGCTCCAATCCGCTGAATGCCCTGAAGACCATGTTCCACCGGGCCAGGACGATGCTGAACCAGCTGGGCAGCAACGCGGGGCACGAGCTGATCGTCCGCCGGGACGGCAGCTATGCCTGGAATACGGAGATCCCCATCTGGTTTGATGTGGAGACCTTTGACCAGCTGTGCCAGGCGGGAGCGGCGGCCCAGGATGAGGACCAGCGGCTGGAGCAGTATCTCCAGGCCATCGAATTGTACGGCGGAGACTTTCTGAACAAGCTGTCCTCTGAGCCTTGGGTGGTGCCCATCGCCGCCTATTTCCATAATTTGTACATCCAGGCGACCCAGGAGAGCCTGATCCTGCTGGAGAATCGGGAACGCAGGGAGGAGGCCATTGGCATCTGCCGCCGGGCGCTGGAGGTCGAACCTTATAACGAGGATCTGTACCGCCATCTGATCCGGGACCTGCTGGATACGGGGGAGCAGCGGGAGGCTATCGCCGCCTACGAAGAGATGAGCGAGCTACTGTTCTCCAACTTCGGCGTCATGCCCTCAGAGGAGATCCGGGCCATGTACCGGGAGGCAGTGCGTACCGTCAATGACCGGGCGGTGCCCATCGGCGTGGTCCGGGAGCAGCTGCGGGAGCAGGAACCCCCCGCCGGCGCGCTGGTCTGTGACTATGATTTCTTTAAGGTGCTCTACCATGCGGAGGCGCGGATGATCGCCCGGAGCGGGGACGCGGTCCATATCGGGCTGCTTTCCGTTCTGGGGGAGGGTGGAAAGGAGTTGCCCAAGCGCAGCCTGGACCGGGCGATGGAGAATTTGCAGGAGCAGATCCGGCTCAATCTGCGCCGGGGCGACATTGCCTCCCGGTGCAGCGTGTCCCAGTTTATCCTGATGCTGCCCCAGGCCAACTACGAAAACAGCTGCATGGTCTGTGAGCGGGTCATCAAGGCCTTTTACCGCCAGTACCCCCACTCCCCGGCGGAGCTGCACTATTCCGTTCAGCCCCTGGAGCCCAATACATGACCGTGACATATAACAAGGCCGGCGAAAAAGTTTTTTCGCCGGCCTTTTTGTGTACTTGACCTTTGCACTTAGTCCATAAGCCACAGAGCCCCCTCGTGGGCGCCGCCCACGCCGTCCCGGTAGGCTTTCAGAATACCGGGGGCGGGGTGGTCCGGGCGGCGGATGTGACGCTTGCGTTCCTCCAACTCCTGGTCGGACAGTTCTACCTGGAGCAGCTTGTGCTCCAGATCAATGGTGATGATGTCTCCGTCCCGGAGGCAGGCGATGGGCCCGCCCTCCCAGGCCTCAGGGGCGATATGTCCCACGCAGGGCCCCCGGGAGGCACCGGAGAACCGGCCGTCGGTGATCATGGCCACCGAGGTGTGCAGTCCCATGCCCATGAGCATGGCGGCAGGAATGGACATCTCCCGCATTCCGGGACCGCCCTTGGGGCCCTCGTAACGGATGACCAGGACGCAGCCGGGCTCCACCTTGGAGTGGAGGAGGTGGTCCATCAGGTCCTCTTCCGAGTCAAAGACCACCGCCGGTCCACGGTGATAGAACATTTTGGGGTCCACGCCGCTTTTCTTGACCACGGCGCCCTGGGGAGCCAGATTGCCGTACAGGATGGTGAAACAGCCGTCGGGATGGAGGGGGTCCTCCTCGGAGTGGATGACCGCCGGGTCCACCGGCCGGGAGACGGAATCCAGCAGTTGCCCCAGAGTGCCGCCGAAGGCCATGGGCACGTCCAGATTCAGATGCCGCCGGATGGCGTTCAGCGTGCCGGGAACTCCGCCGGCCCGGTGGTAGTCGGTGAGATTATAGGGGGAGGAGGGCTTGAATTTCGCAATGACGGGCGTCTGCTCCTGAATGGCGTCAAATTCCTTCAGATCCATGGGGACGCCGGCTGCCCGGGCGATAGCCATGACGTGCATGACAAAGTTGGTGGACCCGCCGGTGGCGGAGACGTGGAGGATTCCGTTGCGGAGGGAGTCCCGGGTCAGGAAGGTCCGGGCGGTGATCCCCGCCCGGGTCAGCGCGACGATCCGTTCTCCCACGTCACGGGCCTGGCGTACCTTGGCGGAGGAGCAGGAGAGCATGGTGGTGGACCCCATGGGGCACAGGCCCAGCACCTCGGCAAAGACGCCCATGGTGTTGGCGGTACCGTACATGGAGCAGGTGCCGCAGGAGAAGCAGATGTTCTCCTTATAGTCGGCAAAGGCCTCATCGGTGATCTTCCCCGCGTTCCGGGCGCCGATGGACTCCTTCAGGTCCGGGGTGACCAGTGCCCGGTCTCCGGCGTCGTAGGGGACCATGGAGCCGGCGGTCAGGAACAGGGAGGGAACGTTGATGGAAGCCGCCGCCATGAGCATGGCGGGGACGATCTTGTCGCAGGAGCACAGAAAGACCAGCCCGTCGAAGGCGTGGGCCTTGGCCATGGCCTCCACCGAGGCGGCGATCAGGTCCCGCTGGGGCAGAATGTACTGCATCCCGATGAGCTGAGCCATGCCGTCGCAGGGGGCGGGGACGGTGAACTCCGCCGGTGCGCCTCCCGCGGCCCATACCCCTTCCTTCACATGATTGACCAGTTCCTTAAAGGGCTTGTGGCCGGGGTTGACGTCATTCCAGGAGTTGACGATGCCGATGACCGGCTTTTTCAGATCCTTGTCCCGGTAGCCGGCGGCCCCCATCAGCCCCACATAGTAGGCGTCGGCCATGCTGTCCCGTTTCTCTTTCATATTGCCTCACTCCAAATTCAGTGGTTGGCCAGCCGGTAGATGGTCAGGATGTCCTCGTAGCCCAGTACCCGGAAGGAGCCGATGGTCCGGGTCCCGAAGAAGGTGCAGCGGTGGGCCAGCTCCCGGAGCTTCTCCTCCGGCAGTATGCCGCAGCCTAGCTCAGAGAAGCAGGTGGGCATATTTAAGGAGCGGAAGTAGGCGGCTGTGGTCTCGATGGCCTCCAGGGCCAGGGCCTCGTCGTCCTTCCCGGCGGGGTCCAGACCCCACACCTGAACGCCGAACTGGGCAAACCGGGCGGGATTGGTCTGATAGCAGAACCGGGCCCAGCTGTCCCATACGGTGGCCAAAGTGGCGCCGTGGGCAGCGTCAAACATGGCGCTGAGCTCGTGGCCCAGCTGGTGGGGAGCGAAGTCCTGGATACCGCCCAGTCCAGTGAGGCCGTTGTGGGACAGAGAGCCGGCCCACATCAGCTCGCTCATGGCCTGGTAGTCGCCGGGATGGTCCAAAGCACGCCGGCCGTTCCGAATGACGCAGCGCAGCAGGCCCTGGGCGATCTCGTCGGTGAGTTCGTTGGAGGTCACCGGGTTGAAGTAGCGGTCCATGGTGTGCATCATGATGTCCACCACGCCGCAGGAGATCTGGTAGGGAGGGAGCGTGAAGGTGAGTTCCGGGTTCAGGATGGCGAAGCGGGGACGGTGGGGTTCAAAGGTCAGGCCGCGCTTGACGTGGTTCTCCTCGTTGGTGAGCACGGCGGAGCTGCTGCTCTCGCTGCCGGCGGCGGGAATGGTGAGAACAACGCCGATGGGGAGGTTTTGGGTCACTGTCACCTTGCGGGTCCAGATGTCCCAGAGGTCGTACTCGACGTTGGCGGCGCCCAGGGAGATGGCTTTGGCGGCGTCGATCACGCTGCCGCCGCCCACGGCCAGCAGAAAGTCGGCGCCAAAGGCCACCGCCTTCTCCACGCCGGCCCGGGCGAAGCCCAGGCGGGGATTGGGCGTGACGCCGCCCAGAGTCTCATAGGTCAGTCCGGCCTCCTCCAGCGACGCTTTGATCCGGTCCAGCAGACCGCTTTTGACGGCGCTCTGTCCGCCGTAGACCACCAGTACGCGGGAGCCGCCGTACTCCGCGACCCGCCGGCCGGTCTGGTCCTCGGTCCCGGTGCCGAAAATGATCTTGGTGGGGGAGTGGAATTCAAATGCCTGCATATGAGCAAACCTCCTCTGACGTGGTATGGTTATCATCATGGTAACACACGGGGACGGAGAGCGTCAACGAGGGGATGGGAAAACGGAGCGTCCCGGGTCAGAACGCCTCGTTCTGCACGGCTCGAAAGCAGGTGTGTGCAGACGGAACTTCCGGCTCCGGAAGGGACTGCGGCCAGCTTGACAAACCGTCGATTTGAGGGCGGCTATCGTTCAGAAAAAAACAACAATGGATGAAAGCCGGGTGTCCGTAAAACAGTTTCAGTCCCGGCAGTAATGTCTGCCGGGACTGTTCTTGCATATATTGTAGCCGTATGATATGATTAAACAGACTGATAAACTGGAATTTGTGGAGTAGGAGAAGAAAATATGATAAATAAGATTCCTGAATTGAAAAGATTAGAATTGAATAAAGAAAATGTGATGAAAGTGTTGTTTGACTGCAAGGTAACTGAGAATTCAAAAAGAACTACACACCCTATTTCATTTTACTCTGATGAATCATCTCGCAAAGCACCAAAAATGAGTTTTGATGCAGAAAAATTAATTAATAATCTTTGGATTATACAATATTTATTAGGTCAATTACAAGGTGTTCATAAAAGAAAAGATCCACTAACTCCTGGAGAAGGAATTATAAACTACAAGGGTGAAAAATGGACAGATGATTTTAGAGCATTATATGCACTATATTATTTAGGATGTGCATCAGCGTCATTTCCAGATTTCGTAGATGGAAAAAATAGTGCAGAAACAGATAATATTTCAGCGTTTTATGCACTAATGTTAAAACCAACATATGCACCATCAGATCCAAACTTTAAACTAGAAGATGCTAAATGGGCATTAGAAGATTTAGGTGTAAAATTACCAGATGATTTATCACAGTTCGACTGATTTGGAATATAGAAAATTCCAATTTATAGGGCTGTCGAAAAACCCTTTAGGAACTAAAGGGCGCACTTCTATACACCTTTCGGTGTACTGTGCGATCTGCGATTTTGCGCAGCACCAAAGCCTCCCTTTACACAAGGTAGCCCTGGGCGCTGCCGCGCCAGTGCATAACATAAAAACCGACCTATGATCGTAACCATAGGTCGGTTTAACTGTTTTACGAACCCCGCCCAAAGGAACGGGAGTTGTTTGATTTGCCGCTTGACAACCTTTTCGCAAATGCTATAATACAGAAACTACCCGATAGGGCGAAACAATGATTCATACCGGATTGCATATCTACGGTGAGGAAGTAAGGTGTGTTGAAATGGAATCGTATACTTATCTGCTGCTGCTGGCTCTGATCCTGTTGTCCACCAAGGTCCTTGGCCTGGCTACGGAGAAGATCCACATGCCCCAGGTGGTGGGCGCCCTGCTGGCGGGTATCATCCTGGGACCCAGCTGCTTCGGCGTGCTGCAAAGCACCGATTTCTTGGTGAAGACGGCGGAGATCGGTGTTATCATGCTCATGTTTACCGCCGGTATCGACACCGACATGAAGGAACTGAAGAAAACCGGACCCCAGGCCTTCGTCATCGCGGTCATGGGCGTGTCGGTGCCCCTGCTGCTGTGTGGCGGACTGTACTTTGTCTTCTTTGGCGGTGAGTTCACCCTGATGAACGTGCTGAAGGCGGCCTTCGTGGGCTCCGTTTTCTCCGCCACCTCGGTGTCCATTACGGTTGAGACCCTGAACGAGATGGGCAAGCTGAAGACCCGGACGGGGACCACCCTGCTCAGCGCCGCTCTGATTGACGACATTCTGGGCATCGTCGTCCTGTCCGTCCTCAGCGGCCTCAGCTCCGGCGGCTCCAATCCTATCGTGGTGCTGTGCCGGATCGCCCTGTTTTTCCTGTTCACCCTGGTGGTGGGACTGGTGGTGCGCCGGGTCTTCGGTTGGATCTCCGAGGAGCACTGGCACAGCCGCCGGGTGGCTATCTGGGCGCTGGCCTTCTGTCTTATCATGGCCTACTGCGCCGAGGCCCTCTTCGGTGTGGCCGATATCACCGGCGCCTACTTTGCCGGCCTGATCCTGTGTAACGTGACCAAGTCCCGAAAGTTCGTGGCCAAGAAGTTCACCGTCGCCGCCTACATGGTGTTTACTCCCGTGTTCTTTGCCAGCGTGGGCATGAAGACCGACCTGACCACCATGAATTCGGAGATTCTGATCTTCGCTCTGCTGCTGGTGGTGGCGGCAGTACTGTCCAAAATCATAGGCTGCGGGCTGGGCGGAAAGCTGTGCCGCATGACCAACCACCAGTCACTGGTGATCGGGATCGGCATGGTGGCACGCAGCGAGGTTGCCTTGATGGTGGCCCAGAAGGGCATCAACGCCGGTATGATCGACCCGGTGATCCTGCCCGCCATCGTTCTCAGCGTCATCGCCTCCGCGCTGCTTACCCCCATCCTGCTGAAGCTGGCCATCAGCAAGGGCCCGGAGCTGGCGTAAGCTGCCGCCGTATCACATCTGAAATAACAAAGACCGTCCGAATTTTTCGGACGGTCTTTGTTTATCCATTCAGTTTTGCCGCCTGATCCTCCAGCCAGGCGGAAATCTGTTCCAGGCCCTCCTCGGAGAGGGGGAAGGAGGCGGTGGCGAGGACCTCGCTGAGGGCTTTGGTCAAAGGCCCCTTCCACACCTCCGCGTCGAGGGTGGTGTAGGCCTCCCCATGGGGGTCCTCCTCCGGGGGCTCATGCTTCACGGGCTGGATGAAAAAACGGGTCAGCCCCTTGCTTCCGTACCAGCTGTTGCCATTTTCCCAAAACAGCATGGTGGGAATGAAAATATCGTTCAAGATCGGTCGCTCCTTGTCTTGTTGTCGAACTCCATCGGATCAGGGGTCGTGCTCCGCCCAGTCCAGACTGCGGCCCACGGCCTTGTGCCACCCCCGGAGCAGCCGCTGACGGGTCGCCTCCTCCATCTGGGGACGGTACTGCTGGTCCAGGGAACGCAGGGCCTGGATCTCCTGCCGGTCCTTCCAAAGCCCCACCGCCAGCCCGGCCAGATAGGCGGCGCCCAGAGCGGTGGTCTCCCGGATGGCGGGGCGGCGGACCGGCTTGTTCAGAATATCCGACTGGAACTGCATGAGGAAGCGGTCCCGGCTGGCCCCGCCGTCGGCGTTGAGGGAGGACAGGGAGATACCCGTGTCTTTCTCCATGGCTTCCACCAGGTCGCAGACCTGATAGGCGATGGACTCCTGGGCCGCCCGGATGATGTGCTCCCGCTTGGTGCCCCGGGTGAGTCCCACCAGAGCGCCCCGGGCGTACATGTCCCAGTGGGGCGCGCCCAGGCCGGTAAAGGCGGGGACCAGATAGACCCCTCCGGTGTCTGGGACCTTGGAGGCGTAGTACTCCGCGTCCCGGGCCTCGGTGATCAAGCGCAGCTCGTCCCGCACCCACTGGATCACGGCTCCCCCCACAAAGACGGAGCCCTCCAGCGCGTACTGTACCTTCCCATCCAGACCGATGGCGATGGTGGACAGCAGGCCGTTCCGGCTGCGGTACAGCCGGTCACCGGTGTTCATCAGCAGGAAACAGCCGGTGCCGTATGTATTTTTAGCCTCACCCGGCGCAAAGCAGGTCTGGCCGAACAGGGCGGCCTGCTGGTCCCCGGCGATGCCGGCGATGGGCACCTCCACTCCTTGGAGGTTGACGGTGCCGTAAACGGCGCTGGAATCACGGACCTGGGGCAGCATGGACATGGGGATGCCCAGCGTCTGGCAGATCCGCCTGTCCCAGCACAGGTTCCGAATGTCATAGAGCATGGTGCGGCTGGCGTTGGTATAGTCCGTGACGTGGGCGGCGCCGCCGGTCAGCTTCCATACCAGCCAACTGTCCACGGTTCCAAACAGCAGCTCCCCGTCCTCCGCCTTTTCCCGGGCTCCCTCCACGTTGTCCAGGATCCATTTCAGCTTGGTGGCGGAGAAGTAGGCGTCCACAAGCAGGCCGGTGTGCTCCTGAATATATTGGGTCAACTCCCGGTCCTGTTTCAGCTCCTCGCACAAAGGGGCGGTGCGGCGGCACTGCCAGACGATGGCGTTGCAGATGGGCCGTCCGGTGGTTTTGTCCCAGACGATGGTGGTCTCCCGCTGGTTGGTGATGCCGATGGCGGCGATCTCCTCCGGGGATACGCCGGACTGGGCCAGCGCCTCGGTGAGGACGGAATACTGGCTGGACCAGATCTCCATGGGGTCGTGCTCCACCCAGCCTGGTTTGGGATAGTGCTGAATGAATTCCCGCTGAGCCACGCCCATGATGTTCTGTTCCCGGTCAAAGATGATGCACCGGCTGCTGGTGGTGCCCTGATCCAGGGCGATGACGTATTGTTTCACAGGCGGTCCCTCCCTTTCTATAAGGGTATTATGCCAGAAAGGGGGAACGGTGTAAAGAAGGAACCGGACTTAAAGGAAAAGCCGGACCGGTAAATCTACCAAGGGGCCGCCGCTGTTACCGGGTATGTCATTCTTCCCGGATGACCAACTCCAGGCCGGGAGCCTCGTCCGCCGCCTCCTGTATCGTGCTCAGCAGGGCCCGGCCATAACCGCCCAGCTCCTCCAATGCCTGGACATTGACCACCTCCAGCCGGGCGGGACCCAGCCATCCGGTGAGCAGGTCGTACAGGGCGTCCAAATTACGGCCATACCATTCGGGGAAGTTCAAGGCCTGGGCCAGATAGTCGTGAGCCGTCTCCCGGTCGGTCATTCGGGCGCAGTCCAGCAGGATGGGCTCCATCACCAGACCACCTCCCCGTTTTCCACCCAGACCTCGGTGAAGGTCTCGTAGTGGTCCTCAGTGTGGAAGTACAGCCCGTCGTTGGAGAATACCAGCCGCTCGGCACCCCGGCTGTCGGCCCCGTCGGTGTTCAGGTCGCATTCCGTGTAACTGCGGCCCTCCTCCTTGGGAAGAATACCCTCCCGGTTGCCGAAGCGGTCGCCGCCGATGGCGGCCCCCTCCAGGTACCGCTCCACGCTGCCGCCGGACCAGCCCAGGGCCTGGGCCTCCTTCTTGGTGATGTAGTTGTCGGGGAGCGTCCCGTAATATTCCAGATAGAGGACCACATTCTCCAAATCGTAGTAGTACTCTCCCTCCTGGGGGAGGGTGCTCTGGGTGAGAATGGCGGTGGGGCCGTCGGCGCTGCCGATGACGGTATAGGAGGAGTCATTGGAAGCCTCGGGCAGGATCAGGGACTGGTCCGGGGAACTGCCGTCGGCAACGATGATGCTGGTGGGGCCATCGGCGCCGCCGATGACGCCCACATCTCCGCAGCCCGTCAGGCTGAACAGCAGGAGCAGAGACAGAAGCAGGGAGGTCAGTCGTTTCATCAAAAATCACTCATTTCTGTTTGGTGAGTCAAAAGACGTAATTGGAAAAACCGTAATAGGGAGTGCCGTCAGAGTCGTCCGGCCAGCTGATTTCCTCCCCGAAGCACTCGAAATAGGGAATACTGGGGGCGACGCCCTGGCGGCCGTACTGGTCGGTATAAATGGCGGCGAAGTGGAGGATGTCCCCCTGTTCCAGGTCCATGTCCATGGCGTCAAAGCGGAAAAATTGCTCCCCGCTCACGTCCCAGTTCTTTGGCTGTTCACAAGGCTCCAGCCAGGTGACCAGCCGGAAGTTTTTGAACAGCCCTACCTTCAGGCCCCGCACCTCCACGGTGCCGAATTTGGTGTCCAGCTCCTGGTCCCGCAGCCAGCCGTAGTCCTCGGGGAGGTGGAACAGCCCGTCCTCGCCCCGCTCCTCGTGGAGAAAACAGCTTTCCAGGCCGGAAAGGTCTATTTGAGGCATACTGTCCTGGTACAGCCCGCTGTAATTGTCCAGCAGCTGGGTCTGCCGGGTGTCCCCGTTGACAAAGACGGCGGACAGGGTGATGGAGTCGGTGAGTTCACAGGTGACCTCTCCGGTAAACTCCCGGCCCGGGCCCTCTTCGGCGGGAAACTCCGCCAGGCCATCGCCGCTGTCGGCCAGGAACACCACCTCCATCCCCGCCACATAGGTCTTGGGGACCACCCGCAGGGAGAAGGTGACGGTGTTTTGGGACAGGTCCCAGCCGGTCATTTCTGTGCCGTAGTCGGCGGTCAGGTCGTTCTGGGATTTTAAGATCTCCTCCACCCGGTTGGTGATGGTGTTGATCTGGCGGTCCACTGAATAGGTGATGTTGTTGATGGAGTTGGACAGGTTGTTGTACTGGTTGTCCATCCGGTCCAGACGGTCCATCAGCCGCAAGCCAATATAAAGGACGGCCAGAGCGGCCAGCACATAGGGCCAGAGTCTGCGCTTTTTGGGCTTGGGCTGGGCGGCCAGGTAGCGGTCCGCGATCTCCTCCACCATGCGCAGCTGGGCATCGGACAGCTCGCCGGAGGCGGTTTCCGGGGAGGGGGTCTCTGGCTGTTCCTCCTCCACCCCCAGCAGCCAGCCCACGGAGACGTGGAACAGGCGGCTCAGGGCCACCAGCTTGTCAATGTCGGGCAGGGACGTATCCGATTCCCATTTATAAATGGACTGCCGGGATACCCCCAGGGCTTCCCCCAGGCTCTCCTGAGACAGCTCCAGTTCCTTTCGTTTGGCCGCGATGCGCTGACCAGTCGTCATAGTGATCGACCTCCTTTGCCCAAAGGGTATCAGCGGCGGCGGGAAAGGACCACCGCCCGGTGGTTCGAATTTTGCTAACCTGTGGTTTACATGGACCGGGACCCCTTGGGCCACAAGGAATTCAGCGTTTCGCGAAGAATGCTCTGATCTCGTCTGCCCCGGCCTGGACCGAGCCCTGGACAAACTCGGGCTTGCCGCCGCCCCGGCCGTTGAGGGCCTGGTTCATCTCTTTTACGAAGGTCCGCAGGTCGCCCCCGGCCTGGCCCACGGCGTACTTGTAGCCCTGGCCCTCCTGGCCGGAGAAGCAGGCGCACCGTCCGCCGCAGGTGTGGAGCACTTGGTTGCACAGCCGGCGCAGGCCGTCGGGGGAGAGGTCCTCTTCAAAGAGCAGCACGTCCCCGGTCCCGGTGTACTCCTCCGCCAGAGACGCGAAGCGGTGATCCTCCATGGTGAGGATGCGGGACTTCAGGGCGGTGTTCTCCTCCAGCAGCCGCTGCACCGCCGCCCCGGTCTCAAAGGCCTTGGCGGACAGAAGGTTGGAGACCTGGTGGTTCTGGTCCATGATATTGTTGACATAACGCAGCGCGCGGCCGCCGCACACCAGCTCGATACGCACGCCCTCCCGGAACTTCTGCACCGACAGCAGCTTGACAAAGCCTACCTGTCCGGAGGAGTTCACATGGGTGCCGCAGCAGGCGCAGGTGTCCGCTCCGGGGAAGGAGACGATGCGCACCCGGCCGGACAGCTCCTTTTTGCTCCGGTACTCCAGGACGGCCAGCTCCTCCGGGGTGGGGAAGGTGATGGAGATGGGATGGTCCTCCCAGATGTAGCGGTTGGCATCAGCCTCCAGCTCACGGAGCTGGTCCTCGTCCAGCAAAACATTTAAGTCGATGGTGATGACGTCGGCCCCCATGTGGAAGCCCACGTTGTCACAGCCCCATTTGGAATGGGCGATGCCGGAGACGATGTGCTCTCCGGAGTGGTGCTGCATCAGATCGAACCGCCGGTCCCAGTCGATGGTCCCGGCCACATGGGTCCCCACTTCCAGGGGACGGTCGCAGGTGTGGACCACACGGCCCTCCCGCTCATGGACCTCCAGCACCCGGACGCTGCCCAGAGTCCCGGTGTCATAGGGCTGACCGCCCCCCTCGGGGTAAAAGGCGGTCTGGTCCAGGATCACGTCATAGCCCTTCTTTCCCTGGACGCAGGACTCCACCACAGCGGAGAATTGGGTCAGATAGGGATTTTCCTCATATAATTTTTCCATGAAACGACACCTCTAGCGATGTGATTTGACAGTATGTAACAGCATACCATATTTCCTTGGAAAAGGAAAGAGGACCGCTGAGCGGTCCTCTGATGTATGTCAGCCGAAGTCGTAGCGGCCCTCCCCGCTGATGCCATGGGATTCTAGCGCGCATACGATTTCTTCGATGGAGAGAGAGCACGCTGCGTCCCTCAAAGAAGGACGGCAAGAATTTAACCGATGCCGCCCTGGACCGAAGCGCCCAGGATCAGCACGATCAGGGTGACGCCACAGAACAGGTACTTGGCCATGGGGTAGAACCAAGAACCCAGAGGCTTGGACCGGGCCAGGTTGACCTGCTCCAGCACATAGTCCTTGCCGCACACCCAGAAGAACATAATTCCAGCCAGAAGCGCGCCGATGGGGCAGATGTAGATGGAGCAAACATCCATCCAGTCAGAGACGATGGGGGCGATGGCCAGTCCCACGCCAATGCCGATGGCGCCGATGATGGCCACGGCCACGGGCCGCTTCAGGTGAAACAGCTCCTGGAGGGTGGCGGTGGGGGCCTCGAACAGGTTGATGAGGGAGGTGAGGGCGGCAAAGGTGACGGCCACGAAGAACACGATGAGGATAACGCCGCCCCCGGGGATGCCCTTGAGCACGTTGGGCAGGAAAATGAACATCAGACCCGGGCCGCTCTTGTCCAGTTGCTGTCCGGCCACCGCCATGGCGGGGATGATGACCAGAGCGGCCAGAATGGCGGCGCAGGTGTCGAACAGAGCCACCATCTTAGCGTCGGCAGGCACGTCGGAATCGTTGCTCAGATAGGAGCCGTAGATCAGGGTGCCGTTGCCCGCAATGGACAAGGAGAAGAAGGCTTGGCCCAGGGCGAAGACCCACACCATGGGGTCCAGCAGCCCTTCGGGCTTCAGCACGAAGATGTATTGGTATCCCGCGGCGGAGCCGGGAAGGGTGACCAGATAGACAGCCAGTCCCACGAACAGAAGGAAGAACAGGGGAGTCATGATCTTGTTGGCTTTTTCAATGCCTTTGCCCACGCCGAACGCCATGATAACGATGGTCACAGCCATGCCGGCCACCTGCCAGCCCGTATTTCCGGAGGCAGTGGCGCCAAACTGGGCGCTGAAGGCGTCCAGACCGTCCAGAGCGGACAAAGAGCCGGTAATGGCTCCGGCGGTGTACTTGAAGATCCACCCGGTCACCACGGAATAGCCGATGGCCATAGCCAGAGAACCCAATACCGGGATCAGACCCAGCAGCTTGCCCGGCTTTTCGGTGCCGAAGCGCAGCTGGGTGGCTGTGCCGAAGGCATGGATGGGGCCGGAGCGGGTAGCACGGCCAAAGGCCATCTCTCCAATCACGCCGGTGGAGCCGATGATGACCACGAAGATCAAATAGGGGATCAGGAAGGTGGCCCCGCCGTACTTGGAGACCCGGGCCGGGAACAGCCAGATGTTGCCCATGCCCACCGCCGAACCAATGCAGGCCAGAATGAAACCCCATTTGGAGCCCCAGGAATCTCGTTTGGTACTGTGTGTCATATGTCACACTCCTTTGTGTGATGCGGCAGACGCCGTGCGGCGAAATCAAAAGCGGTTTCGCCAATAAATATCATCTTACCACAGGAATGGAAAAATGCAAAGAACTTTCGATTTACACTCGTCCTGCGCCTACGGAGAGGTCTGTGTCAAGTTTCAAAAAGCAAGTCCAGGCCGCCTGAGATCCTGCCTTAGCGGAAAGAAACTCAAGGCTCCTGGGGAGCGGGGGGGTAAGACACGTCCCGCCGGGTGCGGTCGGGACCGGCGATGGGGCGAAATTCCGGCTCTGGGTCCAGATGTTCCTTTGTGCCCACGCAGCGGTTGATGGGGGTGCCCATGCTGTGGAATTTTTCTTCGTAATCGGTCATGACGCCCTGGACGCCGTCCTTGTGGAGGTCTCGGGTCACCTCAGAGAGGGTATAGCCTGCTTTTGGGAACTGGAACAGGGAGTATTCAAACAGGTCCCTGTTGTCTGTCTTAAAGTGGATCTGGCCGCCATCCTTCAGGATACCACGGTAGAGGAGCAGAAAATTTTCGTGGGTAAGGCGCCGCCGGGCGTGGTGATTGGAGGGCCAGGGGTCACAGAAATTGATATAGAGCAGGTCCACCTCACCGGGGGCAAAATACTGGCGTAGGAGGGCAGCATCGCCGTCAATAAAAAAGACATTGTTCAGTCCTTTGTCCCGGCAGCGCTCCATGGCTACAATCATGGCGTCTGGGACACGCTCAATGGCAATGTAGAGGGACTGAGGATTCTGCTCCGCCGTCTCCGCGGTAAAGCGGCCCTTGCCGCATCCAAGCTCCAGACGCAGTTCCTGGGCGTCTGGCTTTAAATCATGCCAGCGGCCACGGTGATCTGCGGGAGAAGTAATCAAAAATTGACTGCATTTTTCCATTCTAAGTGAGAGATTGGGCTTTTTTCTCATCCTCATGGGAGTCACCTCATCAATTCCTATTGAACTTCATATTAACACAGAAAAGGAATGCTTGCAATCCTTTCAAAAATATACTATACTCAATCTATTGTTGTATGGTTGGCAGTACACTTGCTTGGGAGAATACGCCCAGCCGGATAAAAAACTGAATAACCGGGTGTAGCGCAGTTGGTAGCGCACGTGATTTGGGAGCGTTTCCCCGTCTATCCACGATGGAAACAGCCAAAGCCCGGAAGTCCTTGAAACACAGGCGTTTTCGGGATTTAGCTTGGTCGGAAACCCGGGCCAAAAATCCGCTTTGACCACATAAATGACCACAGACAGGAAAAGACTTTGAATCGTACGAGTTTCGTGCTATAATCATGACAACCAAATATCCGAGTGTAGCCCAGTTGGTAGGGCGCCACATTTGGGACATGGTGGGCCATCGTTAAAACCCGGAATATAAATCATCTGAAACCCTTGCGCCACAAGGGTTTGCGGGTTGGGATAATCTTCCAAATCCCTCCTTGGAGGGGTTTGACCACTTATTTGACCACAATTGAAAACCCTTTACGAAACCGTCCCCAAATGATATAATATGATGGGGTTTTATACTGTATCCGGGTGTAGCGCAACTGGCAGCGCGCTAGCTTTGGGAGCTAGATGCTGGGAGTTCGAGTCTCCCCACTCGGACCATTGAAAAACGGCTGTTTTCGCAAGAAAACGCCGTTTTTCTTAACTTTTTTAGGTACTTTTGAGAGCCTCGTTCATAATTGACCACAATTTTTTGTTTTCCCTTTTTCGCTGTTTTAAGAACATTATCACGCAGAATATGCGCTTTCACTTGCAATCAATACCGTTATCTCAACATTTACTCCGATTTTGCTTGACCACAACAGAAAACGCGGCTAATCACCCTGATTTTTGATAAAAAGGCAACCCTCAAGTTCCATGACTTAGGGTTGCCTTTTACTATTTGCCTGCAGTTTTGGAGGACTTCTTCTGGTCTCTCTTCAGCTCAGCAAGCTCTATCTTGCTCTCTCGGATTAACTGCGCCAACTTGATTTCACATTCCTCTCGTGTGGTAGCGTACACATTCCGAGAAATCCTGCTTCCATCGATCCACTTAGGAGACCAACGACCCTCATACAGATGGTCATTTATTTCTGATATACACCCCATGCCGGGCTTTCTACGAGGAGCATTTGTTACTGGAACAAACATCTCTTCCCGTTGAGTTTCACGCCGGGTGTTCTCCAGAGTTGGATACGGTTCCTGAACTTTGCCAATTCCTCGATCAATACTGTACGCAGCTTCTTTCTGCATATCGGTGGTGATATGTGCGTAGATGTCAAGCGTAACGTCTGAAGACATGTGCCCAAGAACAGCGGATAAGGACTTAACATCCATCCCCTGTTCCAGTGCGAGTGTCGCAAACCCTTGAGTTCAGCGTCCAAACTGGCGTCCCACACAAGCCCCCCATCTTCGAAGGCGGGAAAACCTTGAGAATTCAAGCGTTTCGCGTTCCTTCGGCGTCTTTTTTTGCCCGGCCAGTTCCCTTAATCTTCTATAGTTCTTTCGTCAACTCGTTTTGGCCAACTCACCTCAATCCAAACGCACACCACTCGCTTCCCTTATTCTACTGACGAGCTGATTACTCGATATTTACCAGAATATAAGTGCCTTCGGGCACATCCGCCAGATGCAGAATGCACGACGGTACCTTCGGGTGCCAGAGCGCAAATGCAGATGGGAAAATGGTCTAAGCGGCCTCGGACTTCTGCCGTATCCATGACATTCGGCCTAAATAAATAGCTGAGCAGCAGGCCTCAGCCTGCTGCTCGCAAACGATCATATTCAGTTTTGGCCTTGCGGAAACCAGGATCTCATCCATGGGCACATCAAGCAAAGCACTCAGAGCGTACAGGTTATCTACCGTGGGCAGGCTTGTGCCATGCTGCCACTTGTAGATTGCGCGAGGTTCTTCAAACCCGAAATAGGCTTGGAGATCTCGGACGGTCAGGCCGCGTTCCTTACGAAGCCGCACGATGTTTTCACCGGTTGCGACGGGATCGATGACCGGGAAAATCGTATGTTGCATTGCAATCGCCTCCATTATCGTAGTTCCTCAGTAGTGAGTAGTACTACAAAATAACCGAAGAAGGTCGAAAAAGCAAGCCTGAATTTGGAATTGTAATGAGAATGTCACAATAGGAGATGTATCGTGGAATTAAGAGATTACTGTTGGACGATTGAGAAGTTCTCCTTCTTCCGACTTTATTATGCCATCATCGATTGCGATGAGTACCTGGCAGACAACCTGTTTATCAAGCACCAGGTAACAGTTCGATTTGGACCGGAGTATCAGCAAGCAGACAATCATTACCGGGTTATCTTCTGCAACATCCGCAAGCGCGATGAGCAGGCGTTCCTACAGGCAATGGAGGAACTGCCCAATAAGATGATTCTTTGCGGGTATCCCGATTACCCAGCCTTTTGTATGGAACTGAGAAGGTCCATGGACAAAGCTAAGGAGGAGAGAATGCACCATGAAACAGATCGTTCCCCTGAAGAAGCAGAGCAAGCGTGCGCAAAAAGCGTATCATGATAAACAGCGCGGATCCTGGTATGGCATCTCGCCTGTAACGCGGATGGTACCCAAAGGTAAAGCCTATGACCGAAATCGAATTAAGCGAGACTATCGAGCACTTACTGATTAACTCGAAGCAGTCAGTTGCAACAAAACAAAGTGACACCGCATATCGACGAGAAATGCGTATCCGGAAGAACGACAAACGGATGCGTGAAATCTCGCGGCATTACATACCTCGAGGCCCCTTCGTCAATTGGGGATTTGAAGGAAGCACGCTCTATCATTCCGGCTACTATATAAAATATCCCAGAAATAGCAAGGAAAAGAAGCTTTTGAAGCGGCTTACAAACAAGCGATGTCGCCGTGCAGCAGAGCTACCTCGCAAAGGTTTGCAGCACCGTCGTCTGCTTGATTACTGGTGGGTTTTAGATTAGGAGGTGTGTTTGTGAGTTATTTCGTCATGGAGCTGACCTGTGCAGGGATCCCCGAAGAGGAACTGAAAGCAGAGTCGTTCAGCAAGGAGCAGGAAGGCATTCTTGCTCATTTAGATGCATCAATCCAGGAAAGAATCCGAAGAGGCATACCATACACGGTTGTAGATATGGACAGCGGACAAACCATCTGCAAGTTCAACATCAGGAATGTGAAACCGACTGATTTTGATATCAGGATGTTGGCCCGCACACTGAGCGAGGCAGCTCAAAAATTCTATGAGAATCCTGAGAATGTAAGAGCATGTGAACAATGGAAAAGCGAACAGGACAAGAAAAAAGGTGAGGCACCACGAAATTGATCGTGGTGCCTTTTCTGCTTAGCGTGTTGTCCGTATTATCGGACACCTGCTGTTTTATCATAGAGATACAATCGAGGCAGAAAGGAGTTTTCTTATGTTCGTATTGATGGATATTGAGTGGATTGAAAACCGGTACCATCATATCAACCCAACGCAAATTGCTGCCATGAGAGTGGACGAGCAATGGAATTGCCAGGATCAATTCTACTCCCGCATCTATCCCCGCGATAATTCATTCCACAACTGGAAGCACATGGCATACATCGGAGGAACTCCTTCTGACTTCCTGTACGCGCATGGAATCTATCGTGTGCTAACGGACCTGCAGAGCTGGCTATGCGAGGATGATGTCATCTGCTTTTGGTATGTGGACTCCAAGAATATTCTGAAATCCATTTACAACCTCGTGCTCAAGATCAAGGTCCCTCAGCGGATTGTGGTGTTGGGCGATTATCTGTTTCCGTTCCTTGCTGAGCGCAAGATGAAAATTGGTAATGCCTATGCACTCTGCAATGAGTATGGCTTACAGGCAACCGGCCCGAAGCATTATTCCGAGAATGACGTCATTGCCATGCAGAAGGCACTTGGCTATATCCAGTATCCTGCATCGCTCCTCTATGGTGAGCCACCTCGCGATACACAGGCAACCAGTAACGCAGACAAAGCATCTGAAGTGCCATCTATCCCTGATGCAATGTGCCCTTACCAATTGGAAGTAGATACCGGGATATTCCACAAGGCAGATTGCAGCGCAATTCCAAGCAACGCAGTTCTGACTGGCCATCCGGATCTGAAGTATTTTTTTCGCAAAAAACTGCAGGCTTGCCCGTATTGCATGAAAGAAGATGTCCGTAAAGGAATCCGTGAGCGCAATCAGGATATTATCAATCGCACACAATACCAGTTCATCTTTGCGGAACATTCCGATGTGTTCCATCGGTGCGGATGTCCTGCAATTCTCAGCACGACAGATGTAATCAAAGGATCTGGCTATTACGATACTGTCGCAAAAACAGGTCGTCGCCCCTGTAAGCTATGCAATCCCACTTCTGGCACATGGCTGAATATGGCAGAAAAGAAAAAGGCCAAGCGCGCAGCTAAGGCATCTATCGCAAAAACGGTTGTTCCCGATAGATCTATGAATTCGCGAGAGCAGCGTGCATATGTGCGATACACTGAAGCGCGTACCGAGCGATTCACTGCAGCAAAGGACAACTTCAAGTCTGAAACCGAGAAAAACGATTTCTATACCCTGACACAGCCGCGTTTTGCCTTTTTTTGCAGTGCCGGCTACCAGACCTTCCATAGGCGCAACTGCCAGAAGCTCCATGGTCTAAGCAACATCACTGGTTTCTCCAGATACAAGGATGCCATTCGTTCAGGCCATACCCCCTGTAAGTTCTGCAAGCCAACTGCGAAACTCGACATCGAGTGTTCCATTCCCATTACCAACAAGAGAAGAAAGGGTGAATCGATAAGCGACCTTGAAACCCTATGTGCTGAGCAGGGTTATGCCTATGAAATTGCCGATCAGTACTTCTGTTTCACCACTGCTATGGGCAAGTGGAAAATCGACTTCAGCTCCAACCCCTACATCGTGTACCACATCAATCGTGTTCGCACGCCAAATAATGAACACGACTATCATCGGCAACCGAGACTGTTCCTGTCGCTGCTAGATACATTTGAGTACATCCTGCGACATGACAAAAAGCTGGAGGAAAGAACGTCGAGTCTAGCTGAACATATGCGAAACCAATAAGAAATATCCTGATCTTGGCCCTCATTGGCGTATTCTCATTCTTCGTGGTAACATCATGGCTGCCAGACAGGAGCTTCATCAAGGAGTCCATTGAAAGCGTCGAGGAGAGCAGCAATACCGTGATGAAGTTTTCGGCGGCCACACTATCCACATCTCTGGCTATCTCCGCACTGCCGGACGACTTTGCAACGCCCCTGGCCGACAGCTTGGCGGACATGAATATCTATTTTATCGCAATCCTGGTCATGCTGCATTTTGAACAGCTACTGATTCGGTACGGAGTAAAGCTAGCCTTTGCAATCGCGATCCCAGTAGCCTGTGGTATTGGGATTCTATCGATCCTGCTCAAAAAGGAACTTCTGAAAGGCATTGCAGCCAGAGTGGCTGTGCTGGGCCTGGCGGTGGCTCTTGTGGTTCCGTGCAGCACGCATATTACCAACTATGTCGCTGCGGATCTCACAGCATATGTGGAGAACACGATTGCAGATACGGAAGACGGCGCTGACAAGCTCAACGAAGCTATGGATGGCGGAGCTGAGGAACAGACAATATTTGAAAAGCTCTCCGATCTGTTCCAAACGGCTATCAACGATATGTGCAATCTGATGGCCCACTTTCAAAACACCATTCGTAAGTGCATGAATTCCATCGCAATACTGATCCTCACAAATTGTCTGATGCCTCTGGTGAATTTCTTTATTCTCAAATGGATCCTGAAGGAAACCTTCCATATTGCAATCCCGATGCCGCAGATGCGCAGAAAGCGTCATTCCGACTCGGATTCCGGATCCAGCTCCAACACGTCTGGCTCTGAACTTCTGGTTGTAGGAGAGTGATAATATGAAGATAGTGGAATTCCTGAAGTATAAGCAGAAACGCACAAACCTCATCATCTGGTTCCTTATAGCGGCAATCGGCATTGTTGTGATCTGGGGCTTCAAGCACGGCTCAAATCCTTTACATATGAATGTATCAGATAACATCCAGCAGATTGATTTGGATACGATCTACCTCAAAGGCAGCGGCGTTGAGGTAAATTTCTCCGAAGTCATTCTCTCCGATCATAATGAGATGAGGAAACTCATCGTCAGCACACAGCAAGGGACTGTCTCCACAGAACTGACTGATCGTCTCATCAAGCAGCTGGACTTCGATTTCCTGAAGAAAACACAAACCGTGTCCTATACCGGGACGGGCTACTTCGTTGTCGATCTGGACAACCTGACATCGGCGAACGTCATCGAGGATAAGGAAAAGAAGACCATTACGATCCTTATTGATCACGCGTATTTACAGGCTATTGAGATTGACCCGAATAGCATCATCATTGATGAAGTGAAGGAAGGCCTGCTGGCACGTGGAGATATTGAGCTGACTGTGCGAGATTACAATGTCATTGCAAAGGAGCTTCGCACCAGGCTTGAGGAGAAATTCAATACGGCTGCAAACGGTCAGGAAGCAGACGATCTTGCGCTCAAAATGGTAAAGGAAGTCTATGAACCGATCGTCAAGGCCATAGACCGTAGATATGATGTGAGCGTACAATTCAAATAGCATTCTCAAGTAGTGTTGATGAACCTGGAAATGCGTGGTGCATAGTCTTACCATAAGCACCACGCATTTTTTACTGCTGTCCGTTCTTTGGGACAGGTAATCGGGTATTATTGAAGTAACAACGGAAGTAACAACAATGGGATGGAGGAAAAATCGCATGTCTGGACACGATGACTTCTTGGATGATTATATCGCGTACAAACTGTGTTGTGGGGATGATGACGATGATTCATCTGATGGCTGCTACATTGCCACAGCAGTCTACGGAACCTATGATTGTCCGGAACTTTGGGTACTGCGCCGCTTTAGAGACTACGGCCTTCGCAAAAGTAGAATTGGCAGGGCTTTCGTTCGACTCTACTACGCCATATCGCCACAACTTGTTCGAAGGTTCCGGAACGCAGAAAGGGTAAGGCGTGCCAGCAAATCCGTTCTGGACCTTCTGGTTAGACATCTGAAAAAGCATGGTTTTGAAGAGGCTCCATATTACGGTAGATGAGGGGGATCATGGATGGCGAGAAGACGACGCAGTGATGAGGATGTAGCGCTTGGCTGCATGGTTTACACACTCCTGATCATCTTTTTAATGCCCATTGCCGGTATTTACTTCCTTTGCAAACCCAGCCCAAACGCGAAAGTCGGTGGGGCAGTATTACTTATCGTTGGTCTCTTTCTATGGGCTTTTATCGCGTTCAACTCCTAACGATAATGAATCACCCCGCTTTCCAATTGGATAGCGGGGCGAAAACAAGTGCTATTGAACGGATAGCACTTTCTTTTTCAGTAGTATTTTTCAATCCCACCAAAACCTCTGATCTTCTTGTTTTGGCGCGTCTTATCGATAAAACTTTTCAGACGTTTTTGAAATTCATCTGGGCGCTTTCTTGCTGCATCAACATAGGCAACTCGGATGCGCTTGTAGGGATCACTGAATTTCTGATAGTTCTCCCATACCGATTCATCTTTTTGAAGTTCTTCCAAAATGTCTTTGGGAAAAACGAAAGGAGCATTGATGATTGGAAGGACACTTTCACGGATTGTTGGATGAATCAATCCTTTTGATTCCAGCCATATCAGTCTTTCAATATTCGGCTGTGAGTATGGACTTCCTTTTTTTCGGGGTGTGAAGCGCTGGGCGCGGTGAAGTTCATCGGTATGCTTAATGGTGCTGTCGATCCAGCCAAAGCAAAGGGCCTCTTCTACGGCATCATTGTAGCTCATGCTTTCTTCGCCGGATTCTTTCATTGGAAATACAAACCATACCTCATCATCGGTCTCAAAATGATCTTCGAGATACCTTCGCCATTCATGTCGATCAGCCGAGTAAAACAGTTTCAAAAAACCACCACCTAACGAAAACTGCCCGCCCTTTCGCAGAGCGGGCACTCCTTTAGAATTCATGAACTTCAGGAGCCGCATTAAAGGAACTGAAGGTGGCCACGGCGTTCTTCAGATACAGAACCTGGGTGTTGTTGTCGTCTTCATCGTACATTGTCCGCAGGTTGGTATAGTCATCCAACATGGATTTCTTGGCTTCCACGCGGTCATCCTCCACCAGCTCGGCGGCAACGCGGAGCCACACACCATCCTTGAAAGCACAGATCTCACACTTGGGGTTAGCGGCGATGTGTCTGGACACCGGCTTGGATTTGCCAGTCTGGATATATAGCTTACCCCCAAAGATATGGGCGGTGCCAAACGGGCGAACACGAGGCTGATCGCCCTCTACAGTGGCCAGATAGTAAGTACCGGCAGACTTCAGAAATTCACATACTTTTTGCATATTGGATCCCTCCTTCGTTTCTTGACTTATTTTTCTGATGCTTATATCATACAGAAATAAGCATCTCATGTAAAGGCAAAAAAGGAGGATAGCAATGGTCCGTGAAATATGCAAAGACGAGGCTTTTCTCGCCCAAAAGGCGGAACCCGCCACAACAGACGATCTCGGCGTGGCGCAGGATTTGCTGGATACATTGGTTGCCCATAAGGATGGCTGCGTGGGCATGGCAGCGAATATGATCGGCGTCAACAAACGCATCATCGCATTTGACAACGAGGGTGAATACATGGTCATGTTCAATCCCGTCATCGTCAGGCAGTCCGGGGCGTATGAGGCCGAAGAGGGCTGCCTGTCCCTCACCGGCACACGGAAGGCAAAGCGGTTTCAGACCATTAAGGTGCAATGGCAAAACGAGAAGTTTCAGACACGGCTCAAGACCTTTACCGGCTGGACGGCCGAGATCATCCAGCATGAGATCGACCATTGCGAAGGGATCATCATATGAAGAAAAGAACAAAAATTATCTTGTCCCTGTGTCTGGCGGTCCTTCTCGTCATTGGGATCGGCGGCTACGCCTATGTGTCCGATTACTACCACGCCGATGAAATAGCCTTGGAAGCTATGGCCTATCAGACGGACAGTGTGCAGGTGGAGCAGGACGGGGATGTGATTTGGTTCGTCCCCGAGGATCCGACCGCAGGGCTGATCTTTTATCCCGGCGGTAAAGTGGAGCATACGGCCTATGCGCCCTTGATGCGCGCCTGTGCAGAGCAAGGCATTCTCTGCGCGCTGGTGCGGATGCCCGGCAATCTGGCTGTTCTGGACACCAACGCTGCGGACGGACTCCAAGAAGAATATCCGGAGGTCACCACCTGGTACATAGCCGGGCACTCTCTGGGCGGCGCTATGGCAGCGAACTACGCCGCAGCACACTCGGAGAATTTTGCCGGCCTCATCCTGCTGGCCGCCTATTCCACAAAGGATCTCACCCAGACAACCCTGCGGGTACTCTCTGTCTATGGCTCGGAGGACGGGGTGATGAACCGAGAATCCTATGAAAAGAATCGCGCAAATCTCCCTGCAGATACCACAGAAGTTGTTCTGGACGGCGGCTGTCACGCCCAGTTTGGCAGCTATGGCCCGCAGGATGGCGACGGTGTCCCCACCATTTCGGGCGAGGAACAGATTCGACAGACCGCAGAAGCGATTGCGGTATTCGTCAGTCAGTAAGGAGGTCCAACATGGTACTCTATTTCACCGGTACCGGGAACAGCCGGTACGTTGCACAGCGCATCGCAGAAACCCTGGGCGACGAACTTCTCAGCATGAACGACCGCATCAAGACGGGCGAACCTTCGCTGGTCACATCTGATGAGCGCCTGATTATCGTCACACCCACTTATGCGTGGCGCATTCCGCGCATTGTGCGGGATTGGCTGGCAGAAACGGACTTTCCCTGTGGGGCACAGGCTTGGTTCGTCATGACCTGCGGCAGTGAGATTGGCAATGCCGCGGGATATAACCGCGCGCTCTGCCAGGAGAAACAGCTCACCTATATGGGCACGGCGCAGATCATCATGCCTGAAAATTACATTGCCATGTTCAACGCGCCGCAGGCGGAAGAAGCGCGGCAGATCGTTGCCAGGGCGGAGCCGGACATTGACCGTGTGATCTCCGCCATCGCGGCCAATCAAGCGTTCCCGCCGCCTCGCAATAACCTCTACGACCGCTTTATGAGCGGCCCAGTGAATCCGATCTTCTATTCTTGCTTCGTCAAAGCAAATGCCTTTATGGCCAGCGATGCCTGCACTGGCTGCGGTCAGTGTGCCGGGCTCTGCCCGACGAACAACATCACGATTCAAAACGGCAAGCCTGTCTGGGGTGGCGACTGCACCCACTGCATGGCGTGCATCTGCCGCTGCGGCGCGGAAGCCATCGAGTACGGCAAAAAGAGCCTGGGCAAACCCAGGTATCATTTTGAGGCGCTTTAAAAGGTGAAAAAGTCCGGAGAGCAAGCTGCTTGCTCTCCGGCTTTCTCGTTCTATTCATCCATGCTGTGTGCATGTTCATAAGCCCGCCGGATATCCTCCGGCATGTCCTCTGGCCGCAAGGGGGAAAGACGGTCTTCGTTTCCGTCCCGGATCGCCTGTTCATAATACCAGCACTTGAAGCGCAGCATGTCTAGGACCCGGTTCATCCGCTCGATCTCCGCCTCCACCGCCGCCTTCTGATGGAGGAACAGCTCCCGCCGCTGTGGATAGGTTTCGCTGCCCTGTACGCACCACTCCATGAACTGTTTGATGTCCTTGATCTCCAGGCCGGACTTTTTCAGGCACTCGATCACCCGGAGGGCTTCCAGCTCTTTTTCTCCGAATTTTCGGATGCCGGAATCTCTTTGGATCGTGGGGAACAGCCCTTCCTTGTCATAATACCGCAATGTGGATATGGGCAGATCAAACATCTCGGAAACCTGGCCGATGGTATACATGGAACTCCCTCCAAAAAACTTTCAAAATAATGCTTGACCTAAAGTCAGGTTTAGGTATTATCATAAGTTTATCAGCTAATCAATCATAATGCAAGAGAGAAAAAGGAGCTTATTTATGAGCAAACATGTTTTGATTATTTCTTCCAGTCCCCGCAAGGGCGGCAATTCCGAAACACTGGCCGCATCCCTCGCAAAAGGCGCCGGGGAAGCCGGTCACAAGGTAGAAATCATTTATCTTCGAGAGAAGAATTACGGCTTCTGCAAAGGCTGTCTGGCTTGTCTAAAGCTTGGTCATTGTGTGATCGACGATGACGCGATGGAGATCGCCGCCAGGATGCACGATGCGGATGTGCTGGTATTTGCCACGCCTGTTTACTATTACAGCGTCAGCGGTCAGCTCAAGACCATGCTGGACCGTGCCAACCCGCTCTTTGACTCCGACTACGCCTTCACCAAGGCATATCTTCTGGCAGCTGCGGCTGAAGATGGGGAAGAAACGGTGGAAGGAACTGTCAAAGCCGTACAGGGCTGGGTGGACTGCTTTGAACGGTGTGAGCTGGCAGGCACCGTCTTTGCCGGTGGTGTCAACGGCGTAGGCGACATTGCTGGACATCCGGCGCTGGAGAAAGCCTATCAGATGGGTAAGGAGGTCTGAGTATGGAGCAGCTGAATTTGTCACAGGAATGGGATAAGACATTTCCCAAAAGCGATAAAGTAGACCATTGTAAGGTCACCTTTCATAACCGCTATGGCATTACGCTGGCGGCGGATATGTATATTCCGAAAAATGCAGGGGGAAAGCTCCCAGCCATTGCGGTGAGCGGACCCTTTGGCGCTGTCAAGGAGCAGTCCTCCGGACTGTACGCACAGGCCATGGCCGAGCGGGGCTTCCTGACCATTGCCTTCGACCCGTCCTTTACGGGGGAGAGCGGCGGCAGCCCCCGGTATGTGGCGTCCCCGGACATCAACACGGAGGACTTCTCCGCAGCGGTGGATTATCTTTTCGTTCAGGACAATGTGGACCCGGAGCGCATCGGGATCATCGGTATCTGCGGCTGGGGCGGCATGGCCATCAATGCCGCCGCCATGGACACCCGCATCAAAGCGACGGTGGCATCCACCATGTACGATATGACCCGTGTGAACGCCAACGGATATTTTGACAGTGAGGATACCGCCGAGGCCCGCTTTGCGAAGAAAAAAGCCATGAACGCCCAGCGCACAGCCGACTATAAAAACGGCAGTTACGCCCTGGCCGGAGGTGTGGTCGATCCGCTGCCGGAGGACGCTCCCCAGTTTGTCAAGGATTACTACGCCTACTACAAAACAGAGCGCGGCTATCATCCCCGTTCCCTCAACTCCAACAGCGGCTGGAATGTGACGTCCTCGCTGTCCTTTATGAATATGCCGATTTTGCAGTATGCCGGGGAGATTCGCTCTGCCGTTCTGCTGGTGCATGGGGAAAAGGCTCATTCCCGCTATTTCAGTGAGGGCGCTTACGAAAAGCTGACCGGCGACAACAAGGAACTGCTCATCATTCCGGGAGCCAGCCATGTTGACCTCTATGACCGGACGGATGTGATCCCCTTTGAAAAGCTGAGAAGCTTCTTTGAGGAACATCTGAAATGAAGAAGCGCGTCTTGCTCAGCCTGTTTTTGTCCATGGGAGTTCTGCTCACCGCCTGCTCCGGTCAGGTATCTGACGCAAACACAGCTGCGGAACCGCCCGAAACTGCACCGGAGTCGGAAAAGACAGCGGAGGGAGAAGAAACCACGGAACAGCCGGAAACCTTGGTGCTGAGCATCAACGGGACTGTTCTGGATGTGCAATGGGAAGAAAACGAAACAGTTTCCGAACTGCTCGCCTATGTTCAAAATGAGAATATCATGGTGAACACAACGCGCTACGGCGGCTTTGAACAAGTGGGCAGTCTGCCCCAGCGCTTTTCCAGAAACGATGCTCAGATGATAACCGGGCCGGGAGATATTGTGCTGTATTCCGGCAACCAGCTCGTCCTGTTTTTTGGGTCCAATTCATGGAGCTATACCAAACTGGGCCATATCAAGGGGATGTCCGCAGAGGAACTCTCAGAGGTGTTGGGAGCAGATTCCGCAATCGTTGAACTCAAAGCAGGATAAGCTTGGTGCTTAAATTTCCCCCTATTTCTTTGTTTATTGCCCCGCAAACTTTGCGCTGCGCCTCTCGCAGAAAACACTTGCATAACCCTGTCCTCAGAGTTACAATCCAACCAACCTGAAACGCGAAACGCTTCCCGTCCTGGGCCGGTGAAAGATCACCGGTTTGGGGCGGGAAGCGTTTTTGACCACATAAATGACCACAGACAGCGCCGGAACACCCGGAAAACGCAGGTTCAAAGAGGCCTAAAGAGTAATTAAAATCAAGCGGAAATGACTAAAAACCATTAGAAACGACCGGAAAAAGTCTTTTCGGATTGTTTGGGATTAAGAAGCCGGGCGTTCGAGTCGCTCCACTCGGATAGCCCCCTCTGAAATCAACGATTTCAGAGGGGGCTATTAGTTCTCATGTGATATGATCGATACAATAGAATATCCCTTTTTCAAGGAACTCTTCTGTTATCAGAAAAGATTCACCTATATGATTCAATGTCAACAACAAGCGATAGAGATCCACTTCACCTGCAACATTACGGTATGGATATATGCTGCCGTGTTATAAAACTCTACTTGTCTATGATCCGGGATTTCGATGATAACAGCATTGTGACTTACAAGACCGGTACGTAGCAGACAGTGAATCTGGTGTTGGACACGATCCGACTGGCTATGAAGCAAGAGAAAAAGAAAGTCGCTGCGGAGTTGCAGCTTCACAGCGGCCAAGGGTTTCCATACACCTCTCAAGCATATTTTAACCTAACACAAGAATATGGCATAGCACCGTCCATGTCAAAATGCGGAAATTGTGATGATAACGCTATGGCTGAAAACTTTTTTCAATCCTCAAAACAGAGTATATCTACCGAAACAAACCCAAGTCATTTGAAGAGTCCGGAACGCTCATTGACAACTGTATCTATTTCTATAACTACCAACGCATCCAGATAAAAACTGGAGTGGCGCCGCTGACGCTGCGCCACTCCACTTAAAACTCAATATTCCTACCAGGTGGATCTTTTTTGTACTGTCCGTACACTCTGGACCTGTTCATTCAACGGCCCCGGAGATTTTCTTATGTTGCCGAGATTCAGGCCAGGCGGCGGCCGCCCACAAAACCGGAGGTGTAATAGGCGTCGCTCATGTTGCTGACGATGACGCCCACCCGAGCGGTGGAGGCGTGAACGAACTGGTTGCCGCCGATGTAAATGCCAACGTGGGAGGCGCGTTTGCTGCCGGTGCCCGCCTTCTTGAAGAAGACCAGATCGCCGGGCTGGAGCTCGCTCATGGAGACGGCGGTGCCGTTATCCAGCTGATTGGAGGCGGTGCGGTTAATGGAGTAGCCGAACTGGCTGTAAACGTACCGGGTAAAACCGGAGCAGTCAAAGCCCTTGGGGCTGCTGCCGCCGTAGACATAGGGATAACCCACATACTGCAGGGCGAAATCAGCGATCTCCTGCCCCTTGCTGGAGCGGGCGGCTTCGGCGGCGTCCACGATGGCTACATAGTCGGCGCTCACATAACCGGACTCGATCTGATACCAGCCGTTGACCTCGCCCAGGATGGTCACGACCTTGCCAGCCTTGAGACTGCCGACCTTCTCATAGTCGGTGCCGGCGCCGGAGCGGATGTTCAGAGATCCGGTGGTCACCTTGCCGTAGCGGGGCTCCGCTGCGGCGGGGGCGGGGGCTTCGGCTGCGGCAGCTGCCTGCGCGGCGTCCTCGGCGGCTGCGGCGGGATCCACCGCGGCTACGGCGGAGACGGCGCTTTCGGTGCCGTCCACCACCAGATAGTCACTGGAGACATAGCCGGTGATGTTGTCGCAGACGATCTGATACCAGCCGTTTTCGGCGGTGGACAGGACCTCGACCTGGGTGCCGTGGTCGAGGCGGGCCAGAACTTTGCTTTCGGTGCTGGCCTCGGAGCGGACCCGCAGGGGGCTGTCGCCGGAATCCACGGTGCCGGTGACGGCCAGAGCGGGGACGATGAGGGTGCTGACGAGCAAAAGGCCCGCGGTGAACCGAACGGCGGCGATCTTTTTAAACAGCATGGCTGGTTTCCTCCCTGAATAATTTTGTCTCTGGTTTCTTGTGTGTTACTTGGAACTCAGAGCCCGTTCCAGCCAAACGCAGGCCAGATCCATGGCGGAGTACAGGCTGTCCTTTTCGCTCTTTCTCACCACACGGTCGCGGCTCTTCAGATCGGGGTCCGTCAGCTGGAGCTGAACGGCTACCTTGTCCGCCACGTCCAGGCCGTCCACCTTTTTAGAGGAGAGGACCTGCAGCATGATGATATATTTTTCGGCCATGGTGCCGTAGTAGATCAGATTGTCTTTCCGACGCAGGGGATGCCCTTTATAGGAAAGAGGAATGTTTTCGGTGGCCATGAAATTCCTCCTTGTCAATGAACTTGTAACCGAATTGTAACATATTTGTTACCGTTTGTCAAATCCTTTGCCGTAGTTTTTCCGGGAACAGGGTAGGGGAAGAGAAAATTTTCTGAACAATATGCAGGAAATGGGAAAAATTGGACCAGAGACGGGAAAAAGAGCGGGGAGGGCGCCCGTGCTTCCCGAAAGAAGGTATGAGGAAAGGCAGGACTCCTCCTCCGCCTCCGGTTTGAAGGCGGAGGAGAACATGGTTTATATTCGCCCCGAAGAAAATAAAAAACGGAACCATAAAAGGATAAAAAAAGAGAGCCGGGCCTTGACAGGCCTGCCCCTGCATGGTACAATAAAATGCTCCTATGTCCTTGAGAGGAATGAGCCTGGTTCCACATACTCTGTGGCTAGTTTACCATGGCTGGAAGGGAAAGGCAAGGGATGAAGGGACGAATCAAACAACGCGACCGGGTGTGCGGATTCGACGGATACGAGGGAAATTGTGCAAAGTGCCGAAGGTTTTCCTGTTCCAACGTCACATTCGGAGATGAAAACCGTGAGAACCAACCGTTGAACGAGAAGAAAGCGAGTTGATTTTTTAGAATGGTCAAGGAAAGCATGGAAGAACTCCAGAAGCGGGTCAACGAGAGAGCCAAGGACGTCCACTACGGCAAGACGGTTCGTAAGAGCTTTGCCCGGTATCAGGAGATCCTGGAGATGCCCAATCTGCTGGAGGTCCAGAAGACCTCTTACCAGTGGTTCCTGGACACCGGCCTGCGCGAGGTGTTCAAGGATGTGGGCGCCATCACCGACTATGCCGGCAACCTGGAGCTGTCCTTCATCGACTACTCCATGGACGAAAAGCCCAAGTACGACGTGGAGGAGTGCAAGGCCCGGGACGCCACCTACGCCGCCCCCATCAAGGTTAAGGTTCACCTTCGCAACACCCAGAACAACCAGATCAATGAGCAGGAGATCTTCATGGGGGACTTCCCCATCATGACCAACTCCGGCACCTTTGTCATCAACGGCGCCGAACGTGTCATCGTCTCCCAGATCGTCCGTTCTCCCGGCATGTACTATACCCGTACCGCGGACAAGGCGGACAATCTGACCTTCGCCACCACCGTCATCCCCTACCGGGGCGCCTGGCTGGAGTATGAGACCGACCTGAGCGACATTTTCTATGTCCGCATCGACAAGAACCGCAAGCTGCCCATCACCTGCCTGATCCGTGCCCTGGGTCCCCGGACCGACGCCGAGATCATCGAGCTGTTCGGCGAGGACGAGCGGATCCTGGCCACTCTGGAGAAGGACGCCTGCAAGAACTATGAGGACGCCCTGCTGGAGATTTACCGCAAGCTGCGTCCCGGCGAGCCCCCCACGCTGGACTCCGCCGAATCCCTCCTCAACGCCACCTTCTTCGACCCCCGGCGCTACGATCTGTCCGCCGTGGGCCGCTACAAGTTCAACAAGAAGATGGCTCTGTGGAGCCGCCTGTCCGGCCAGAAGCTGGCCCAGCCCGTCGCCGATCCCCGTACCGGCGAGATCATCGCCGAAGCCGGCGAGGTGCTGAGCCGTGAGCGGGCCCACGAGCTGGACGACCGGGGCGTGAACGAGGCCCTGCTGGACATGGACGGCAAGGTCATCAAGGTCTTCTCTAACAACATGGTCCATATGAAGAACTTTGTGGACTTCGATCCCGCCGAGGCGGGCGTGGACGAGATGGTCTACTTCCCCGCTCTGTGCCAGCTGCTGGACCAGTACAGCGGCGAGGAGCTGAAGGAGGCCGTGGCCGAGCATCTGGACGACCTGATCCCCAAGCACATCACCGTGCCTGACATCATGGCCTCCATCAACTATCTGAACTGCCTGGCCCATAACGTGGGTACCCCCGACGACATCGACCATCTGGGCAACCGCCGCCTGCGCTGCGTGGGCGAGCTGATCCAGAACCAGTTCCGCATCGGCTTCAGCCGGATGGAGCGCGTCATCCGGGAGCGTATGACCACCCAGGACCTGGATGTGGTCACCCCCCAGTCCCTCATCAATATCCGCCCCGTCACCGCCGCCATCAAGGAGTTCTTCGGGTCCAGCCCCCTGTCCCAGTTCATGGACCAGACCAACCCCCTGGCTGAGCTAACCCACAAGCGCCGTCTGTCCGCTCTGGGTCCCGGCGGTCTGTCCCGTGACCGGGCTTCCTTCGACGTCCGAGACGTCCACTACAGCCACTATGGCCGTCTGTGTCCCATCGAGACTCCCGAAGGTCCCAACATCGGCCTGATCTCCTACCTGGCCTCCTATGCCCGCATCAACCGGTACGGCTTCATCGAGGCTCCCTACCGCAAGGTGGACAAGGAGCTTGGCAGAGTGACCGATGAGATCGAATATATGACCGCCGACGTGGAGGACGAGTTCACCATCGGCCAGGCCACCGAGCCTCTGGACGAGAACGGCTGCTTCATCAACGAGCGTATCACCTGCCGCCACCGCAACGAGACCGTCTCCGTGGACCGCCGCCAGGTGGACTATGTGGACGTGTCCCCCAAGATGATGGTGTCCGTGGCTACCGCCATGATCCCCTTCCTCCAGAACGACGACGCCAACCGCGCTCTGATGGGCGCCAACATGCAGCGTCAGGCCGTGCCTCTGCTCCGTCCCGAGGCCCCCATCGTGGCCACCGGCCAGGAGCACAAGAACTGCATCGACTCCGAGGTGGCCATCCTGGCCGAGGGTCCCGGCACCGTCACCAGAGTGTCCGCCCGTTATATCACCGTTGCCTATGACAACGGCGAGACCAAGGAATACCGCCTGACCAAGTACCTGCGCTCCAACCATACCACCTGTATCAACCAGCGGCCCATCGTGGACGCCGGCCAGCGGGTGGACTACCACGACGTCCTGGCCGACGGCCCCTCCACCGACCACGGCGAGATCGCCCTGGGCCGGAACATCCTCATGGGCTTTATGACCTGGGAAGGCTACAACTACGAGGACGCCGTGCTGCTCAACGAGCGGATGGTAAAGGACGACGTGTTCACCTCCATCCATATCGAGGAGTATGAGACCGAGGCCCGGGACACCAAGCTGGGTCCCGAGACCATCACCCGCGACATCCCCAACGTGGGCGAGGACGCCCTGAAGGACCTGGACGAGCACGGCATCATCCGCGTGGGCGCCGAGATCCACGCCGGCGACTACCTGGTGGGTAAGGTCACCCCCAAGGGCGAGGCCGAGGCCACCGCGGAGGAGAAGCTGCTCCGGGCTATCTTCGGCGAGAAGGCCCGCGAGGTCCGCGACACCTCCCTGAAGGTGCCCCACGGCGAGTCCGGTATCGTGGTGGACGTGAAGATCTTTACCCGGGAGAACGGCGACGAACTGGGCCCCGGCGTCAATCAGGTGGTCCGCGTCTATATCGCCCAGAAGCGTAAGATCTCCGTGGGCGACAAGATGGCCGGCCGACACGGCAACAAGGGCGTCGTGTCCCGCATCCTGCCCCAGGAGGATATGCCCTTCCTGCCTGACGGCACCCCCCTGGACATCGTGCTGAACCCCCTGGGCGTGCCTTCCCGTATGAACATCGGTCAGGTGCTGGAGGTCCATCTGGGCTACGCCGCCAAGACCCTGGGCTGGAAGGTGGCCACCCCCATCTTCAACGGCGCCAACGAGGAAGACATCCAGGACTGCCTGAAGTTGGCCGGCCTGGCCCGCGAGGTGGGCCGGGACGAGCCCCTCATCGGCAAGCAGCTCTATCTGGCCGACGAGGAAGGTGACGGGATGCAGGCCCTGAGCGCTGAAGAGATGGCCGACACCGAGCAGGTGAACGCCTGGCAGAAGGCTGGCCGCCTGCGCCTGGTGGACGGCAAGAACTGGCTGTATGACGGCCGTACCGGCCGCCGTTTCGACAACCCCGTCACGGTGGGCTACGTCTACTTCCTGAAGCTGCACCATCTGGTGGACGATAAGATCCACGCCCGCGCTACCGGCCCCTATTCTCTGGTCACCCAGCAGCCTCTGGGCGGCAAGGCCCAGTTCGGCGGCCAGCGCTTCGGCGAGATGGAGGTGTGGGCTCTGGAGGCTTACGGCGCCGCCTATACCCTCCAGGAGATCCTGACCGTCAAGTCTGACGACGTGACCGGCCGTGTCAAGACCTACGAGGCCATTGTCAAGGGCCTGAACGTGCCTAAGCCCGGCGTGCCCGAGTCCTTCAAGGTGCTGATCAAGGAACTGCAGTCCCTGTGTCTGGACATGAAGGTGCTGGACGCCGAGGGCAACGAGATCGAGCTGAAGGACGACGACGAGGACAACTACCAGCCCGTCCGGGACGACTACTACGACCGGGACGACGACTTCGGCTATCAGAAGGACGCCGACTTCGCTTCCGCCGGCGGCTTCACCTTCAAGGGTGACAGCGACGACGACGACCTGACCCTGGAGGTCGGCGGCGACGAGGAGGAGGGCTCCGACGAGCTGTTCTCCGGCGAGGACTTTTGAGAACGGGAGGAGATTATAGAATATGAGTTACGCTGAGTTCGACGCTATCCAAATTGGCATCGCCTCCCCTGAGAAGATCCGCGAGTGGTCCTACGGCGAGGTAAAGCGCCCCGAAACCATCAACTACCGCACTCTGAAGCCCGAGAAGGACGGTCTGTTCTGCGAGAAGATCTTTGGCCCCACCAAGGACTGGGAGTGTAACTGCGGCAAGTATAAGAAGATCCGCTACAAGGGGAAGGTCTGTGACCGCTGCGGCGTGGAGATCACCAAGGCCAAGGTCCGCCGCGAGCGCATGGGCCACATCGAGCTGGCCGCCCCCGTGTCCCATATCTGGTACTTCAAGGGCATCCCCTCCCGGATGGGCCTGCTGCTGGACATCAGCCCCCGAATCCTGGAGAAGGTGCTGTACTTCGCCGCCTATATCGTCATTGACCCCGGCTTCTCCCCTCTGGCCAAGAACCAGATCCTGTCCGAGAAGGAATACCGGGACATGCGGGAGAAGTACGAGGATGACTTTGACGCCGGCATGGGCGCCGAGGCCGTGAAGAAGCTGCTGGCCACCGTGGGCCTCACCGACGAGGAGAGCCGCCGCAAGCTGGAGCTCATGGACCGCAAGGAACTGAGCGAGGAGGAGCAGGCGGAGCTGGAGAGCCTGAACGGCCTGGAGAAGCTGTCCGTCAGCCTCCGCGCCGAGCTGAAGGACGCCTCCGGCCAGAAGAAGGCCCGCATCGTCAAGCGTCTGGAAGTTGTGGACGCCTTCCGCATCTCCGGCAACAAGCCCGAGTGGATGATCATCGACGTGCTGCCCGTCATCCCCCCCGAGATCCGTCCCATGGTCCCCCTGGACGGCGGCCGGTACGCCTCCTCCGACCTGAACGACCTGTACCGCCGGGTCATCAACCGCAACAACCGTCTGAAGCGGCTGATCCAGCTCAACGCCCCCGACATTATCGTCCGCAACGAGAAGCGGATGCTCCAGGAGGCTGTGGACGCCCTGATCGACAACGGCCGCCGGGGCCGCGCCGTCACCGGCGCCAACAACCGGGCGCTGAAGTCCCTGTCCGATATGCTCAAGGGCAAGCAGGGCCGCTTCCGTCAGAACCTGCTGGGCAAGCGCGTGGACTACTCCGGCCGTTCCGTTATCGTGGTCGGCCCCTCTCTGAAGATCTATCAGTGCGGCCTGCCCAAGGAGATGGCCATCGAGCTGTTCCGCCCCTTCGTCATGAAGAAACTGGTGGACGACGGCCTGGCCAACAACATCAAGGCCGCCAAGAAGATGGTGGAAAAGGGCGAGGCCGCCGTGTGGGACGCCCTGGAGTTCGTCATCAAGGACCACCCTGTCATGCTGAACCGCGCCCCCACGCTGCACCGTCTGGGCATCCAGGCCTTTGAGCCTGTCCTGGTGGAGGGCCGCGCCATCAAGCTGCACCCCCTGGTGTGTACCGCCTTCAACGCCGACTTCGACGGCGACCAGATGGCCGTCCACGTCCCCCTGTCCGCCGAGGCTCAGACCGAGGCCCGGGTGCTGATGCTGTCCGCTAACAACCTGCTCCGTCCCCAGGACGGCGGCCCCGTCACCATCCCCACGCAGGATATGATCCTGGGCGCTTACTATCTGACCTTTGCCCGGGATGAGGAGGGCACCGGCCACTGCTTCGCCGATCAGGACGAGGCCATGCTGGCCTATGACGCTGGTGTGGTCACCCTCCACTCTCCCATCAAGGTGCGTCTGTACCGGGAGGTGGACGGCGAGATGCGCCACAAGCTGGTGGAGACCACTGTCGGCCGTCTGATCTACAACGAGGCCATTCCTCAGGACCTGGGCTTTGTGGACCGCACCGATCCCGAGACCATGTTCGACCCCGAGATCAACTTCGTGGTGGGCAAGAAGCAGCTGGGCAAGATCATCGACAAATGCATCACCAAGCACGGCTTCACCGTGTCTGCCGGCGTGCTGGACGCCATCAAGGACCTGGGCTATCACTACTCCACCCGGGGCTCCCTGACCGTGGCCATCGCCGATATGACCGTCCCCCCCGAGAAGTACGACCTGATCCGCGAGACCGAGAAGGAGATCGTCAAGATCGACCGGCAGTACCGCCGCGGTCTGATTACCAACGACGAGCGTTACCGCCTGTCCGTCTCCGCTTGGGAGAAGACCACCGCCGACGTGACCCAGGCCCTCCAGGCCTCCATGGACCGCTACAACCCCATCTTCATGATGGCCGATTCCGGCGCCCGTGGTTCTATGGCCCAGATCCGTCAGCTGGCCGGTATGCGCGGCCTGATGGCCGATACCGCCGGCCGTACCATCGAGATCCCCATCAAGGCCAACTTCCGTGAGGGCCTGTCTGTTCTGGAATACTTCATTTCCTCCAGAGGCGCCCGAAAGGGCATGGCCGATACCGCTCTGCGTACCGCCGACTCTGGTTACCTGACCCGCCGTCTGGTTGACGTGTCTCAGGAGGTCATCATCCGCGAGGACGACTGCGGCACCGTGGACGGCATCGAAGTGGCGGAGATCGAGGAGCACGGCCAGGTCATCGAGACCTTTGCCGAGCGCGTCCACGGCCGCTATCCTGCCGAGGACATCGTGGACCCCGAGAGCGGCGAGGTGCTGTTCACCCGGGATACCATGATGCGCAAGGACGACGCCGCCGTGCTGGAGGCCCATGGCATCCACTCTGTGAAGATCCGCTCCGTTCTGACCTGCCGTGCCCGCAGCGGTGTGTGTTCTAAGTGCTACGGTATCAACCTGGCCATCGGCGAGCCTGTGGGCGCCGGCGAGGCCGTGGGTATCATCGCCGCCCAGTCCATCGGTGAGCCTGGTACCCAGCTGACCATGCGTACCTTCCACACCGGCGGCGTCGCCGGCGGCGACATCACCCAGGGTCTGCCTCGAGTAGAGGAACTGTTCGAGGCCCGCAAGCCCAAGAAGATGGCCCAGTTGGCCGAGATCGGCGGCCGGGTCACCATCGAGGAGACCAAGCGCAACGTCATGTGCAATCTGACAATCACCGCCGACGACGGCGAGGTGGTCACCTACGCCCTGCCTTATTCCGCCGGTATCAAGGTCAAGCACGGCGACGTGGTCCCCAAGGGTCTGGAGCTGACCGAAGGCGCCCTGTCTCCCCACGAGGTGCTGCGGATCCGCGGCCTGTCCGCCTGCCACAACTATCTGATCCGTGAGGTTCAGAAGGTGTACCGTCAGCAGGGCGTTGACACCAACGATAAGCACATCGAGGTCATTGTCCGCCAGATGATGCGGAAGGTCCGTGTGGAGGACGCCGGGGACTCCGAACTGCTGTCCGGCGCCACCATCGACATCATCGAGTTCCTGGATGCCGAGGAGGCCGTCAAGGCCCGCATCGACGCCGGGGAGAAGAATGAGATGGGCGAGGACCTGCGCCTGCCCACCTGCACCCGTCTGCTCATGGGTATCACCAAGGCCTCTCTGGCCACCGAGTCCTTCCTGTCCGCCGCCTCCTTCCAGGAGACCACCAAGGTCCTCACCGAGGCCGCGATCAAGGGCAAGGTGGACCACCTGCTTGGCCTGAAGGAGAACGTGATCATCGGTAAACTGATTCCCGCCGGCTCCGGTCTGGCCCAGTACCGCAGGGAGGATGTGATCGACGACGAAGGCAACCTGGTCCGTGAGACCGGCGGCGCCGTCGTGGCCGACGCTCTGGAGGAACCCGAAGAGGACGGCGAAGACGGCGAAGACGGCCTGTTCTTCGAGACCGGCTCCATGGAGCTTGAGATCTACGCTGAGCCCAAGAGCGAGGAACCCACGGTCTGAGCTTCTGTCCTAGGGAAAATACGGAATAGAAAGTGGGAGCGCCCGTGAGGACGCTCCCGCTTTTTGGGTTCAAGAGATAAAATGGCATCAGCAAGAGACGAGGCGCGAATAAAAAAGCGGGAACCGCCTATCCTATCTCCATCTATGTGAAGGAGGTACTCTATGAACGCCCATGTCAACAGCAACTGTATCGGCTGCGGCCTTTGCCCCAGTATTTGTCCCGATGTCTTTATGATGACCGACGAGGGAGTAGCCGCGGCCCGGGACGAGATCGCCCCCGACCAGGAGGGGATGGTCCGGGAGGCCGCCGACAGCTGTCCTGTGAATGCGATCGAAGTGGATTGAGAGATCCAATGATACCGGGAACGGGGCCCCACGGTCCGTTCCCGGTATTTTATCGTATCAAAAAAGGCAGACCATGGTTGTTTTCCATGTGTCTGCCTTTCTTTGCTTCTTCCCGGGGCGGCGGTGATGATTTTAGCTTTTGGGCTTTGGCTTGCAGAGCAGGGCCACCAGGAAGCCAAAGAAGATGGCGGCGGTAATGCCGCCTGCCGCGGAGGTGACTCCGCCGGTAAAGGCGCCCAGGACCCCCTGCTCCGCTACAGCTTTTTTTACTCCCTTGGCCAGCAGATGGCCAAAGCCGGTGAGGGGCACCGTGGCCCCGGCGCCGCCCCAGTCCACCAGAGGCTGGTAGAGGCCCAGACCGCTGAGAATGACCCCGGCGGTGACGTAGCTCACCAGGATCTTGGCGGGGGTCAGAGGGGTTTTGTCGATCAAAAGCTGTCCGATGATGCAAAATATGCCGCCGCAGAGGAAGGCTTTGACATATTCCATAACGATGATCCCACCTTTTATGATTTGGTCGTCGAGATCGCAATGGCGTGGCAGATGCCGGGGATGGACTCTCCCTGGAAGGAGGCGGTAGGGGAGTGGAGGGCTCCGGTGGGGCAGAAGAGGATGTTGTTCCACCGGCCCGCCCGCATGCCGTTGAGCAGGTAGCCGGTGAGCACCGTGGCGCAGCAGCCGCAGCCCGATCCGCCGCAGTGGACGTCCTGCTCCTGGGCGTCGAAGATGAGCGTCCCGCAGTCCACATGGTTGGACAGCTGTATCCCGTCCTGCCTCAGCAGTTCCAGCAGCAGCTCGCTGCCCAGACTGCCCAGGTCTCCGGTGACGATCAGGTCGTAGAAGCTGGGGGAGCGGCCTGTGTCCTTGAAGTGGGCGGCCAGGGTGCTGGCCGCCGCCGGCGTCATGGCGGCCCCCATGTTGTTGGCGTCCTTGATGCCCTTGTCCACGATCTTGCCCACCGTCACATGGGTGACATAGGGCCCGGGACCCTCCCGGGCCAGAACGGCGGCTCCCGCGCCGGTCACCGTCCACTGGGCGGTGGGGGTGCGCTGGCTGCCGTACTCCAGGGGGGTGCGGTACTGCCGCTCGGCGGAACAGAAATGGGAGGACACCACCACGCCGGCCCACTCGCCAAAGCCGCCGTCCAGCGTCATGGAAGCCAGTGCCAGCCCCTCCCCCATGGTGGAGCAGGCCCCGTAGAGGCCGAAGAAGGGGACGCTCTGCTCCCGGGCGGCGTAGGAGGAGCCGATGCACTGGTTCAGCAGGTCCCCGGCAAAGAGCCAGTCCAGATTGGAAGCGGACTGGCCCGCCTTGTTCAGAGCCAGGTTCAGGGCCTGCTTCTGCATGGCGCTCTCCGATTTTTCCCAGGTGGATTCCCCAAAGGTGTCGTCGGGGGCGATATAGTCAAAGGAATCGGACAGGGGTCCCTCGCCTTCCTTTTTGCCCACCACGTTGGCGTGGCCGGCGATGGAAGGGGGATTGGACAGGGCGGCCGTCTGGCTGCCCAATTTTTTGGTGGTCATGGGTCACACCTCGCAAGCTGTAATGAGAATCGGAACTAGTTTGGTCCGGGACGGAGGAAAGTATGCCCGGGCACGTCCAATAAATTTTTGTTCCGCTCAATTCAATGCTTCCGTCGAAAAACTATCAGGCATAACCCGCTGTTCCTTCACATAGAATTGGGCGAAAGGAGTGGACAGGCATGGATCGGGAACAGAGTATCCGGGCATACGTCCAGGCGGCGGGCGCGCTGCCCCAGCGCCTGCGGCAGGAGGCGCTGATGCTGCCCCGGGAGGACCAGTGCCGGGCGGAGGAATTCCGGCTGCGGGCGGGGCGTCCCATGTCGGTGGTGCTGCCGGAGGGGGAGCAGGTCCTGGGCCGCGCTCCGGTGCACTTCCGGGAGCTGGAGCAGCTGGTGGAGATCGCCAGCCGGGCCTCTCTCCACGCGGTGCTGGACCAGGTGCGGCGGGGCTATCTGACCATGGCAGGGGGGCACCGGGTAGGCCTGTGCGGAACAGTTTCCCTGCGGGAAGGGGAGATCCACAGCCTGAGCCGGTACTCCTCCGCCGATGTGCGGATCGCCCGGCAGGTCAAGGGGGCGGCCGACCCGGTGCGGGACGCCCTGTGTCCCGGAGGGCGGCTGACCAGTACGCTGATCCTGGCGCCGCCGGGGATGGGAAAGACCACCCTCCTGCGGGACCTGATCCGCCAGGTGTCTGACGGCGTTGGATGCCGCCCCCTCCGGGTGTCTCTGGCGGATGAGCGGGGGGAGGTGGCCGCACTATACGGCGGCGTGCCGCAGCTGGAGGTGGGCGGCCGCACCGACGTGGTGGAGGGCTGTCCCAAGGCCCAGGGGCTGATGCTTTTGCTCCGGGCCATGAATCCCCAGGTGCTGGCGGCGGATGAGATCACCGCTCCGGAGGACGTGGCGGCCCTGCGGACAGCGGCGGGGTGCGGCGTCACCCTGCTGGCCACCGCCCACGGGGAGAGCCGGGCGGACCTGGAGCGGCGGAGCCTGTACCGCCCCCTGCTGGAGGAGCATATCGTGCAGAGGCTGGTCCGCATCCGGGGAACAGGCGGCCAGCGGATCTATACAGTGGAGGAGTTGGGAGCATGATGCGTCTGGTAGGGGCGGCGCTGGTGGCGGCGGGGACAGCGTGGCTGGGCTTTCGGGCGGCGGCGGCCCTGGGCTGCCGGGTCAGGGCGCTGGAGGATATGGCCCAGGGACTGGTCCTGCTGGAGCAGGAACTGGAATTGGACGGGCCTCCCCTCCCGGAGCTGATGGAACGGCTGGCCCGGAGCGGCCGGGGACCGGCCCAGGCGCTGTTCCGGGACTGCCGGCAGGCGCTGGACCGGCTGGAGGAGGAGCCCTTTCCCCAGGCGTGGCATCGGTTAGTCAGGGCCAGGGACGAGCTGGGCCGGGCGGGGCAGGAGACGCTGATGCCGCTGGGGGACACGCTGGGCCGGTGCGGCTGTGAGGATCAGCGGAAGGCGGCTGCCTGTGTCCGCCTCCGGCTGGCGGAGCTGGCCCGGCAGGCCGAGGAGGAGCGCCGGCGGCAGAGCAAGGTGTATCAGGTCCTGGGCCTGTCCGGCGGGGCCTTTCTGGTCATCCTGCTGTTGTAAACCGTCCGGAACGGCTGGGGCAAGCCAAGGACCGGCAGCACGAAAGAGGGGTTTGGAATGGATGTGGATTTGATTTTCAAAATCGCCGCCATTGGCATCGTGGTGGCGGTACTCAACCAGGTACTCAGCCGGGCAGGCCGGGATGAGCAGGCCATGATGACCACCCTGGCGGCGCTGGTAGTGGTGCTGATGATGGTGGTCCAGGAGATCGCGGACCTGTTCAACATGGTCAAGACCCTGTTTCACCTGTGATGGGGGAGATGGCAAAAATTGCCGCCGTAGGGCTGACGGCGGCGGTGCTGGGTACGGTGCTGCGGAGGAACACCCCGGAACTTGCCCTTCTGCTGGTCCTGTGCGCCGGGGTGTGGATCCTGGCTTCGGTGGCCGGAGGGCTGGGCGCGGTGGTGGAGCTGATGGAGGAGCTGGCGGGCCTGGCCGGCCTGTCAGAGGAGCTGCTGGAGCCGGTGGTCAAGACGGTGGCCCTGTCCATCCTGACCAGGCTGACGGCGGAGATCTGCCGCTGCGCCGGAGAGAGCGGTCTGGCCGCCTTTGTGGAGACGGCGGGAACGGTGCTGGCTCTGGTGGTGGCTCTGCCCCTGGTCAGGGCGGTGACGGTGCTGATGGCGGAGATGCTGACATGAGGCGGATATGGATCATGATAGTGCTGACGGTTTTGTGTACAGTGCCCTGCTTGGGGGCGGAGGCCCCGGAGGTGCCGGGGCTGGAGGAATTCTGGGAGCAGGCCGGGGAGTACGGCGTCACGGAGGGCCAGGGTCTGGACCGGGGTCTGTCCGACCTGTTGGCCGGCGCCCTGAACAGGCTGGGGGACCTGGCCGGGGGGTGCGCGGCCACGGGGCTGAAGCTGCTGGCGGTGGTGATGCTGTGCGCCCTGGCGGAGGGGGCCGAAATGAACGGGAAAAGAGCGGAGATCCAGGTGGTGGAGCTGGCGGGCGCGCTGGCCATTACGGCTCTGACTATGACGGATATGGACGCCATGATCGGACTGGGGCGGGATACCATGGGACGGATGGACGCCTTTGGAGAGGTCCTGCTTCCGGTGATGGCGGTGCTCACCGCGGCCACCGGAGGGGTGACGGGGGCTGCTGTCCGCCAAGGGGCCACGGTGCTTTTTTCCCAACTGCTCCTTACTGCCATGGACCGCCTGCTCGTCCCGCTGATCTACGCCTATGCGGCGGTCAGCTGTGCCTATGCGGCGGTGGGAAATCCGGGGCTGAAGAAGCTGGCCGGGCTGCTGAAGAGTACCGCCACCTTCCTGCTCACCGCCTTCCTCCTGGCCTTTGTGGGCTATCTCACCGCCAGCGGGGCGGTGGCGGGCAGCGTGGACGCCTCCGCTGTCAAGGCAGCCAGAATGGCCATCTCCCGGGCCATCCCCGTGGTGGGCGGCATCCTGGCCGACGCTTCCGAGACCGTTCTGGCGGGGGCGGGGGTTCTTCGCGGCACGGTGGGTGCGGCGG
>NZ_JADYTU010000020.1 GCF_021531375.1 Pseudoflavonifractor phocaeensis
GCCATATTGTAAACCGTGCGTAGGGGGCGGCGTCCCCGACGCCCCATAATACATCCATAAACTAAAATTTACTCCTCCCCGCGGTATCCGAAATTCTGGATGGCCGCCGGGTTGTCCCGCCAATTCTCCTTGACCTTCACCCAGGTCTGGAGATACACCTTGGTCCCCATGAACCGCTCCATATCCTGACGGGCCAGGGTGGACACCTTTTTCAGCATGGCGCCCCCTTTGCCGATGATGATGCCCTTATGGCTGTTCTTCTCGCAGTAGATGGTAGCCTCCACCTCCACCACTTCGTCATCCCGCTCGGCAAAGCGGACGATCTCCACAGCGGTGCCGTGGGGGATCTCCTTGTCCAGACAGAGCAGCAGCTTTTCCCGCAGGATCTCCGCCATCATCTGCCGCTCAGGCTGATCGGAGGTCATATTCTCGGGGAACAGCTGAGGGCCCTCAGGCAGAAAGCCCTCCAGCACGTCCAGCAGCTCCTCCACCCCCTCGCCGGTCTTGGCGGAGATGGGGACCACGGCGGTGAAATCACAGGCCTGCTGGTACAGGGCAATGACCTCCAGCAGCTTTTCCTTCTGCTCCAGAGTGTCCACCTTGTTGACCACCAGCACGGACGGGCAGTTCAGGGTCTTGATTCGGTTGATGAGCTGCTGCTCCGGGGCGCCGATATTGGGGATGGGCTCCACCAGCAGCATGACGCCGTCCACATCGGCCACAGACTCCTTGACCACATTGACCATATAGTCGCCCAGCCGGGTACGGGCCTTGTGGAGCCCCGGGGTGTCTACAAACACGAACTGGCTCTCCCCCCGGTTTTTGATGCCGCAGATACGGTTTCGGGTGGTCTGGGGCTTGTTGGTGACGATGGCCACCTTCTCCCCCACCAGGGCGTTGGTCAGGGTGGACTTGCCCACGTTGGGCCGCCCGCAGATGGTAATGATCCCAGATTTTTTAATCATAGACATAACAGATGATCCTCAACTTTCTTTGAGCGTTTTTCTCTCAGCGCATACAGGCCCTGATGAATTTCTCGGGCACATCCATGCGCTGAGCGGTCTCCTCAATGGTCATGCCGCTGTCCAGAAATCGCCGGCACACGGTCTTCATATTCTCTCCCACCTCGATGATATGCCCGTCCAGGTCGTACAGACGGACCACCCGCTGGCCCCAGCGGTGCTCCAGAGGCTGGTGGACATAAGAGAGCTCCGGGTACGACTCCAGCTTGGCCAAAAAGCCGTCGAAATCATCCTCCTCAAAGTATAACTCCGCCGCCCGTCCGCCAAACCGGATGTCGTTGGGCTCCACACCAAGAAATCCCTGCCAGCTGTCCAAAGTCTGGAGGCAGACGCCCCCGGTCAGGGTGACGTTGGCCCCGAAGTCCTGGATCACCCGCAGGCCCAGTATCTCCCGGTAAAATTGTTTGGAACGCTCCAGGTCGGTCACCACTAACAAAGGATTTTTAAATTTCATCGTCTTTCTCCTCTATTCCCGGGTGATGCCCAGCTTTCCCAGGATAGCTTCTTCCCGCGTCCGCATCTGGGCCTTCATGGGTCCCTCGTCCAGGTGGTCATAGCCCAGCAGGTGGAGCACCGAGTGGACGGTGAGGTAGCAGACCTCCCGCTCCAGGGAGTGGCCAAATTCCTTGGCCTGGGCCTCTGCCCGCTCCAGCGAGATACACATATCCCCCAGGGGGCACAGCTCCGTGGCCGGGTCCAGGTACTCTTCCCCCTCGGGGGGCACGCCGGGCTCCAGTTCAAACATGGGGAAGGACAGCACGTCGGTGGCCCGGTCCACCTCCCGCATGTCCAGATTGACCTGGTGAATGCCCTCGTCGTCGGTGAGCAGGACGTTGATCTCGCAGGGCAGGCCTACTCCCTCCGCCTCCAGGGCCGCGGAGATCACCGCCTCCATCCGTCCGGTCAGCCCCTCCGGGACCTCCACGTCCGCGTCAAACAGGATCTCATGATCCATGGTTCTCTCTCCCCTCTTTGCTCCCGCCCAATCCCGGCAGGGCGCCGAAATATTCCTCCACAAAGTCCACATCCTCCACCTGGAAGGTCCGGCCGTTCAGGTGCTCCAGCGGCCCGGCGTCGGTGGTGAAGCGGAAGGTCAGCTTATAGGAGTACAGGGCCTGTCCGTGACGGCCGTACTTCCGGTTCTCCCGCTCGCTTCCGTACTTGCCGTCCCCGATGAGGGGGTGGCCGGCGGCGGCGAACTGAGCCCGGATCTGATGGGTCCGGCCTGTAATGAGGTCGCACTCCACCAGGGACAGGCCGTTTTTCACCGCCAGGGTCTTATATAAGGTAACGGCGGTCTTGGCCCCCGGCTCAGGCCGGGACCGGACATAGACCTGCTTTTTTACCTCGTCCTTGAACAGATAGCCCTCCAGCTTCCCCTCCCGGGGCTCCATCCTCCCGCGGACGGCGCACAGATAATATTTGTTCAGCTCCCGGTCCTTGATCTTCTGGTTCATCACCCGCAGACCCTCGGCGGTCTTGGCCGCGATGACGATGCCCCCGGTATTCCGGTCGATCCGGTTGCACAGGGCCGGGGCGAAGGAGTTCTCCCAATAGGGGGACCACTCCTTCTTCTGATACAGGTAGGCCTGAATGTGGGTGAGCAGGGTGTTCACCCGCTCGTTCTCGTCGGGGTGGACCACCAAACCGGGCCGCTTGTCCAGAAGCATGATATGCTCGTCCTCATAGAGGATGTTCAGCTTGGGCTGGTACAGGGACAGAAAGGCGTTTTCCGGAGTAGGCTTGTCAAAAAACTCGTCGTTGATATATAATTGCAGCACGTCCCCCACGTTGAGGCGCACATCCCGCTTGGAACCTTTTCCGTTCACCTTCACCCGCTTCAGGCGGATATATTTCTGGGCCAACGGGGCGGGCAGCAGGGGCAGCGTTTTGGCCAGCCAGCGGTCCAGCCGCTGTCCTGCGTCATTTTTTCCAATGGTAAATTCCTTCATCCCCGCCAACCGTCCTTTGGTCAAAATAATCAACTACCATGATTCCAACACAAAAAAATGTTTTTGTCAATATATGAAAAAAAGGTTTGACAAGTTCGTGGAACTTCTTTATAATACTCTTCGTACCATTATGCGAGTATGGGGCAAAACCCGGGGAGGAACGTTATGCGTCTGGATCTGCGAGATATTATTCACGTCCCGGACGCCCAAAAAACCTTCCGGCTTCAGGTGGACCTGTCCGACCTGGATTTCTACGGAAGACGGCCCATCACCCGGCCCATCCTGGCCGAGGGCAGCGTGACCAACCACGCCGGCGCTCTGGTTTTGGAGGGGACGGCCCGTTCCGTGCTGGACTTGGCCTGCGACCGCTGCGGGAAGGAATTTTCCCGGGAAAAGGTGGTCCAACTGGACAGTCTGGTGGCTCAGACCCTGGAGGATGACGAGAATGACGAGATCATCCTGCTGGACGGGACCGAGCTGGATCTGGACGAGGTCGTGACCACAGCCTTTGTCCTCGCGATGGATACCAAAAACCTTTGCTCAGACGACTGCAAAGGGCTGTGCGCCGGGTGCGGAGTCAACCTCAATGAGGAACCCTGCCGGTGCAAACCTGAAGTAGATCCAAGACTGGCGGCCCTGGCGCAGCTGTTGGATAAAGAAACTGAGTGAGTAGTCGAAGTGCCTTGATCGGCACGAAAACCGAAGGAGGTGTCACCCATGGCGGTTCCTAAGAGAAAAGTGTCTAAGGCCCGGCGCGATAAGCGGCGCAGCTCCGTTTGGAAGCTGGAGACTCCCGGTATCGTGACCTGCCCCAAGTGCGGGGCTTACCGGCTGCCTCACCGGATGTGCAAAAATTGCCTGACCTACAACGGCCACACCTTTGGCCAGGTCGAGGCCCAGTAATTTTCTTTTGCATGAAAAAAGTTCCCTGTGGAATAATCCACAGGGAACTTTTTATGTTCATCAGACTGTTTACACACCGAACAAATACTGCGTCCGCGCCGTGATCTCTTGATTCGGTTATGTAGTTTCTTTAAAAAAGGGACAATTCGCACCGATACACTGCATATTTTCTTTGGAAAACTCACAGGCCACGTCATGCACCGGCACCTCCAGCCCATAGCGCTCCTTCACAAACTCCGCTGCCGTCATAATAGAGAGATAGGCGTTTCTCTTGCAGCATCTGGGCCCTCCGATCTCGGCGATCCCTTCGAGGGCCCGGGCCACACAGCGCAGGTTGTCCTTATAGTATTCATTGCTGCTCAAGGGCCCCGTCTCGTGGACGATGGCCAGCGCCGCACCCACCGAGGCAGCCGATCCACAGACGCCCCACTGTCCGCAGGTGGCTCCCGGCATCTTTTGCCCGCGCAGGATCATCTCGTCCAAGGCGGCATCCAGATCAAAGGGCAGCCCTGCATGGTGCAGCGCGGTCAGAAAACAGGCGCCGTCCAATATGTGGTGCACCGGGCCATGAATGGGAATCTCACTGTTGTGCATGATCTCCACGGCCAGCTCCAGGGGATCCCCTGTCCGGGCGCTGAGGCATGCTCGTTTGATCATCTCTTCGATCTGATTCATCTGATCCTCTCCCCTTCTCCTTCGCTCCCTGCCCGCATCTGTTTATAAAAGTCCAGCGTCCGAAAGCCCCGCTCCAACTGGGTGTGGAGGTATGCCTCGGTCAGATCGGCCAGCTGTTGAAGTCCCTCCCCTTCCGCACGGAAAGAGAACAGCCGCTTGGGGTCGCCGTAGGCAATGTGCCGCATGGCCTCCAGGGCCTGACCGTTCAGAGGCATGGAGATGCCCTCCCCTACCTCACCCCGGCAGCGGGCACAGTGGAGCACTCCTTCCCGCAAATGGAACCGGGGCTCCTCCGGCGGCTCCGTCCCGCAGACGGCGCAGCCGTCCAGCAGGGGCTCATATCCTGCCAGACACATGGCCTTCAGCTCAAAGGCCGCCTTCACCAGGGGCAGGGGCTTGTTCAGCTTCTCCAGGGCGTGGAGGCTGTTCAGGATCAGGGACAGCAGCTCGGGACTGGGCATGTCCTCCACCGCCAACAGCTCGGTGACCTCGGCAAAGTAGCAGGCCAGAGCCAGTTTGTCCAGATCGTCACGGACGCCCCGGAACTGCCGCTGGGTAGAGGCCTCCTTTACCGTCCAGCGTCCCTGGTAGTCATAGAGCACCAGTTCCGACCAGCACAGCAGCTGGCAGCCCGCAGCAAGGGGGCTGCCCTTCTTCCGGCAGCCTCGGGCCGATGCCGTGACCTTGCCCAGATCCTGGGTCAACAGAGTCAGGATCTTATCCGACTCCTTATAGTCCACGGACCGAAGGACCAGCGCCTTGGTGGTGGTATGCATGAAACTCCTCCCATTGATGTACCGGGGCCGGCCGGCCCCTCAGACCTTCCCAGCCCTGCCCTCCGCCCCGCCAAAGGCCGTCTTGGCCGGCAGCTGCGGAAGGTCCGTCTCCCCTCTCCGCTCCCCGCGGAGGGCCAGATACGCTTCCGGCAGCCCGGTGGCAAAAAACAGTCTCCACAACCCCTGCTCGTCCATAGGCCAGCCTCCTTTTGTCTCTTTGACATTAGGCTGGCAAATGGAGCGGGGTGTTATGAGCGGTAAATTTTACTCGTCGATGCTTTCCGGTTCCCATGGTCCGTCAATCAGCCCGGTCCTCCAGGTCGGGGCCGTTGGAGACGGTGATCCGGCGCTGATCCTCCCGGTCCCCTCGACGGATATCCACCCGGATGACATCGCCCTCCAGCGCGTCGTCCACGTTCTCGCTCCACTCCACGGCGCAGACCCCGCCCCGGGCCAGGTAGTCCTCCCAGCCGATATCAAACAGCTCCTCCGAGGAGCCCAGGCGGTACACATCAAAGTGGAACAGCGGCAGCCGTCCCCCCTCGTACTCGTTGACGATGGTGAAGGTCGGGCTGGTCACCCGGTCCGGGATGCCCAGCCCCCGGGCCAGTCCCCGGGTGAAGGCGGTCTTCCCCGCCCCCAGATCGCCGGTATAGGCAATGACTGTTCCCGGCTCCAGGACCCGGCCCAGCCGGCAGCCCAGAGCCTCGGTCTCCCCTTCTCCGTTGGTGATATAGTCCACGGTCATACGGTCTTTTCCCCTTGTTAACAAAAAATTTTCACTTACGGGTAGGATTATACCACAGCCGCGGTTTGCGTTTCTACTAAAATGTGATAAAATATGTTGTTAGATTCCAACCTCAAGGAGGTGACGCCTTGGTCACCCTGTTTTCTCCCATTCGTGAGTTCTTCCGAAAGGGCGATCTGATCCTGCTGTCCCTGTGTCTGATGGCCAGCGGTTTCGGACTGGTCCTGATCTACTCCGCCACCCGCTATGAAGGCGGCATCAAGGCGGTCCTGGTCCAGGTGATCGGCATCTGCCTGGGCGTGATTGCCTACATGCTGCTCACTTTTGTAGATTTTCAGCTGTTCACGGAAAAGAACTGGAAGCTGCTGCTTGGTCTCAGCATAATTTTGATCCTCCTGCTCCTCACGCCTCTGGGAAAATCGGTGGGCGGAAACCGGAACTGGCTGGCTCTGGACCGGATTATTCCCGGATTTCCCATGAATCTCCAGCCCAACGAGATCGTCAAGCTCCCCTTCATCCTGCTGCTGGCGCTCCAGATCACCAAGATCCAGGACCGGGGCCACGACATCAGCTCTATCCCCTCCGTGATCCAGATCGGCGGCTTCACGGTGTTCATGCTGGGCCTGATCGCCGCCGTCTGCGGCGACATGGGCATGTGCGTCATTTATTCGATGATCTTCGTCTCCATGGCCTGGGTATCCGGGGTCAAGCTTCGGTGGTTCGTCCTGGTAGGCGGCGGCATTACGCTGGCCCTTGTGATTCTATGGCTGTTCATCCTTCCCGAGACCCATTTCTGGACCGATTACCGTATTATGCGCTTCCGGGTGGTCTTTGACCACGATCTGGACCCTCTGGGCAAGGGCTTCCAGCAGAGCCGCTCCATTCTGGCCATCGGATCGGGCCGTCTCTTCGGCCAGGGCTATCTGAAGGGCATCCAGACTCAGGCCTCCAACGACGACGCCCTCCCCGCCCGAAGCACCGACTTCATTTTCTCCGTCTGCGGCGAGGAGTTCGGACTGGTAGGCTGCGTGCTGCTTCTCCTCCTCCTGTCGCTCATTGTGCTTCGCTGCGTGTGGGTGAGCCGCCACGCCAGCTCTCCCTTCTCCGCCTATGTGTGCATGGGCATGGCCGGGATGCTGCTGGCCCAGGTGGCCTTCAACGTAGGCATGTGCCTTTATGTCTTGCCCGTCATGGGCCTGACCCTCCCCTTCATCAGCTACGGCGGTTCCTCCATCATTACGCTGTTCGCCGCCATGGGCATCGTCTCCAGTGTAAAGGCAAAGGCCTTGCCCAGCTGGCTACGGGACCGGGGTCAAGTCTGAACTTGTCTCCTCCCCTGTGCTTCAATGGATGTAGGGACGCTTCATGAAGCGTCCCTACGAAGTATATTTTTCAAAAAACCCGCCGCACAGCTGTGCGGCGGGTTTTTTTACGGATGTAAGCCTTACTCGTTGGCGGGGACATGGATGACGCCCACGGGGCACTCCTTGACGCAGAGCTGGCAGCCCTTGCACTTGTCCTGGTCGATGCGGGCCAGGTTGTTCTCCACGGTGATGGCCTCGAAGTGGCAGACCTTGGTACACTTCATGCAGCCGATACAGCCGGCGGTGCAGGCCTTCCGGGTTTCGCCGCCCTTGTCCTTGTTCTGGCACAGGACCACGGGCTTGCGCTTGTGCTCGGGCACGATGGAAATGATGGCATTGGGACAGGCGGCGGCACAGGCGCCGCAGCCCACGCACTTCTCCCGGTCCACCTTGGCGATGCCGTCCACAATGTGGATGGCGTCAAAGGGGCAGGCCCGGGTACAGTCGCCGTAGCCCAGACAGCCGTACTTGCACATGCCGTCGCCGCCGTAGAGGCCCTTGACGGACTGGCAGGTCTGGATACCCTCGAACTCAAAGCGCTTGGAGGTCTTTTCGCAGGTGCCGGAGCAGGCCACCACGGCCTTCATGGGGACGGAGGAGCCGGCCTCCACGCCCATGATCTCGGCGATGGCGGCGGCAGTCTTGGCGCCGCCGGGGGTACACTTGTTGACGGCGTTGCCCTCCTCCACGATGCTCTTGGCGTAGTCGGCGCAGCCGGCACAGCCGCAGGCGCCGCAGTTGGCGCCGGCCAGGACGGCGGTGATCTTTTCCACACGCTCATCCACAGGGACATACATGAAGATGGAGGCGGCCACCAGGATCACCGCGCCGATCAGGCCGATGACGGTGACAACGATAACAGCCATTAAAATCGGATTCATACTACTCTTCCCCTCCTATCAGACGCCGAAGATGGCGGTCACGATGCCGCCGAAGCCCATGAAGGACAGGGACGTCATAGCGGCGGCCACCAGAGTGATGGGCAGGCCCTTGAAGCACTCGGGGACGATGGCCTGCTCCACGCGGCGGCGGACGCCGGAGAACAGGACCATGGCCACCAGGAAGCCAATGCCGGCGCCGGCGGCGCAGACGATGGACTCGATGAAGTTATAGCCGTTGTCCAGGTTCAGAATGGTCACGCCCAGGATGGTGCAGTTGGTGGTGATCAGGGGCAGATACACGCCCAGAGCCTTGTACAGCGCGGGGATGAACTTCTTCAGGAAGTTCTCCAGCAGCTGGACCAGAATGGCGATGATCAGGATGAACACGATGGTCTGGAGATAGGCCAGGCCGTTAGGCTCCAGGATGCCCGTATAGATGGGCCAGGTGGCGGCGGTGGCCATGACCATAACGAAGGTGACGGCCAGGGACATGCCCACGGCGCTGTCCAGCTTCTTGGACACGCCCAGGAAGGGACAGATACCCAGGAACTTGGCAAGGACGTAGTTGTCCACCAAGATCATGGTAAAGAAGATACTGGCGAGCTTCAGTGCCATTATGCGTTACCTCCTTCCGCAGTCTCGGCAGGCGCGGCGGCCTTTTCCTTCTTGGGACGGGTGGTGAGCCAGGTAGCGCCGGCCATCAGGACGCCGAACACGAAGAAACCGCCGGGGGCGCTGGTCATCAGGGAGAAGGAGTCGATGGACTCGGGGATGACGCGGATGGCGAAGTCGGAACCCAGAGCGGGGATCAGGCCGCCCAGGCCGGCCATCCAGGTGCCGGAGCCCAGGATCTCACGGATGGAGCCCATGATGGTCAGGGTGATGGTGAAGCCGATGCCCATGCCCAGACCGTCCAGAGCGGAATCCAAGACACCGTTCTTGGAGGCGAACATCTCGGCACGGCCCAGGATGATGCAGTTGACCACGATCAGGGGCAGGTACACGCCCAGAGCCTTATCCAGGGAGGGCACATAGGCCTTGACGATCATCTGCACCAAGGTCACGAAACCGGCGATGACGGTGATGTAACAGGGAATACGGACCTGGTCGGGAATGATCTTCCGCAGGGCGGAGATGACGATGTTGGAACAGATCAGCACGAAGGTGGCCGCAAGGCCCATGCCGATGCCGTTGGAAGCCATGGTGGTGACAGCCAGAGTGGGACAGGTGCCCAGGACAAGCCGCAGAACCGGGTTCTCGTTCAGAATGCCGTTGGTTAAAATTTTCATTTTGCTATTACTCATCTTGACTCACCCGCCTTTCAAGGGATCATGTTGTAGGCTTCGATGGCGGCGTTGACGGCCGCGTTCAGAGCCTTACTGGAGATGGTGGCGCCGGAGTAGGCATCCACGTCGGTGCCCAGCACCAAGGCCTTGTCGCCGGGCAGGCCGGCGTAATTCTCCCAATAGGAGGCGCTGTCAGCCACGTTGCTGCCGATGCCTTTGGTCTCGGCGGCCTCGGTGACCTTGATCTGCTTGATATTGCCCTCGGGGGTGAAAGCCACCATAACAGTCATGGTACCGCCGTAGCCCTTGGCGGCGCTGGTGATCACAGTGCCCGCGCCGTTATTGGCCGCGTACACGTCGGAGACGTTGTCCACAGCGACACCTTCCACCTTGGAAAAGTCGTCGGCGTCGGGCAGCAGCTCGAACCGGGCCGCGTTCTGGGCGGCGATGGTAGCCGCTTCGATGATGGGAGCGGTGGCACTGTTGGTGACGGCCAGCGCGCCGGTAATGACGACGCAGATGACGCACAGCACCACGATGGGCTTGAATACCTTGTTCCAGTTACTCATTTCGCTGCCGCCTCCTTTTCCTTCTTGGCCTTGGCGATGCCCAGCTTGTCCTGGCGGGTCAGCACATCAATGTAAGGCACCAGCAGGTTCATCAGCAGGATGGCGAAGGACACGCCCTCGTTCATGGTGCCCAGGAACCGGATGGCGCAGGTGATGACGCCCAGGCCGATGCCGAAGATCAGCTTGCCCTTATCGGTGGTGGGAGAGGTGACATAGTCGGTGGCCATGAAGAAGGCGCCCAGCATCAGGCCGCCGGACAGCAGCTGAACGATGGGGTCCTTGCCGGCCAGCAGGGACAGGACGGCCACAGTGGCCAGATAAGTAACGGGGATCATGGGGCTGATGACCTTGGTGACGATCAGGTAGATGCCGCCCAGCAGGATGGTGATGGCGCAGGTCTCGCCCAGAACGCCGCCGTGGTTGCCCAGCAGCAGGGTCACATACTGGCCGGCGCCCAGCTGGCCGGAAACAGCCAGAGGAGTGGCGGAGGCCAGCGCGTCGATGCCGTTGGCGGGCTTGGGGTAGTTGGCCATGCGGCTGGCAAAGCCAACGGCCAGGGCGATACGGGCCACAATGGCGGGGTTGGCAAAGTTATAGCCCAGGCCGCCGAAGAGCTGCTTGACGATGACAATGGCGATGAACGCGCCCACAATGGCCATCCACCAAGGGAGGGTGGCGGGCAGGTTGAACGCCAGCAGCATACCGGTGACTACGGCGGAGAAGTCCGCCACGGGGATCTCCCGGCCCATCAGCTTGCAGTAGGCCCACTCGAAGAAAACGCAGGCGGCCACGGTGACGGCGGTCAGGATCAGAGAATTGATGCCGAAGATAAACACAGAAGCGATCAGCGTGGGGACCAGCGCGATGCAGACCCGCTGCATGATCTTCTGGGTGGAGTCAGGGCTGGTGATATGGGGCGCAGCCGTAACGATCAGCTTGTTTGCCATTACTTCTTACCTCCATTCTTCATCATGATCTTGGCCTGGGCGATGGAGGGGGCCAAAGGCCGCTTGGCGGGACAGACGAAGGAGCAGGTGCCGCAGCTCATGCACAGGTCGGCGTTCAGCTCCTTCAGCAGATCCACGTTGCCGTCGTGATAGGCCTGGACGATCTCCTTGGCGGACAGGCCCAGGGGGCAGGCGTTGGTGCAGCGCCCGCAGTGGATACAGTTGGTCTCCTTGGGGAGATGGGCCCACTTCTTGGAGAAGGCCAGCACGGCGTTGTTGTTCTTCAGGACGGGCTGGGACAGGTCGGCGAGACAGTTGCCCATCATGGGACCGCCGTAGAGCACCTTGCCGGGCTCGTCCGTCAGTCCGCCGCAGAAGTCCAGCAGCTCCTGAACGGGGGTGCCGATGACCACTTCCACGTTCTTGGGCTCCTTGACAATGTCGCCGTCCACGGTGAGACGCTTGGTGACCAGAGGCATGCCGGTCTCCAGATACTTGCCCACGAAAGCCACGGAGGTCACGTTCATGACGATAACGCCCACGTCGGAGGGCAGGCCGGGGAAGGGCACCTCGCGGCCGGTGCAGTTCTCGATGAGGACTTTCTCAGCGCCCTGGGGGTAGCGGCACTCCAGTGTCTTGACCTCGACGCCGGGGACGTCGATGGCGTCCTTCATCTTGGCAATGGCCTTGGGCTTGTTGCCCTCGATGCCGATGACGCATTTGGGGATCTCCAGATACTTCATCACGGCCTTGATGCCGCTGAGAATGAAGTGGGTGTCCTCCAGCAGACAGCGGTTATCCGAGGTGATATAGGGCTCGCACTCGGCGCCGTTGATGAGCAGCGTGTCGATCTCGTCCAGATTCTTGGGGGCCAGCTTTACCGCGGCGGGGAAGCCGGCACCGCCCAGACCCACCAGGCCGCTGGCCCGGACCGCGTCCTGGAAGGACTTCAGGTCGGTGACCACAGGGGGAGCGATAGAGGGGTCCACCTTCTGCTCGCCGTCCGGGATGATGACCACGGCGGTCTGCACCGCGCCGTTGGGGGCGGTGATGGTGGTGATGCCGTCCACGACGCCGGACACGCCGGAGTGGATGTCGGAGGAGACAAAGCCGCCGGCCTTGCCCACCACGGTACCCACATAGACCTGGTCACCCTTGGCCACAGTGGGCGCGGCCGGAGCACCGATGTGCTGGGCCATGGACAGGACGATCTTCGACGGCAGCGGCATCACTACCGTCTCAAGGCTGGAAGTCCGCTTCTCATGGGGGACTCCCGCGCCCTGCGCGGAACGTTTGAGAAATTTACTCATTCAGATTTCGACCTCCCTAATACTGCAATCGCTGGAACATTGGATACATGTTTCATTCTTAACATACGTTCAGAATCCCACTTCCCCACCGGAACGAGGGCCGGTCCCAAACAATTTACCCTCCCTAAAATGAATCAAACCGCATCCCGCTTGCGCTTGTCCAGTTGACGCACGACAAAACCCGCCGATCCCTTTCTCCCGTTTTACATTGTAAAGTCAGGGGGGACCGTCGGCTTTGTTTACAGGGGTTATGATACACCCTTCCACAATATATTTCAAGATTGAAATGGAAAAAAGCCGCCTCTCCCCGGCCCGTTCCGAGTCAAATAACATCCCGGTTTTTCACAGGTTTTCAGGCCCCAGCTCTTGCCGCCCAAGGCATCCCGGACATCCCTCCAAAAGTCTCCCCGTCCGGGTCCCCGGGATTATTTTCCGGAAGGGGGCCGCAGCCCAAAAAAGGGGCGCGGACCCGTAGGTCCGCGCCCGCGAAGCTCGCTCCGATCTCCGGCTCAGCAGCCGCAGCCGTTGTTGCAGCCACAGCCGTTGTTGCAGCCGCAGTTATTGTTGCCGCAGCCGCCCCAGTTCCCGCCGCCGCAGCAGCAGAACAGGATGATGATGAGGATGATGATCCACAGGCAGCCCCCGCCGCCCCAATTGTTATTGCAGCACCCCATTTGAGTACCTCCTAATTTTATGAAGTCTTGAGAGAGACATCTGCCGCTCTCAATCTCATCTTATGCGCGGAGGGAAAATGGGTTCTGCCGGTCAGAGGATTTCTTCCGCGAAGGCCCGCAGCATGGCCGCCACCTCGGCCCGGTTGGCGTTCTTCTGGGGACTGAGGGTCAGGGCTCCGGAGGAGCTGCTGCTGATGATCCCCTCAGCCACCGCCCAGGACATGGCCTCCTGAGCCCAGCCGCTGAGCTGGGACAGGTCCTGGTAGCCGGACAGGTCAGCCCCCGGCGACAGCTCCAACCCCAGGTAGTTGGCGGCAAAGCTGTACAGCAGCACCACCACCTGCTGGCGGGTGACCTGCTGCTCCGGGCTGAACCTGCCCTCGCCGGTGCCGGCGGTGATCCCCTGGGCGGCTCCCCACTTCACATAGGGCGCGTACCAGGCGGAGGCGGGCACATCTGTAAAGCTCACGTCGGCGGAAGCCATCTGGTCCGCCGGAGCACCCGCCATCCGGTAGAGCACTGTCATCAGCATGGCCCGGTTCATGGCCGCCTGGGGCCCGAAGTGGTGATCGTCCATGCCGGAAAACAGCTCATTATGGTAGACATAATTTACCGGGGCATAGTACCAGTCGGCCGTACACACATCATAGAAGGGGGTGGCCTTCACGCCTCCATCGACATAGTCATAAAAACCCTGGACCCCCATCTGGGCGGCGCCGGACAGGACGGTGATCTCCGCCAGAGTATCCTCCCCCGCCAGATAGCGGTGATAGGGTGTCAGTCTGCCGCCGGAGGGCACCTCACCGCCGGTGGTTACGTCAATGAAGGCCCCGCTGTGGACCACGGAAGCCGTCCCCTCCAGCATCAGCACACCGGAGCCGGTGGGCACCTCCACCCGGTCCCCCTCGGTCCAGTCCCGGGCCTGGAGGTCGGCGCTGTATGTGCCGCCCTCCTCGTCCCCGGTCATCTGGGCCAGATAGCCCTTCTGGAGCTGGTCCAGGGTGTCTTTTGCGCTGTCATAGGTCTGCTGAAGCTTCTCGTCCGCAGCCTGTTCCCCCCGGCTTACCGCCTGGGGCAGGAACGTGTTTTTCAAATAGCTCAAAGAGATCAGGCTGTCCCCCGAGGTCAGGGCATAGGCCCCGCAGGCCATCAGCGCCAGGACGGCCAGGGCGCAGGTCAGCCGAAAGACAGGTCGTTTCATGGCAGCTTCTCCTTCTCCTCATCGGGCATCTCACTCCGAGAGATCATATAGCTCAAGGCCAGAAGGCTATCGGAAAAATGGACAGACTCCACCACCACTTCCGGGCGCTCAAAGGATATCTCGCAGTTGGTAAAGTTCCAGATCCCCCGGACCCCCGCCGCTACCAGCCGGTCGCCCATCTCCTGGGCCGCCGCGATGGGCACGGTGAGCAGGCCCACGTCCACCGGATGCTCCGCCAAAAAGGACTCCAGAGCGTCGGTGTGGTAGACGGGCACCCCGGCGATCTTGGTGTTCACCACCTGGGGGCTGACGTCGAAAGCCGCCAGCAGCCGGAATCCATTGCTGGAAAATTTGAAATTTCGGATCAGCGCGCGGCCCAGATTGCCGGTGCCCAGCACCACGATGGTGTGGCCCTGGTTGATGCCCAGGATCTCGCCGATCTCCTCCTTCAGGCTGTCTACCTTATACCCGTATCCCTGCTGTCCGAAGCCGCCGAAGCAAAACAGATCCTGCCGGATCTGGGAGGCGGTAAGACCCATGGATTTTCCCAGGGCACTGGAGGAGATCCGGACCACGCCGGCCTCCTGCAGCTCGGACAAATGCCGGTAATACCGGGGCAAACGGCGGATCACCGCCGTGGATACTTTGGAATTTCGTTTCATATGTATTGCTCCCCATGTGGTCGGAAGATGACGCATTCTAGTTTACTCTATCTCCCCCGCCGTGTCAAACGCTTTTCCCTTTCGCTCAACGGAGCGTTGGTTGCAATTTTTTCCTCCCTCTGGCATAATGCGTTTGGAGGGATGAACTATGGATCAGCAAAAAACCGGCTCGCTCATCCGCGCCCTGCGCACAGAGCGGCATATGACCCAAAAGGACCTGGCCGAAACGCTGGGCGTCACCGACCAGGCGGTCAGTAAATGGGAACGGGGCCTGGGCTGCCCCGACGTGTCCCTCCTGCCCATGCTGGCCCAGGCCCTTGGCATCCCCATGGAGGGGCTGCTGGCCGGGGAGTTGGAGGAGCGGGAGCCGGATGGAGGAAGTATGCGTCAACTGAAATTCTATGTCTGTCCCCAGTGCGGCAATTTGATGACCGCCACGGGACCCGCCTGCCTCTCCTGCTGCGGCAGAAAGCTGGAGGCCCTTGCGTTCCAAAAGCCCGACGAGGACCACCGGCTGACCGTGGAGCAGGTGGAGGACGATTGGTACCTCACCGCCCCCCACCCCATGGAGAAGGACCACCACCTCTCTTTCGCCGCCCTGGTCTCCGGAGATCAGGTCACGGTGGTCAAGCGGTGGCCCGAGTGGGATTTTCAGGTCCGCCTGCCCCGGCGGGGGCACGGGATGCTGTTCTGGTACTGCACCCGGCACGGGCTGTTTCGTCAGGCGTTGTAAGCCATCAAAACCTTTACACAGCGTAACGGGGAGCCGGTCATCAGACCGGCTCCCCGTTGGTTTTCCGTACATTCTTACGCGGTGCTTAGTTCCAGAAGTCCGTCTCCTGCTTCAGTCCAATGGAGGAAGCCTTGAAGACCGGGTCCTTGCCAGCTCTGCGCTGGCGCTGATAGTCGTCCAGAGCCTTCAGGGCGGTCTTGCCCAGGATGACGATGACGGGCAGGTTGATGAGGGCCATAATACCCATCAGCACGTCGGCAATGTCCCAGGCCATGCCGAACTCCAGCTGGGCGCCCACGAACACGATGACCACGGCGATCAGGCGGAAGATGGTCATGCCGGTCTTGCCCACAGTGTGGCCGGCCACATAGTTCAGGCAGCCTTCACAGTAGAACAGATTGCCCAGCAGGGTGGTGAAGGCGAACAGCAGCAGGGCGAAGGTGATGAAGTAGGGGCCGAAGCTGCCGAAGGTGGTGGCCAGAGACTGCTGGACAAAGGGAGCGCCCTTCAGACTGTCGGAGGGGATGATGCCGGTACACAGAGCCATCATGGCGGTGGCGGTACAGATGAGGATGGTGTCGATAAACACAGACAGCATCTGGACCAGGCCCTGCTTCACAGGGTGGGACACGTTGGCCGCGGCGGCGGCGTTGGGTGCGGAGCCCACACCGGCCTCGTTGGAATACAGACCGCGCTTGATGCCCTGCATCATGGCGGAACCGGCGAAGCCGCCGAAAATGGCCTTGAAGTCGAAGGCAGCGGAGAAGATCTTGCCCAGGACCACGGGCACCATGCCGATGTTCAGCACCATGACCACCAGAGCCATGAGGATGTACAGCACGCCCATGACGGGGACCAGCACGCCGGTGACCTTGACGATGCGCTTGCCGCCGCCCATGATGCACACACCCACCAGAATGGCCAGCAGAGCGCCGCCCACCAGGGCCACCACACTGTAGTTCCCGCCCATGATGCTGACATAGCCGGCGGTCTCATAGAAGCCGTAGCCGGACATGCTGTCGATCAGGTTGAAGGAAGCCAGCATATTGAAGCCGCCGGCGTAGGTGGCGATCAGCGCCAGGGCGAACACCACGCCCAGGACGCGGCTGTTCAGGGCCGCCTGGATGTAGTAGGACGGGCCGCCGTAGCTGGAGCCGTCGGGGGCCTTCTTCTTGTAGACCTGGGCCAGGGTGCTCTCCACAAAGGCGGAAGCGCCGCCCACCAGGGCGATGATCCACATCCAGAACACCGAGCCGTAGCCGCCGATGGCGATGGCGTTGGCCACGCCCACAATGTTGCCGGTGCCCACACGGCTGGCCGTGGACACCATCAGCGCCTCAAAGGCGGAAACGGAATTTTTGTCCCCGCTCTTCTCTCCCACCACTCGGATGGACTCGCCCAGCAGACGGAACTGGACAAATTTGGTCCGCAGGCTGAAGTAAAGTCCCACGGCCAGCAGGAGAATGATCAGGATGTAGCTGTACAGTGCGTTGTTGATTGCTCCAATCAATTCTGCAAACATGTAGAAAACTCCTCTCTCTTCTTCTCTTTTCCTCTTCTTGCTGTTCTCTCCGGTCATCCGCGAAAAACAGGAGCCCAAGCCTCCGTCTTGCCTGTGCTCCCTTTCTTCGCGTCTTGGTATAAGAATAGCATATTTTTATTGAATTGACCAGAATTCCTGTCTTACTTCAGAAAAATGGGCAAGAAACGACAAGTACAGTGCTGTACTGCGCTACAGTGCTGCTACATCATGCGGACGATCTCCTTCTTCAGGCGGGCGATGATCCGCTTCTCCAGCCGGGAAATGTAGGATTGGGAGATGCCCAGCCGGTCGGCCACCTCCTTCTGGGTCCGCTCCCGGCGGCCGTCCAGGCCGAAGCGCATGGTGATGATGGTCCGCTCCCGCTCCTCCAGCCGGTCCATGGCCCGGCGAAGGAGCTGCCGGTCCACGTCGGCCTCGATGGGCCGCATGACCAGATCCCCGTCGGTGCCCAGCACATCGGACAGCAGCAGCTCGTTGCCGTCCCAGTCTGTGTTCAGCGGCTCGTCGAAGGACAGCTCCGTCTTCTGGCTGGCCGTCTTACGCAGATACATGAGGATCTCGTTTTCGATACACCGGCTGGCGTAGGTGGCCAGCTTGATGCTTTTGGCCGGCTGATAGGTGCCCACCGCCTTGATCAGGCCGATGGTGCCGATGGAGATCAGGTCCTCGATATTGATGCCCGTGTTCTCAAAGCGCCGGGCGATGTAGGCCACCAGACGCAGGTTGTGCTCGATGAGCAGGTTCCGGGCCTGGCCGTCCCCCTGCTCCAGGCGGGCGATGAGCGCGGCCTCCTCCTCCCGGGTCAGGGGCGCGGGGAGCGTGTCGCTGCCGCCGATGTACATCACCTTTCCCGGCAGGCCCAGCTCCAGCCATGTCAGGACCCGGCCCACCTGTTCCCCTATGGTCACCCAAATATTCTTCATGTACCTCTCCGCCCTTTCCGTCCTAGCGCCTTGGAACGCCGCCGATCAGCGCCCGGTATCCTCCGCCGTCCGACACCGGCGTGGGGGACAGGGCCACCAGCAGCGGTCCCTGGTCCGCCCCATCCAGCTCCAGCCGGTCCACCCGCAGGGCCAGCAGCAGCCCCCGATCCACCCCCACAGCCCGGTAGGGCAGCAGGTGAAAGCGCCCCTTGCAGCTCCCGGCGCTCAGCCTGGCCACCGCCCCCGCCGGGTCCCGCAGATCCTCCGGCCCGGGGCGGCAGTCCTGTGGGAGAAGCTCCTTCACGCTGTCCCCCTCAGCCACCATGACAGGCCGCCCGGTGGCCGGGTCGGACAGGGTGTTTCCCGTGTCCACCAGAGCGGTCAGCTCCGCCGTCCGCTCCCCCAGGGTCAGCCGGGCGGACACCAGTTCTCCGGACAGCGCGGTGTGCCTCCCCATCCGCTGGAAGGCCAGGGTCAGCACCCCGTAGCAGACCGCCGCCGACAGCAGGACGATCTTCAGATCCAAGGGAGAATAGAACACTCCCCGGTCTCCCAGGGCCAGCCCCTGTCCCCCCAGCAGGCCAATGGCCACCACTCCGCCGCCGAAGGCGCAGGTCAGGGCTAAAAAAATGATCCCCTGCCGCAGCAGCCGCCTGCTCCCGCCGTAGGCTGTCAGCAGCATAAGAACCCCGGCGGCTGCCCGGCACAGGGGATGGGCCAGGAAAGCCAGCCGGGGCAGGAAGATGACCACGGCGTACAGCCCTCCCAGAACCGCCCCCAACCCAAACCGCAGCCGCCGCAGGGGCTCCCCCGCCAGCCGCGCCGCCGCCAACAGCAGCAGATAGTCCACCAGTGCGTTGAGGAGAAACAGGGTATCCGCGTAAATCACCACAGCCTGTTCCTCCTTCCGCAGTCCCCGTGTTCCAAAACAACGCCCGCCGGCAAGCTCCTTCACGTCCGATTCGGCAGTCCTCATTATAGGGGCTTGGACGGGAAAAAGAAGTCAGATTCGGCGGCGGCGGACGGGGAGTTTTGGGCAGACCCCCTCCCCCCCTCTTGACAACAGCCCCGTCTCATCCTATCATATCATTACTCGATATCGTGTCGCGATATATCAGGAAGGATGGTGTAGCCATGGGAAGCAAAGAACGCGGTCCCCTGACCGAGCCCATGTTTTATGTCCTCATGTCCTTCCTGCGGCGGGACATGTGCGGCACCGAGATCACCGAATTCGTGGAGCAAAAGACCCGGGGGCGGGTGCGGCTCGGCCCGGGGACGCTCTATACCCTGCTGGCCAAGTTTCAGGACGAAGGACTCATTGAGGAAACCAAGGTGGACGGACGGAAGCGGACCTACCGGCTTACCGGAAAGGGCTGGGCGGCCTATCGCGAGGAGCTGGACCGGCTGCGCGCCTGCGTGGCTGACGGAGAGGAGGAAGCACGATGAGCAAGCTGTACTTCCGGGTCACTCCGGTCAACAGATATGACATCCCTGCCCTGGAGAGCTGGCTGGAGGACATAGCCCGCCGGGGACTCTTTTTAAAAAAGTTCCGCCCCCTGTTCTGCACCTTTGTCAAGGGGACGCCCCGGCCGACCCGCTACCGGGTGGAGCCCCACAAGCGCATTCTGGACGAGGATCTGCCCCAGTCCATGCTGGAGCTGTACCGGGACTTTGGCTGGGACTATGTGGATGAGATCTCCAATTCCATGCTCATTTTCTCCACCCAGGACCTGGCCGCCCCGGAGCTCCACTCCGATCTGGAGCTCCAGGGAGAGCAGTGGAACAAGCTGCGGCGGTCGGCCCTTTGGTCCTGCTGGATAAACGTGATCCTCACGCTGGCCCTTCTGGCCCTGTTCCTGTATGCCGAGTTCGGCAGCGGCAGTCCGGTGCTGGCCCTGGCCACCACCACCGCCCCTGTGCTGGGACTGTTCGCCCTCTGCAGCTTCCTTTTCCTTCTGCCGGACAGCTTCACCGACCTTCGGCATCTCACCGCCATCACCCGGCAGTTGGAGGCAGGCATCCCCTTGGACCACCGCACGGTCTATCCCAAACGGCGGCCTCAGACGGTGATTGCCTTTCTGGCGCCGGCGGTCCTGCTCACGCTGATGATCGCCGCCGACTGGATCCTTCCCCTGGCCGGGGGACAGATGGAGCCGCTGGACCGGCTGGATTCCTTCACGCCTCTGTCCCTGGCCTCACTGGAGGGAGAGGGATTTCAATCCGCCACTCGGGTCAGCCCAGAGTATCAGAGCAGTCAGTCCCAGGTCCTGCCCCGTTCTGAAACCCGGTATGTAGACTACGGAAATTTCTGCCGCCGGGAGCGGCACCTGCTGTGCCCCAATCAGTGGCAGGTGGTCCAGACGGGGGAGCAGGACCTGTCGGACGGTATCTGGGTGCGGATGGAGATCATGTGGTACGACCTGCCCGGCTCCCTGCTGGCCGTCCCCCTGGCCCGGGAGCAGCTGGACGCGGCCATGGAACTGGACGACGGCATCTGGTGGACCTCCCAGCAGCCCGGTCCATGGACCACGGACTATCTTCCGGAGACGGGGACCGATTTTCTGGCGGTGGCCCGCCGGACAGGCACCCCCTTCCAGGCGGCGGCTGCTGCCAGCGGTGACAAAGTGGTCATGGTGCGGTACACCGGCCACGGGGAGCTGGCCGACCATCTGGACGAGATCGCCGCCATGGTCCGATGCCGATAAAAAACAAAGCTGTGACCTGAAAAGGTCACAGCTTTGTTATGTCAGCTTCAAAAGCGCTCTGGCCTCCCGCCGGGAGTAACACCCGTTGAGGACAGCCAGCAGGGCGTTGGCACTCATGTGTTCCGGAAGGGACAGCTCCTTCAGCAGGGCCAGCCGGCGGGCGGCGCTGTCCGGCCCGCCGGTCAGCCCGGCGGCAAACAGGTCGGCCTTGGTCAAGGGCGGGGCGCTCTCGACTTCCGGGTTTTCTTCGTCCAGGAAGGTAGCTCCCGCCTGGCGGAGGACCCGCTCCAGCACCTGGGGCGGCATTCCCTCCACCCCCAGTTTGCCCTCCTTGCCCGCCTGCTTTTTCCGCTTCTCCTTGCCGTAGACGTCAGGGATGTAGGCGTGCTTGACAGATTGCCGGGGGATAGCGCCTTTGATCCGGTTCCGGATGACAAAGCCCGCCCCGTCGGAGTCGGTAAGGACGATCAGCCCCCGTTTTTCCGCCGCTCGCCGCAGCAGGGCCATCTGCTCCGGGTTTTTGAAGATGCCGAAACCGGAGGTCTCCAGGATCAGGGTGTCCACTACCTGGGACAGGGTGTTTTTGTCGTAGCGGCCCTCGACCACGATGGCCTCTCGGATACGGAGCATGTGGGTGTTCTCCCTTCAGGTTGATTGGAATATAAATTTTAGTTTATCGTTTCATGTAGGGTGAGGGCTTGCCCCCGCCGTCCGACGGCTGCCATTTTGGCGGCGGCCCCAAGGGGCCGCCCTACGGGCGGGGCGTCCAGAGGCCGCCCCCTACGAAGCCATATTGTAAACCGTGCGTAGGGGGCGGCGTCCCCGACGCCCCATAATACATCCATAAACTAAAATTTACATCAAGTTATATCTCTTTATCCCGCCGCGGGCTGGGCCAGCTCCAGCAGGAGCGCGGTCAGCAGCTCCTGGCCGTCCTGCCCCGTGGACTTCATGGCCAGATCGGTCTGGCCGCAGCGGACCACCGCCCGGCGGCACCATTGCAGAGAGAACCGCCTGGCGCTGTGCATCAGTTTATCCGCCGGGTAGGGCTTGATCCCCCACAGAGAGGCCACATAGGAGGCCCCTCTCCCCTGCTCCAGGGCCAGCCGGGCGGAGTAGAGCTGGCGCATCTGCCGCCCCAGGGACCACATGATCTTGATGGGCGGCTCCTGCATCTGGTACAGCTCCCCCAGCACCGACATGGCCTTGTCAAAGCTGCCCTCGCCGATGGCGTCGGTCATGCGAAACACCACCGCGTCCAGCTGGGGGGTGGCTACCGCCTCAATATCCGCCTTGGTAATATGCTTCTGCTTGGAATAAGCGCCGATCTTCTCGATCTCGCCGATCAGGTTGGTCATCAAATCACCGCACAGGAAAATCAGATCCAGGGCCAGCCGGGAGTCGATGTCCTTCCCCAGAGCCTTGAAACGCCGGCGGACCCAGTCCACCAGGTCCCCCTGGTCCTGGCGCACGAAATTCACCACCGTACCGTACTGCTTCAGGGCGGCCGCCAGCTTAGTCCGGGCGTCCCCCTTGTAGTCGATCAGGTCGTAGAGGAACACCAGGCAGCAGTAGTCGGGCAGCTGGGAAAAGAGCTTGATATAGGCCTCCCGGTCCTTCTCCCCCGCCTTGAACAGGTCAAAGTCGGTGACCAGCACCAGGGTCCGCTCCGCCATCATGGGCAGGCAGTCCACCGCTTCCTCCAGAGCGTGGGGCGTCATGTCTCTGGCCTTGATCTCGTGGAGGTTAAAGGCGCCCATCCCTCCGGTGAGGATCTGCTCCCGCAGACGGCCCAGGTAGTAGTCCCGGAGGTAGGTCTCCTCCCCGTGGAAAAGATACAGCTGTCCCGGCTTGCCCGCAGTCAGGTCCTTTTTCAGCTTCTGATAACCGGCGTTGTCCGGCTTGGTCTTGGGCGGCATGGCGGCCCCTCCTCTTTCCTATTTGGCGTTTACGCGGTATTTCGGTCAGGGGCCCGCTGTTCCCCCGGACCGGACCACCACCGTCCCCTGGAGGTCGGTGCGGTAGATGTCCGCTCCAAACTCGGCCAGCCGCTCCAAGGTCTCCTGGGCCGGGTGGCCGTAGCGGTTGCTCCTGCCCACAGAGATGACGGCCATCTCGGGCCGGACGGTCTCCAGCAGTTCCGGCGTGGTGGAGTACCGTGAGCCGTGGTGCCCCGCCACCAGCAGTTCCACGTCGGGCAGATCGGCGTGGTCCAGCAGCAGCTGTTCCGCCTGCCCGCCCATATCCCCGGTGAGCAGCACGTCAAAGTCTCCGGCGGAAGCCAGGACGGTGAGCCCCAGCTCGTTGGTATCGGCCCCCTGGCCCAGGGGCGCGTACAAGGTAAATTCCTGATCCTCCCCCAGGGAGATGTGGGTGTCCTCCCGGATGAACCAGACCTCCATTTTCTTCTCCTCTGCCAGCTCCAGGATCTCCCGGCGCAGAGGGTCGCCCTCCTCCACGTCGGGCAGGGCGATGGCGGACACGTCCATCCGCTTCAAAAGCTGAGGGATGCCGTTGGCGTGGTCCGTATGGTAGTGAGACACCACCAGAAGATCCAGGGAAAACCGGCCCAGGGATTGGATATAGTCCGCCGCCACGTCGCCGGCATTGTCCGGACCGTCTCCGCCGCAGTCCACCAGGGTCAGATAGTTCCCCGCGCTGAGCAGGACGCTCTGGCCCTGGCCCACGTCCAGCACCGCCGCCGTCAGCTCTCCCGTCCGGAAGGTCAGGGAGGTAAACAGGACGCAGACAGCCAGGGTGCCAAGACCGGAGGCCAGGGGAAAGATCATCCGCCTCCTGCCCTTGGATAAAAGGGTCACGGCCACAAGCAGGCACAGGAACACCACCCATGCCCGGTAATAGAAGGAGTGCAGCGGAATGGAGGCCATGGGCAGGCGGCCCAAGCCCTCCACCACCCGAACCAGCCAGCGGGCAATAGCTGTAAAGGGAATTGCCAGCACAGTGGCCGGACCGGGCAGAAAGATGCCCGTCAGTCCGACGGCCAGCCCGCCCAGGAACAGCAGAGCCACCGCCCACAGGGTGAACAGGTTGGACAGCGGGGCGATCAGGGAGAAGGACTGAAAATGCAGGGCCACCAGAGGCACCGTCAACACCGAGGCCCCCAGGGTGGCGCACAGGACAGACACCAAAAACCGGGGCGCCTTGACCAGCTGGCGGACCAGCCAGCGCTTGGACCGCCTGTCCAGTCTCAGCTTACGCAGCATCCAGCCCTGGATGCTGTCTGATACCATCAGGATGCCCGCCACGGCCCCAAAGGACAGCTGAAGCCCCACATGGGCGGCGGAAAAGGGATTCCACAGCAACAGGAGCATCAGGGCAAAGGCCAGGGCCGTGGGGCCATCCCGCTCCCGGCCCAAGAGGGGTGCGATCTGGAGCAGGAGGATCATCACCGCCGCCCGGGTCACCGAGGGGGTGTTGCCCGCCACTCCGCAAAACAGCAGCACAAACAGGCTGGTCACCAGGGCGGTACTCCGCTTTCCCCGCCCGAGCAGGGCGGAGACCATGGCGGCCAGAAAGGCCAGGTGCATTCCGGACACCGCCACCGTATGGGACAGGCCCACCCGCTGCAAAGAGCTGGTAAATTCGTCGGTCAGGCTGTCCCGGTTTCCGGTGACCAGGCCCCGGATCACCGGCGACACGTCCTCCGGAAAGGCGGCGTCAATGCCCTGCTTCAAATACTTGGACAGCACCGCCGGCCAATACCGGAGGGGGATCCGCTCCGGCCGTTGGAGCTCCAGCCCGCCGTAAGTCTTGGCCCGGAGAAAAATGCCCTTGGCGGTGTAGTAGGTGATCTCCTCCCCGGAGAAGGTCCGGTCTCCCAGGGTCCCGTGGGCCACCACGGAGATCCGGTCCCCGGGGCGCAGGTCCGCCCCCTGTCCGTCCAAATAGAGGATAACAGACAGTCGGACAAAGGAGTCGGTATCCGCCCGGACCAAGACGGAGTATCCGTAATCGGTTGATTGAGGCCAATCGGCCACAGTAGCCGACAGGCGGACGGTGCGCCCGTCCAGCTCCCGGGCGGGTCCAAAAAAGACGGCGCTGTAGGCCGCCGTCCAAAGCAGTCCCAGAGACAGCCCGGCACACAGGAGGGTACAAAACCTCCGGGGCCTGGTCCGTCTCCGCAGCACCAGCCACGCGCCCACCGCCAGCAGGGCCAGCAGACCTCCTCCGGGCAGCAGGAGCCCCTCCGGCAGCAGGTAATTGGCAAGGAAGACCGCCCCCGAAAAGGAGAAGGCAAAAATGGCAAGTATTCGCATGGAGCCCTCTCCTCCCGGTCATAATATTGGCGGCTCTCAGGGCTTCCCGCCCTGCTTCTTCAGTTCATCCCAGTACCGCTTGGCGGCCTGTTCGGTCTTGTTGTCCCCGAAGCGGTAATAGCAGGCCCCCTTCAGCTCGTCCGGCAGGTACTGCTGCGCCACCCAATGGCCGGGGAAGTCGTGGGGATACAGGTAGCCCTGCTCCCGCTCCAAGCCGGAGGAATCGGCGTGGACGTTCTGGAGCTGCCGGGGGATATCTCCGGCCTTGCCGCCCCGAACGTCGGCCATCGCGGCGGCGATGCCCTCATAGACCGAGTTGGACTTGGGGGAGGTGGCCAGCAGCACCACCGCCTGGGCCAGGGGCAGCCGGGCCTCAGGCAGCCCCAGCTGGAGGGCGTTATCCACACATGCCTTGACGATGGGCACCGCCATGGGGTAGGCCATGCCCACATCCTCGCTGGCCGAGCACAGGATGCGTCGGATGGCGGTGATCATGTCCCCCGCCTCCAGCAGACGGGCCAGATAGTGCAGGGCAGCGTCCGGATCAGACCCCCGCATGGACTTCATCAGGGCGGAGGCGATGTCAAAATGGGCGTCTCCCTCCCGGTCGTAGCGCATCGCCGACTTCTGGGCCACGGTCCGGGCGTCCTCCATGGTGACAAGGAGTTTTCCTTGCTGGCGCTTGGCGGCGTTCAGCAAAAGCTCGATGGCGTTCATGGCCTTTCGGATATCTCCGCCGCAGGCCCAGGCAATATGCTCCTTTACACCCTCCTCGCAGACCGCTTCCGCTCCCAGCCGCTTCTCCATGATGGAGATCCCCCGCTGGACGGCAGGGAGGGCGTCCTCCGCCGTGATCTGCTTGAACTCAAAGACGGTGGACCGGGACAGCACCGCCCCAAAAACGGCAAAAAACGGGTTCTCCGTGGTGGAGGCGATGAGGGTGATCCGCCCGTCCTCCATAAACTCCAGCAGAGACTGCTGCTGTTTTTTGTTGAAGTACTGGATCTCGTCCAGGTACAGCAGCACCCCTTCCGGGGCCATGAGGGTGCCGATGTCCGCCATGATATCCTTGATGTCGGAGATGGAGGCGGTGGTGGCGTTGAGCCGGTGGAGGGGCCGGTTGGTCCGCTGGGCAATGATATTGGCCACCGTGGTCTTGCCCGTCCCCGAAGGGCCGTAAAAAATCAGGTTGGGGACATTGCCCCCCTCGATGATCCGGCGGAGCAGGCCGTCCCTGCCCAGAATATGCCGCTGACCCACCACATCGTCCAGGGTCTGGGGCCGTATCTCATCCGCCAAAGGGCGGTACGCCATAAAAACACTCCCTTTCAGAGCTGTAAAGCCGATCCTTTTGTGATCCTGCGGCCAGCCTCAGCTTCCCGCCGCCGCCGTTTCGTTCAGACCGGCGGCCCGGCACATCTTCTCCTTGAAGAAGTGATTGACCACCGCCACCGAGCGGCCCACGCCCAGCATGGCCACGATGGTCCCGACGCCGATGCCCACCACATGGCCCACCGTCACCAGGCACAACAGACAGGTGAAGGTCACGCAGCCGATGTCAAAGATATTCTTGGCAAAGCCCTGATCTTTCCCGATCCGCTCCGCCAGGGCCTGGACGATCCCGTCCCCCGGATTGGGGACCAGACGCATGTTCACCGTCATGGTGATCCCGACCCCGGTGACCGCAATGCCCAGGACCAGCACCGCCAGATTGGGGGTGAGGCCGTGGGTCAGCGGGTCATAGGCGACGAACCTGTCGAACAGGTTCAGCAGCCGGCTGAACAGCAGACTGAAGGGCAGCTGCAGCAGGTCGTACCAGCGGCAGTTCTTCCCCCGCAGGACAAACTCCCCCGCCACGAAAAGGCAGTACAGCACAAAGGTGGCGTCGCCCAGGCTGACTCCCAAAATCTGCGCGGCGCTGTAAGACACCGACAGGATGGGGGCCACCCCCATTCCGGTTTTCGTATTCAGGGTCAGGCCCAGGGCCAGCACCAAGATCCCCGCGCCGTAAATGGCGCCGCGATAAAAGCGTTTCATTCCAGCGCCTTCTTTGCTTCTGATTTCTGGGGCTCCTCCCCGCCATTTTTGGCAAAATGATCGCACCAGGGACGCAGGGTACAGCTCTGGCACTGGGGCCGCCGGGCGATACACACCGCCCGCCCGTGGAGGACCAGCCGGTGGCAGAAGTCGTTGGACTCCTCTGGAGGCAAAATGGCCCGCAGCTGCTGTTCCACCTTGCCCGGGTCCTTGGACCCGTCGGTAAGACCCAGCAGTCCGGAGATTCGGATGCAGTGGGTGTCCGCCACCACCACGCCGGGGGTGTGGTATACGTCCCCCAGGATCAGGTTGGCGGTCTTTCTCCCCACGCCGGGCAGCCGGAGCAGGTCCTCCATGGTGTCCGGCACCCTTCCGCCGTACTCCCGGAGCAGCATTTGGGAGGCCAGGACGATATCCCGCGCCTTGGCCCGGAAAAAGCCGGTGGAGTGGATGTACTCCTCCACCTCTCCGATATCTGCCTGGGCCAGGGATTCCAGGGTGGGGAACCGGGCAAAGAGGGCCGGGGTCACCTTGTTGACCCGCTCATCGGTACACTGGGCCGCCAGACGGACCGAAAAAAGCAGCTCATAGTCCTTTTTGTACTCCAGGGAACAGATGCCCTCCGGATACAGCTTCTTCAATGCCTCCACGATGGCCCAGACCTGAGCCTGCGTCTTTTTCATCTCTCCGTCACTCCCATGCCGCGTTTTCTCAAAGGGGCGGTGCAAGTTATTTTTATATGATACCACACTTCCATGAAATTTTCGACTGCTTTTTTTACCTGGGCTTGTCCAAAAATTTGGCACCATGGGCCTCAAAATTTCCCGGAAATGAAAAATCCATGGCCGTCCTGCAGGGCGGAGTCTTGCCTTCTCCCTATCCAAGCCCGCAAAATTTGCCCAGGGGCCGTAGGCCCCTGGGCAAACGAGGGAAAAGAGGAGCTTTTCACCTGCCGGTCAGCTGTTCCATGGCCCGGAGGAACTGGCGGACCTCCCAGTCCTGGTTGAAGGGGGAGACGCTGGCCCGGACGGTGCCGGTCTCCAGAGTCCCCGCGGTCTTGTGGGCAAGAGGAGCGCAGTGGAGCCCGGCCCGGAGTGCGAATCCCCGGTCTCCCAGGAGCTCCCCCAGTTCCTCACAGTCCCGGCCCTCCGGCAGGAAGGACAGCACCCCTGCCTGTGCCTCCGGGTCCTCCGACAGAAAGACCCGGAGCCCCGCCATGCCGGCCAGTCCGGCTCCCATCCGGCGGATGAGGCGCCGCTCCTGGCGGGCGATGTTCCGGATCCCCTGCCGGCGGACAAAGCGAAGGCCCTCCAGCAGGCCGGCGATCCCGGTGATATTATGGGTGCCCGCCTCCAGTTGGTCAGGCAGAAAGTCGGGCATGGTCTGGAGGATGGATTGGCTGCCCGTCCCCCCCTCCAGCAGCGGTTCCGCCTCCCTGCCGCACAGCAGCAGGCCCGTGCCCTGAGGGCCAAGGAGGCCCTTGTGTCCCGGCATGGCCACGAAGGCGGCTCCCAGGGCCTGGAAGTCCAGCGGCAGACACCCCGCCGACTGGGCGGCGTCCACAATGAGGGGCACCCCCCGGTCCCGGCACAGGGCGGCGATCTCCTCCAGCGGCAGGACAAAGCCGAAGACGTTAGACACATGGGTGCAGACCGCCGCGTCCGCTCCCTGGTCCAGAGCCTGGCGGAAGGCCTCCGTCATGGCGTGCTGGTCAAAAAGAGGGGCCTCGGCCACCCGGAGTTCCACCTTCGGAATGGCATAAAGGGGCCGGGTCACCGCATTATGCTCATAGCCAGAGATGACCACCCGGCTGCCCGGCTTCACCAGGGTCTTGATGGCGATATTCAGGGCGTGGGTCGTATTAAAGGTAAAGACCACCTGCTCCGGAGAGGGCACATGGAACAGGGCCGCGGCCTCCTCCCGGCAGGCAAAGGCCGTCTCCGAGGCGGCCATAGCGGGCTTGTGTCCCCCCCTGCCTGGGCTGGCCAGGTGATTGATGGCCCGGGCGGCGGCCCGGGCCACCGCGGGCGGTTTTTGCAATGTGGTGGCGGCGCTGTCCAAATAGATCACAATTCCACCTCCTGGTAGCTTCCGTCCCCGGCGGTGATGAAGATCCGTTTGGGCGACAGCTCCGCCCGCTGTAAGATCCGAAGCGCTTCGGGCAGACTGCGCTGGGACACCTTGACGGAATGGCTGCACCCCTCCCCCGCAATGCTCTTAGGAGAGCGCAGGATGCGGGCCGTAATCCCTCCCCGCTCCAGAGCGGCGGCGGTCCGCTGTGCATGGGTCAAGGAGCGGCACACAATGAGATAGTAGAGCATAGCATAGTTCCTTTCCTGAACGGCGGCGGCATCCGGGGCTCCGGAGCCGCCGGGAGAGAACTCGCCTCTCTATCTACAGTGTATGTGACCGCCCCGGCTACGGTGCCTCAAAACAACAAAAAAGGCCCGCCGGTTTCGGGCGTTATTCATAAGACAGTAAAAATTTTCAAAAGGCGTGACTTTCGTGGTCACGCCTTTTGCCATAAGAGGATAGCTGCAAAGCAGCGCAAGGGATACAGTCCCTTGCGTGGAACTCAGTGACGTAAAACGCTCCGGGCATTTGAAGGTATCCGGGGTGTTTTGCCTCGCAAGCGCACATACGGGGTTGCCCCGTACAGAAGTGCGCCCTTGTATTTGTTTGACAAACAGGAATTTACCGGTACTCCTTAATCATCATTACGATAACGAAAGTTAAGAGTATTGTGGAGACCAAAATCGTTTTTATACCGAAGATATTCGATAGGACTCCTCCGATTCCGGCCCCGATTGCAAAAACTATAATTATACCCCAAAAATGAATTGCTTTATATAAAGATTCCTTATCCTTATTCCGGAGGTAATGTGATAAGCTTTCTGTTCCACTTCTCAGATTTCCTATACACATAGTGCTCGCATATCCGTACCCATGTACTTTTCTGAAAGTTTGCACCTGCATAGCACATGAAAAGGAAACTAACATATTGGCAATCATATTTAATTTGAGCGGCATAAATCCGACAAGGCCAAGCATTAGCATTTCTATAAACAGAATGATTTGTCTCCAGTGTATGCCCTTACTGTTCTTGAACTTGTTTTCAATTTGCTCGGCAATAAAAATACCTGCAGCAAATGAAAGCAAAGGAAACATATAATGGAACCCCATAACCGCATTGCCTTGCATAAAATTCTGACTCATCAGAACAACATTACCTGTTTGAGCATTTGCAAAAACGTGGTCTCTTACATTGTAAGTATATGCATCCTGAAATCCACCCGAAAACGACAAGATAGCACTTAATCTAAAACTCTCTGATGTTTGCAATGTGAATAAACACCTCCAAAATTCCGATTTGTAGGCCTGCTCGGTCCTGTTTTATCACATAACAGGATAAAAAACAAGAACAGCCACAGCAGTTTATACTACTGTGACTGTTAACTGTCTTATGAACACCGCATTTTCCCGGCGGACTCCAAAGTCCGCGATATTTCTCCGGCCCTTGGCCGGGAAGCTCAGGCCCGCTCCAGCAGACAGACCGCGTGGGCGGCAATGCCCAGTCCGGCGCCGGTGAAGCCCAGGCCCTCCTCCGTGGTGGCCTTTACATTGACCCGGTCCAGGTCCGTCCCCATGTGAACGGCCAGGTTTTCCCGCATCTGGGGGATATGGGGAGCCAGTTTGGGACGCTGGGCCAGAATGGTGGCATCCACGTTGCCCACCTTCCAGCCCCGGGCCCGCAGCAGCTCCATCACATGGTCCAGCAGGACCAGACTGTCCGCCCCGGCGTAGGCGGGATCGGTATCGGGAAAATGCCGGCCGATATCCCCCAGAGCGGCAGCCCCCAGCAGGGCGTCCATGACGGCGTGGACCAGAACATCGGCGTCGGAGTGGCCCAGCAGCCCCTTTTCATAGGGGATGTCCACCCCGCCCAGGATCAGCTTCCGTCCCTCAGTCAGCTTATGTACGTCATATCCGTGTCCGATCCGCATCGTCAAACTCCTCTCACTCTGGATTCCAGGATGGCCTCCCCCAGCAGCAGGTCAAAGGGGGTGGTGATCTTGATGTTCTCTCGGCTGCCGGCGGTCAGGGACACCTTCATGCCGATGCGCTCCACGGCGGCGCAGTCATCGGTCAGATTTTCGCCGTCCTGGACCGCCTTTTCCAGTGCGGCCCGGATCAGGCCCGCCTCAAAGACCTGGGGGGTCTGGACCGCCCGCAGCTGGGACCGGTCCACCGTCTCCACCGTCTGGCCGTTCTCCTCCCGCTTGATGGTATCGGTGACGGGGATGGCCGGAGCGGCCGCTCCAGTGGTCCAGGCCCGGGCCACCGCCTCCTCCAGCACCTCCCGGGTGACCAGAGGCCGCGCTCCGTCGTGGATGGCGATGAGTCCCGCCTCCGGATTTACCTCCTGAAGGCCGGCCCGCACAGAGTGGATGCGCTCCGCGCCCCCCACCACCACCTTGGTCACCTTGTCCAAGCGGTACTCCTTACACAGCCGGCTCACCTCCACCAGCAGGTCCTCCCGGGTGACCACCACCACCTCGTCAAAGGCGGGACAGTCCTGAAAGGCGTACAGGGTGTGGACCAGCACGGGCAGTTCCCCCAAGGGAGCCAGGATCTTGTCGATCCCCTCCATCCGCCGGGCCGAGCCGGCCGCCACGATCACGGCGGAGCACAGCCCCGGCGGTGTTTTTTTCTTTTGGAACAGAGACAAAAATCCAGCCATAGTCATTGACCTCCATCACCGCGCCGGCGCGTTCTCCATATCGCGCGGAAAAAGATTCCCGGGCAGTCCCGTCGGACCGTCCCGTCATAGAAAAAGGGAGCCTGTGGGCCCCCTCCTTTCAGGTATTCCACTTTATTCCCCAAGGGAACTTGTTTATGCCAGAGCGGTGTCCAGCTCCCGCTCCACCGCCTCATAGCTCAGGCTCTTGGACAGGACCAGCTCGGAGATCAGGATCTGCCGGGCCGAGTGGAGCATCTTCCGCTCCCCGGTGGACAGGCCCCGGGCGGCGTCCCGCGCGGTCAGACCCTTGACCACCCGGGCCACCTCCAGCAAGTCGCCGCTTTTCAGTCGTTCCATATTCTCCCGGTAGCGATGGTTCCAGTTGGCCGTCATCTCTACCTGGATCCCCGGGATAGCCGCCAGCACCGCATTGGCCTGGTCCTGATCCACCACAGGCCGGACCCCGATCTCCTCGCTGCTTTCCACCGGGATCATCACGACCATGGACCGCTCCGGCAGCCGCATGATGTAATACTCCCGCGTGACTCCGCCCACTTTTTTCTGGATGACGCTCTCCAGCACACCGGCGCCATACATGGGATGGACCACCTTGTCCCCGATTTGGAACGACATTTGACACCTCCAGTCCGTAAAAAGCCTCTGCCTCCTCTTAATTTTCCCCTTTATTATAACAATCCAAACTCTTCCACGCAAGGGAATTCCACAAATTTAACCGAAATCTCTACATTTTTTACACAATTCCGTGGTTTTGCCGAAAGAAATCTCTCATTTGTATAAGTCCGTGCACCCGTTGGCCATCCGGACTTTTCTGAACAGAAAACCCGAAGGACGGCCGGGGCCGTCCTTCGGGCAAATGTGATCTGTGATTCAGTTAAGAACGGGCTCAGCCCAGGACCACCAGCAGATCGTCGGTGTTGACGGTGCTGCCCACGGTGGCGGAGACGGACTTGACGGTGCCGGCCACAGGAGCGGAGACCTCGATCTCCATCTTCATGGCCTCCAGGACCACCAGCACATCGCCGGCGTTGACCTGCTGGCCGACCTTGCACTCCACCTTGAACACATTGCCGGGCATGGGGCTGTTCACGGCAGTCTCGCCGGCAACAGGAGCAGGGGCGGGAGCGGGAGCAGCCACAGGCGCGGCAGCTACAGGAGCAGCCGCCACAGGAGCCACATTGGTGATCTGGAAGGAACCCATGGGCATACCGGACTCCTCGGCAATGGCGGCCATCATGACGGCCACCATCTCACCCTCGTCAACAGCGGGGGCCGCGGGAGCAGCAGCGGGCGCGGCAGCAGGAGCGGCCTTCTTGGCAGCGGGAGCGGCGGCAGGCTTCTTCTTGCCCTCAAGAGCACCCACGATCTTGGAGATGACCACGATGACCACGGCCAGGATGGCCAGCATCATGAACACCACCAGGATACCGCAGACCGCGACCATCAGAGCCTGGGGGACAGAAAGCGGGTCAAAGGGGTTCAGAATGGCTTTACTTGCATTAGGCATACGTTATGACCCCCTATTAGCCCAGGGTGACCAGCAGATCGTCAGTATTGACGGTGCCGCCCACGGTGGCGGAAATGGCCTTGACGGTGCCAGCCACGGGAGCGGAGACCTCGATCTCCATCTTCATGGCCTCCAGGACCACCAGCACATCGCCGGCGTTGACCTGCTGTCCGACCTTACACTCCACCTTGAACACGTTGCCGGGCATGGGGCTGTTCACGGCAGTCTCACCAGCGGCCACAGCGGGGGGGGCGGCGGCGGGAGCGGGAGCAGCGGCAGG
>NZ_JADYTU010000021.1 GCF_021531375.1 Pseudoflavonifractor phocaeensis
GAGGAAAGGGGCGGGCTTTGCCCGGGCGGGGAGGCGGGATGGGAGAGAAAAATTCCCGGAAGCGGGGAATGAACCGTTGCGCCTGAAAAAAAAGACTGCTATAATAAGCAAACAAGGCCGTATTCCGCACGGCCCTCCCATCCGCATCAAGAGGAAAGAGAGAGAGAAGCGGGCGCTCCGGGCGCCGCGCTCCCACGCCGCTGTTATTTGTATTGTGTGGAATGTAAGCCAGAACGAAGGAATATAGGAGGCAATCCAAACATGGAAGAAATCAAAATTACCCGTGCCGCCACTCTGAAGGAGAAGCCCGAATCCTCCACCCTGGTATTTGGCAAAGCGATGACCGACCACATGTTCCTTGTGGACTATGATGAGGGCCAGGGCTGGCACGATCCCCGCATCGTCCCCTACGGCCCCCTGCAGATCGACCCCGCCGCCAAGGTGCTCCACTACGCCGAGGAGATCTTCGAGGGCCTGAAGGCCTACCGCACCGCCGACGGCTCCATCCAGCTGTTCCGGGTCATGGACAACATCCAGCGGATGAATGACTCCGCCGACCGTCTGTGCATGCCCCAGATCCCCGCCGAGCTGGCGCTGGCCGGCATCACCGAGCTGGTGAAGCTGGAGCAGGACTGGGTGCCCCATGAGAAGGACACCTCCCTGTACATCCGTCCCTTCATGATCGGTCTGGACCCGGCTCTGGGCGTTCACTCCTCCCACCATGTCCAGTTCATCGTCATCGTCTGCCCCGTGGGCGCTTACTATCCCGAGGGCCTGAACCCCGTCAAGATCTACATCGAGGACGAGGACGTCCGCGCCGTCAAGGGCGGCACCGGCATGGCCAAGACCGGCGGCAACTACGCCGCTTCCCTCCGCGCCGGCAACCGGGCGGAGAAGAAGGGCTACACCCAGGTGCTGTGGCTGGACGGCGTCCACCGCAAGTACATCGAGGAGGTCGGCGCCATGAACGTTATGTTCAAGGTGGCCGGCAAGGTCCTGACTCCCGACCTGAACGGCTCCGTGCTGCCCGGCATTACCCGCCGCTCCTGCATCCAGCTGCTGAAGGACTGGGGCTATGAGGTGGAGGAGCGCCGCATCTCCGCCCAGGAGCTGTTTGACGCCGCCGAGAATGGCACGCTGGAGGAGGCTTGGGGCACTGGCACCGCCGCCGTCGTCTCCCCCATCGGCGAGCTGGCCGAGGGCGACAAGAAGGTCACCATCAACAACAATGAGATCGGCCCTGTCACCCAGCGGCTGTACGACGAGCTGACCGGAATCCAGTGGGGCCGCGTGGCCGATCCCCACAACTGGATCACCAAGATCTGCTGAGGCATCGTTTGAATTTAGATAAAAAATCCGCCGGATTATTCCGGCGGATTTTTTTCTTCAGCGGTAACAGGCAAGCGGCCCGGCGAAAGCCGGGCCGCTTGGTTTGTGGATCGGGATGTCACTGGAGCAGACTGGCGATGAACTGCCGGGCCACCCGGGGGGTGCGGCCGGAGTGGCGGATCTCCCAGGTCATGGCCTGGGCGTGGAGGACCTCCCGGTCCATGGTGATCCCAGCCTGGCCGGCCAGATGGTCCACCAAGGCCAGATAGCCGGCCTTGTTCATGGTCAGATAGGGGATGCGAAGCCCGAAGCGCTCGGCCAGGGCGGTCTTTTCCGAGATGGTCTCGGCGGCATCCACCTCGTCGCTGCCCCGGTCGCTGAAGTTCTGGCGCACCAGATGGCGGCGGTTGGAGGTGGCGTAGATGGCCACGTTGGCGGGCCGCCGCTCCAGACTGCCCTCCAGAATGGTCTTCAGGGAGGAATAGGTCTTGTCGTCCTGGTCAAAGGCCAGATCGTCGATGAACAGAATGAATTTCTGCCGCCGTCCGCCCAGAGAGCGCATGAGCTGGGGCAGGCCGGTGAGGTTCTCCTTCTGAATCTCGATGAGGCGCAGGTCCTCCATGCCGGGCAGATAGAGCATGGACTTCACCGTGGCCGATTTGCCGGTGCCTCCGTCGCCGAAGAGCAGGACGTTGTTGGCCGGATGGCCCGCCATCAGCTGGCGGGTGTTGGCTTCCACCTGGTCCCGCTGGAGCTCGTAGCCCAACAGGTCCTCGGGCCGGGGGCAGTCGGGGTCGGGCACCGGAACCAGCTGGCCCTCCTCCCACAGGAAAGCCTGGTACCGGGCGTACAGCCCCGCGCCATGTTCCCGGTAGAACTGGGTGAGAGCTTCGAAGTCGAAGGGCGCGGCGGCCCGCCACCTGGGCAGAGCGGCCAGCACCGGAGCATACTCGTTGGGCAGCAGCTCTTTCATGGCGTCGACGCAGCGGTCACAGTCGGTCTCGGCCAGCAGAACGAAGGTGTCCACATCCCGGCGGGCCCCATTTTCCAGGGCGGGATCGGAGCCGCCCCGCTGGGCCAGCAGGGCGTAGGGAGTCTCGGTGTACCGCAGCCGGTCCCACAGCCAGTCTCCCAGACCGGAAAAGCCCTCCTCCCGCAGATGATAGAAGACGGCGGTGTAGGCGTCCAGGGCCTCCTCGCCCCGGCCCTGGGCCAGCGCGTCCAGAAGGCGGCCCATTTGAAGCAGGACCGGCTGGGCGGTCAGGTTCCGATAAGCGGACAGGCCCCGAAAGGCGGCCCGCAGCGCGTTCAATTCCATGGCGGTTCTCTCCTGTATCTGTCTGTATGTGTGGGTTTCTCCCAATTTTAATGTCTGGAGCCGCCCTTGTCAACCCGTGATGGGTATGGTACAATATCTTGAAATTTGCAGGGCGGGGGCGGAAGGTGGATTGCCCGAAAGGGCAGGAATCACCTCGGGGTTTGCCTCCGCCGTGACATCAGTTTGGACGGAAAACAGCGGCGCAAGCTGCCATGGAGGAAATATGGTATCCATCGCAGGTATTACAATTGAAACGCCCCTGGCCCTGGGCCCCATGGCAGGGGTAACCGACGTGGCCTTCCGCACCATCTGCCGGGAGCAGGGGGCGGGTCTGACCTGCACGGAAATGGTCAGCGCCAAGGCCCTGTGCTATCAGGATAAAAAATCCATCCCCCTGCTGCAGCTGGGAGAGGGGGAACACCCCGCCGCCGCCCAGATCTTCGGCAGCGACCCGGCCTGTATGGAGCAGGCGGCGGGCATCGCCCATGAGGTGTCCGGAGCCGACTTCATTGACATCAATATGGGCTGTCCGGTGCCCAAGGTGGCAAACTCCGGGGACGGCTCCGGGCTGATGCGGAATCCGGACCTGGCGGTCAAGGTGGCCGAGGCGGTGATCCGGGGGGCGGGCTGCCCCGTGACGGTGAAGTTCCGCCTGGGCTGGGACAAGGGGTCCATCAACTGCGTGGAGTTTGCCAAAGCCATGGAGGAGGCCGGGGTGGCCGCCGTGGCCGTCCACGGCCGGACCCGGAACCAGATGTACGCGGGTACCGCCAACTGGGATTGGATCCGGGAGGTAAAAAAGGCGGTGAAGATCCCGGTCATTGCCAACGGCGACGTGTTCAAGCCCACCGACGCCCCACGCATCCTGAAATACACCGGGGCGGACATGGCCATGATCGGACGGGGAGTATTCGGGAACCCCTGGCTTTTTGCCCAGTGCAAGGCGGCCCTGGAGGGCCGGCCCATCCCGGACATGCCTCCCCTGGCAGAGCGGTGCGACACCGCCGTGCGCCAGTTCGAGCTGTCGGCGGCCAACAAGGGGGAGAAGATCGCCTGCCTGGAGGCGCGGCGGCACTACGCATGGTATTTGAAGGGAGTTCCCCACGCGGGGTATTATAAGGAACAGATCGTGAAGATCACCACCTTGGCCGACGTGTATAAGGTCACTGAGGGGATCAAGCGGGACTTGTGTTGAGAAGGAAGCATTGAGCGTGAAGCGTTGAAATGCGCGGCACGGAGAGAGTATATCCACACGGAACAAGGGGGTGGGAAGCTGTGACGGAGCGGGAACTGGTGGACCGGGCAAGGGCCGGGGACCAGGATGCCTTTGAACAGCTGGTGCTGAACAATCAGAATCGGGTGTACACCCTGGCCCTCCGGATGGTGAACGACCGGGAGGAAGCCGCCGACTTGGCCCAGGAGGCCTTTCTCAAGGCCTGGCAGGGCCTGCCCGCCTTCCAGGGGGACAGCAGCTTCTCCACCTGGGTATACCGGCTGGCTTCCAACGTGTGCATCGACTATCTGCGAAAGCAGAAGCGCCGCCGGGAGGTGGAGCCTGTCCTCTCCCTGGACGACGAGGAGTCGGGCTGGACGGAGCCGGCGGACTGGGACCAGGACCCCCAGCGGCAGCTGGAGCGGGCGGAGCGGAGCCGGGCAGTGGCCCGGGGGCTGGAGGCTCTGCCCGACCACCACCGTCAGGTGCTGGCGCTGCGGGAGCTGTCCGGGCTGAGCTATCAGGAGATCGGACAGGCGCTGGAACTGGACATCGGAACGGTGAAATCCCGGATCGCCCGGGCCCGGCTGGCCTTGCGGAAAATCTTGTTGGAGGACGGGAACTTTTTTGGCGGTCCGCCGTCTAACCCATCGAACGAACATTAAGGAGGTGAAGCGGCATGGATCGCTGTGAACGATATACGGACCTGATCTCCGCCCGGCTGGACGGGGAGCTGACCGGGGAGGAGGAGCGGGAGCTGGAGGCCCATCTGGCCTGCTGCCCGGCTTGCCGGGCACTGGAATCGCAGCTTGCTGCGATTCATACCGCTTTTCCCCAGGTGGAAGAGATACCCGCCCCTGAGGGCTTTGCCCAGGGGGTGATGGAACGGATTCGGGCGCAAGAGTCTGCCGGACCCAAAGTGGTCCCCCTGTTCCGACGGCCCCAGGTTCGGGCTTTGGCCGGGCTGGCCGCTTGTCTGGTACTGTGTGTCGGCCTGTACCAAGCGGGGATCCCGCGCCGAGCCGGAGACGCTGTGGAATATGTGGAATATAATGTGGCCCCGGACAGCGCTGCCGGTGAGGGCACAGAAGAACTGATGCAGCCGGGGATCGCGGTAGCTTCCGTGGAGGGCCTTATGACGGAGGAAGATTCTCCGGATGCGGGGGCGGCCCAGAGCGACGCCGTTCCGGAGCTTCAGCTCCGGAGCACCGGCAGCCCTGCCCAGTATGAGGTGGCCGGCCAGGCGGTGGACGCCGTGCTCACTTTGACGCAGTTACCGGAAGGATCGGAGGAAATACTGGGGCCGGAGACGGAGGCTTTGCCCGATGGGGAGGGCCGGACCTGTTATCTGGTCACATGGGAGCAGATGGAGGGGCTGCTGGCACTGCTTCAGGAGCAGGAGGGCATTACCTCATCCGTGGCCGCCGGGCAGAAATCTGACGGCTTATGTGCCGTCGTCCTGACGGAAGAACCGTAGTCCTGCTGCGGAGCTCGCCGAAGAATTGATTATGAGATATAAAAATCGCCCAAAATCTATGATTTTGGGCGATTTGTTATTTGGGATTAAGGCTTGTCGGCTTCCCCTTGGCTTGTACGGGCGTGAATATATTGTGCCAAAATGTTTGCGGTCCCTTCAATGCCCAGCCGGGCGCTGTTGACGGTGAGGTCATAGTTCCGGGCGTCCCCCCATTTGCCCTTGCAGAACTGGTCGTGATAGAGCCTGCGCCTCCGGTCCTCCCGGGTCATGATGGCCAGAGCTTCGCCGGTAGTCTCGGCTCCCCGCTCCATGGTCCGGGTCAGCTTGAAGTCCCGGTCGGCCAGCACAAAGATGGACACCAGACCGGGACGGTCCCGTAGGACCTCCTCGGCGCAGCGGCCCACGACCACAAACGATCTGCCGGCGTCGGCCTGCTCACGCAGGTATTGAAACTGCATCTGGGCGAGCGCGTCCCCCGGGGCATTGCTGAATCCTTTCACCGTGCGGTACATAAGCCGGTTTTTAGGCTGTTCATCGTACCGGGCCAGATGTTCCACATCCAGTTCCCGAGTCTGGGCGATGGCTTCCAGCATGTTTTTTTCGTAGAGAGGCAGGGAGAAGCGTTTTGCCAGCGACCGAGCGATCTCGTGGCCGCCGCTTCCGAATTCCCGCCCCAGGGCAACGATCAGCGGTTCAGACATGAGTGGTCCCTCCTTATGAGCAGTAAAATCAGAAGTAGCGGACAAATATGACCAGCATGGAGATGAAAATGACGATGACGGTGGCCGGAGCCATGACCCTGCAATACCGGCCCCAGCTGATGGCGTGGCCGCTTTTGGCGGCGATGGAGGTGCCCACTACGTTGGCCGAGGCGCCGATGGGGGTGGCGTTGCCGCCGATATCGGTGCCCATGGACAGGGCCCAGGCCATGGTGTGCAGGTCCGCCCCCTGGACGGCGGCCAGGCTTTTGATGACGGGGATCATGGTGGCAGAGAAGGGGATGTTGTCGATAAAGGCGCTGGCTGCGGCGGAGCCCCAGATGATGATGGCGGCGATCAGCATGGCGTTGCCGCCGCTGGCCCGGCCGATGAGAGCGGCCAGCAGCTCCAGTACGCCGGTCTGCTCCAGACCGCTGACCACCACGAACAGGCCCATAAAGAACAGCAGGGTCTTATAGTCCAGCCGCATCAGGATGCCCTTGGCCCGCGGCCCCGCGGCAATCAGCGTGGCCAGGGCGATAACCGTGCCGATACAGGACACGGTGAGCCGGGTCTGGGCATGGGTGATAAGCAGCGCGACGGCGCAGCCGAAGATGAGGCAGCTGACCAGGAAGGAACGGCGGTCGGTGATGGCCTCCTTGGGATCGGGACAGCTTCGGGACTGCCCGGTCCGGTCCGAGCTGCGCAGATCTTTCCGAAAACAGAAGTAGAAATAGATCACGATGATCCCCAGGGAGATAGCGGACATAAGGCCGGTGTTGGCAATAAAATCGCCGAAGGAGTACCCCAGGGAGGTGCCGATGATGATGTTGGGCGGGTCGCCGCACATGGTGGCCGAGCCTCCCAGGTTGGCGCAGAAGATCTCAGAGAGGATCATGGGCACCGGGTCCAGCTCCAGCAGCCGGGCCAGCTCCACCGTGACGGCGGCCAGAAACAGGATGACCGTGATACTGTCGATGAACATGGACAGCACCGCCGACATGACCATGAAGGTGAGAAAGATGGGGATGGGCCTGTAATGGACCAGCTTGGCGATCTCCATGCACAGCCACCGGAAAAATCCGCTCTCCGCCATGCCCTCCACCATGATCATCATGCCGGCGATAAAGGTGATGGTCTCCCAGTTGATGCCGGTAGAGGTGGTGGCGGCCCCCATCTGGTACCAAAAGTTCGGTTGGAAGATGCTGTACAGGCTCAGCGCCTCCAATACGGCCCGGCCGCTGCGCATGCACAGGCCGAATACCACCGTCAGGGTCAGAAAACCGCACCCCAGGGTGGCGATGTGCCGTTCTACCTTTTCTGTTACGATCAGAAAAAACATGGTCAGAAAAATCGCCACAGCGGAAACTTGGGCAATCAGCATGATATGATACGCGCTCCTTTTTGTGCGGGACCGTCCCGTCCCGGACCCCGTACATTTGTTTCTTCCCTATCATATGACCGTCCCGAATAAAGAAACAAGAAGGCAAAAGCTCCGCTGTATTAAGATTCCGTCAAACGCAGGCGGTGGGGGAGCGGGGGACGGAAGGAACCGGTCCGCGGACTTTCCGGAGCGTTTTTAAGGCCTTTCCAGGACTTTCGTCACTTTTCACGAAAAGATGGGGAGAAATCGAAGAAGCGGCTGGAGCCCGTCTTGCCGCTCCGACAAAAAAACAGTTGTCAGACGGGGGTTTTTAATGTATAATAACCAATAGCGTGTAACGTCTTTTTGGATCGGCTCCTCCGGTCCTCTGACGGAGCAATATGCGAAACATAAGGAGTGGAAACAAGACATGAGATATTCTGTACAAAACATCCGCAACGTCTGCCTGCTGGGACATGGTGGGAGCGGAAAGACCGCCCTGGCGGAGAGTCTGCTGTATATGACCGGCGCCATCGACCGCATGGGCAAGGCTGTGGACGGCAACACCGTCTGCGACTATGACCCCGAGGAGGTCAAGCGCCAGATTTCCATCTCCCTGTCCGTGGCCCCCCTGGAGTATAAGGGCTGTAAGATCAACGTGCTGGACACCCCGGGCGGCTTCGACTTCTCCGGCGAAGTGATGGAGGCCCTGCGGGCCGCCGACGCCGCCATCATCGTCTGCTCCGCCAAGGACGGCATCTCCGTGGGTCTGGAGAAAGCGTGGAAGTTCTGTGAGGAGCGGAACATGCCCCGTTTCATCTATATCTCCAAGACTGACGAGGACAACTCCGACTACAACGCCACCTTCGACGCGCTGCGTGCCAAGTACGGCAACAAGATCGCCCCTGTGGTCGTTCCCATCTGGGACGAGGACAAGAAGGTCATCGGCATCATCGACGTGCTGAACAAGCGCGCTTATGAGATGAAGAACGGCAAGCGGGTGGAGATCGAGGTACCCGAGAACAAGCAGGGCGTCCTGCTGGAGCTGTACGACGCTCTGAAGGAGTCCGTGGCCGAGACCAGCGAGGAGTTCATGGACAAGTTCTTCTCCGGCGAGGACTTCACCTATGCCGAGATGATCCAGGGCCTGCGCCAGGGCGTCCGGGAGCTGTCCATGTTCCCCGTGCTGTGCGGCTCCGCCGTCAACACCATGGGCTCTCTGATGCTGATGGACTACATCATGGAGCTGCTGCCCACCCCCATGGAGGGCAACTACCACAAGGCCACCCGTCAGGACGGCGAGACCGAGGAGTTCGTGGTCTCTCCCGGCGGCGTGCCCACCGCCTTCGTCTTCAAGACCGTCTCTGACCAGTACGGCAAGTACTCCTTCGTCAAGGTCCTGTCCGGCGCCATCACCCCCAACATGACCATGGTCAACGCCCGCACCGGCGAGAATGAGAAGCTGGGCCGCCTGTATGTGATGCGCGGCAAGAAGGCGGAGGAAGTGGAAGAGCTGGGCTGCGGCGACATCGGCGCCATCGGCAAGATGGAAAAGGTCAAGACCGGCGACACCCTGTGCGACGCCCGTAAGGTGGTCTCCCTGAAGCAGATCCCCTTCGCCGAGCCCTGCTACGCCGTGGCCATCTCCCCCAAGACCCGCGGCCAGGAAGACAAGGTGGCCCAGGGCCTGTACCGTCTGAACGAGGAGGATCCCTCCTTCAACGTGGTCAATAACGCCGAGACCCACCAGATGGTCCTGTACGCCGCCGGCGATATCCAGGTGGACGTGCTGGTGTCCAAACTGAAGAGCCGCTTCAATGTGGAGACCGAGCTGAAGGCCCCCCGTGTGCCTTACCGTGAGAAGATCCGCAAGACCGTCCAGAAGCAGGGCCGTCATAAGAAGCAGACCGGCGGTTCCGGCCAGTTCGGCGACGTGTGGATCCGCTTTGAGCCCAACCTGGAGGAGGAAGAGATGGTCTTCGCCGAGGAAGTTTTCGGCGGCTCCGTGCCCAAGAACTTCTTCCCCGCCGTGGAAAAGGGCCTGCGCGAGGCCTGCGTCCACGGTCCTCTGGCCGGCTACCCCGTGGTCAACCTGAAGGCCGTGCTGTACGATGGCTCCTACCACCCCGTTGACTCCTCCGAAATTGCCTTCAAGACCGCTGCTCAGCTGGCCTATAAGGCCGCCATGCCCGAGGCCAACCCCGTCCTGCTGGAGCCTGTGGGCGAGCTGCAGGTCACCGTGCCCGACAGCTACATGGGCGACGTCATCGGCGATCTGAACAAGCGCCGCGGCCGCGTCATGGGCATGAATCCCACCGGCGACGGTGAGCAGGTGATCGAGGCCGAGGTCCCCATGGCCGAGATGACCTCCTACGCCATCGACCTGCGGGCCATGACCCAGTCCCGCGGTTCCTACACCTTCCACTTCGTCCGCTACGAGGACTGCCCCCCCATGGCCCAGGAGAAGGCGATTGCCGCCGCCAAGGCTATGGCTGAGGAATAAGCCAATCAAAAAATCCCGCCCCACAGGGGGCGGGATTTTTTTGCGGGGCAGTCCTCGTAAACGAGGGTTCAGAGGGGCGAGAGAGAGCGAATATAGCCGCCGAAGGCGGCCGACCGGCCCGTGACCCAACGAAGTGGTCATGGGCCGGAGAGGAGGAGCAAGGGAGCGGGCGGGGAATGCCCGGCAGGGCGTTCCGAGATAAAGCGGACTTTGCTCTGATGAAGGAGAAGGCGATTGCCGCCGCCAAGGCTATGCCGCTCATTGCAGATCTTTGGCGGCGCTGGCCTCCATTCGGAGACGGACATGTTTTGCATACAAAAGGGGAACGGCGGGGAGAGTGCGCCGGGCGGAACAAGATACTTTTGACGATATTTTGCCATTTGATACGATAAAAGAGCGGGCGGCTCAAAATAAATAAGGGCAAAATCACCAAAAATGGTGTCCACAATACAAGGACATTTGGATGCAGAAAAACGGACAAAAATTTACAATGTCCGTGAAATGCGGACACTTTAAGAAAAATTGAAGAAGAAAATGGCGGGAAATTGCAAAAAAGCGGAATCTTTCTGTGAATTATTTGACTTGCAAAGTGAGGAAAAATCCCGTAAGATTTCTTTATCCGCGGGGCAGCGAGCCCCAATGAAATAGGAGGAATAGTATGAAAAAGTTTCTGTCTTTGGCCTTGGCTGTGAGTATGGCTCTGAGCCTGGTCGCCTGCGGCGGTTCCAGCAGCGGCGGCAGCTCCGCCGGCAGCGCCGCCAGCGGCGCCGCGTCCGGCGACAAGGTCGTCAAGATCGGCGTGTATGAGCCCCAGACCGGCGACAACGGCGCCGGCGGCAAGAAGGAGATCCTGGGCATGCAGTATGCCAACACCGTCCAGCCCACCGTGGAGATCGGCGGCGAAACCTATCAGGTCCAGCTGGAGATCGTGGATAACCGCACGACTCCCGAGAATGGCCCCTCCGCCGCCTCCGAGCTGGTAAACCGGGGCGCGTCCATCGTGCTGGGCTCCTACGGCTCCGGCGTGTCCATGGCCGGCGGCAAGGTGTTTGAAGAGGCCGGCGTCCCCGCCATCGGCGTCACCTGCACCAACCCCCAGGTCACCGCGGACTGCAGCGTCTATCACCGCATCTGCTTCCTGGACCCCTTCCAGGGCACCGTTCTGGCCAACTATGCCTATAATGAGCTGGGCGTGACCACCGCTTATACTCTGGCCATGCTGGGCAGCGACTATGACCAGGGTCTGGTCCACTACTTCAGCGAGGCGTTCACTGCTCTGGGCGGCACCGTCAAGTCCGAGGACTTCCCCGAGGGCAGCGCCAACTTCGTCTCCTACATCAACAACGCCAAGGCCGCCAACGCCGGCGTTATCTTTGCCCCCGTCTCCATCAACTATGCCCAGCTGATCGTGGAGGCCGCCGACGCCCAGGGCTTTGAGGGCGCTCTGCTCGGCTCCGACACCTGGGACGACAACATGGTCATCGAGAGCGCCAAGGGCCGCGACGTGAACGTCTATGTGACCACCTTCTACCAGGAGGGCGGCAACGCGGAGTTCGACTCCGGCATCAAGGAGTGGATCAACGCCAACGCCGACGCCAAGACCAACAACGGCGGCAATGATATGATCTCCGCCGTCACCGCCATGGGCTATGACGCCTACTTCACCGCTCTGGAGGCCATCAAGGCCGCCGGCAGCACCGATCCCGCCGCTGTGCTGGAGGCTCTGCCCGGCGTCTCCTACGAGGGCGTGTCCGGCTTGATCGAGTTCGACGAGATCGGCGACGCCAAGCGGGATTCCGCCTTTATCAAGACCGCCAACACCGAAGCCGGTGCCTGGGACTTTGTGAAGGTCCAGACCGTCGGCTGATCGCCATCCTAACGGGAAACAAGTTTGGCGGAGCGAATGCTCCGCCAATCTTTCCCTGCTTTCGATGGGTCGCCTTGAAAGAGCAGGCAGACCTGCTTTTTCCAGACGGCCCATGAGACTGAAAAATACCTTCAGGAGGTTTTCCCATGCAACAGATACTGCCTTACATCATCAACGGTATCTCTGTGGGCGGCCAGTACGCGCTGATCGCCATCGGGTATACTCTGGTCTACGGTATCCTGCGCCTGATCAACTTTGCCCACGGCGATGTGTTCATGGTGGCCGGTCTGGTGATGGTCTACGCCACCACCGCCATGCCCATATACGCGGCCGTCCCTCTGGTGCTGGTGGTCACGGTGGCGCTTGGCTTCGTGATCGAGCGGGCGGCCTACAAGCCCCTGCGTACCGCCCCCCGGATGAGCGTCATGATCTCCGCCATCGGCGTCAGCTATCTGATCCAGAACCTGGCCTTCTATGTCACCGGCGGCGTGCCCCAGCCGGTCACCAATCCCATCCCCTGGATCTCGGAAAACGTGGAGATCCTGGGGGCCTCCACCAAGCGGGTCACTCTGGTTACTCCCGCGCTGACCATCGTGCTGGTGATTGCCCTGGTGTACCTCATCAACCACACCAAGATCGGCATGGCCATGCGGGCGGCGGCCAAGGACTTTGAAACCGCCCAGCTCATGGGCATCAAGATCAACGCCGTCATCTCCATGACCTTCGTCATCGGTTCCTTCCTGGCGGCGGTGGGCGCTATGCTGTATTTCACCAACTACCCCTCCGTGGCCATCACCTCCGGCGGTATGCCGGGTCTGAAGGCCTTCGTAGCCGCGGTGTTCGGCGGTATCGGCTCCATCCCCGGCGCGGTGGTGGGCGCGTTCATCATCGGACTGTGCGAGGAGCTCATCAAGGGCGTCGGCTACACCACCTTCTCCGACGCGTTTACCTTTGCGCTGCTGATCGTGGTCCTGTGCGTAAAGCCCACCGGCCTGTTCGGTGAAAAGGTCACCGACAAGGTGTAAGGAGGGAACGATATGACGACAAGCAAGAAGAAAACGGTCTTCCTGGCGGCGGTTCTGATCCTGGTCCTGGCGGCGGCCATTGCCGTGGATGCGGCTCTGCCCAGCTACCACATCGTGATCAAGGTCATTAAGAAGGGCACAGTCTATGCCCTGGTGGCTGTGTCCATGAACCTGCTCAACGGCTTTACCGGCCTGTTTTCTCTGGGTCAGGCGGGCTTCATGCTCCTGGGCGCCTATGCCTACGGCGTACTTACCATCCCCGTGGCCAAGCGGATCAGCGTGTACCAGTACTTTGACGGCGGCGCCATCCAGTTCTCCCTGCCGGAGATCTTTGAGAGCTTCCTGGGCAAGACGGTGGGCACCACGGTGGGTATGCTGCTGGCCCTGTTGGTGGGCGGCCTGCTGGCGGCGCTGATGGCCTGGCTCATCGGCCTGCCGGTGCTGCGGCTGAAAAGCGACTATCTGGCCATTGCCACCCTGGGCTTCGCGGAGATCCTGCGGGCCTTCTTCCAGTGGAACGCCCTGGGCCCCATTACCAATGGCTCCAACCTGCTCAAGAGCTATCCCGATTTTGAACACGCCACGTCCTATATCATCCTGGCGGGGTTGATGATCGCCTTTATCGTGCTGCTCATCAACTCCACCTACGGCCGGGCCTTCAAGGCCATCCGGGACGACGAGGTGGCGGCTGAGGCCATGGGCATCAACCTGGCCAAGCACAAGCGGATGGCCTTCATCATCAGCTCCTTCTTCGCCGGGATCGGCGGGGGCATGCTGGCCATGTACAACGGCACCATCGCCGCCGCGCCCTTCAAGAGCGCCATGACCTATGAGATCCTGCTCATCGTGGTCATCGGCGGCATCGGCTCCATCACCGGCTCCATTCTGGCCAGCTATCTGTATATTTTCAGCGCCGAGTGGCTGCTGCGTGGCCTGGACTCCGGCAAATTCCTGTTTATCAACGCCCCTGCCGTGTTTAAGAACGGCTTCCGCATGGTGGTGCTGTCCGTCATCATCATGTGCATCGTGCTGTTCTTCCGCAAGGGCCTCATGGGTGACAAGGAGCTGCCCGATCTTCTGGGCCGCCGTCCCAAGGCACGGAACAAGGAGGTGGTCGGCAAATGAGCGCCAATGTATTGAAAGTGGAAAACGTCACCATGCAGTTTGGCGGCGTGGTGGCTGTGGACAATATGAATCTGGAGGTCAACGAGGGGGAGATCGTGGCCCTGATCGGCCCCAACGGCGCCGGCAAGACCACCGCCTTCAACGTGATCACCGGCGTGTACCAGCCCACCAACGGCGCGGTATGGTTCCAGGGGGAGAAGATCGTTGAAAATCATCCCCAGGGCAAGATGAAAAAACTCTATAAGGGCCAGAACGACGGAACGTACACCCATGTCCTGGCCCCCACTCCGGATAAGATCACCCAGATGGGCATGGCCCGTACCTTCCAGAACATCCGCCTGTGGAAGTCCCAGACGGTGTTCGACAACGTGCTCATCGCCAAGCACTGCCGCACCCACACCAACTTCCTCTCCGCCGCCCTGCGGCTGAACCGGAAGGAGGAGGCGGCGCAGCGGGCCCATGTGGAGGAGCTGCTGAAGACTGTGGGCCTGTACGACGTGAAGGACGAGCTGGCCACCTCCCTGCCCTATGGCAAGCAGCGCCGTCTGGAGATCGCCCGGGCGCTGGCCACCGAGCCCAAGCTGCTGCTGCTGGACGAGCCGGCGGCGGGCATGAACCCCCAGGAGACCGATGAACTGACGGCCTTCATCGGGGAGATCCGGGACAAATTCAAGCTGACGGTGTTCCTCATCGAGCACCACATGGACCTGGTCATGGACATCTCCGACCGGATCTATGTGCTGGATTTCGGCAAGCTGATCGCCGACGGCACGCCGGAGGAGATCCAGAACAATCAGCGCGTCATCGACGCGTACCTGGGGGTGGCGGAAGATGCTTAAGATCGAAAATCTCCATGTGGCGTACGGAGGTATCCAGGCCCTTCGGGGGATCTCTCTGGAGGTGCCCGACGGCAAGATCGTCACCCTGATCGGCGCCAACGGCGCGGGCAAGTCCACCACCCTGCGGACCATCACCGGCCTGGTGAAGGCCGCCTCCGGCTCCATCCAGTGGAACGGCGAGGAACTGCTGGGCAAATCCATTGACAAGATCGTGACCTCCGGCATCGCCATGAGTCCCGAGGGCCGCCGGGTGTTTCCGGACATGACGGTGCTGGAAAATTTGAAGATCGGTGCCTACCTCCGCAAGGACAAGGAGGGCGTCGCCAAGGACCTGCAGTGGGTCTACGACCTGTTCCCCCGGCTGAAGGAGCGGGAGTGGCAGCTGGCTGGCACCCTGTCCGGCGGCGAGCAGCAGATGCTGGCAGTGGGCCGGGCCCTGATGAGCCGCCCCAAGCTGCTGCTGCTGGATGAGCCCTCCCTGGGTCTGGCCCCCCTGGTGGTGCAGGACATCTTCTCCATCATCCGGGAGATCAACCGCCAGGGCGTGACCGTGCTGCTCATCGAGCAGAACGCCAACATGGCGCTGAAGATCGCGGACCTGGCCTATGTGCTGGAGACGGGCAACATCACCATGTCGGGCACCGGCGCGGAGCTGCTTGCCGATGAGAAGGTCAAAGAGGCCTATCTGGGCAAACGCAGGAAATAAAGACAAAACCACCGGCACAGATATCGTGCCGGTGGTTTTTATTTGGCTTTTGGTCCGGGGTCACCGGCATTTTTGATAGGCGATCCGGGGAGAGCCGTCTTCGCTCCAGATACGGCCGCACCGGACAAATCCATTTTTCTCCAGCACATGCTGCATGGGCAGGTTGTCATCGTGGGTGTCAATGCGGATGTTGCCGCACCGGTCCATACACCACTCCAGCACCTGGGTGGCCACGCCCTTTACCTCGCCCCGGCTGGCTACCCGGTGAACGGCGCAGTAGGGCAGGTCATTAAGCCAGGCACCCTGGATCACCCGGTAGGTGGGGTCCTCCCCGGGGATCATGGCGAAGACGGCCTGGACCCTTCCCTCCAGAACGTACACGTAACTGTGGCCCAGGCGAATGTCGTCCCGGATCTGCTGCTCCCGGGGGGAGGAGTCGCCCCACTGGGTCGGGTTTCCGGCCTGCTTCATAAAGCGGCGGGCCCTGGCGTAAATGTCCATCAGATCGTCCCAGTCAGACGGCCGCGCGTTCCGGATCATAGGGTCCACACTCCCTTGCAAACATGATTTTTGTCTGTGAGCAGCATTATACTCTTTTTCCCCCGGTTCGTACAGTAAAAAAGGAAATTTTACCGCGGGGAGCCTTGCCGCTTTACCGAATCGGCGCCTTGTGCTATACTGAACTATAACTGAGCACGGGGAGACGCCCGGCGATAATAAGGAGTGAACCAAGTGGATCTGACAGAACGCATGGTGGAGAGCAAGACCATTTTTGAAGGCAAGATCGTCCGGCTGACCCTGGACCAGGCGGAGCTGCCCAACGGCACGCTGGCTGCCCGGGAAGTGGTGTATCATCCCGGCGGCGTGGCGGTTCTGGCTCTGGACGAGGAGAACAATGTGGCGCTGGTGCGTCAGTTCCGCTACCCCATCCGTCGGGAGCTGCTGGAGCTGCCCGCCGGCAAACTGGACCACGGCGCGGAGGAGGACCGGCTTCTGGGGGCCAAGCGGGAGCTGAGCGAGGAGACCGGACTGGAGGCGTCGGAGTGGACCTATCTGGGCTACACGCTGGCCTCCCCCGGTTTCTGCGACGAGGCCCTGCACATGTATCTGGCCCGGGGCCTGACCCAGAAGGAGCAGCACCTGGACGAGGATGAGTTTTTGAATGTGGTCACCATGCCCTTCGACCAGCTGGTGGAGCAGGTGATGGACGGAACCATCACCGACGCCAAGACGGTGGCCACCACCCTGAAGGTCAAGGTGCTTTTGGGCCTGTAAGGCGCGGATCAAGAGATAGAGAAGGAGGCGGTCTCGTGGGAAAGACCATCCTGATCGTGGAAGACGAGCAGAATATCGTGGACATCCTGTCCTTTAATCTGAGCCGGGAGGGCTATGACACCCTGGAGGCCTACGACGGTCCCACCGGACTTCAACTGGCGCTGGAGAGCAACCCGGACCTGATCCTGCTGGATCTGATGCTGCCCGGGATGAACGGCTTTGACGTGTGCCGGAAAGTACGGGAGGCGGGCTCATCCATCCCCATCATCATGCTCACCGCCCGTGAGGAGGAGACGGACAAGGTGCTGGGGCTGGAGCTGGGAGCTGACGACTACATCACAAAGCCCTTCTCCATGCGGGAACTGCTGGCCCGGGTGAAGGCCAATATCCGCCGGGTCTCCATGATGCCGGCTCCGGCCGCCCCGGCGGAGCTGCCGGCCAAGGACCTGGTCCGGCTGGGCCGGGTGACCATCGACCGGGAGAAGGCCACCATCTTCAAGGACGGCCGTCCCCTGGACCTGACCCAGCGGGAGTACGACCTGATCTGCTTTTTGGCATCCCAGCCGGGCAAGGTGTTCTCCCGGGAGGCACTGATGGAGCACGTCTGGAACTACGAGGGCTATGTGGGCGACGTGCGGGCGGTGGACGTGGCCGTCCGGCGGCTGCGGGAAAAGATCGAGGACGACCCGGCCGCCCCCAAGTTCATTGTCACCAAACGGGGCATGGGGTACTTATTCGGAGGTTAACCGGGACTGCCTCTGTTTTTCCATTTTTCAGCGCCCTTTTTACTCCTGATTCCTAACTCTGAACAGGTGGTGAGTCTGTGCGAAGCGTACACATGAAGCTGGTCATGATCATGGTCCTGCTCATCCTGTCTCTGATGGCGGTGGTGGGCGCCTTTCTGATCAACTCGGTCTCTGCCTTTTATCTGGAGGACTTCTATACCCAGGTGGCCGAGGTGTTTCAGGACCGGAGCCTGCTCCACGACCTGACCACCGAGGGAGAGGAAGAGGAGAAGAGCGGGGCGGAGATGATGTCCGATGTCCTTCAGGCCTACGCCGGCGAGCTGGGCGTGGACGGCCGCAACCGCAAGCTGTATATCCTGGACGGAAACGGCGTGTGTCTGGTCCGCCCCGACGGAGAGACGGGGAATCTGGAGTACACACCCAACCTGAGCCACACTCTGAGCACCCGGGAGGTGGGGGACAGGAGCAATCTGGCGGTGGATTATATGGACGTTGCCATTCCCATTGACCGGGGCGACGACTCCTATATCATCTATATCCTGGACAACAAGACCACGGCCAACAACCTGACGGAGCAGATGTTCCTGCTGATCATGGAGGCGCTGATCTTCGGGCTGGTCATCTCCATCCTGCTGTCCTTCCTGCTGTCCAAAACCATGGTCACCCCCATCCAGCGGCTGACAGAGGGGGCCATGCGGGTGGCCGAGGGGGATTTCTCCCGGAAGATCGAGGTGGCCTCCCGGGACGAGATCGGCGTGCTCACCGACACCTTCAACGACATGGCGGGCCAGCTTCAGGACACCCTGCGCCAGGTGGAGAACGAGCGAAACAAGCTGGACACCCTGTTCCTCCACATGACCGACGGCGTGGTGGCCTTCTCCCGGAAGGGGCAGGTGATCCACTCCAACCCCGCTGCCGCCCAGATGCTCCACTGTTCCATCGGGCCGGACACCACCTACGAGAGCCTCTTCGGAGATGTAGCTGCGCTGGATCAGGTGCTGGCCGCTCCCGACCATCTGGAGGGGGAGCGCCGGGTGCGGGACAGCTTCCTCCAGCTGCTGCTGGCCCCCTTCGACCGCGGCCGGGAGGGGGGCGGCGCCCTGGTGGTCATCCATGACGTCACCGAACAGCGGAAGAATCAGGAGATGCAGCGGGAATTCGTGGCCAACGTGTCCCACGAGCTGCGTACCCCCCTGACCAATATCCGATCCTATGCCGAGACCCTCAGCGAGAGCGCGGGAGACATCCCTCCCGCCATGGAACAGAAATTCCTGGGGGTCATTCTCAACGAGAGCGACCGGATGACCCATATCGTCCAGGACCTGCTGACCCTGTCCCGCTTTGACTCCGGGCGGGATGACCTGAAGCTGACCCGCTTTTCCTTCTCCGACGTGGTCCGGGACCTGTACAACGCGGTCTATATGGAGGCCCAGCGCCACAGCCACACCCTGACCCTGGAGATGGAGGAGGGTCTGCCCGACATCGTGGCCGACCGGGAGCGGGTGGTCCAGGTCATGATGAATATCGTATCCAATTCCATCAAATACACCCCCGACGGGGGCCATATCGCCATCCGGGCCGGCCGCCGGGAGGAGCGGGTGTGGATGGTGGTGGACGACGACGGCATCGGCATCCCCGAGGAGGACCGCCCCCGGATTTTCGAGCGGTTCTACCGGGTGGACAAGGCCCGTTCCCGCCAGTCCGGCGGCACCGGCCTGGGCCTGTCTATCGCCAAGGAGATCGTGGACCGCCACCAGGGTTTGCTGGCCCTTCAGGACAAACAGGGACCCGGCTTGGCGGTGCGTCTGGAACTGAACATTGAGGGACCGGGCCATGGATAAGCGAAAGAGAAGAGTCCGGGCCGTGGAATTGGGCAAGGACGTGCTCATCGTCCTGCTGATCTGCTCCGCCCTGTGGCTGCTGACCCGGAGCCAGCTGTTCCAGGCCCGGGGAACGGAGGACCACCAGATCAATCTGGTCCAGACCCAGAGCGGCGCCCGGGCTGACGCGGCCCGCCCCCTGCGGATTACAGCGAATCTGGAGGGGAGCGCGGAGGATATCCGGTACGGCGTCCAATACGACGCCGACGCGTCAGACGCCCTGTTCCAGCGGGTGGCCGGACTGCTGGTGGAGGTGCTGTCCAGCGCCGGCGAGGCGGAGCGGATCACCCGGTCCCAGTGGGAAAAGGCCCTGCTCACCGCGCCAGGGGTGTCTTTTGACTTCCAGGGTGAGATGCCTTTGTCCGTGCTGGCGGGATGGCTGTCCGGGGAGGAGAGCTCCATCGACGGCGTGGTCCGGCGGCTGACCCTCACGGTTTGGCAGGAAAAGGTGGCGCTCTGCTACCGGGACGAGGAGGACGGAGTCTACTACCGCCGCCTGTCGGAGGTAGCCAACGAGGCCCATTTGGTGGAGGCACTGTCCGGTCTGGAGGACACCGGGGCCCGCTATGCCTTTGAATCGGAGCTGACCCGGGATCTGGACCGGGATACCCTGGTGATGACGGCGGATCTGCGTCCCGCGGTCTACAGGGCGGACAACCCCATGGCCGGAGGGCGGGCCGCTCTGGAGGCGCTGATGGGGGATTTGGGCTTTTCCGTGGACGCCAGCAGCTTCTATTCCTCCGGCGACGAGCAGGTAGCCCGCAGCGGGAACGACAGCATCCGCCTGTCTGAGCGGGGGGTGGCGGAGTACCAGGCGGGGGAGGACAGCGACCACTTTCAGATTCCCGCCCGGTTGGACGAGCCCAGCCTGTTTGAGTCGGTGGAGGCCTGCCGCCAGCTGGCGGCCGCTACCCTGGGGGCCCGAAGCGGTCAGGCGCGCCTGTATCTGATGTCCGCCCGGGAGACCGGGGCGGGGCTGGAGGTCCGGTTCGGCTACTGCCTGAATGGGTCGGTGGTGCGGCTGGAGCAGGACTGCGCGGCCCGGTTCCTGGTGCGGGGCGGACGGATCGACCAATTTGAGCTCTGCTTCCGCAGTTATACAGACAGCGGGGAGCCGTCGGTGGTGCTGCCCATCCGGCAGGTCGCCGCCGCCATGAACGCCATGGGGCTGGAGGGCGAGGAGCTGCTCCTGGTGTATCAGGACACCGGCGGCGAGATGGTAACGGCCTCCTGGGCCGCCGCCAGCGCTTCGGAGAAGAGGTGAGGAGATGGAAACGCCAAAGCTGAAAAACATCGTCCTCCTGATCCTGGTGCTGACCAACCTGTGCCTGCTGGTCTTCGTGGTCCGGCAGGAGTGGCAGGACCAGGCCCAGCGCCGGCAGGCCCGGGCGGAAGCCATCCTGTTTCTGGAGGGTAAGGGCGTGGCGGTGGACGAGCGGCAGATCCCCGAGAAAATGAGCCTGATGTCCCAGATCGTGGAGCGGAATACGGAGCAGGAGGGGAGGCTGGTCGCCCGGCTGCTGGGGGAAGGGGTCAAGGTCCAGGACCGGGGAGCCGGCGTTTACCGCTATTTCAACGATGCCGGTTCCATCCAATTCCACAGCGACGGCTCCTTCTCCGCCCAATTTGTCCCGGGACTGTTCCCGATGGGAGACCGGTGGGAGCGGGACTGCCTGGCGCTGCTTTCCAAGCTGGACTTTGAAGGGGAGCTTTTGAGCGTAGAAACAGATGCGGGAGGGAACCGATTGCTCTTCCGCCAGAGCTGGGAGGGCTATCCCCTGTTTACCCAGCAGGTGACGCTGGAGACGGAGGACGGCTGCGTCACCGGAATGACTGCCGGGCGCCGTCTGGTGGGCGAGCCGGTCCGGGACCAGAGCCGGAATACGGTCAGCGTGTCCACCGCGCTGGTGGAGTTTTTCAACGGACTGAACAGCCTGGGCGACGTGTGCAGCCGGGTAGACGGCGTCACCCAGGGCTATGTAGCCGGCAGCTCCCTGACCGGGCCCATGACCCTGACTCCCGTATGGCGGATCGACACCGATACCGGCTCGTACCAGCTGGATCTGGTGGACGGGGTCTTGAGCCGGGTCGCCTGACGAGGGGTGAATGTGCATTGGCTGGGGATGGCGCGGGCTGCGCCGTTCCCAGCTGATTTCGTCTTTACCTGGCAGGCGATGTGTGGTAAGATAGCCGGGAATCAATGCGGTCAGCCGCAAGAAGGAGGGTGACGCCCTGTGTTTGACAAGAACAGCCCCATCGGGGTCCTGGACTCCGGTATCGGCGGATTCAGCGTGGTCCGGCAGGTCCAGAAGCTGCTGCCCGAAGAGGATCTGATCTACTTCGGGGACGGGGCCCATATCCCCTACGGGAACCACTCTGAGGGGACTATCATCGCCATGGCCCGGTATATGTTTGAATACATGGAGTCCCAGGGGGTCAAGGCCCTGCTGGTGGCCTGCAACACCATCTCCTGCGTCATCGACCGCTGTCAGGACGCGGTGTCCTGTCCCACCTTCAACGCGGTCCAGGCGGGGGCGGACGCGGTGGCCGGACTGGATGTGGAAAAGGTGGGGGTCATCTCCACTGTCTTTACCCACAATGCCCGGTGTTATCCCCGGCGCATCCTGGCCCAAAGCCCCAGAAAAATGGTGGTCCTCAGCTGCGGCTGCCCCGATCTGGCCCGGCTAGTGGAACACAATCTGGGCAATCCCGACGGCATGGCGGAGGTGGAGGACGACCTGCGCCAGGAACTGGACCATATGGTGCTGGAGGACAAAATCCAGTGCTGCGTTCTGGGCTGCACCCACTACCCTCTGGTGGAGGACAGCATCCGAAAGCTCTATCCCGGCCTGCTCCTGGTCGACCCGGCGGAGGAGATGGCCCGGGAGCTGGCCCGCTGTTTGGAAGAGCGTGGACTGAAGCGGGAAACGGGAAAAGCGGGCACTCTGAACATCCGCACCACCGGCAGCGTGGAGGAGTATGCCCTCCGGGCCCGCCAGGTGGGATTGGAGCGGGTGGAGTCGGTGGAGTTCTACCCGCCCATGGAGCTGTAAGGAAGCTCGAGCTGTCACAACAGGCCTCCCGGCTGTGCCGGGGGGCCTGTGTCCTTGTTTTCCGGCGTATTGCGCTGCGACAGGGGGCTTTGGAGGCTAAAATGGCAAAAAAATTGGAGGCCGGGCGCGCCGCCGGCGGAAAGCGGGAAACCATAAAAAGAGAACGGGAACTTTTCGACAAAGCGTTTGCCATTCCACTATAAATCCTGTATACTGAAACGGAAAGAAAGACGAGGTGTTGTCTGTGGGCGAGCTTACCTTTGCGGTCCCCACCCTGTTCGGGCTGGAGGGACTGTGTGCCGACGAGATGCGGCGGCTGGATCTGCTGGATGTCCGGGCGGAGAACGGCCGGGTGCTGTGCGGCGGGACGGCGGCGGACCTGCCCCGGCTGAATTTGAATCTGCGGACCGGGGAACGGGTGCTGCTGGTGCTGGGGACCTTCCCGGCGGAGGACTTTGACGCGCTGTTTGAGGGGACCCGGGCCCTGCCCTGGGAGCGCTTCATCCCCAAGAACGGCCAGTTCCCGGTGAAGGGCCACAGCCTGAACTCCGTCCTTCACTCCGTCCCCGCCTGCCAGTCCATCATTAAAAAGGCGGTGGCCGCCCGGCTGGGGGCCAAATACGGGCTGAACACCCTGCCGGAGACGGGAGGGCTGTACCAGATCCAGTTCTCCATCATGAAGGACGCCGTCACCCTGATGCTGGACACCAGCGGGGCGGGGCTCCACAAGCGGGGCTACCGGGCCCAGGGGGTGGACGCTCCCCTGCGGGAGACCCTGGCGGCGGCCATGGTGCTGCTGTCCCGGTACCGGGGACGGGACCCTCTGTGCGATCCCTTTTGCGGGTCGGGCACCATCCCCATCGAGGCCGCCCTCATCGCCAAAAACCGGGTTCCGGGCTTGAACCGGCATTTTTCCGCCCAAAAGTGGACGTGGCTGGACAACAAACTGTGGATGTCCGCGGCGGATGAGGCCATGGACAAGGAATTCGACGGAGACTATGAGATCTGGGGCGGGGACATCGACCCCGCCGCCGTGGAGCTGGCCCGGCATAACGCCGCCTTGGCGGAGGTGGAGGACCTGGTGAGCTTTGAAACGGCGGACGCTACCCGGTTCCACTGGGGCGGCATCCGGGGCCGGGTGGTCACCAATCCGCCCTACGGCGAGCGCATTATGGAGCGACGGGAGGCGGAGGAGCTGTACCGGGCTTTCGGGAAAGCCTGGAACAAGTTCCCCGAGGGATGGAAGCTGTATCTGCTGTCCTCCCATACGGAATTTGAGCGCACCTTTGGAAAAAAAGCGGACAAGAAGCGCAAACTGTATAACGGAATGCTGAAGTGCGATCTGTTCATGTACCTGTAACAGATTGCGGGATAGTGTGTGTGGAGGAGCGGCGAAGCCGCCAACCAGAAAAAAACCCAGCGGAGCAGGCTCGTTTGGGAGAGGACGGGCAACGAAATGGAGCGGATGTTCGCTGTAAGGCGGGCGGAGCGGAATGGAGTTTGTGAGGACGACATGCGCCATTTGTTCATCATCAACCCTGCGGCGGGCAAACGGGAGAGTACCGCCAAGCTGGAACAGCTGCTGGAGCGGCTGAGTTTTGACCATGAGGTGGTCTATACCACGGGGGAGGGCCACGCCCAGAACATCGCCGAGCAGGCGGTTCGGGAGGGAGGACCGGTCCGGATCTACGCCTGCGGAGGAGACGGGACGCTGAACGAGGTGGTCAATGGGGCGGCGGGGCACGGGCAGGCGGCGATCACCTGCGTCCCAAAAGGGACTGGGAATGATTTTTTAAAGGTGTTCGGCCCTGATTACCGGACGTTGTTTTATGACCTTGAAAAGTTGGCTGTGGGCCCCCAGACCCCCTTTGATCTCATCGACTGCAACGGAAAATTGGGGATCGACGTGGTGTGTACCGGAGTGGACGCCCGCATTGCCGCCGATGTCCACCGCTATAAGGACTGGCCGTTTGTTTCCGGCATGGGGGCCTACTGTCTGGCGTTAGTGGAAAACGTGCTGTTCAAGGGGATTTCCCACCCCATGTCCGTACATATGGGGGAGCGGGAATGGTCCGGGGACACAACCATCGTCTGCGTCTGCAACGGACGCCATTACGGAGGCGGCTTTATGCCGGTGCCGGAGGCAGTGCCCGACGACGGAGTGCTGGATATGCTGCTGATCCCCAAGGTCAGCCTGTTCACGTTCGGCCGGCTGGTGGGCAAGTACGCCCAGGGGTTGTACCGGGACTACCCGGAGCTGATCTGGGACTGCCACGGGACCCGTTTGGACTGTTCCTCCCGGGAGGAGATGATCGCCGTGGTGGACGGAGAGGTCATGCGGGACCGGGCATTCACTATCCGCCTGTCAGAGAAGAAGGTGAACTTCTTTTACCCGGAGGGAGCGGTTTACGCGCCGCGGACGGGCCGGGCGCCGGAACGGGAGGCGTGTGTGAGATGAGAAGGGGATGTTTCCTGCTGTCGGCGGTCCTGATGCTGGGGCTGCTGGCCGGGTGCGGAGGGCAGCAAGAGGAACTGGACCGGACGCGGATTCGTTCGGACACCACCTATTTGTGCCAGACCTTCCCCGACCGGGTCACCGGGACAGAGGGGGAGCGCCAGACCTGCGACTGGCTGGAGGAACAATTGGAGCAGGCGGGCTTTTCTTGCCAGGATGGCACGCTGCTGCGCCAATCCTTTTCCGGACTGAAGGGAAAGACCAGCGAAAACCTCACCGCCCTGTGCAACCGGGGCGGGGACCCGGTGCTGTGCGTGACAGCTCACTATGACAATGTGGAGGGCTCCCCCGGCGCCCGGGACAACGGAGCGGCGGTGGCCGTCCTGCTGGAGCTGGCCCGCTGCCTGGGGCAGGAGCAGCCGGAGCAGGCGGCGGAGATCCGGCTGATCTTTCTGGGATCGGAGGAAAACGGCTACTACGGCTCCCGGGCCTATCTGGAGAGCCTGAGCCCGGAGGAGCGGGAGCGCCATCTGGCGGTGTTCAACATGGACATCAGCGCGGCCACCCGGGGCGAGGGGGAGCTGGTGTGCTGTACGCTGGGTGGCTGGGAGGACGGACAGTACCGGGAGGGAGATATTTTCTCCCCTGCGGAAAACCGGGTGTCCCAGGCGGTCTCGGAAGCCGGCCAGAAGATTCTGGGCGGGCCGGTGCCGGTGGTTCACGGCGGGGAGAGCGACCATGTCACCTTCCACCAGTGGGGGATCGACGCGGCCAACGTGTGCTGGCGGCGGCTTGAGGACGGGTTTCCGGTCCTGCCTTCTGAGTATCACAAACCGGAGGATACGGCAGAGACCATCGACTACGAGACGGCTTGGACCACGGGCCGCTGTGTCCTGGAGGCGCTGCGGCTCCTGGGAGGAGAAATTAGCACTCCAGAGAACGATTTGTGAACGAAATGTAAAACCTAAAAAAATCAACCCCAAATTTTTAAAATTAGGGGTTGATTTTTTTGCGCAAAGCGGTTATTATCATACTTGTATTTGGCACTCGAACAAAATGAGTGCTAAGAAGAACGGCTGAGCAGGCTCGTTCCATTAATTTGTTTATACCAATATCTATTATATAAGGAGGAACCCTACTATGAAACTCAAACCTTTGGCTGACCGTGTGATCGTCAAGCTGGTCGAGGCGGAGGAAACCACCAAGGGCGGCATCATCCTGACCGGCGCCGCCAAGGAGAAGCCCGAAGTGGCCCAGGTCCTGGCCGTCGGCCCCGGCGGCATGGTGGACGGCAAGGAGGTCGTCATGACCGTGAAGGTGGGCGACAAGGTCATCACCAGCAAGTACGCCGGCACCCAGGTGAAGCTGGACGGCGAGGAAGTCACCATCGTCCGTCAGAACGACATCCTGGCCATCGTCGAGTAATCACGAAGCGCACACAGGCGGAGCGTGACAACAACGAAGCGCGAAGCCGTCGTGAACGGCTATGCGCAGTAACATTGAAATCATCTCATTATTTTGGAGGTAATGCTTTATGGCTAAAATTATTTGCTACGGCGAAGAGGCCCGCAAGGCTCTGGAGAAGGGCGTCAACCAGCTGGCCGACACCGTGAAGATCACCATGGGCCCCAAGGGCCGCAACGTGGTGCTGGACAAGAAGTTCGGCGCTCCCCTGATCACCAACGACGGCGTGACCATCGCCAAGGAGATCGAGCTGGAGGACCCCTTTGAGAACATGGGTGCCCAGCTGGTGAAGGAAGTCTCCACCAAGACCAACGACGTGGCCGGCGACGGCACCACCACCGCCACTCTGCTGGCCCAGGCCATCATCCGTGAGGGTCTGAAGAACCTGGCCGCCGGCGCCAACCCCATGGTCATGAAGAAGGGCATCGCCAAGGCCACCGAGACCGCCATCGAGGCCATCAAGGGCAACAGCCAGAAGGTCAACGGCACCGCCGACATCGCCCGGGTAGGCACCGTCTCCTCCGGCGACGAGAACATCGGCAAGCTGATCGCCGAGGCCATGGAGAAGGTGGGCCACGACGGCGTCATCACCATCGAGGAGTCCAAGACCGCCGAGACCTACTCTGAGGTCGTGGAAGGCATGCAGTTTGACCGGGGCTACATCACCCCCTATATGGTCACCGACACCGAGAAGATGGAGGCCATTCTGGACGACGCCCTGGTCCTGATCACCGACAAGAAGATCTCCAACATCCAGGAGCTGCTGCCCGTTCTGGAGCAGGTGGTCCAGTCCGGCAAGAAGCTGCTGATCATCGCTGAGGACGTGGAGGGCGACGCTCTGTCCACCCTGATCGTCAACCGTCTGCGTGGTACCCTGAACGTGGTGTGCGTCAAGGCCCCCGGCTTCGGCGACCGCCGCAAGGAGATGCTCCAGGATATCGCCATCCTCACCGGCGGCCAGGTCATCTCCGCCGACGTGGGTCTGGAGCTGAAGGAGGCTCAGCTGAACATGCTGGGCAAGGCCCGTCAGATCAAGGTCACCAAGGAGAACACCACCATCGTCAACGGTGCCGGCAGCTCCGAGGAGATCCGCGCCCGCGTCGCCCAGATCAAGAGCCAGATCGAAGTGACCACCTCCGACTATGACCGCGAGAAGCTGCAGGAGCGGCTGGCCAAGCTGGCCGGCGGCGTGGCCGTCATCAAGGTCGGCGCTGCCACTGAGGTCGAGATGAAGGAGAAGAAGCTCCGCATCGAGGACGCTCTGAACGCCACCCGTGCCGCTGTGGAAGAGGGCATCGTGGCCGGCGGCGGCACCGCCTATATCAACGCTGTCCCCGCCGTGGAGAAGCTGCTGGCTGAGACCGACGGCGACGAGAAGACCGGCGTGAAGATCATCGTCAAGGCTCTGACCGAGCCCGTGAAGCAGATCGCCGCCAACGCCGGTATCGACGGCTCCGTGGTGCTGGAGAAGATCAAGGACTCCGGCAAGACCGGCTTCGGCTTCGACGCCTACAACGAGACCTATGTGGATATGATCTCCGCCGGTATCGTGGATCCCACCAAGGTGACCCGTTCCGCTCTGGAGAACGCCGCCTCCATCGCCTCTGTCCTGCTGACCACCGAGTCCCTGGTGGCCGACAAGCCCCAGCCTCCCGCACCGATTGCGGCCCCCGCTGACCCCAGCATGGGCGGCATGTACTAAGAGACACCGCAAAGCCTTGAAATTGCTTGATTTTTGCGAGGCTGAGAAGCGGATTTGCGCCAAACTTACGCCACTTACGCCAAAATTTCAAGCGCATAATAGGGTTACAAACTCCCGATGCTTACCGAATGGTAGGCATCGGGAGTTTTACATCTCAAGAGACTTTACTTCTTGATTTTCTTATGTGTCATTGTTTTTCTTTATCCCTGGCTTTATCAGACATCTCTGTTGCAGAGCGGTTCACAGCATGATATGATAAAATTAAGTAACAAAATTTGAACGGAGCACTCCAAATGACAGAAAAAGAAAAAATGCTAAAGCAACAGCTTTACGATGCTAATCATGATACGGATTTGAAGCTGGAGCGTGTCAAGGCAAAGGAATTATGTCATCAATACAATCAGCTCTCTCCTGCGGATGAACAAGGGCAGCAAAAAATTCTATATCAACTTCTGGGTAAAATGGGGGCAAACTGCTGCATAACCGCTCCCTTCTGGTGCGATTATGGTTACAATATTGAATTGGGAGAAAACTTTTACTCAAACCATAACCTTGTCATCCTCGATTGCGGAAAGGTGACCTTTGGCGACAATGTCTTTGTCGCACCGGACTGTGGCTTCCATACAGCGGGGCACCCCATCGATTATGAGCGCCGCAATCAGGGCTTGGAATATGCATATCCTATAACTGTTGGAGATAATGTCTGGATCGGTGCAGGCGTACAAGTGATGCCAGGAGTAAACATTGGAAGCAATGTGGTAATTGGCGGCGGCAGCGTTGTTGTGAAAGATATCCCGAGCAACTCCGTAGCTGTCGGTAATCCGTGCAAAGTTATCCGTCCCATTACAGAGGATGATAAAAAAACTTACTGGGATCGGTAGCTTCTGACTGATCGGGTAGTTGAACAGCGAGGAAAACAGGATTTTCCATCACGCTATTAAGCAGGGAAGCCGCATGATGAACGCCTTTGAGCACAATGGAAATCATAAGATCCAACTTCTATTTCGACAAGGTTTTGCGTAGAGACGCGTAGAGACGCGCCTCTCTGCGGATTGACAAGCGAGCCTTTACTATGGTACAATATAATTCCAAAATTTGTGTGGATTTTTCTGGAACATCGCATCCATTTTTCGCCACGCACCCTTGCTGGGTGCGTGGCTTTTTTCATGGGAGGACAGACGAATGAATGTGCTTTATCAGATGATCGGCTTTGGTGCATTAATTACTATGGGACTCAGCTACTGGCAGAAGGACAAGCGCATGATCTTGCTGTGGCAGGTAGTTGCCAATTTGATTTTTGCCATCCATTATGCACTACTTCACGCCCTGTCTGGTGCAGTATGTAGCTTTTTTCAAATTATCGTGTTGATGCTTTTCCTATTACAGGAGCGGTTTCGTTGGAACAAGGTCGCCACGGCGATGCCTATCGCAGCTGTGTTCCTGCTGATTGCTGTGTTAACCTACGAAACGCCAGTGACGCTGCTGCCTATTTTGGCATCGTTGGTGGCCCTGCTGCCCTTCTTCCAGTCTAACAAGCGGGTGATACAGGGCGCGGGCATTGTCAGCGGCCTTTCGTGGCTGGTGTATGTCATTGCGGTGCGTTCCTATTCCGGCATGGTGACGGAGTCCGTGCTGACGTTGATCACGGCGGCATCCCTGATGAAAAAAGAGCCGAAAGGCGGCGCGGAGCAGGAATACGCCCGGATAAAGGGGAGATAGAATAATATGTCTCGCAAAAAGATGATATTAAAACTTTTGACTGTCATTGTAGGAACAGTAATTGCTGCATTCGGATTGGATATAGCAATTTATGCCGGTTTTGGTTCCGCAACACTTGCGGTATTATGGCAGGGGATGGCAAAGACGATCCGTATAACCATTGGGCAGGCATCGTTGATCATTGCCTCGGCAATGGTGGTCTTTTGCTGGTTTTATGACAGAAAGCAAATCCATATAGGGACGATACTGTATCAAGTAATCTATAGCTTTTGCATCGATTTATTTGCCCCGTTTTTGCATTATAGCAGCTCAAAACTGGCGAATTTCCTTATAATGATATGCGGACTTGTTATATTCAGTTTTGGTTCAGCGCTTTATTCCCTTGCGGACTTTGGAAAAGGACCCTATGAAGCTTTAACATTTGCTTTTGTACATAAAAATCAATGGCCCATTCAAAATGTTAGAATCATATTAGATGTGATGTGTGTTTTGCTTGGATGGATTTTGGGAGGTACTGTTGGAATTTGCACGATTGCAACAATTATGCTGTCAGGCGCGTTGTTACAGAAGTTTGTAAAAATCCTAAAGCCTGCTATAGACACAATTGTTTTGGGAAAGGCAATCCATTAAGACTGCTTTTGAACTAAAGTTGTACTAAACTTGAACTGTTTTCGAATTGCATCTGTATTCTATACCCGGACAGTGGCATTTTAAAGAGAGTTATGGTAAGCTTAGCATAAGAAATCGTCCGAAGCTCCTGTAAGGGCCTGAGGGGAAAGGAGAGTTTATGCTTCCAAGTACGATTTGGCTGATAATGGTCGTGGTGCTGGTGGCGGGCGAGGCGCTGACGGCGGGTCTGACCTTTATCTGGTTTGCGGTGGGGGCTCTGGGCGGACTGATCGTGTCCCTATTTGGGGGACCCATCTGGCTCCAGGTGGTGCTGTTCCTGTCTCTGTCCGCCCTGGCGCTGGCTCTGGTCCGGCCTGTGGCCGCAAAGCTGATGCAGTCGGGCCGGGTGGCCACCAACGCCGACCGGGTCATTGGCAAGACCGCCATTGTCACCGAGGCCATCGACAATGTGGCCGGCAAGGGCCAGGTCAGTGTGGCCGGCCAGATCTGGACGGCCCGCAGCGAGCGGGACGTGGTGATCCCCAAGGACGCGGAGGTCACCGTGCTCCGGATCGAGGGCGTCAAAGTCTTCGTAGAGACAAAATAAGGATCAAAATTGAGGAGGAGAGACGGAAATGGAAATTGTGAAATGGGTCGTATTAGGCGTAGGTATCTTGTTCCTGCTTCTTCTGCTGGGCTCCTGCATCAAGATCGTGCCCCAGTCCCGGGCCTTCGTCATTGAGCGTCTGGGCGCGTTCCGCACCGTGTGGGATGTGGGCCTGAAGTTTAAAATGCCCATCATCGAGCGGGTGGCCAAGAACGTATCCCTGAAGGAGCAGGTGGTGGACTTTGCGCCCCAGCCCGTCATCACCAAGGACAACGTGACCATGCAGATCGATACTGTGGTCTATTTCCAAATCACCGATCCCAAGCTGTACACTTACGGCGTGGAGAACCCCCTGTCCGCCATTGAGAATCTGACCGCCACCACCCTGCGTAATATCATCGGCGACCTGGAGCTGGACCAGTCCCTGACCAGCCGGGACCACATCAACACGCAGATGCGCTCCATTCTGGACGAGGCCACCGATCCCTGGGGCATCAAAGTCAACCGGGTGGAGCTGAAGAACATCATGCCGCCCCGCGATATTCAGGAGTCCATGGAGAAGCAGATGCGGGCCGAGCGTGAGCGCCGCGAGGCCATCCTCCAGGCCGAGGGTCAGAAGCAGTCCCAGATCCTGGTGGCTGAGGGCGAGAAGCAGTCTGCCATCCTCCGGGCCGACGCCGCCAAGCAGGCGGCCATCCTCCAGGCGGAGGGTGCCAAGCAGGCCAAGATCCTGGAGGCCGAGGCTGAGGCTGAGGCCATCCTGAAGGTCCAGCAGGCCACCGCCGACGCCATCAAGCTTATCAACGAGGCCGCTCCCGGCGACGCCGTCATCAAGATCAAGGCACTGGAAGCCTTCCAGGCTGCCGCCAACGGCAAGGCCACCAAGATCATCGTCCCCAGCGAGATTCAGGGCCTGGCCGGTCTGGCCGCCGCCGCCAAGACGGTCTTCGATACCGAGGACCCCAAGGCTACCATCACCAAAACAGTGCCCAAGCAGTAAGCAGGATCGAAAGATCCACCTATGAGCAGATCATATGATTGAATATTCCGAAAAGCGGCATGACCAACGTCATGCCGCTTTTTGAGCCTTCGCCAGAAGCGCACGTCTCGGAAAGCGCAATACCTGTCTGCGGGCACAAGATCGAAAGTTTTGCGTGTTTCTTTGCCGAAAAAATAACAAAAATTTCAAGACAAAAAATCGCGTCCCCTTCACATACTGACGCTGAATGGTTTTGGAAAGGGGCGCGGTGGATGTGAGAGGAAGAGGTCTGCGGGGCGTAGGGCTGGGATTGTTGATCGCCTGTTTTGCGCTGACCTTGGGACCGGGACCGGGGGCAGTTCAACCCGTTGGCGGAGGTGCTCGGGTAGAGATCAGGGAGGGCGACCCGCCTCTGGTAGCCCTCACCTTTGACGACGGCCCCCGGAGCACCACCACCGGGCGGCTGCTGGAGGGGCTGGCCCTGCGGGAGGTGCCCGCCACCTTTTTCCTGGTGGGGGAACGGATCGCGGGCAATGAGGAGCTGATCCGGGAAATGGCGTCCCAAGGGCACCAGATCGGGGTCCACACTTTTGACCATGTGCGGGTGACCGAACTTTCCCGGCGGGAATTTGATCTCCAGGTCAGCAAGACCAGGGCCCTGCTGACGGACATTCTGGGCCTAGGGGACTACTGGCTCCGCCCCCCCTACGGAATCGTGGACAACTCAGTGGAGCAGTGGGCGGACGGCCCCCTGATTCTCTGGTCCGTGGACCCGGAGGACTGGAAGGACAAGCATACCGACCGGATCGTGGCCGCGGTGACGGGACAGGTGAAGGACGGAGACATCATCCTGATGCACGATATCTACTACACCTCGGTGGATGCCGCCCTTCGGATCGTGGACGAATTGCTGGGCCGGGGATACTGCTTTGTCACAGTGGAACAGCTCATGGCGCTGAGGGGTGTCCAGCCGGAGAAAGGGGCGCTGTATACTGCTCTTGTGCCCGGGGATATTTGAGGGAACATCCATTAAATTTGGAAAAGTGATTGTAATTTTCCTCTCTTTCATGTAAACTAGGGACAACAGCCCACATTGAAGGAGGAACATGGATATGAAAGTGGCTCGTTTTGTACTGAAGATCGTGGCTCTGTCTCTGGGAGCCGCCGCCGCCATCTGTGCCATTATCGCCTACTGGGATAAGCTGGCTGAACTGGGAGACTGTGCCAAGGAGAAGTTCCAGCGCAAGGCCTGTGCCTCCGAGTACGATGACTACGAAGAGTAATATTACGAGTAAAAATGACCGCTGGCAATCGCCAACGGTCGTTTTTTATCCTCGGACCGCGTACCATTGCAGACAGTGCCGATTTCCGGTGCGCCTCAGAAGCAAGCCGGACAGCAGAGCGTCAGCCAACAGTGTGGCCAGAGCCAGCCAGGTAACGGGCCGGGGGAAGGCCTGCAGAAGGGGGAGCAGGGCGG
>NZ_JADYTU010000022.1 GCF_021531375.1 Pseudoflavonifractor phocaeensis
TGCGGGAGCAGCGGCAGGAGCGGGGGCAGCGGCGGGGGCGGCAACAGGAGCAGCCACGGGAGCGGCCACAGGAGCGGCAGCCACAGGCGCGGCGGCCACGGGGGCGGCAGGGGCAGCGGCGCCGGTCTTCTCGACGGACACGCTGTAAACCTTGCCGTTGACGGTAACGTTGTAGTTCATAGCTTGTTTTCCCCTTTACAATTTAATAGTCTGGCGCTTAAACGCCGGGTCCGAACCTTTTTCAGGCATCTTCCCACTACTTCGGGTTTTTCCCGCCCGTCATAAGGCGGGAAAAACCCGAAATTTGTGCCATTATATCATTTTATGTTCTGATATGTCAAGGTCCGGACATTCACAGCCTTGCGCCCGTATACTTTCTTTCCCTTACAGCACGTCGGCAAAAGCCTGGATGGCGGTGCTGGCCTGGCCGAAGTCCCGCATCTGCTGGTCCACGCCCAGCTTGATGTGAGGCACACCGGCGTTGTCCAGCGCCTTCTTCAGGTAGGGGTACTCCATCTCCTCGGGGTCGCAGAACTGCTGCATGAACAGCACCAGACCCTGGGCGCCGGAGTTCTTCACCAGATTGGCCACGTACTCGCCGCGGCGGTTCTGGTTGGAGTGCTCGTCGTACAGCAGGACCTCGTAGTCCTGGTCGGCGAACTGCTGGGCCAGAGCCATCATGGGATCGCCGGTCTCGGCGGCGTCCACACGGATGGCGCGGCTCTCCTGGGCCACGTCGTCGGCGGCGATGGCGATCTTGTTGTCGTCAAAGATCTGCAGCAGCTTGGGATTGTCGCAGATGATGCCGGAGGTGACGATCTTCTTGCCGGTCCACTTGCACTCGGGCAGGGCCTTCAGCTCGGCGTTCAGGGCCTCCAGCTTCTCAGCGAAGGGGACGGGCTCCATGAACCAAGCGGCGCGCAGGACGGCGGAGCGGTTGACGGCGGAAACGGCGTCAGGATGCTGGCCGGCCAGCTTGACGAACTCGCGGCGGGCGGCGCGGCTGCGGTTCATGACCTTGATGGCCTCGCGCAGAGCCTCGTCGGTGATGGTGGTGCCAGCGATCTTCTCCAGCTCGTTCTTCACGTGGGTGTACTGATCCACGGTGAACTGCAGGCCGAAAGCGGGCTTGCGGTGCTGGGGATGGGCCAGGAAGATGCAGGGCAGCTTATCCTTCATAGCCACGCGGAAGTTCTGGCTCATGGGACGCAGAGTGTCGCAGATGGTGGGCGTGATGATGCCGTCCAGCTGATCCATGGTGCCGTCCAGCAGCATCTCCAGCGCCAGCTGGGCGATGGTGCAGTAGAAGGTGGCGCAGTACTCCTTAGCCATGGAGATGGTCTTGTTGTTGCTGCCCCAGATGCCCATGGGCACCATACCGGCGGCCACGACCAGCTCCACGGGAGCGTAGTAGGGCAGCACGCCGATGACCTTCTTGCCCTGCTTCTTGTACTCGCTCAGCACAACGTGGGGGTGCTCGGAAACTTCCTTAAATTCGTTCAGCAAAACCTCGGTGCTCATTTCGCCTCGGCCTCCTTCTTCGCTTTGTTAGCCTCCATGGCCTCGACCAGGCCCTGGACACGGGTCTCATACTGAGCCTCGTTGAAGTTACGGGGATCGGCCTGGTCGCCGTCGAAGCCGGCGCAGGGCACACCCAGATCCTCGGTGAAACGGCGCTGCATCTCGGCCATGTAGCCGGACCAAGGCTTGCAGGAACGGTTGTAGTGGACCAGAACGCCGTCCACCTTGTTGTCCCGGCAGATGCCCTCACGCCAATCAACGCCCTGCTCGATACACACGGAGTTGGGGGCCTTGTAGTAGGCGCGGGCCATGCCGTCCAGGTCGTCATAGACGAAGCCGAAGGCGGGGGCGTACACCACGGCGGTAACGTTGACGCCGTTGGCCTTCAGGGGCTTGAACAGGTTGGGCAGCTTGGGCCAGCAGGGGATGCCCTCGAACATGACGCGGTACTGCTCAGGGAAGGGAGTGGTGGTCTCGCCGTTCTTGACGGCCTCGGCCAGGTCCTTCTCCAGCAGCTCAAAGGCCTCGGCGGCCTGAACCTTGGCGCGGGCGGTGACGATGTCGGCCATGTGGTTGAACAGATCGAAGCCGCTGTAGGGGGCGGGCTTGTACTGCAGGTAGTCGCAGACGCGCAGCCAGGCGCTGGCGGTGCGGTTGGCGTTGGCACAGGCCTGCTCGAACTTCTTCTCGTCGAACTTCTTGCCGGTCAGCTCCTCCAGCTGCTTGATGGCGTTGTCGAACTGGGCACGGACATAGGCCACGTTGGTATCGGCAACCTCAACGGTGTTGTTGTAGGGGATGTCGATCATGATCAGGGGGATGTTGCGCATACGGGCGATGTTCTCATACCACTTGGTCATGCAGTTGCAGATGTTGTTGCAGCACAGCACGAAGTCGGGCTGAGGAATCTGCATCTGACGGTAGGGCTTGATCGCGGCCTTGCGCAGCTCCTTCTCGCGGCCCTCGGGCAGAGCCTCGATCTCATAGATGTCATCCAGCACGGTATAGGGCACCATGGTCTTGGGGTCCTTCTTGGGCTTGCCGGTCTCGGGGTCGATGACCACCTTGCCGTTCTCGTCCTTCAGAGGCTTGCCGCTGTTGGGATTGATGACGTACTCGCCGGTCTCCAGGTCCACCTTGCGGGAAGCGCGCTTGCCGGCGGCGTAGGCCAGGCTGATGCGGGCGTAGCCGCAGATGTCGTTGTCAAAGCCCAGGTCCTCAGCGGCCTGGCACATGATCTCGCCGTCGCGGTTGGCGGCGATGCCGGCGGCCTGGTTCTCGGGATACATGACATCCAGATCAAAGGCGGCAGCCAGTTCGCAGGGGAACTTGGAGCTGGACCAACCAACCAGTCTGCCCTCGGCGTGAGCCTTGCGGGCGTCCGCATGGACATCATCGACGACCTTTCGCAAAGCCAGGACGCCGGGGCTAACAGTTTTAGCCATGTTAGTTTCCTCCTAATTTATAAATAGATATTGCTGTACAGAGGGTCTTTAGGCCTTCTGCTCCTTGAGATACTTCTGATAGGCGAACAGGGCGGCGCCCAGAGCGCCGTTGTACTGGGTCAGAGGCGAGGTATGGACGGTGTGTCCCAGCTCCTCCTCCAAGGCCTGTACAATACCCACGTTCTGCGCCACGCCTCCGGTCATCACCACCAGATCACGGATTCCCACCCGGTGGGCCAGACCGACTACACGGCTGGCCACGGAACGGTGGATGCCCTTGATGATATCACACTTGTCCGTCTCCTGGGCAAGCTGGCTGATGACCTCACTTTCCGCGAACACGGTGCAGGTGGAACTGATGGCCACATCCTTGGTGGACTGGGCGCTGAGCGCTCCCAGATCCTCCACCTTCACCTCCAACACCCGGGCCATTACATCCAGGAAACGACCGGTACCGGCGGCGCATTTGTCGTTCATCACGAAGTTGGTCATGACACCGTTCTCGATCTGCAGGATCTTCACGTCCTGACCGCCGATGTCAATGACCGTGTGGACATCGGGGAACAGGAAGGTGGCGCCCTTAGCGTGGCAGCTCAGCTCGCTCATCTGGTGGTTGGCAACGGATTCCAGAGAGTTGCGGCCGTAGCCGGTAGCCAGAACATAGCTCATGTCCTCCTTGGTCATACCGGCCTCCTCCAGCACCTGAGCGATGGCCCGCTGGGGCCCGCTGGTGCCGGCGCCCACAGCGATCAGGGACTTGCTGACGATGTCCTTGCCGTCGGCAAGTATCACGCACTTGGAGGCGGTGGAACCAATGTCGATTCCGAGGGTGTAAATACTCATAATGAATGTCTCTCCGTCACGAAAATATGGCGCCGGGCGGCGGCGTGTACCACCGCCCGGCTGGTAAAGGCTCTTACTTCTTCAGATCGTCGTAGTCCTTGATGGTGCGGGGCAGCAGCATCTGGTGGAAGGGGCAGATGCTCTCGGGGTTCTGGTAGCAGGCATCGGTGAAGGCCACGATGTAGTTACGCATCATGGGCATGTCAACGATCTCGTCCACCAGGCCGGCCTGGGCACAGAACAGGGGCTTGGACTTCACGTCGTAGTCGTCGATCAGGGCGTTCATCTTGTCGATGGTGGGCTGGAGATCCTTGCCCGCCTTCTGATCCTTGGCCAGACGGCCGGTGTACATGGCGTTGGCAGCGGTCTTGCCGTTCATGACGTTGATCTCGGTGGCGGCGGTGCCCAGAGAGAAGGCGTTGTTGTCGTTGCCCTGAGGGCCGCCCAGGACGTAGTGGGCGGCGGCGGTGCCGCGGCGCAGGGTGATCTCCATCATGGGCAGCTTGCTGCTCTGGATGGAGTAGATCAGGGACTGGCCCAGACCCAGCAGCTCGGCGACCTCGGCGTCGTCGCCCACGTCGATGCCGGTGGTATCCTGGATCCAGATCATGGGGATGCGGTCACGGGCACACAGGGTGACGAACTCGTTCATCTTGATCAGGCCCTGGCGGTACAGCTTGCCGCCGGCGCCCATGGCCTGGCCGTACTTGGCCATCTTGTACTCGGGATAGTTGGCGAACACGCCCTGCTGGTTGGCAACCACGCCCACCAGAAGGCCGTCCACCTTGGCCAGGCCGGTGATCATCTCGGGGCCGTAGCCCTTCTTGTACTCCATGAACTGGCTGCCGTCGAACAGGCGGCCCAGGACGGAATACATGTCGTAGGGACGGTTCTTGTTGTTCAGCACCAGGTCGTACAGCTCCGCGTCGGACATGGCGGGAGACTGGGGAGTATCCACACGGAAGAACTCCAGATCATAGCTGGGCAGCATGTCCACATACTTCTTGATGCCGGCGATAACGCCCTCCTGCTCGGTGTACACCTCGCGGAAGAAGCCGGTCTGGCCGAAGTGGATGGAGACGGATCCGGGAGGATCGGCACGCAGGCCCTTGGTGGCCTCGATCTGAGCCAGGGCGGCGTCCATGTCCACATGGGGCTTGGGGTTCATGCCGCCCACGATGCCGGCGCCGCCCACGGCCATGTTGGCCTTCTCATGGGCGATCAGCACGGTGGGAGAGATGGAGTGGTAGCCGCCGCCGGCGGGGTTGGTGCCGTGGATGCCCACGATGACGGGAATGCCCATCTGGTTCAGCTCGGAGTTGCGGTAGAAGGGAGTACCGCCGCCGCGGCGGTTGGGGTACACCTTCTCCTGCTGGTCCAGCTCAACGCCGGCGCACTCCAGCAGGTAGATCAGGGGGATGCGCAGCCGCTTGGCGGTGTCGGAGCCGCGCAGCAGGTTGTCGGCCTGACCGGGGACCCAGGTACCGGCATGCTTCTTGTTGTCGGAAGCAATGATGCAGCACCACTTGCCGTTGACGCGGCCCAGACCCTTGATGATGGAGGTGGTGCCGCTCTTGTTCTTCTCGGGGTTGTACAGGCTGTTCAGGGGGCACCAGGTGCCGGGATCCACCAGCAGGGAGACGCGCTGCATGGCGGTCAGCTGGCCCTTCTTGTTCATGTCCTCGTCAGCCTTGCCGTTCTGCAGGCCATCCACGATATGAGCGTGGATGTCGTCCTCGATGGCCTTCAGCTCCTCAACGTTCTCGGGGTTGGGGCGGACAGCCTTGCCCACCACGGGCATATTCTGGAAATACCGGGGCATGGAATAGTTACCCAATGTAAACTCCTCCTATATATTCAGTATGGATGGGGTATCCCGTTTTACTCCTTGGGGACCTTGATGAAGGCCTGGCCGGGGTCGATCTCCTCGCGGATCAGCTTGATGATGTCGGGGCTGGGGCCTTCCATCAGCTGGGCACGGGACACATCGACCTCGAAGCCGGTGTTCTCCTGGACCATCTCGGGGGTGGAGAACGGATAGTAGTAGGCCAGGTACATCCGCTTGGTCTCGTCGTCGAACTTCATGATGCCCAGGTCGGTGACCACCATCTGGGGGCCGCGGTTGCCGGGCAGGCCGGCGCGCTCACGGCCGCCGGGGCCGTCCATCCAACCACAGGAGGTGATATAGTCCACATGGTCAATGAAGCGGCGCTTCTGGTGCTGCATCATGATGATGGTGTTGCAGTAGGTGGCGATGCCGTTGGCGCCGCCGGAGCCGGTGAAGCGGGTGGTGGGCTGGAGATAATCGCCCTTGCCGAAGATACAGGTGGAGTTCACGTTGCCGTAGGGATCGATCTGGGCGCCGCCGATGAAGGCCACCAGACGGTCCTCGTCGTGCAGCCACTCGTTGGCCTCAAAGCCCACGAAGCGGATGTTGGGCCACTGCACGGCGCAGTGGGCCATGAAGCGGTTGTCGCCCACGGAGCGGGGAACTTCCACGGGATCGCAGTCCATCAGGCCGCTCTCCACGATGGGATGGCAGGAGGGGCACACGGCCCGCTTGGCCAGAGAGGCGCCGATCAGGGGCAGGCCGGTACCCACGATAACGATCTGATTCTCCTTGATATTCTTAGCAATGGCGTAAGCCTGCATCTCCTGCTTGGTATACTTCGTATAATCAGACATTTTTAATACCCCTTCCTAAGTTAGTGAGTCGTGGAATAGCCCAGATGGGGCTCGTTCTTCAGCCGCATCAGGCGGGAACCGCCGATCTTATCCAGCAGGGCGGCCTGATCTTCGCAGCTGTAGACCCACTTTTCCACGTAGTCCTTGAAGGTCTCGGGGATCTTCACGCCGGCGGCGGCGTCCTCAGCGGCCTTCTTGGCCTTGGCGGCGGCATCGGCCAGCTTGGCGTCCTCGGGCTTGGCGGCGGCGGCCTTCTCAGCCTTGGCAGCGGCCTTGGCCAGCTGGGCCACGGCGTCCTCGGCGTCCTGATACTTGGAGGCCTTGTCATACTCCTTCAGGCCGGCGTCGTCGTCATCATAGTAGTCATAGCACTGGGAAGGCCAGGCGCCGTAGGGAGCCTTCACAACAGCCTGCACGCACTCACCGAAGATGCGGGTCTTGGTGGGATCGCGGCGGATGAACTCGTTGGAGACGATCTCCTCGCAGGTCACGATGGTCTTGCGGGCGGCCACGGCGATGTCAATGTCATGGAACTCGTCGCCGCAGATGATGCAGGTGCCGTCGGGGCTGGCCTGCTGCACGTGGATGATAGCGGTGTCGAACTTAGGCACGGGAACGGCAACGACCTTCTGGCCGGGAACCATGGGGTTCTCGATCTCAGCGCACTTCAGGTCCTCCAGCTTGGGCATGGTCTTGCGCTTCTCCTCGCTGATGCCCCAGTACTTCATCAGGCCGGAGCCCTGCATCAGGCGGACAGGCAGGAAAGGCAGGCCCAGGGAAGCGGCGTGCAGCATGAGCATCAGGACGTCCTGAGAGTAGTCTTCGTAAGTAAGCTTGCCCTGCTCGATGGCGGCGCGGAACCGGCGGGACACGTTGGTGTAGCCGGAGTTGGCGGTGTAGCAGTTGATGTAAGCAGCCACGCGGCCCTCGCCAATGAGCATATCGACCTCACCGCCGCCGGGACCGGCGTAAACAATGAAGTCCTTCTTGCCCTGACGCAGGATCTCGGACACCGTAGCGTAAGGCTTGCGGTTGGTGGTGAAGCCGCCAATTGCAAGGACGTCACCATCCTCGACGAATTTTGCCACGGCGTCATGCAAGGTGTACACTTTGTTCATGGTAAAACCCCCATTATAAAAGATTTTTTAGTGTTCTCTTTTCCTCTCGTTTTCAAGGTGCATGTGTGCGCTATTCAACGGATACTAGTTTACCACAACTTCTTCCAAAGGTCTATTTGTAATTTAGCAAAAAGTTTGCATATCTTCTCCTACCGTGCTATAATACCATCACCCCGGGAAAGGACCCTCTTTCCCCGGCTTTTGAGTGGGCGGCCCGTCTGTGGTTTTTCCGCCGAGGCGCCTGCTCACGCTCTACCTGACGGAGGTTCGCTATGAATAACGTAGAATTTCATCTTCAATTGAATCACAACGATACCTGGAATATGAGCCGCCTCCATTTTCATGACCACTACGAGCTGCTGCTTCCTCTGACCACGCCGGGCAACATTTTTGTCAACGACCAGGTGTATCCCCTGCGCCGCGGGACCCTGTATCTAATTGGCGAAAACACCCTGCACCGCACCATGGCCACCGGCTTTCATGCCCGCTACGTCCTCCACATCAGCCGAAAGGCTCTGGTGGAGCTGTCCACGCCCCAGACGGATTTTACCCAGCTGACCCAGGACCCCTTCCGCCGGGCCACCCTGGACAGCACGCAGATGACGGAGATTATCGAGCTTTTTCAGGCCCTGGAACGCAACAAAAACGACGGTTCTTTCGGCAGTGACATCCATCAGACGGTGGCGCTGCTCAACCTGCTCATCCGGGTGGCCCCCACTCTGAACGCCGCCACCGCCGGCGAAGCCATCCGCAACAAGGATTTTCTCCGCGTGGTTCCCATCCTGGACTACATCCGGGACAACCTGTCCGAACCCTTGTCCCTGGACCAGATCGCCGGCCACTTCTACATCAGCAAGCACTATCTCTGCCGTATTTTCAAGGCCGCCACCGGTTTCTCCGTGATGGAATACATTATATATAGCCGTGTCCTTTTGGCACGTCAGCTTCTCCAGGAGGGAGTCAGCGTCCAGCAGGCCGGCGAACGTTCAGGCTTTTCCGACAACTCCCACTTCATCCGGACCTTTGGTCATCTCACCGGCGTCACGCCCGGGCGGTACTCCAAGGAATACCAGTCCAGTGACCAGATCCTGCTCCGGGGAAACCCCAAGCAGCAGTGACTCCCGCCTTTGCAAGGTCCCTCTTCCCCCATTTTCCCCTCGATCACTCCCCTTTTTTGGTCAACATCTGCAAATCCTATACTTTGAGCCTCTCCCATGCCGGAGCCAGTCCGCTTACCATACACAATAAAAAGCTGCCGGGGACAAGCTGTCCCCGGCAGCTTTTTACATCAGTCCGGCCAGGCGCTCCAGAGCCTCGTCCAGATGCAGCAGGTCCGCGCCGGGGTAATTGACCACCACCGTGTGGGGGGCGGCGGCCCCGGGACTGTGTTGATACGCAGACAGGAAAGACAGACGGATGCCCTGCTCCTCCGCCAGGGCGGCCAGTTCCCCGTCCTCCCGCTCCGTGTCCAGTTCCATTAAAAAGTGAAGTCCCGCGTTTTCCCCCCGGATCCGGCATCGTCCGGCTAGGGGACTGGTCCGGATGGCCTCCAGCACCGCGTCCCGCCTGCCCCGGTAGAACACCCGCATCCGGCTGACATGGGACTCGAAGCCCCCCTCCTCCAGGAAACGGGCCAGGGTATACTGCTCCATGGCCGGGACGGTGCAGGAGTAAAAACCCAGCTTCCGCCGGTAGGTCTCCAGCAGGGGGCGGGGCAGCACCATGTAGCTGATCCGGAGGGACGGGGCCAGAGACCGGGAAAAGGTATTCATATAGATGACCCGTTCTCCCCGGTCGATGCTCTGCAAAGTTGGAATGGGACGGCCCATAAAACGAAACTCGCTGTCGTAATCGTCCTCAATGATGTACCGCCCCCCCTCCGCTCCAACCCAGTGCAGCAAATTCTGGCGGCGGGCAATGGGCGTGACCGCCCCGGTGGGGAACTGGTGGTTGGGTGAGATATGGAGGACCTGGGCGCCGCTGGTCTCCACCCTCTCCGGAGCGACCCCCTGCCCGTCCACAGGCAGGAACACGCACCGGGCCCCGCTGAGTTCATAGACCCGGGCCGCCTTGGAGTAGCCCGGGTCTTCCACCCCATAGACCCGGTCCCGACCCAGCAGCTGGACGATCAGATTATAGAGGTACTCCGTCCCCGCCCCCACCACGATCTGGTCCGGAGCGGCGGTGATCCCCCGAAACTGGTAGAGGTGCCGGGCGATGGCCCGGCGCAGCTCGGGAACGCCGCTGTGGGGCATGGAGCGGAGCAGCGCCTCCCCCTCCTCCGTCAGCACCCTGCGCATCAGCTTGGCCCACACGGAAAAGGGGAAGCCCTCGGTGCCGCTGCCGCCGCTCTTCAGATCCAACAGCCAGGTCCGCTCCCCCTCCTGCTGCCCCTCGTCCCGCTCCTCTATCCGGATCGGGGCAGGTCTGGTCTCCACGGAGCTGACAAAATAGCCCCGCTTCTCCTCAGAACGGAGATAGCCCTCCGCCGCCAGTTGGGCGTAGGCGTTCTCCACCGTCACCACCGCCGTCTCCAGGTGCCGGGCCAGAGCGCGCTTGGAGGGCAGCTTCTCTCCCGCTGCCAGCCGCCCGGACAGAATATCCTCCTTGATGCAGCGGTACAGATAGTCATACCGGGCCAGGCTCCCCCGGCGCTCCAAATCATAGGTCAGCATATGTCCCTCCATCTGGTCCTATAAAAAAGTCTTAAATTGGACCTTTCATTCATACCAGTTATGATTAAAATACATCTCAAGCAGAAATGCAAGAAAATTTTTCCCGTGATGGTCAGGACCCATCCGGGCAAAGGAGTCTTTCCAATGACCAATTCCAAATCCTACAAGAAAGTTTACCAGTTGGTGCTCGCCTCTCTGTTCGCCGCCTTGACCTATGTGATGACCATGGTGGTCCAGGTCCCCTCCCCCATGCAGGGCTACGTCAATCTGGGCGACTGCGCCGTGCTGCTGTCCGCCTGGCTCCTGGGTCCCCTCTACGGCGGCGCCGCCGCGGGCATCGGCTCCATGCTGGCCGACCTGCTGTCCGGCTACGCCCACTATGCTCCCGGCACCTTCGCCATCAAGCTGGCCATGGCGGTGGCCGCAGCCCTGATCTTCCGGGCACTCCAGAGCCGCGCCTCCCATAATCTGCTGCTCTCCCAGGCGGTCAGCGGCGTGGTGGCCGAGACCATCATGGTTGTGGGCTACTTCGGCTACGCCAGCCTGTGGCTGGGCAAGGGGCTGGCTGCCGCCGCCTCTATCCCCGGCAACATCGTCCAGGGGGTCTTCGGTCTGGTGGCCGCCATTGCGGTATACGCCGTCCTGAACAAGAGCCGCGTTCTGGCCCGCATCTAACAAATTCTGATATAAAAAATGGCTGCCCGGCGGGCAGCCATTTTTTATTGGTATATCATGCTTTCGACATCTTGTTTTCCCTTGAGCACCACATTTTCTTTCCCCAGCCGCTCCTTCAGATCTTCAATGAGGGCTGGGTGAAGCTGGCAGCGGGTCCCCACCCGCTTTTTGCAGTCCTCGAAGTAGAGGATGGCCTGGCTGTCCCCAGGGAAGAAGGACAGGGCCAAACGCACCTTCCGCAGCCTGGGGTCCTCCCGGCTGGGGAACCGGAGGTACAGCTTTTCTCCCTCTGCCGCCGCGCTGTCCGGTTCCCCCAGGGGCCGGATGGAGTCCACCATGAGTTGTGGCTCTTTTTCGTCCCGGACGGAGATCTTTCCGGCGGCAAGGACGGCGCTGTTTTCCCGGATATAGCTGCCGCTCTCCTCCAACACTCTGGAAAAGCACAGCAGCTCAATGCCTCCGGTGTCATCCTCCAAGTTCACATAAGCCATCAGGGTGTTGTTTCGGGTGGTCCGGGTCTTGTAGGTGGCGATGACGCCCGCGATGGACACCCGCTGACCGTCCCGATACTCCTGGGGGCCATCCTCCCGGTCGAAGTCCGCCATGATAGAGCCGATGGTCACCGCCCCCTTCATTCTGGCCGTCTCCCGGTACTGGTCCATAGGGTGGCCGGAGAGGTAGAGGCCGGTGGTCTCCTTCTCCATGCTCATCAGCTCCTGGGGGCTGTATTCGGGCAGGTCCGGCAGATGGAGGGCAGGCAGGGGGGCGGGTGCGCCGTCCCCTCCCCCAGTGCCCAGTCCGAACAGGTCCAGCTGGCCCTCCACGTTCCGTTTCCGTCCGGCGGCGATGCCGTCCAGCACCTGGCCGTAGACCTGCATCAGCTGGGAGCGGCGGTAGCCCATCCGGTCGAAGGCCCCCGATTTGATGAGACTCTCCAGCACCCGCCGGTTCAGGTCATGGTCAAACATCCGGTCGCAGAAGTCCATGAAGTCTATAAAGGGCCCCGCCTTTTCCCGTTCCGCCAACAGGGCGTTGATGACGTTCCGCCCCACACCCTTCAGAGCCACCAGGCCGAAGCGGATCCCCTCCCCCACCACGGTGAAGTCGGCGTGGGACTGGTTCACATCTGGGGGAAGGAGCTGGATGCCCATGTCCCGGCACTCGGAGATGTACTCGGCCACCTTTTCGGTGGAGTCCAGCACCGAGGTCAGCAGAGCGGCCATGTACTCCTTGGGGTGGTGGTACTTGAACCAGGCGGTCTGGTAGGCCACCACGGCGTAGCAGACGGCGTGGGCCTTGTTAAAGGCGTACTCGGCGAAAGCGTCGATCTCTTCGTAAATGGCCTTGGCCGTCTCCTCCGGAACGCCATTGGCGATACAGCCGGCAATGTTCCGCGCGGGGTCGCCATAGATGAAAAATTGGCGCTCCCGCTCGATCTCCTTTCGCTTTTTCTTGCTCATGGCCCGGCGCACCATGTCGGCCTGCCCCAGGGAGTAGCCCGCCAGCTGCTGAAAAATTTGGAGCACCTGCTCCTGATAGACGATACAGCCGTAGGTGTAGGACAGGATGGGCTTCAGAGAGGGGTGCTTATAGGTGATCTTCTCCGGATTGTGCTTGCTGGCAATGAACCGGGGGATGGATTCCATGGGGCCGGGGCGGTAGAGGGCAATGATGGCGGTGATGTCCTCAATGTCCTTGGGCTTCAGGCCCACGCACACGCCGGTCATGCCGGTGGACTCCATCTGAAACACACCGGAGGTCTTTCCTTCGCTGAGCATGGTCATCACATCCGGGTCATTCTCCGGAATGGAAGCCAAGGTGAAGTCCGGTTCCTTCTCCCGCACCATCCGGACGGCGTCATCTAGGATGGTCAGGTTTCGAAGGCCCAAAAAGTCCATCTTCAGCAGGCCCAATTCCTCCAGCGTGGTCATAATGTACTGGGTCACGGGCAGGCCGTCGTTGGTGGCCAAGGGGACATAGTCGCACACCGGCCGGCTGGTAATGACCACGCCGGCGGCGTGGGTGGAGGTGTTCCGGGGCATCCCCTCGATGGCCATGGCGGTGTCGATGAGCTTTTTCACCCGCCCATCCCCGTCGTAGGCATCCTTCAGCTGCTTGGACAGCTTGAGTGACTCTTCCAGCGTGATGTGGAGGGCCCCCGGTCCGCTGGGGATCAGCTTGGCGATGGCGTCTACCTCGGCATAGGGGAAATTGAGCACCCGGCCCACATCCCGGACCGCCGCCCGGGCCGCCATGGTACCGAAGGTGACGATCTGGGCCACATGGTCATCCCCGTATTTTCGCTTTACATAATCTATGACCTCCTGCCGCCGGCGGATGCAGAAGTCGATGTCGATATCGGGCATGGACACCCGGTCCGGGTTGAGAAAACGCTCAAAGTACAACCCGTACTTCATGGGGTCCAGATCGGTAATGTTCAGACAGTAGGACACCATGGACCCGGCGGCGGAACCGCGGCCCGGACCCACCGGGATGCCGTTGCCCTTGGCAAAGGCAATGAAGTCGGAGACGATGAGGAAGTAGTCCACAAAGCCCATCTTCCGGATCATGTCCATCTCGTAGCGCAGCTGCTTCCGGTAGTCCTCCGACTGACCGGGGTAGCGGCGGGCAAAGCCGTCCCAGCACAGCTTCTCGAAGTATTCTTCCCCGCTGGCGTAGCCCTCGGGGAGTTGGAAATGGGGCAGGTGGTACTTGCCGAACTCAAACTCCACATTGCACAGCTGGGCGATCTTGGCGGTGTTTTCGATGGCCTCCGGACACTCAGGGAACAGGGCGGCCATCTCTTCCTCCGACTTGACGTAGAACTCCTGGGTCTCAAATTTCATGCGGCTGGGATCATCCAGGGTCTTGCCCATCTGGATGCACATGAGGATGTCCTGCATCTCCGCGTCCTCCCGGCGGAGATAGTGGGCGTCGTTGGTGGCAATGAGGGGGATGCCCGTCTCCTCATGGAGGCGGAGCAGATCGGCGTTCACCCGCTTCTGGGCGGGGATATTGTGGTCCTGGAGCTCCAGGTAGTAGCCGTCCTCCCCGAACAGCTCCCGCATCTCCAGGGCGACGGCCTTGGCATGGTCATACTCCCCTGCCAGCAGCAGCTTGGGGAGCTCACCGCCCAGACAGGCGGAGCAGGCGATGAGGCCCCCGCAGTGTGCCCGCAGCAGGTCCATGTCGATCCGGGGCTTGATGTAAAAGCCCTCCAGATAGGCCTGGGACACCATATAGGACAGGTTGCGGTAGCCCTCCTCGTTGCGGCACAGCAGGACCAGATGGCGGGAGTCGGCGTCGTACTCATGGACCTTCTGGAACCGGGTGCGGCCCCGGGGGGCCACATAGACCTCGCAGCCGATAATGGGCTTGATCCCGGCGGCCTTGCAGGCCCGGTAGAAGTCGATGACACCGTACATGCAGCCGTGGTCGGTGATGGCCACGGCATCCTGGCCCAGTTCCTTCACCCGTTCCACCAGCTTTTTGATGCGGCAGGCCCCGTCCAGCAGGGAGAATTCCGTATGGAGATGTAAATGGACAAAGGACATGGGGGACCTCCGCCTTTCTATTTTTATCGTTTACGCTTGTCCAGTAGCCAAAGGAGCAGAGAACAAACCGCAAAAGTGACAACAAAACAAAAGAGCCAGCTTGCAAACAGGGAGGGGATATCCCAAAGCCCCTCAGAATGCCGGAGCAGTCCCGCGATGCAGGGCTCCTCCCACAGCGCCCGACACCGCCTGTCTCCAACACTTTTTCATGTGGAAGCGGCCTTTCTCTGACTCATCCGTAAATTTTAGTTTATCGTTTCATGTAGGGTGAGGGCTTATCCCTCCCCCTTTTGTCCTTCGGCCATTTCCCCCCGACGGTGGGAATCGTCCCCCGCCGTCCGACGGCTGCCATTTTGGCGGCGGCCCCAAGGGGCCGCCCTACGGGCGGGGCGTCCAGAGGCCGCCCCCTACGAAACCATATTGTAAACCGTGCGTAGGGGGCGGCGTCCCCGACGCCCCATAATACATCCATAAACTAAAATTTACTACCTATATAATAGAATATTATTCCTCCCTGGACAGCTCCACCAGCTTGCGCAGGCGGTGGTTCAGGGCGGATTTTGTAATCGGCGGGTCGCACAGCTTGGCCAGCTGGGCAAGCGTGTCCTCCGGATGGGACAGCCGCAGGCTGGCCGTCTCTTTGAGCTTGTCCGGCAGGGCGGCCAGCCGGCCGCTCTCCTCCAGCTTCCGGATCGCCTCCACCTGGGCCATGGCCGCCTCCACCACCTTATCCATGTTGGCGGCGTCACAGTTGACCCTGCGGTTGACGCTCCCCCGCAGGTTTTTCTCCAGTTTGGCGTTCATTACCTCCATGGCAGACAGGGGGGCGCCGATGGTGGTCAGGAAGTCCTCGATCCGGTCGCTCTGTTTAAAGTAGATCACTGCGTTTCCCTTGCGCTTGGCGTCCTTGGGCTCCAGGTTCATGTCCCGCATCAGCGCCAGCATCTCTCGGCTGACACTGAGATGGGAGGTGGAAAGCTCCAAGTGGTACCCCTTCAGGGGGTCGGTCACCGAGCCGCCGGCCAGAAAGGCTCCCCGCAGAAAGGCTGCGCGGCAGCAGCTCTCCTCCAACACCCCAAAATTGATATGGAGGGCCAGGGCCCCCGGATCTCCGCCGAAGGCCTGCTGGATCACCCCCAGCTTTTTGCTGTCGGTGATGGAAAAGATGTGCTTTCCCTCCCCGTCCGGCAGCCGGTCAAAAGTCAGCTTGAAGGCCTTCTTGAACAGCAGCGGCAGACGCTGGGCCAGCGCGTCGCTTTCGGTAATGATCCGCACCTCTGTGGGAGAGAACGTATTACAGTAAAGTAAAATGCCATAACACTCCGCCTGGGCGCAGCATTTGCGGCTCACGTTTCCGCGGCACAGCTCAGTTTTCACGTCTCCGGCAAAGGACATGGTCATTCCTCCAAAATGTAGCGCCGCGCCCCGTGGAAGATCCGCACCGCCCGCCGGCGGTAGATCTCCAGGATGGCTTCGGCCAGTTTGTCAGGGTCGTGACGGGCATAGTTTCCCTCCGCGGAAGCCAGCGGCCGTTCCTCCAGCTCCAGCCCCAGGTCCGCGATCCGTTCCCGGTCGACGACCAGAGGGGCGGCGTCCTCCTCCCGGTACTTCTCCACCAGACCGGGATGGACCGGGGCGGAATTGGCCAGACACAAATCCACCAGGCCGGGAACCCCGTGGGCCAGCAGGGCCTCCAGGTGGTCGGCGGCGGTGTAGCCCTCCGTCTCCCCCTCCTGGGTCATGATGTTGCATATGTAGATCTTGGGGGCATCCGACTGGGCCACCGCCTGACTCACCCCGTCCACCAGCAGGTTGGGGATGACGCTGGTGTACAGGCTTCCGGGCCCCAGCAGGATCAGGTCCGCCTCTCCGATGGCCTCCAGGGCGGCGGCAAGCGGGGCGGGCCGCTCCGGGATCAGCGCCACATGGGAAATGCGGCAGTCCTGCTCCTTTTTAAAGCTATAGATCTTGGACTCTCCCACCACCCGGGCGCCGTTTTCAAAAACCGCCTCCAGCTGCACATCGGCGCTGGTCACTGGGATCACCCGGCCGGTGATGGCCAGAACGTGGCTCATCTGGCTCACCGCCTCCTCAAAGGAGCCGGTGACTCCATTGAGCGCTGCCAGGATCAGGTTTCCGAAGGACTGGCCCGACAGGGAACCCTCGGTAAATCGGTAGGTCAGAAGCCGTTCCATAATGGGCTCGGTATTGGCCAGCGCCTCCATACAGTGGCGGATATCGCCGGGAGGCGGCATCCCGATATCCCGGCGTAGCATGCCCGATCCACCGCCGTCGTCGGCCACAGTGACAATGGCGGTCAGGTTTTTGGTGTATTTTTTTAATCCCCGCAGCATGGTGGACAGGCCCGTTCCACCGCCGATGGCGACGATCTTGGGTCCCCGCTCCCACTGCTGTACGTTGGGAATATGTTCTACCATGGCGCGCTCCTCTCCATGTGGGTTTCAGCTTCGTCCCATGTCCCGATGGCTCTCCGCCACAGGGCCGCCGTTTTTACGCAGCCGCTCCGCCAGCGCGTGGGCCACGGCCACCGACCGGTGGTGTCCGCCGGTGCAGCCCACGGCAATGACCAGAGCGGTCTTGCCTTCCTCCTCATACCGGGGCAGCAGCCAGCCTACGAACTCCTCCAGACGGTCCATAAACTCCCCGGTCTGGGGGCTGGAAAACACATAATCCCGCACCCGCTCGTCCAGACCGGTGAGGGGCCTCAAGTCGGCCACATAGTAGGGGTTGGGCAGGAAACGGACGTCAAAGACCAGATCGGCCTCCATGGGCACTCCGTGCTTGAAGCCAAAGGAGGACACCCGCACCTCCATCCGCCCCTCGGTAGAGCCGCCCCTGGCAAAGAGCCGGCGCAGCTCCCCCTTCAGCTTGGCGTTGGACAGGTTGGAGGTGTCGATGATGTACTCCGCCCGCTCCCGGAGGGGGGCCAACATCTTCCGCTCCAGCTCAATGGCCTCCTCCAGACTATCACATTCCTCCCCCAGGGGGTGGCTGCGCCGGGTCTCCTTATAGCGCTTGATAATCACTTCGTCAGAGGCGTCCATAAACAGGATCCGGTAGGCGCATTTCATGGCCTTCAGGTCGTCCAATGCCCGGAACAGGGCGTCAAAGTTGGTGCCGCCCCGGACGTCGGTGACCAACACCACCCGGTCGTACTCTCCAGAACCCGCCATGCCCAGTTCGGCAAACTTGGGGATCAGAGGGGCGGGCAGATTGTCCACGCAAAAAAAGTCCATATCCTCCATAAAGGAGGCCGCCTTGCTCTTTCCGGCCCCCGACAGGCCGGATATAATGACAAATTCCATTGGAATCACCTCTGTGTCAAATTGTAAATTTTAGTTTATCGTTTCATGTAGGGTGAGGGCTTGGTAGGGCGGGGGCTTGCCCCCGCCGTATTTTGGCGGCGGCCCCAAGGGGCCGCCCTACGGGCGGGGCGTCCAGAGGCCGCCCCCTACGAAGCCATATTGTGAACCGTGCGTAGGGGGCGGCGTCCCCGACGCCCCATAATACATCCATAAACTAAAATTTACTGCAATATTTTTACTTCCATCTCCAGTTCCACGCCGGTCTGCGCCAGCACCCGCCGCTTTACCTGATCCACCAAAGCCAGCACGTCAGAGCAGGTGGCACCGCCCCGGTTGACAATAAAACCAGCGTGCTTTTCCGACACCTGAGCCCCCCCCACAGAGAGGCCCTTGAGGCCGCACTGCTCGATCAGAGCGCCGGCGAAATGGCCCGCAGGCCGCTTGAACATGGAGCCGGCGCTTGGGTACTCCAGGGGCTGCTTGGTCTGGCGCTGGACGGACAGCTCCTCCATTCTCTGCCGGATGGCCTCCCGGTCCCCGGCCATCAGCTCCAGCTCCGCACCCAGCACCATGCGGCTGCCATCGGTGAAGGGACTGCGGCGGTAAGAGAAGGCCAGTTCGGTCAGAGTCTCCCGCTCCCCCGCCCGGGTCAGGCAGGTGACAGAACGGACCACCTGGGACATTTCCCCTCCGTAGGCCCCCGCGTTCATCGTCACCGCGCCGCCCAGAGTGCCGGGGATGCCGCTGGCAAACTCCAGCCCGGTCAGGCCGCTGTCACGGGCCAGCACCGACAGCCGGGCCAGCGTGATCCCGCTGCCCGCCCGTACCACATTTCCTTCGATCCGGCAGCTGTCCAGACCGGAGGCGGCCTTCACCAAAAAGCGCTCCACTCCCCGGTCCGGGACCAGCAGGTTGGAACCGTTGCCCAGGAAAAAGGGCTCGATTTCCATCTCCCAGGCGGTGCGAAGGGCCACAGCGGCCTCCTCCTCCGTTTTGGGCAGGGCCATCAGGGCGGCGGGACCGCCGATGCGGAAGGAGGTATGCCGGGACATGGGCTCCTGGGAACGCAGCTCCAGCTCCGGACAGCGGCGGGCCAATTCCGCCCGCAACGTATCAAAGCGATCCATAATGGACCTCCAAATCATATCAGGATGCAGACCGATCTCGGTCTATTGAATGATTATAGCAAATTTCCCACGAAATTAGAATAGGGAACATCAGAAATTCCGCCGGCCCTCAAGTCCCAAATGCCTCCACCCTAAAACTGCAAAAAGCTGAGGCTGCCGAAAAACTCTTTTCGGCAGCCTCAGCAAAGTTCCAGGCATTGGCTTATGCTTCGAGCCTTATATCAATGAAAAAGCACAGGAATTTCAATGGTCTTCTCTCAAGCCGCCCTTTTCTCCGAAACCTTTATGCACAACACTTGGTCAGCAGGTCCCGAAAAACACCGGAGGCTTACACCATGTTGCACAGCAGGGCGGCGCCCACCACACCGGCATCGTTGCCCAGAGAGGCCTTCTCCAGGCGGGTGGGAGAGTTCTTGTCGAAGGAGCCCTGACGCACCAGCTCACGCAGGGGGTCCAGCAGCAGGTCGTCCTCGGCGTTGCTGATGCCGCCGCCCAGGCAGATGATCTCGGGCTGGAGCACGTTGATCAGGTTGATCAGGCCGATGGACAGGCCCTGGAGGTAGGTGGCCAGCACCCGCTTGGCCGCCGGGTCGCCCAGCCGGGCACCCTGGAAGGCGGTACGGCCCTGGACCTTGAAGCGGTTGCCCTCGCACAGCTCCCACAGCACGCTGTCCCTGCAGTGTTCCATCTCCATCTGGGTCAGGCGGATGAGGGCGGTGGCGGAGCCGTACTGCTCCCAGCAGCCCCGGTTGCCGCAGCCGCACAGGACGCCGTTGGGCTGGATGATCATGTGGCCCACCTCCATGCCGGAGTTGGCGTAGCCGGTAAAGAGCTTGCCGCCGGCCACCAGACCGCCGCCGATGCCGGTGCCCAGGGTGACCACCACCGCAGGGTCACAGCCCTTGGCTGCACCGGCCCAGTACTCGCCGATGGCGGCGCAGTTTGCGTCGTTGCCCAGAAACACGGGGATGTCCCAAACCTGCTGGAACAACTCCCGGAAGGGGGTGTCAGCAAAGGCCATGTTGGGGGTCTGGACCACCACGCCCCGCTTGTTGTCCACTAGGCCGGGCAGGCCCACGCCCACCGCTTCGATCTGGCCGTACTCCATCCCGCCCATCTCGCAGACCTTCCGGGCCAGGCGGGCCAACTCGGCGCACAGCTCCTCTGCCGTCATGCTCTTGTCCACAGGGTGGCTCACCTTGTCCAGAATGTGGCCCTTTTCGTCCACCAGACCGGCTACCAGATTGGTTCCTCCCACGTCAATGCCAATGTAGTACATACTCACTTCTCTCCCTCGTTCTCCATAATTTTTTCGAAGTGCTGATCCATTCGCTGGGTCAGCTCCAATGCCGCATTATGTCCCATCTTCCGGTTGCGGTTGTTCATGGCCGCCACTTCCACAATACTGGCCAGATTCCGTCCCGGCTTTACAGGAATGGTGATGGCGGGGACCTTGATTCCAAGGATCTCCGTCTGAACAGAATCCAAGCCCAGCCGGTCATAGACCGCGTGGTCGTCCCAGGGCTCCAGTTTAATGATCAGGTCGATCTGCTGCTTGTCCTTGATGGCCCCCATGCCGAACAGGCGGCGCACGTCGATGACGCCGATGCCCCGCAGCTCCATGTAGTGCCGGATCAGCTCGGGGGCAGTGGCCTCCAGGGCGCCGTGGTTGGTCTGGCGGATCTCCACCGCGTCGTCGGCAATGATGCGGTGCCCCCGCTTGATCAGCTCGATGGCCACCTCGCTCTTGCCCACGCCGGACTCGCCTTGGAACAGCACGCCCTCGCCGTAGATCTCCATCATCACCCCCGACCGGGTGATGCAGGGGGCAAGCCGGTTGTACAGGCTGCCGATGAGGGCGCTCATAAAGGCGGAGGTATGGGCCGGGGTACGCAGGATGGTGCGGCCATGCTTTTCCGCCATTTCCAGGCACTCAGGGAAGGGCTCCAGCCCCCGGGTGATGATGAGGCCGGGCACCGGGTAGGACAGCAGGTGGTCAAAGCTCTCCCTGCGGCGGGCAGAACTCATCCCCGCCACGAAAGTATGTTCCGTCAGCCCCATCAGCAGCAGACGCTTGGTGTCAAAATGTTCAAAAAATCCCGCCAGCGGAAGTCCCGGACGGTTCATATCCACAGTCCGCAGAGGAACGTTTTCATAATCAGGCGCAGCGCACAGGACCTCCAGTTCAAATTCCTGTATGATCTCTCCTAACTTCACGCTGTACTGGCTCTCCGGCATAGGGACCACTTCCTTTCCGGCCGTCCGGCCCTCGTTCGGCCCCACAGACGGTCTTTTTTCTAGTATAGACGAATTCTCCCCGTTTCGCAAGATTGCGGCTCCCCTTTGCTGAATTTTTTCTTGCATTCTTTTTTAAAAAAAGTTCTTGCAATCTGTCAGAATATCTGCTATTATATCAGTCGAGGCTTTTTTGAAAGCGATTCTCATAGCGAGGAGGTAAGCAACATGGCCAAATGCGAATTCTGCGACAAGGGCGTCACCTTCGGCATTCAGGTGTCCCACTCCCATCGCCGTTCCAACCGCACCTGGAAGCCCAACGTGAAGCGCGTGAAGGCGATCGTGAAGGGCACTCCCACTCACGTGTACGTCTGCACCAGATGCCTCCGTTCCGGTAAGGTCACCCGCGCTGTGTAATGGAATATGGCAAATAAAAACCTGTGTCCGTTCGGACACAGGTTTTTTATTTTTACTCAGCTGGCAACTGCCAGGGCACATCCTTGAACCGTTCCCCGTCCTCCAGCACCTCTACCGCCCCGGCGGTAACGTCCAGCACATGGGCGGCAAATTCCGCCGCCCGCTCCTCGGGCAGCAGGGCGGACAGCACCACGTCGGCGCCGTAGTCCACGTTCTCCACCACGCCGCCGAAGGCCTCCACCTCCCGGCGCATGCTCTCAAACTGGCTGTAAGTACAGGGCACCTCCATGGCCACCCAGCGGCGGACCACCGAGATCCCGGCGGCGTCCAGAGCGTCCTTGGCCGACTGGGTATAGGCCCGGACCAGGCCCCCCGCTCCCAACAGGATGCCGCCGAAATACCGGGTGACCACACAGCACACGTTGACCACGCCCTCCCGCTGAAACACGTTGAGCATGGGCTGGCCCGCCGTCCCCTGGGGCTCCCCGTCGTCGGAGTAGCGGACGGGACCGTCCTTGATGATGTAGCACCAGCAGTTGTGCCGGGCGTCGTAGTACCGCTTTTTCATGGCCTCGATTTGAGCCCGGGCCTCCTCCTCTGACTCCACCCGCCAGACGTGGCCGATGAAGCGGGAGCGTTTTTCTACAAACTCAGTCTCACTGGACTGAGCGGGAATATAATATTCTGTCATGGGGTCACCTCCTTTTTATCAACGTCCTGCGGCGGCAGGGGCCGCCCTTACGGCCGGCGTTCCTCCCACTCCCGGCGGGTAAGGGCGTAAAAATGGGTCAGCCGCCGCTCGTTCATGAGCGTGACTTCCGTCTCCTTGGAGAAGCGGTAATAAAAGCCGCACTTTTCAATGACCCGTTTGGACTTTTGGTTTCCGTTGTAATGATTACACCAAATGGCATTCAGCCCCAGAGCCTCAAAGCCGAACTCCATGAGCTTCTCTACCGCCTCGGGCATCAGTCCCCGGCCCCAGAAAGCAGGGCTGAGGGCGTAGCCGATCTCGTCGGAAGGGCCGGGCAATTCAGGGCAGTATCCACCCACAAACCCGGCAGAGCCAATGACCTTGCCACTGGCCTTGTCCACCACAGCGAAGACATTCGGGGCCGCGAAAACAGTGCAGATGATCTTCCGGCTGTTTTCCAGGCTGGTATGGACAGGCCATCCGGCGATGGGACCTACTCGTGAGTCCTTGGCGTATTCATACAGGTCACCCGCATCGTTTTCCTCAAAGGGACGCAGGAGCAGGCGTTTCGTTTCTAATCTCATTGCATTTCCTCAGCATACGCGGGCGGCCGATAGCCGCTTCTGGCTGTATCTCCCTCAGTCCTCCCAGGGCTCCTTGTGGGGCTTCCAGCCCTCCACCAGAGGCCCCAGCTGGCCAATGATCTTTTGGGGGCAGACGGCCACCACGTCGATGGTCTCCGAGTAGTCCACCTTCTCCACCTTGGCGTCCTGGTACAGCTTGTCCAGCAGACCGCCCTTGTCATAGGGCAGGTGGATGGTCACCCGCTTGGCTCCGTTGTCCAGCTTGGCCCCAATGGCGGCCAGCAGGTCGGGCAGGCCCTCCCCCGTCTTGGCGGAGATGGACACGATATTATCCCCGTGGGGCCGGATATCTCCGTCCCAGCAGTCGCACTTGTTGAACACCTCGATCCGCGGGGTGCGGTCGGCCCCCAGCTCGTGGATCAGCTGGTCCACCACCTCGGCCTGCTCCCGCCACTCCTCGTTAGAGGCGTCGATGACATGGAGGAGCAGGTCGGCGAAGGACAGTTCCTCCAAAGTAGCCTTGAAGGCCTCCACCAGATGGTGGGGCAGCTTGCGGATGAAGCCTACGGTGTCGGACAGCAGGACAGTGCAGGTATCGGAGATCTCCAGCGTGCGTGTCGTGGTGTCCAGGGTGTCGAACAGCCGGTTATTGGCCGGGATCTCAGCCCCGGTGAGTTTGTTCAGCAGCGTGGATTTGCCCGCGTTGGTATATCCCACGATGGCCACTACCGGCACCTCATTTTTCTCCCGGCGCACCCGCTGGGTGGCACGAACCCGCCGCACCTGCTCCAGTTCCTCCTTCAGTTTGGCGATCTTCCGGTGGATGTGGCGGCGGTCGGACTCCAGCTGAGTCTCGCCGGGGCCGCGGGTACCGATGGCGCCCTCCTGCCGCTCCAGATGCTTCCACATGCCGATCAAACGGGGCAGAAGATACTGGTACTGGGCCAGTTCCACCTGGAGGCGGCCCTCCCGGGTGCGGGCCCGCTGGGCGAAGATATCCAGGATCAGGGCGGAGCGGTCCAAAACAGACACCCCCAGGTCCTCGGACAGGGCGCGCTGCTGGGAGGGAGACAGGGCGTTATCAAAGATGACCATGTCCGCGTCCATGGCCTGGACCAGCTCCTTGACCTCGGCTACCTTGCCCTCGCCGATGAAGGTGCGGGGATCGGGGCTGTCCTTGGACTGAAGGACCACGCCTACTGTCTCGCCGCCTGCCGTCTCCAACAGGGCGGACAGCTCCTCCATGGAGGCCTCGGTGGCGTTCTCTTCCTTGGACAGGCTGAACGCGTTCAGCCCCACCAGCACCGCCCGGTTGATTTTTTCCTGTGTGTTGTTGTCGGTCATAGTTCCTCCGAGTCCATTCTGAATTTGGAATGCTCTGCAGTAAATTTTAGTTTATGAATGTATTATGGGGCGTCGGGGACGCCGCCCCATACGCACGGTTTACAATATGGCTTCGTAGGGGGCGGCCTCTGGACGCCCCGCCCGTAGGGCGGCCCCTTGGGGCCGCCGCCAAAATGGCAGCCGTCGGACGGCGGGGGACGATTCCCCCCGTCGGGGGGAAATGGCCGAAGGCCAAAAGGGGGGGATAAGCCCCCGCCCTACCAAGCCCTCACCCTACATGAAACGGTAAACTAAAATTTACTTTTTCAGCGCCTCAACGATCTCGCCGATATACATAGTGTGGTAATCCTGGTTGGGGTACCACTTTTCCTTTATGTCCTGGGGAATACTGGCGGGGTCCATATCCTGGGCAAAGCGTTTGCGGCAGACCAGGACCAGCTCCGCCTCCTCAAAATAGGGAGCGCCGCAGGCGGCGGTCTTGACGGTAAAACCGCACTCCTTCACTTTGTCCGTATCCCGGCCGCTCTTGGAGCCGCACAAGGACAGCGCCTTGCGCCACTCTTCCCCGAAGAAAGTCAGCGTAAAATACTCCTCCCGGTCCACAAACTCCTTGGTGTACCGCTGGGGGCGGATATAGCAGATGGCGGCAGGCGCGCCCCAGATGACGCCCAGGCCGCCCCAGGAAGCAGTCATGGTATTGCACTGCTCCCCGTTTCCGGCGGTAATGAGCATCCACTTATCCCCGATGAGGGAAAAGACGTTTTCGTTCAGCTGCTTGGGATCCACGGAATGAAGCATATTGTTACCTCCCATATATGATCGTTTCAGTTTATGTAGCCCGCCCGGTTTTGATACCGGCCGTCCGGATGTACAAAAAGCCGCACCGATCACTCGGCGCGGCTTTTGAATGCAGGATCTTACTTGTCCAGACCAAACTTCTTATTGAAGCGGCTGACACGGCCACCGGTGTCCACCATCTTCTGCTTGCCAGTGTAGAAGGGGTGACACTTGGAGCACACTTCGACACGGATGTCCTTCTTGGTAGAACCGGTCTCGATCACATTGCCGCAGGCGCACCGGATGGTGGTCTGCTGATAGTTGGGGTGGAGGCCTTCCTTCATTTATATTCACCTCTTTCTCCATTGGAGGATCATTTCGTAAACGCATCTGATATAATAGCATAGTTTCCCCGGAAAAGCAACTACTTTTTTCAAAAAACTTCTCTTGGTTTTCGGGAGCGGCGGAACCCCCTTTTCGCTATATAAATAAACATTATTATGTAAAACAAATCAGCGTCTGGCGTTCCTAACTCCTGCGTTTTTCTTTCCTTTGAACGGTAAAATCAGGAATTTTTCACCCTGGAACGGGAAAAAACTATTGCAATCAAAACAGAACTATGGTAGAATACCAAAGCATTATGCGTGGGAGTGCGGATTTTTCGCCCGGTGCCCGGTCCTGTCCGGGTTGGCGGAGGACATGATGCCCCCAGAAGAATCAACTGAAAATTAGGAGGAAACAACCATGGCAGTCGTATCTATGAAGCAGCTGCTGGAGGCCGGCGTTCACTTCGGCCACCAGACCCGTCGGTGGAACCCCAAGATGGCCACCTACATCTACACCGAGCGTAACGGTATCTATATCATCGACCTGCAGAAGACCGTGAAGAAGCTGGAAGAGGCCTACAACTTCGTCCGCGAGCTGGGCGAGAAGGGCGAGACCATCCTCTTCGTGGGCACCAAGAAGCAGGCTCAGGAGGCCATCAAGGAAGAGGCTTCCCGCGTCGGCATGTACTGGGTCAACGCCCGCTGGCTGGGCGGCATGCTCACCAACTTCAAGACCATGCGGGGCCGCGTGGACCGTCTGAACCAGCTGAAGAAGATGCAGGAGGACGGCACCTTCGACATGCTGCCCAAGAAGGAAGTCATGAAGCACATGGGTGAGATCGCCAAGCTGGAGAAGTACCTGGGCGGCGTCACCGAGATGAAGAAGCTCCCCGGCGCTCTGTTTGTCGTTGACCCCCGCAAGGAGCGCAACGCCATCAACGAGGCCCGCAAGCTGGGTATCCCCATCGTCGCCATCGTGGACACCAACTGCGATCCCGACGAGATCGACTACGTCATCCCCGGCAACGACGACGCCATCCGCGCCATCAAGCTGATCTCCTCTGTCATGGCCAACGCCATCCAGGAGGGCAAGCAGGGCAAGGATGAGGCCCCCGCCGCTGAGGCTGAGGCTCCCGCCGCCGAGTAATCTGTTTCACTCATTTACAGCGCCCGCCCGCGCGGGCGGGCGCTGTTCCTGTTTCAAAAGATAGGCCGGTCTCCCGGCCTGAGATAAAATGGAGGTAATCAATATGGCTATTACTGCTAAGGACGTACAGAAGCTGCGCGAGATGACCGGCGTCGGCATGATGGACTGCAAGAAGGCTCTGACCGCTTCTGAGGGCGACATGGATAAGGCCATCGAGTGGCTGCGCGAGAAGGGCCTGGCCGCTCAGACCAAGAAGGCCGGCAAGGTGGCCGCTGAGGGCGTGTCCTACGCCATCACGGCCGACAACGGCGTGGGCGTCATCATCGAGGTCAACTCCCAGACCGACTTCGTGGCCAAGAACGAGGTGTTCCAGGACTTCGTCAAGTCCGTTGCCACCGTGGTCGCCACCGCCGATCCCGCCGACGTGGAGGCTCTGAAGGCCTGCACCTATCCCGGCACCGACCGCACCGTGGCCGACGTCACCGCCGACAAGGTGCTGTCCATCGGCGAGAACATCCAGATCCGCCGCTTCGTCCGCTACGCCGAGGGCGTCAGCGTCCCCTATATCCACATGGGCGGCAAAATCGGCGTGCTGGTCAACCTGGCCGTCGAGGGCATCGAGGCCGACAAGGTCGTGGAGCTGGGCAAGGACGTGGCCATGCAGATCGCCGCTATGAACCCCTCCTTCCTGGACAAGTCCGACGTGGATCAGGCTACTCTGGACAAGGAGAAGGAGATCCAGCTGGCTCAGATGGACAACGACCCCAAGATGGCCTCCAAGCCTCAGCAGGTCAAGGAGAAGATCGTCATGGGCAAGCTGGGCAAGTACTACGAGGAGAACTGCCTGCTGCAGCAGGCCTTCGTCAAGGAGAACAAGATCTCCGTGGAGAAGCACGTCGCCGAGGTTGCCAAGCAGCTGGGCGGCAAGATCACCGTCAAGGCCTTCACCCGCTTCGAGACCGGCGAGGGCATCGAGAAGAAGGAGGACGACTTCGCCGCCGAGGTCGCTTCCATGATCAAGTAAATATCCCTCGATCCCAATCCTTATGTGAACGAGAGCCCCGGAGCAATTCCGGGGCTCTTTTTTCGTCTATTCGCCCCCTCCATTTTTGTCGGGCAAAATTCTGTTCCGTGGGCCACGAGAACCGAACGCTGACCGCGGGCGAGGCGGAGCCGGTCCTTATGGACGGGCCCCGTCCACGGGTGGAAAAATCCCTTCCAGTCCGCCCACATCCCGGGCCGTAGCGATCCTGGGGGTCAGCTCCGCGGCACAGGCCCGCAAATACTCCCGGCTCTCCCGGCCATTGAACTCCAGCCGGACGGCCAGCCGGTCTGCCGCCCCGCACAGCAGGTCGTCCAGCCCCCGGCGGCTCCCATCCCGAAACAGCTCCGCCAGTTCCCCCAGGTCCTCCTTCCCCAGCGTCAGCGGTCCCGGCTCCCGGCCCAGCAGCTCCAGCCCCAGGGCCACGGCAAAGACGGGCTCAAAAAGGTTGACCAGTAGTTCCCGGTAGCCCGGGCACCAGCACTCCAGGAGGACCTTCTCCGCCGTTCCAGAAAACCGGTTTAAAAATTGGTTCTCCACTGCCAGCCGGGTCAGGTAAGCATTCACATAGTCCACGCCCCGCCGGCTCTCGGGCACGGGGATAGCCAGCTGATAGTCAATGTCGCAGGGAATCTGGTGGGCGAACAGCCGCGGATCGTACCGCCGCCAGAACACGCCGATGCTCCGGACCGTATCTTCCATAGACCGGCTCTCCACCTGGGGCATATGGTCCCGCACTGCCGACCACAGCTTCTGTCCCCAGGCCAGCTTTTTCTCGATCCGCCCCAGTCCCTCCCGGAAGGAGACCTCGATCCCCCGGTCCAGCAGGGCCCCCACTCCGCTTTCGTCCTTCCCCAGTCCAAGGCAGAAGCAGATGGAGTCCATCAGCTCCCGGGCCGTCTCCACCGGGATCGAGCTGCTGCCGCCCCCGGTATACCGTTCCGCCTGCTCTTTCAGCAGCCGGAGCAGCCCCTCGGTCAGCCGGCGCCGCTCCTCAGGCCCCAGTCCCCGTTCCAGCGCCTCACCAGTTCTCATCCAACGGCTCCTCCTCCCATTCGGTTCCCTTTAAGCTCCCCGTCCGGCCGATCCGCCGGAGGTCATCGGCCGGGACGCCGGCCAGAAATTCCAAACTCCCGCCGGCAGGACCGTCGTAGAGCCGCTTCATGGCTCCGATGAGCTCATCGTCGGTCAGCCCTTCCCCGCATTCGTTTTTCAGCCGATAGAACAGCTCCTGAAGTCCATCCAGCTGTTCCTCATAGTCATGCTGCTCCAGATAGGGGGAGTCCCGAAAGGCCAGGATCAGCCTGGGCAGAACGCCCTCCCCAAACTCCACCCGGCCCGCCGCCCGCAGGACCTCCCTCCGCCGGGCTGTCAGCCGCTCCATCTGAGACTGGGTCAGCACCAGGCCATAGGGCTCCGTCATCCGATTGCACCGCTCCAATTTCATCTCTGCCCGCTCCATCCAGCCGGGGGCCATGAGCCACTCATTTGTCATATTCCTCACCTCTCTATTTTTCTTACTCCATAGGGCGGGAGATGACAAGACTTGAAATTTTCCCGGTTTTGTGGTAATATAAGGACAGCCAGAAGGAAAAAAATTTTTCCTTCTGGCTGTTTTACTGGCAGTATGAAAAAATCGGGCAGCCCTGAGCTGCCCGATTTTTATTGGTCTGCTTGCCTTATTCCTTGGTCGGGAAGGTGATGCCGCCCACGTTCACGTTGACGGAGGCAACCTCCAGGCCCGTCATGGACTCGATGGCGGTCTTGACGCCCTCCTGGACGGCCTTGCCCATCTCGGGAATGGTGTGCCCGTAGCCCATCAGCACGGACAGCTCCACCTCCACCTTGTCCTCCTCCATCTTCACCCGGACGCCCTTGGCCAGATTCTTCTTGCCCAGCAGTTCGGCGATGTCGCTGCCCAGGTTGGCGGCCAGACTGCTGACCCCCTCCACCTCCAGGGCGGCGGCGGCGGCGATGGCGGCCAGCACTTCCTCGGAAATATGGATATTACCCAGCTCGTCAGAGCGGGAGACGTATTCCTTACTCTCACTCATGTTTGCCACGCTCCTTCAATCTTCCGGCGTTGTCGCTGTGTCGGGATATGGTCCAACGACCGTGTTTTTGGTATTGTACCACATTTCTTCTCCTTTGACAACCGCAGCCCGGAAAAACTTCCCCAACGGCGGGAAACGGACAGAAAAAGTCCGGCCGGTCGGAATTCCGAGCCGGTCGGAAGCTGGTCGCCCGGGCGGGTGATATGGCCTCTCACTCCACCTGGATGATCTTGATCTGGTCGGCGGTGAAGCCGGCGGTCTGGTGGACCACGTCCACGATCTTGGCGGTATCCGCCTCGGTCAGGCCGCCCTCTGGCGCGGAGACCGCCAGACTGAGGGAATCCTCCCCGATGAAGGCCACGCAGTCGGCATAGCCCTTGGCCACCACCAGGTTTTCGATTTGAGCCTCGGTGACGGTATAGTCGGCCATGGTCTGGATGGTGTCGTTGACCTGGGCCTTTACCGTCTCGTCAGCATCCTCACGGGCGGCGGCGTCCTGGAGCAGAGACAGGGCGCTGTCCCTGGCCTGCTGCCGGTTCAGCCGTGCGGTGGCAAAGTAATTCCCTGACGTGGACGAGGTCCCGGTCTCCCCGGAGCTGTCCGGCTGGGCGGAGTCCTCACCCTTGACCAGGGGGTCTCCGGTCTCGCTGCCCACCATGGTGGACTGCCCCAGAGTCTTGCCCGCCTGGGCCTCCTGCTCATAGTTCCAGTTCAGATACACCGCCGCGCACACGAACAGGGCGATGGCCACCACCACCGCGTTCCGCTTCCACAGCTGGGACCAGCTGGTCCCCGATTTTCCCGATCTCATACTCCATGCCTCCTAATCCAGATGATGTTCATGTATTCCCTTCACAGACGGAGATGCGGTCCGTCCCCAGCCCGGTCAGGGCCGACACCGCCTCCGACAGCTTCAGCCGTACCTGGGGGTCCCCCCCTCCGGGACAGACCACAAGGGCGCCCCGAAAGCTGGGAGCCAGGGTCTGAAGGGGCACTACCTCCTGGGTCCCGGACCCCCGGCCCACCGTCACGGTGGAGACTGTCGAGCCCCCTTCCCTGTCCCGCTCCTGGTCCTGGGCCAGCACCCGGCGGCTGCCGCTGTCCACGGTAAGCACCACCCGGGTCTGCCCCGCGCCGGCAATTTGGGACAGGGTCTGCTCCAGCTTTCTTTCAAACTGCTCCAGGTCAAAGCAGTCGCCCTGGGTCTGCGGCTGCTCTTCCGTTCGGGCTGTCTGCTCCCCGCCGGCTGGCAGCAGCATCAGAGCCACTCCCGTGGCGACGATCAGCAGCGCGTATTTGTACTTCTCCAGCGCCCCCTTCCACCATTCGGCCAGCTTGGGCCTTCTTCCGTTCACGGCAATTCCCCCTCCGCATAGTAGGTCTGGCGCTCTGCCGGAACCCCCAGATCCTCCCGGATCATCTGGGTCAGCCGGCTCTGCTCCACGTCGCTGAAGGGGCCGGCCACCATGGTCTCATCCGGTATGTACAGACCTTCTTCCACCCGGCATTTCACCCGGGCGGTGCAGTTCAGTTCCCATTCCGCCGCCTTGTCCACAATATATGCGGCGTATTCCTGTTCTATGAGGACTTTTCTCCCCTGATCCACCTGGTCGCTCAGCTCCATCTCCCGCTGCTCCAAGGCGGCCAGATAGTCCTCCAGCCACGCCCTGCCCGCACCCAGGTCCGGACGGGCCACGGGCGTCAGGATGGTCCACAGCAGCACCAGACCGCAGGTCAGCCCCCCCACCCGCTTCACCGGCCCCGGCGGCATGACCCGCTCCGCCAGGGCGCACAGGATGGAGGCGGCGATAATGGCCAGCAGCCACGTTCTGATCCCGTCCATCATAGGGCCGCCGCCGACAGGGCCGACACTATGCTGACCAGCAGCACCAGCGCCGCCGCCCCGGTCATGCCCAGCACCACGCCGAAGGCTCCGCCGATGGCGTCGATGAGCTGGCTCAGCCGGGGCAGAGCCACCGCCGCGCACAGAGCCGCTGTTCCCTTGTAAATAAGATATTGCAGGGCCAGCCGGAGGAAGGGCGTCAGGCAGATAGCCAGCACCACCAGCATCCCCGCCGCACCCACCGTGCCGCGAAGAAC
>NZ_JADYTU010000023.1 GCF_021531375.1 Pseudoflavonifractor phocaeensis
GCAGGATATCCGAGTCGGAGGCGGGGGCGGGGACCAGGTCCCGGTAAAAGGCGGCGCCGGCGGCGTGGGTGTAGGGGGTGAGCCAGAGGTTGCCGATCCCCAGGGTGAGGGCGGCCAGGATGTGCCAGCCGATGAAGCTGATTTGGAGGCAGAACAGCCGCCAGCGGTTTCCCGCCATCAGCTCCTTGGAGCGGGCGATGGCCTCACTGGCTGTCATGTCCGGGTTCTCCACCAGAATGTAGGGGGTCAGCGCGTAGCTGTAGGCCGCCATGATGCCGGGGATAATGAGCAACAGCGACCACAGCAGGATATAGAGGCCCGTCAGGAAGCGGGCGAAGAAGGCGGTCTTGAACCGGTAGAAGTTGGCGAACAGGGCGTTGAGCTGGGGCTCTCTCCCGTCAATGAGGTCCAGATTGAATTGGGTGTAGCCCAGGGAGATGACGCTGCCCAGGATGTACAGGGCGACGCCCAGGATCAGGGCCGCCACCACAAAGGAGGTGAGCCAGGCGGTGAGGATGCTGGGGCTCAGCGGAATGTCCAGTCCCAGAAAACCTTTCAGCGAGACGCTGGCGCCCTGGGCGGAATCAAGGTTGAGCTTAAGCTCTGGGCCGCCCCCGGAGGCGCCGCCCAGAATGGAGGCGATGAGCCCGGCCACCACGGCGATGACCCACCGTCCGGACAGCGCGCTGCGGGCGGCGGCACGGAAATCAGAAGCATACATGTCAATATCCTCCTCTTTCTGGTTTGGTCAAGAGAAGTGTACCATACTTCCGGGGCGTAAGCAAGGTCGGGCCTCAGTCGGGGCCGTCCCCCATGGACAGCTGCAGCTCCTCCAGCTCCCGCATGGCTTGGGCTGCCTGGCGCGCGATGTCGTCCAGCCGGGCGAAGGCCCGGCAGTAGAGCTCGTTGTACTGCTCCGCGGTGAGCATATAGCGTTCGTTATCCAAGTCTGACATGGGCAAACACCCCCAAATTTATTTTGTGATATAAAGTATAGCAAAGTCAGATAAAATATGTCAACCAGATTGTTGTACAATGTTGTATCATGCTTAACAAAGGGGGCGCAAATGTGGCAAAGACAGACACACAGATCAGTTTTCGAGTGACCAGTGAGTTCAAAGATTTGTTGGAGGCTCAGGCCCGGAAGGAACGCCGCAGCGTCTCCAATCTGATCCTCAAGGTCATGGAAGAATACCTGGAATCCCAGAAGGAAGAACAATAAGACCGCCCGGTGCTGACGCGCCGGGCGGTCTTTTTTTACCTAAACAGGGTCATTCGGCGGTGTCCAGCCGGCGGGCGGCCTCCACGATCATATCCTCGGTCACCCGATAGGGATAGTGCTCCAGATCCGCGTCCTTGACCACCTCGGGGGCGGCTTTTTCCACATCCGCCACCGTCACCCCGATGTCGCTGAGCTTGGTGGGCAGATCCACCTTCCGGTTGAAGTCCCGCAGGGCCTGGAATTCCTCCTGCTGTCCGTCGATGAGCAGCAGCATCAGCACGCCGAAGGCCACCACCACGCCGTGGAGGTGGGACTCCTCAAAGCCGGGCAGGCTGCACAGGCCGTAGAAGAACGCGTGGGCCACGCCGCCGTTATAATCCATGGTGTGGTCCCGGGCCACCAGCATGGACACCCAGCCGGTGGTGATGATGATGGTCAGAGCCACCTGCTCCAGATCGTAGGAGGGGACCCCCGCCCGGTTGTCCTTCAGGGCCTGCTCCGCGTGGTCCATCATGGTGTCGATGCACATGCGGCTGAGATTGACGCCCACCGCCTTGTAGTGCTCCAGGTGCTCCCCCTTGGCGGAGACGCTGACCTCGTAGAACTTGGCGTAAGTGTCGCCGATGCCCGCCCACAGGTACTGGATGGGGGCTTTGGCGATGATCTCCGTGTCCACAAAGACGTGCTTGGCGGACTCCAGGAAGTGGACAAAATCGCAGAAGCTGCCGTCCTCGTTGTACACGATGGCCAGCGAAGAGGTGGCCGCGCAGTTGGACGCGATGGTCGGGAAGGAAAAATAGGGCTTTTTCAGGTCCAGGGCCACCAGCTTGACGGTGTCCACCGCCTTGCCGCCGCCCACGGCAAAGATCATATCGGCCTGCTGGACAGCGGGCAGGGCCTCCAGGGCCTTGGCAGTCTCAAAGGTACAGTCGGAGCCGTAATGGATGAAAGAAGAGAGGGTGATCTGGCTGCCCGCGACGGCGGCCAGCAGTTTGTCCTTGGCGGCGGCCATGGCCTTCTCGCCGCCGATGACCACGGCAGTCCTGCCATAGACTCCGCAGTAGTCCGGGATTTTTTTGTATGCCTCGGGTCCCACCGTGTAGGAGGGGACGAGGATCGAGTAGTTTTCCATGATAACGCTCCTTCTTTCATCTTTCTTCTTTCATCCCGCCGGAAAACGGGGTACTGCTGGAAAGTATAACAGCATTTTCCACATTTACGCAATAGTGCATTAGTGAAATAAAGCGTAAAAGTTCCGTAAAATTTTGTGCGAAATATCTTGAACCTTGGGCGCGGAGGCAAAAAAATCCCCGGGAACCGGAGAAATCCGGTTCCCGGGGCAGGAACGTTTACTCCACCTCGAGGGCAGCTGCCTTGGGGCCCCCAGGCGAGCCCAGCGCGGCGGGCCGCATGGGGAAGCGGCGGAGCAAGGGAGCGGGATGAGAAATACCCGTCAGGGTGTTTCGAAGAGAGCGGACTTTGCGAGGACGTCGGCGCAGCGGGGGCAGAGCGTGGGGTGCTTGGCGTTGGAGCCCACCAGGGGGTGGTGCTTCCAGCAGCGCGCGCACTTCTCGCCCTCGGCCTCGGCCACGGACACGGACAGCTCGCCGCCCACGGTCACGCTGGCCTGGGAGACGATGAACAGGTCGGCCAGGAACTGGGCGTCCAGCTCGGCCAGGAAGGCGTCCTCGGCGGGAACGGTGAGGGCCACCTTGGCCTCCAGGCTCTTGCCGATCTTCTTCTCGTTGCGGGCGGCCTCCAGAGCGGCGTTGACGGCGGTGCGGACGGTGATGATCTTGTCCCACTTGGCCATGGCCGCCTCATCCAGGGCGTAGTCGGCAAAGGGCTGGTTCATCTCGTTGAGGACCACGTTGCGGCCGTCGTCGCCCTCCTTGTGGGGCATGGCCTGCCAGATCTCGTCGCAGGTAAAGGCCAGGATGGGGGCGAACAGCTTGGTGATGGTGTCCAGAATGAGCCACAGGGCGGTCTGGGCGGAGCGGCGGGCCAGACCGTCCTTCTCCTCGCAGTACAGCCGGTCCTTGATGATATCCAGATAGAAGGAGGACAGCTCCACCACGCAGAAGTCGTTGATGGCGTGGGACACCACATGGAACTCATAGTTGTCATAGGCGGCGAAGCACTTGGCGATGAGCTCGTTGAGCTTGGTGACGGCCCAGCGGTCCAGCTCATCCATATCGGCGGGAGCGACCAGGCTGTTGGGGTCGAAGCCGTCCAGGTTGCCCAGGCAGTACCGGGCGGTGTTGCGGAACTTCAGGTAGTTCTGGGACAGCTGCTTGAAGATGGCGTCAGAGCAGCGCACGTCCACATGGTAGTCGGCGGAGCCGGCCCACAGGCGCAGCAGGTCGGCGCCGTACTTCTTGAAGATGTCGGCGGGGTCCACGCCGTTGCCCAGGGACTTGTGCATGGCCCTGCCCTCGCCGTCCACGGTCCAGCCGTGGGTCAGGCACTCCTTGAAGGGAGCCCCCTGGCCCAGCGCGCCCACGGCGGTGAGCAGGCTGGACTGGAACCAGCCGCGGTACTGGTCCAGGCCCTCCAGGTACATGGTGGCGGGCCAGAAGCCCTGGTCCTTCTTCATGGAGGCGTAGTGGGTGGAGCCGGAGTCGAACCAGCCGTCCAGGGTGTCCTCCTCCTTGGTGAAGCCGGCCTTGGAGCCGCAGTGGGGGCAGGCAAAACCGTCGGGCAGGATATCGGCGGCGTCCATCTCGTACCAAGCGTTGGAGCCCTTCTCGGCAAAGAGCTTGCTGACGGCCTGGATGGTCTCGTCGGTGCAGATGGGCTTGCCGCAGTCGGCGCAGTAGAACACGGGGATGGGCAGGCCCCAGCGGCGCTGGCGGCTGATGCACCAGTCGGCGCGCTCCCGGATCATGGCCTTCATCCGGTCGATGCCCCAGCCGGGGACCCAGCGCACGTCGTCGCAGGCGGCGCAGGCCTCGTCCTTGAAGGAGTCCACGGAGCAGAACCACTGGGGGGTGGCACGGAAGATGATGGGGTTCTTGCAGCGCCAGCAGTGGGGATAGGAGTGGACGATCTCCTCGCTGGCGAAGAGGGCGCCGCTCTCCTTCATGTCGGCCAGAATGACGGGGTTGGACTCGTCGGTCTTCATGCCGGCGTACTTGCCGGCGTAGTCGGTGTGGCGGCCCCGGTCGTCCACAGGCACCACCATGTCGATCTTGTAGCGCTTGCAGGTCTCATAGTCGTCGGCGCCGAAGCCGGGGGCGGTGTGGACGCAGCCGGTACCGGAGTCCATGGTGACGTACTCGGCGGTACACAGCTGGGAGGTCTTGTCCAGGAAGGGGTGCTGGGCCAGCATATACTCGAAGTCCTGGCCCTGGAACTGCTTGACGATCTCGTAGCTTTCGATGCCGCCCACCTTCATGACCTTGGCGCACAGGGCCTCGGCCATGATATACATCTCGCCGTTGTCCGCCTTCACCAGCACATAGCTCTCCCGGGGATGGACAGCGATGGCCAGGTTGCCGGGCAGGGTCCAGATGGTGGTGGTCCAGATGAGGAAGTACATCTTGCTGATGTCGCCGTACTGGCTCAGCTTGCCCAGGTCGTCCTTCACCTGGAACTTGACGTAAACGGTGGTACAGGGGTCGTCCTGGTACTCGATCTCGGCCTCGGCCAGGGCGGTCTCATCCTTGGGGCACCAGTACACGGGCTTCAGGCCCTTGTAGATGTAGCCCTTCTTGTACATCTCTCCAAAGACCTTGACTTCCTCGGCCTCAAAGCTGGGGTCCATGGTCTTGTAGGGGTGCTCCCAGTCGGCCAGCACGCCCATGCGCTTGAAGCCGTCCATCTGGATGTCGATATACTTCTGGGCGTAGTTGTGGCAGGCGGTGCGGAACTCAGGCACGGACATGTTCTTCCGGTTGAGCTTCTGCTCCTTGATGATGGCGGACTCGATGGGCATGCCGTGGTTGTCCCAGCCGGGGATGTAGGGGGTGTAGTAGCCCCGCATGGCGTACATCCGGGTGATGAAGTCCTTGATGGACTTGTTCAGGGCGTGGCCCATGTGCAGGTTTCCGTTGGAGAAGGGAGGGCCGTCGTGGAGGGAGAACAGGGGCTTGCCCTCGTTCTTCTTCAGCATCTCGTTGTACAGGTCCAGTTTGTTCCACTTCTCCAGCATCCCCGGCTCCCGGTTGGGCAGGCCCGCCCGCATGGGGAAGTCGGTCTTGGGGAGATTGATGGTCTTGTTGTAGTCCATGTCTCAGATTCCTCCGTTTTATGTGTATGGTGTCATTCTATTTTGATAGGGCGGGGACGTGAAAGAAATTTTTCGGGGGCAGAAGCCCGCCTGAGTTCAGTAGTCCACGACCACTTTGCGGCAGACGCGGCATAAATAAGCACGGGGCCGGAGCAGCCCCAAGGCTTTTCCCAACAGAACATCGGTTTGTTGGGTGGGGATGGGAAGTCCGCTCACGTCTTCTGACCAAAACACAGGGGAACGGCTGCTTAAATAGCCGGATTCCATCTCTTTTCCGCAGTAGGGGCAGTTCATTAGACAGACTCCTTTCTGTGACGGCGGCGACGTGGGAATAGATTTGTGCAGGGGGGCGGCCCCAGACCGGCCTGACCTTCCAAGGGCTGCTGATGGATCATCGGTATGAAAAGGGAGAGCCTTTGGGAAACGAAAAACGCCCTTGTCCCAATTAAGAGACAAAGGCGAAACATCCTCTGCGGTACCACTCTTCTTGCCGGAAAAATGCCGGCCACTCAAGGTCCGCCCGGTAACGGGGGCGTGCCGGAGGCGCTTACTTTCCAAATGGGGTTCAGCCCTCTGCTCCGAGGTGATATTCGCCGTCCTGTCCCGTCCGCCTTACACCAAACGGCGGCTCTCTGAGCGGGAAAACTGGGGCGGTTACTGGTCCTCATCCGCGCACATCTGCTCTATTGCCCTACTATCTTATCCGCTTGCCCGGGGATTGTCAAGGAAAAAGTGTGGATTCTCGCCCTTATTTTACCCAATCTTCAAGGATTTTTAATTCCTTTTTCCGGAGAAATGTGTTATACTCAATAGCACTCTCAGAAAACAAAGTCCCGGGCCGTCCGGCGGGCGGCCCTTTTTGAAAGGTGGTATTTGCCTTTGAGCATTACATTTGACGTCCTGACGGCGGGCGCGGGCTATGCCGGCGCGGTGGCCGCCCGGGCTCTGGCGGAACAGGGCAAGCGGGTGCTGGTGCTGGAGCGCCGCCCCCATATCGGCGGCAACGCTTATGACCGGCTGGATGACGCCGGCGTGCTGATCCACCAGTACGGCCCCCATATCTTCCACACCAACAACAGGGAAGTCTTTGACTGGCTGTCCCGGTTCACCCAGTGGCGGGACTACCAGCACCGGGTGGTGGCCAATATCCCCGATGAGAAGGGCGGCCGGATGACCTACCCCGTCCCCTTTAACCTGACCTCCCTGGAGACCGCCTTTGGCCCCGAGGAGGGCAGGCGGCTGGGGGATAAACTCATTGCCGCCTACGGCGCGGAGAAGAAGGTGACCATCCTGGAGCTGCGGCAGAACCCGGACCCCGAGATCGCCGCCCTGGCCGACTATGTGTATGAGCACGTCTTTGTCCACTACACCATGAAGCAGTGGGGTCAGAAGCCCGAGGACATCGACCCCAACACCACCGCCCGGGTGCCCGTGTTCCTGTCCCGGGACGACCGGTATTTCCAGGACGCCTACCAGGGGATGCCTCTGGAGGGCTATACCCCCATGTTTGAGAAGATGCTGGACCACCCCAACATCACCGTGGAGCTGGGAGCCGACGCGCTGGACAGGCTGGACCTGTCCGGGGACCGGATCAAGGTGGACGGAGAACCCTTTGACGGCCCGGTAATCTACACCGGCCAGGCCGATGAGCTCTTCGGCTTCAAGTACGGCCCCCTCCCCTACCGCACCCTGGACTTCCGGTTTGAGACCCTGTCCCGGGACGACTTCCAGAACGGCTACGGCACGGTGAACTACACCGTGGACCAGGACTACACCCGGATCACCGAGTTCAAGCACCTGACGGGCCAAAAGGTCCCCGGAAAGACCACCATCGTCAAGGAGTACTCCAAGGCCTATGCCGGGATCTTTGGGGAGATCCCCTACTACGCTATCATCAATCCGGAAAACAACGCCCTGTACGGGCAGTACAAGGCCCTGGCGGAGGGCTTTGACAACCTGCATCTGCTGGGCCGGCTGGCGGAGTACAAGTATTACAACATGGACGCGATCGCCGCCCGGGCGCTGGAGCTGGCGAAGGAACTTGTTTGATAATACCCACGTGTAGGGCGGGGGCTTGCCCCCGCCGGAAGAAAATGTTTGAGCGGCGGGGCAACCCCCGCCCTGCCCCATCGCGGGTCCAATATGACCGACAGGAGAGAAAAGATATATGGACAAGCTCATTACCTTTGCCGTCCCCTGCTACAACTCGGCGGCTTATATGGAGCACTGTGTGGACACCCTGCTCCAGGGCGGCGACGACATCGAGATCATTCTGGTGGACGACGGCTCCACCAAGGACGACACCCCCGCCATCTGCGACCGGTACGCGGAGCAGTACCCCGACATCGTCCGGGCCATCCACCAGCCCAACGGCGGCCACGGCGAGGGGGTCAACCAAGGCATCCGCAACGCCCGGGGCATCTATTATAAGGTGGTGGATTCTGACGACTGGGTGGACGTGCCCGCCCTCCACAAGACCCTGGACAAGCTGCGCCAATTCGTCCGGGACCAGAAGCTGGTAGACCTGCTCATCTGCAACTTTGTCTATGAGCATGTGGAGGACAACACCCAGCGGGTGATGCACTACCGCAACGTGTTCCCCAGAAACCGCGTCTTCGGCTGGGACCAGATCGGCCGCTTCCGCCCCTCCCAGTACCTGCTGATGCATTCGGTGATCTACCGGACCCAGCTGCTCCGGGACTGCGGGCTGGAGCTGCCCAAGCACACCTTCTATGTGGACAACATTTTTGTCTACCAGCCCCTGCCCTATGTGAAGAACATGTACTATCTGGATGTGGACCTGTACCGCTACTTCATCGGCCGGGCCGACCAGTCCGTCAACGAGAAGGTGATGGTGGGCCGGGTGGACCAGCAGCTGAGGGTCACCTACCACATGATCGACTCCCACAACCTGCGTGAGGTGTCCGCCAAGTCCCGGAAGCTGGGCCGGTATATGTTCAACTACCTGGCCATGATGATGGCCATTTCCTCCATCTTCCTGACCATCGACGGTTCCCCGGAGGCTCTGGGCAAGAAGACCCAGCTGTGGGAGTACCTGCGGTCGGTGGACTCCGGCATCTACCACCGGATGAAGTACGCCGCCGTCTCCACCTTCACGGTCTTCCCCGGCTATCAGGGCCGGAAGCTGTCGGTGCGGCTGTACCGGCTGGCCCGGAAGATCTACAAATTCAACTGAATAAGAGCATAAAATCGGGGACCGCGCCGGCGGTCCCCGATTTTTGTGCCCCGGGGCGTGCCGCCCGGCCCTGCGGACGGAAAAAGCAGTTTCCCTGCTTTCCCGTTCACACCTGCCGGGGAGTAAAAAATGACCGCCGCAGCGGCGCGCCGGAACGGGGGCTGACGGCAAATGACCGGACAAACAGAAAACGGTTGACATACCTTGAATCTCTAGGTATATTATACCTAGAGAACCGAGGCATTATATTCGGGAGCGGTTGGGGATATTCCCGGAAAGGATGAGAACTATGAAATTTGACAAGGGACTGATGGCGGGCAGCGGCACCCTGCTGGTGCTCTCCCTGCTGGAGGGGAGCGACATGTATGGCTACCAGATGATCGAGGAGCTGGCCCGCCGCTCCAACGACACGTTTCAGATGAAAGAAGGCACCCTCTACCCCATCCTGCACGGGCTGGAGAAGGACAAGTACCTGTCCTCCTACCAGCAGGAGGCCCCCACCGGGCGGGTGCGGAAATACTACAAGCTGACCAAGAAGGGGAAAAAGCTGCTGGACGAGAAGCGGGCCGAGTGGGAGGCCTTCCACCACGGGGTGAACAGCGTCCTGTCCGGCGGAGCCGTCTCCTTTTCTTGAAAGATAATGGGCCCGTTAGTGAATGCGAAGCGTGAACTTAGGGGTCCAGATGCCCTTGGGTGAAAGGAGCAAAAGAACGTTAGGCGAAACTTCGTTTCGCTTCTGGGCCTGCTGAGTGGAGGCGGGAATGATGATTCAGAAAAACCATAACGTATCCGTATGGCTGGAGACGGCAGTGTCGGGCATCCGCTTCAAGCCGGACCGTCAAGCGGTGGAGGAGGAGCTGCGGGAGCACATCGAGGACAAGACCCTGGACCTGATGCGGATCTTTCCCGGCATGACCGAGGAAGAGGCCCGGGAACAGGCCCTGGACCGCATGGGCGACCCGGAGGAGATCGGGAAAGAATTGGCGAAGATACATAAGCCCTGGCTGGGCTATTTGTGGCGGGCCAGCAAGTGGGCATTGGGTCTGCTGGCGGCGGCGGCTTTGGTGGTATGCGCGGCGACCAACGACCACTTCCAGAATGCGAGACACCCCCTCTGGGGTGAGCGGGCGACCAGCTATGGAACGGTGCGGGGTGAGAAAGCGGAGCTGGGGGGATACACCTTTCAGATTGTGGGAGCTGCCTTTCTGGACTACCCCGAGGACGGGGCATATCAGGATGTGTATCAGGTGACTGTGCGGGTGTCCTCTCTGAAATTCTGGGAGCGGATCGATCCCGCCGCCCTTTACAGCGGCCTGACGGCGACGGGACCGGACGGGGTGGGACAGCCCATGGACCGGGCGACCGTGAACATGGACCTGGAAGCAGGTGCGAGCCAGATCACGGTGGGGATAGAGCAGACCCGTTGGGACCTGTTCAGCCGGGAATTTGCCATTTATCTGGAAGGGCATGACTGGAAGGAAAACGACAGGGTGACTCTGGACTTCCACTTCGGCCGGGGAGACTTTGCCCTGACGGTGGACCACATGGAACAGGTGGTGATGGAGTGAAAGAGAAGCTGAAACGGATATGGGCCCAACGGCCCGGGTTGACCCGGGGGCAGAAGTTGGTGCGGAATCTGGGGCTGTGCACTCTGCTGCTACTCTGGTTCTGGGGGATGGCGGACTATCCCCTGCCCACGGCGGAGCTGGAGTTCCGGCGGCTGGAGCGGACCAATCTGCTGCCCCGGAGCGAGATCGTGCTTGCTCCGCCCACCTATCGGTCGTACCTGACCGTGTCCAAAGAGGACAGGACATTCGTTGCCCGGGACGGGACGGAACTGACGCTGCGTGGACGGTGGTTCGTGGGGGTGACGGAGGATCGGGCGATAGCGGCACTGGTGGGGGAAAGTATCAGCACTGTGCCTCTGGCGGAGACGGGCCCCACCCTCGTGCCCCTCGTCGACGGCGTTGGAGATCACGCCGGCGGCTACTGGGTGGAGGAGGGTCCGATGGAAGGCGGCGGCTACCGCTATGATTACCACAATTTCTCCGCCCTGCTGCTGTTCAATGTTCCGGAGGAGACCGCCCGAACAGAGATGTCCATTACCGACGAGGAGGGAACGCCTCGTCTGGGCAGGGGCTGGGACCTTGAGGACGGCAGATGGCTGGTAGGCTTTGAGGAGAAGGGCGTCGGGGACCGCGCCATCGGCTGGTGCCTGGATCAACCCTATACCCTGCGGCTGTACCGGGAGGACGGCTCCCTCCTGCTGGAGCAGGCGGGGACGATCCCCCGGGCGGAGTGATGAAGCGCATTTGCGTAGGGCGGCCTTTGGCCGCCCTACCTTTATATAATGAGGGAATTGTGTTTAAAAAGCGGGAAAGACCCCAAAATATAGCATCCAAAAATCGCCCCCAAAATTTCGTGAAAAATTACGAAAAAAATTCGAAAAAAGCCTTGACACACACGGGGGTGTTGTTGTATGATAGCCAAGCGCCTGTTAGGGCGCAGTCTGCGATGATGTAGGAGATTGCTCGGAAACGAGGTAACTTCTACGGAGTATGTCCGTATGATCGGGCGGCTGAGAGCTCTGTGCCACGGCGTATATCGCCGGGCAGGGAGGAAACCGGCCTGTCTTGTGCCGGTTTTTTCGTGACCAGGAGTGATACGCACGAAAGCGTGGATACACGAACCGCTCTCACCGTACGAAGGCTGGACAAATTCAACTTTCGTATGTATTTAAGGAGGAACAACCCAATGGCAGCTCAGAAAGAAATGATCCGCATCCGCCTGAAGGCCTATGATCATCAGCTGATCGACCAGTCCGCTGAGAAGATCGTGGAGACCGCCAAGCGCACCGGCGCCACCGTCTCCGGCCCCATCCCCCTGCCCACCAAGAAGGAAGTCGTCACCATCCTGCGCGCCGTCCACAAGTACAAGGACAGCCGCGAGCAGTTTGAGCGCCGCACCCACAAGCGCCTCATCGACGTCATCAAGCCCTCCCCCAAGACTGTGGAGGCTCTGATGTCCCTGGAGCTGCCCGCCGGTGTGGAGATCGAGATCAAGCTGTAATCCCACCCCCGATTTGTTGTACCCGCTGTCCGCCGCGCTTTGAGGCGGACGGGTCAAGTCGCTCGAGCAATGGCAAAGCGTCCCAGCCCAATGGGAACCGACGCCAACTCGCACGACCAATAACCTTTATAGGAGGAAATCCAAATGGAGAAAGCGATCATCGGCAAAAAGATCGGCATGACCCAGATCTTCGATGAAGCCGGCCACGTGGTGCCCGTCACCCTGATCCAGGCCGGCCCCTGCACCGTAGTGCAGAAGAAGACCGCCGAGAAGGATGGCTACAACGCCATTCAGCTGGGTTTTGAGACCGTTCCCGAGCGCAAGCTCACCAAGCCTGAGATTGGCCATCAGAAGAAGGCCGGCCTGGAGGAGCTGAAGAAGGTCCTCAAGGAGTTCCCTCTGGCTGACTGCTCCAAGTACGAAGTGGGCGACGAGCTGAAGGCTGACGTCTTCGCCGCCGGCGACTTCGTGGACGTCACCGGCATCAGCAAGGGCCACGGCTACCAGGGCGTTGTCAAGCGCCACGGCGCCAGCCGCCTGAAGGAGACCCACGGCACCGGCCCCGTGCACCGTCATGCGGGCTCCATGGGCTCCGGCACCGACCCCAGCCGTATCTTCAAGGGTAAGATCGGCGCCGGCCAGATGGGCAACGAGCAGGTCACTGTGGTGAACCTGGACGTGGTCAAGGTCGACACCGAGCTGGGCCTCATCGCCGTGCGCGGCGCCATTCCCGGCCCCAAGGGCGGCGTTGTGTTCGTGAAGAACACCGTCAAGACCCACGTGGAGAAGAAGGCTGGTGCCGACATCAGCAAGAACCCGCAGAAGGCTTCCGCCCGTGTCAACCCGCAGAAGGCTTCCGCCCGCAACAAGTAAGGAAAGGAGAGATTGAGTCATGCCTAAAGCTAACGTGTTCAACATGGCCGGTCAGCAGGTCGGCGAGATCGAGCTCTCCGAGGCCATTTTCGGGATCGAGCCCAACCAGGCTGTGGTCCACGAGGTGGTCAAGAACCACCTGGCCAACTGCCGTCAGGGCACCCAGAGCGCTCTGACCCGCGCCGAGGTTTCCGGCGGCGGCAAGAAGCCCTGGCGCCAGAAGGGCACCGGTCACGCCCGTCAGGGTTCCACCCGGGCTCCCCAGTGGACCCACGGCGGCATCGTGTTCGCCCCCAAGCCCCGCGACTACAGCTACACCCTCAACAAGAAGGTGAAGCGTCTGGCTCTGAAGTCCGCTCTGTCCGCCAAGGCCGCCGAGGGCGCCGTCGTGGTGGTGGACGAGCTGAAGATGGAGTCCATCAAGACCAAGGTCCTGAAGGCCTTCCTGGCCGCTGTGGGCGCCACCAAGTCCGTGGTCATCACCGCCGAGCAGGACGAGATCGTCATCAAGTCCGCCCGGAACATCCCCGGCGTGGTCACCACCACCGCCAAGATCCTCAGCGTCTATGACATCGTCAACGCCAAGCAGCTGGTCATCGACAAGGCTGCCCTGGCCATCATCGAGGAGGTGTACGCGTAATGGCTACCACTGCTTATGACATCATCAAGCGCCCCATCATCACCGAGCAGTCCATGGAGCAGACTGAGATGAAGCGCTACACCTTCGAGGTCGCCAAGACCGCCAACAAGATCGAGATTGCCAAGGCCATCGAGGAGATCTTCGGCGTGAAGGTCGCCAAGGTGAACACCCTGAACATGCAGGGCAAGGCCAAGCGCATGGGCAACCGCCCCGCCGGCCGCCGCGCCAGCTGGAAGAAGGCCATGGTCACCCTGACCGCTGATTCCAAGTCCATCGAGTTCTTCGAGGGCATGGTGTAAGGAGGAGAATGAGAAATGGCTATCAAGACTTATAAGCCCACAACCCCCTCCCGCCGTCACATGACTGTGTCCGCCTTCGAGGGGATCGACAAGAAGGCCAAGCCCGAGCGCGGCCTGACTGAGGTTCTGAAGAAGAACGCCGGCCGCAACAGCTACGGCCGCATCACCGTCCGCCACCACGGCGGCGGCAACAAGCAGAAGTACCGCATCATCGACTTCAAGCGGGACAAAGAGGGCAAGGCCACTGTGGTCAACCTGCAGTACGACCCCAACCGCTCCGCCAACATCGCCCTGATCGAGTATGAGGATGGCGAGCGCCGCTACATTCTGGCCCCCAACGGCCTGAAGGCCGGCCACATCATCATGACCGGTCCCGACGCCGACATCCTGCCCGGCAACTGCCTGCCCATCGCCAACATCCCCGTGGGCGAGATGATTCACAACATCGAGCTGTACCCCGGCAAGGGCGCTCAGCTGGTCCGCGCCGCCGGCGTGGCCGCCCAGCTGATGGCCAAGGAGAACGGCATGGCTCAGGTCCGTCTGCCTTCCGGCGAGGTCCGCTATGTCCGCGAGAACTGCAAGGCCACCATCGGCCAGGTCGGCAACACCGACTGGGCCAACATCCAGATCGGCAAGGCCGGCCGTAAGCGTCACATGGGTTGGCGGCCCACCGTCCGCGGCTCCGTCATGAACCCCAATGACCACCCCCACGGCGGCGGCGAGGGCAAGAGCCCTGTCGGCCGTCCCGGCCCTGTCACTCCCTGGGGCAAGCCCGCTCTGGGTTACAAGACCCGCAAGACGAAGAACCGTACTGAGAAGTTCATCGTCAAGCACCGCAACGCCAAGTAAGGAGGCAGTAAAAGATGAGCAGAAGCATTAAGAAAGGCCCCTTTTGCGCCCCCGAGCTGCTGAAGCGGGTCGATGAAATGAACCAGAACAACGAGAAGAAGGTGCTGAAGACCTGGAGCCGCAGCTCCACCATCTTCCCCTCTTTCGTTGGTCACACCTTCGCTGTGCACGATGGCCGCAAGCACGTGCCCGTCTATGTCACCGAGGACATGGTCGGCCACAAGCTGGGCGAGTTCGTGCCCACCCGCACCTTCAAGGGCCACGCGGGTGCCAAGACCGGTAAGTAAGGAGGAGAGAAACGATGGAAGCTGTTGCGAATCTGAAATATCTGCGGATCTCTCCCCGTAAGGTGCAGATCGTCCTGGACCTGATCCGGGGCAAGGATGTGGGCACCGCCACCGCCATCCTGCTGCAAACCCCCAAGGCCGCTTCTGAGCCCGTTCTGAAGCTGCTGAAGAGCGCCGCCGCCAACGCCGAGAACAATCACCAGATGGACCCTGAGAAGCTGTATGTCAGCACCTGCTATGCCAACCCCGGCCCCATCATCAAGCGCATCATGCCCCGGGCCCAGGGTCGTGCCTATCGGATCAACAAGCGCACTTCTCATGTCACCATCGCCGTGAGCGAGCGCTAAGGGAGGAGGAACAATATGGGACAGAAAGTGAATCCCCACGGCCTGCGCGTGGGTGTTATCAAGGATTGGGACTCCCGCTGGTATGCCCGCAACGAGAAGGTGGGCGACCTGCTGGTGGAGGACAAGAAAATCCGTGACTACCTGAAGAAGACCCTCTACGGCGCCGGTATCCCCAAGATCGAGATCGAGCGCGACAATGCCAAGACCCGCATCTACCTGCACTGCGCCCGTCCCGGCGTGGTCATCGGCAAGGGCGGCGAGGACATCAAGAAGATCGAGGCTCAGCTGGTCAAGCTGACTGGCAAGCCCGTGGATCTGAAGATCGTGGAAGTCCGCGACACCGATACCAACGCTCAGCTGGTGGCCGAGAACATCGCCCAGCAGCTGGAGAAGCGCATTGGTTTCCGCCGCGCCATGAAGAACGCCATGGGCCGCGCCATGCGCGCCGGCGCCAAGGGCATCAAGACCTCCTGCTCCGGCCGTCTGGGCGGCGCTGAGATCGCCCGCACCGAGCACTACCATGACGGCACCATCCCCCTGCAGACCCTGCGCGCCGACATCGACTACGGCTTCGCTGAGGCTGCCACCACCTACGGCCGCATCGGCGTGAAGGTGTGGATCTACAAGGGCGAGGTGCTGACTCAGGCCCTGCGCACCACCCCCCGCACTCTGGATACCAGCAAGCCCTATCAGGAGCGCCGTGACCGTCCCCGCCGTGACCGTCGGGACGGCGACCGCCGCCAGGGCGGCTTTAACCGCGACCGCCGCGAGGGCGGCTTCAACCGCGGTCCCCGGCCCGCCGGCCAGGGCAACTTCAATCGTGGCCCCCGCCCCGCCGGTCAGGCCAATACCCCTAAGGAAGGAGGCGCTCAGTAATGCTGCTCCCCAAGAGAGTTAAGTACCGCCGCGTCCACCGCGGTCGTATGAAGGGCAAGGCCAGCCGCGGCAACACCGTGACTTACGGTGAGTTCGGTCTCCAGGCCACTGAGCCCGCATGGATCACCAGCAACCAGATCGAGGCGGCCCGTATCGCCATGACCCGCTACACCAAGCGTGGCGGCAAGGTCTGGATCAAGATCTTCCCCGATAAGCCCGTGACCGAGAAGCCCGCCGAGACCCGCATGGGTTCCGGTAAGGGCTCCCCCGAGTACTGGGTGGCCGTGGTCAAGCCCGGCCGTGTGATGTTCGAGATCGCCGGCGTCTCCGAGGAGGTCGCCCGCGAGGCTCTGCGCCTGGCCAGCCACAAGCTGCCCGTCAAGTGCAAGATCGTGAAGCGTGAAGAAGTTGTGGAGGGTGGTGAAGCGTAATGAAGGCTAACGAAGTCCGTAAGATGTCCAGCGCCGAGCTGGAGACCAAGCTGCAGGACCTGAAGAAGGACCTGTTCAATCTGCGCCTCCAGCACGCCACCAACCAGCTGGATAACCCCATTCGTATCGCTGAGGTCAAGAAGGATATCGCCCGGGTCAAGACCATCATCCGCGAGCAGCAGCTCGCCGGCCGCTAAGAGGAGGAATAGACAATGGAAAACAGAACTTCTTCTCGTAAGACCAGAGTCGGCCTGGTGGTCTCTGACAAGATGGACAAGACCGTCGTGGTCGCCATCGCTGACCGTGTGGCCCATCCTCTGTACAAGAAGATCGTTAAGAGAACCTATAAGCTGAAGGCTCATGACGAGCTCAACCAGTGTGGCGTGGGCGACCGCGTCAAGGTCATGGAGACCCGCCCCCTGTCCAAGGACAAGCGGTGGCGCGTGGTTGAGATCATCGAGAAGGCGAAGTAAGGAGGTGTCGGTATGATTCAGCAGGAAAGCTATCTGAAGGTTGCCGACAACACCGGCGCCAAGGAGATCAAGACCATCCGTGTGCTGGGCGGCTCCAAGCGCAAGTTCGGCAACATCGGTGATGTGGTCGTCGCTTCCGTCCGGAAGGCCGCTCCCGGCGGCACCGTCAAGAAGGGCGAGGTCGTCAAGGCCGTTATCGTCCGCACCAGCCGCGGCGTCCGCCGCGCCGACGGTTCCTACGTCCGGTTTGACGACAACGCCGCCGTCCTCATCAAGGAGGACAAGAACCCCCGCGGCACCCGTATCTTTGGCCCGGTGGCCCGCGAGCTGCGTGACAAGGATTACATGAAGATCCTGTCCCTGGCTCCCGAAGTGCTGTAAGGGAGGGCAATGAACATGAATAAGATGAGCATCAAGAAGGACGATCTGGTGATCGTTCTGTCCGGCAAGGACAAGGGCAAGCAGGGCAAGGTCCTGCAGGTCATGCCCAGCGAGGGCAAGGTCATCGTGGAGAAGGTCAACATGGTCTCCCGCCACACCAAGCCCCGCAAGCAGGGCGACCAGGGCGGCATCCTGCAGAAGGAAGCCCCTCTGTACGCCTGCAAGGTGCAGAAGGTCTGCCCCAAGTGCAACAAGCCTACCCGTCCCGCCCACAAGCTGCTGGCTGACGGCAAGAAGGTCTGCGTCTGCAAGAAGTGCGGCGCTGAAATCTGAGAGAGGAGGAGTAACAAATGGCTGATAAGAAAGTGCCTAACCTGAAGGCCAAGTACCAGGCCGAGGTCGCTCCTGCTCTGATGCAGAAGTTCGGCTATAAGTCCACCATGCAGATCCCCCGTCTGGAGAAGATCGTGGTCAACGTGGGCTGCAGCGATGCCCGCGAGAACGCCAAGGTGCTGGACGCCGTGGTCAACGACCTGACCACCATCACCGGCCAGAAGGCCGTCATCACCAAGGCCAAGAAGTCCGTGGCTAACTTCAAGCTCCGTGAGGGCATGCCCATCGGCGCTAAGGTCACCCTGCGCGGCGACAAGATGTGGGAGTTCCTGGATCGTCTGTTCAACGTGGCTCTGCCCCGTGTCCGTGACTTCCGCGGCATCTCCGCTGACGCCTTTGACGGCCGCGGCAACTATGCCCTGGGCATCAAGGAGCAGCTGATCTTCCCCGAGATCGAGTACGACAAGATCGACAAGATCCGCGGCATGGACATCGTGATGTGCACCACTGCCCAGACTGACGAAGAGGCCCGCGAGCTGCTCAAGCAGATCGGCGCTCCCTTCGCCGGCCGCTAAGGAGGAGGAGAAATTATGGCTAAGAAATCTATGATCCTGAAGCAGCAGGCTGAGCCTAAGTTCTCCAGCCGCCGCTACAACCGCTGCAAGATCTGCGGCCGTCCCCACGCCTACCTCCGGAACTACGGCATCTGCCGTATCTGCTTCCGCGAGCTGGCTTACAAGGGCCAGATCCCCGGCGTGAAGAAGGCTTCCTGGTAAATCCCGTTTCCTGATAGGGCGCTACGCCCGGTCCGGCGAAACGATTTTTGCCGATCCGTTCCGGCCTGAACAGAGGGTACGGAGCGAACAATATCTTCCCCCCTGCCCCGCCCGCTGGCGGCGGCTTCGGCGGAAGAACATAAGACCGATTTGCGCCGCATGCTGCGGATCAAATTCAGATCGAATATCCCGGGGAGGGGCTGAAAAGCCCCTTCCCGGAATAATCTTTCCACACGTTCGTGTGTGCGGAGCAAAAAAGCCTTGTAATTCCCGCAAAAGCGGGTTATAATGAGTCGATTGCGCGTCCAGGTGCAACCGCAATAAACTCCCAACGCTGTCGGGAGTGCCGAGACCCGTGCGCCAAGACAGGAAAAGTCTTTCGGAGCCGCAGGGGGTTGTCTTGCGATCCATACGGTCCGGAGACCGGCGCGTCATCCGCGCCCCGTCCGGCGGATCGAGGGACATCCTGTATTCCGGTCAAACCCGCCCCGGCCAAGGCGGTTTTGATAAAATGCGCGCCTGCCCCAACCAGGCGCAAAAGGCGGTCAACAGGTCGGAGAAGCACCTACTCTCCGATACCTTACCGTCTGTACCGGGCAGAACCGGTAATCTAAATAGGAGGTAACAGTCCATGCAAATCACCGATCCCATTGCGGATATGCTGACCCGCATCCGCAACGCGAACAACGCCAAGCATGACACCGTGGACGTCCCCGCGTCCAACATGAAGAAGTCCATCGCGCAGATCCTGCTGGATGAAGGCTACATCAAGAACTTCCAGCTGATCGACGACGGCACTCAGGGCGTTATCCGCATTTCCCTGAAGTATGGCGCCGGCAAGGAGAAGGTCATCTCCGGTCTGCGCCGCGTGTCCAAGCCCGGCCTGCGCGTCTATGCCGGCGCCGACGAGCTGCCCAAGGTCCTGCGCGGCCTGGGTATTGCCATTGTTTCCACTTCCAAGGGCGTCATGACCGACAAGAAGGCCCGCGAGGCCCATGTCGGCGGCGAAGTCCTGGCATTTGTCTGGTAAGGAGGGTTATAGGAATGTCTAGAATTGGTAGAGCTCCTATCGCCATTCCCGCCGGAGTGGAGATCAAGGTAGAGGACAACAACGTTGTCACCGTCAAGGGCCCCAAGGGCACCCTGACCCAGCAGTTCAACCCCAACATGGCCATCGCCATGGAGAACGGTGAGCTGCACGTCACCCGTCCCAACGACGCCAAGGAGAACCGTGCGCTCCACGGTCTGACCCGCACCCTGATCCACAACATGGTGGTGGGCGTCACCGAGGGCTACAAGAAGGAGCTGGACGTCAACGGCGTCGGCTACCGTGTGGCCAAGGAGGGCAACAAGCTGGTCATGAACCTGGGCTTCTCCCACCAGGTCATCGTGGAGGAGACCGATGGCATCACCATCGAGGTCCCCGGCCCCAACAAGATCATCATCCACGGCTGCGACAAGCAGAAGGTGGGCCAGTTTGCCGCCGAAGTGCGTGAGAAGCGTCCCCCCGAGCCTTACAAGGGCAAGGGCATCAAGTACGTCGATGAAGTTATCCGCCGCAAGGCTGGTAAGACCGGCGCCAAGAAGTAAAAAGGAGGTGTGCCAACATGATCAACAGACCCGATACCCGTTCCCAGCGCATCAAGCGCCACAAGCGCGTGCGTGCTAAGATTTCCGGCACGCCCGAGCGTCCCCGCCTGAACGTGTTCCGCAGCGAGACCAACATCTACGCCCAGATCATTGACGATGTGAACGGCGTGACTTTGGTTTCCGCTTCTTCCCTGGAGAAGGATTTCGCCTGTGAGGGCACCAAGAGCGACGCCGCCAAGCAGGTGGGCATGAATGTCGCCGAGCGTGCCAAGGCCAAGGGCATTGAGACCGTGGTCTTCGACCGCGGCGGCTATGTCTACCACGGCCGTGTCAAGGCTCTGGCCGAGGGTGCCCGCGAGGGCGGCCTGCAGTTCTAAGGGAGGAGGAAAACGACAAATGGCTAGATTTGAGAGAGAGCCCAGCGAGTTCGTTGAGAAGCTGGTTTATCTGAACCGTGTATCCAAGACCGTCAAGGGCGGCCGCGTGGCGAAGTTCTCCGCCCTCATGGTCGTGGGCGACGAGAAGGGCCGCGTGGGCTTCGGCCTGGGCAAGGCCGCTGAGGTCCCCGAGGCCATCCGCAAGGGCATCGAGGACGCCAAGAAGAACATGATCACCGTGCCCCTGTCCGGCACCACCATCCCCCACGAGGTGATCGGCGAGTTCGGCGCCGGCCGCGTGCTGATGAAGCCCGCCGCCCCCGGTACCGGCGTTATCGCCGGCGGCCCTGTCCGTGCCGTCATGGAAGCCATCGGCATCAAGGACATCCGTACCAAGTGCCTGCGCTCCAACAATCCGCAGAACGTGGTCTCCGCTGCCTTTGAGGGTCTGAAGTCCCTGCGCAGCCCCGAGGAAGTGGCCCGGATCCGCGGCAAGAGCGTGGAAGAGATCGTGGGTTAAGGAGGGCTTTTACAATGGCTAATCTGAACATTAAGCTGGTCAAGAGCCTGAACGGCCGTATCGCCAAGCATAAGGCGACCGCCGAGGCCCTGGGCCTCCGCAAGATCGGCGACACCACCGTGCAGCCCGACAACGAGGCTACCCGCGGCAAGATCGCCCACATCGGGTACCTGCTCCAGGTCACCGAGGAAAACTAAAAGGAGGCGCGAGACATGAATCTGCATGAACTTTCCCCCGCCGCCGGCTCCAACACCAAGGCCTACCGCAAGGGCCGCGGCAATGGTTCCGGCAACGGCAAGACTGGCGGCCGCGGCCAGAAGGGCCAGTGGGCCCGTTCCGGCGGCGGTGTCCGCGTCGGTTTTGAAGGCGGCCAGATGCCTCTGACCCGCCGTATCCCCAAGCGTGGTTTCCACAACATTTTCGCCAAGCCCCTGGAGGCCGTCAACGTCTCCGCCCTCGAGAAGTTTGAGGACGGCGCTGTGGTCGATGCCAAGGCTCTGCTGGAGAAGGGCATCCTCTCCAAGTGCGAGTACGGCGTCAAGATCCTGGGCAACGGCAGCATCTCCAAGAAGCTGACCGTCCAGGCTTCCGCCTTCTCTGCCTCTGCCAAGGAAAAGATCGAAGCTGCAGGTGGTAAGGCGGAGGTGATCTGAGATGATCCAGACGATCCGTAATGCTTGGGCTGTGCCCGAGCTGCGCAAGAAGATCCTGTTCACCGTCTTCGCGCTGCTGATCTTCCGTCTCGGTTCCGCCATCCCCGTCCCCTATATCAACTCTGAGCTGCTGGCCCTCCAGCTGGAGAGCCAGAGCGGCACCATTCTGGGCCTGATGAACGCCATGAGCGGTTCCGCCTTCTCCATGGCTACGGTCTTCGCCCTGTCCATCCAGCCCTATATCAACAGCTCCATTATCATCCAGCTGCTGACCGTGGCCATCCCCGCTCTGGAGCGGCTGGCCAAGGAGGGCGGTGAGGAAGGCCGGAAGAAGATCGCCTCCATCACCCGGTACACCACCGTGGCCATCGCCCTGCTCCAGGGCTTCGGCTACTACTCCCTGATCAAGAGCTACGGCCTGATCAGCGGCGGCACCCTGCCTACCGTCTGGGTCGGCATCGTTATCGTGCTGTCCTTCACCGCCGGCTCCGCTTTCCTGATGTGGCTGGGTGAGCAGATCACCGAGTTCGGAATCGGCAACGGTATCTCCATCATCCTGTTCGCCGGTATCGTCTCCCGCTTCCCCCAGATGATCAGCGACTGTGTCCGCGGCGTGAACGTGTGGAACCAGGTCAAGTCCGGCAGCATTACTGCCGAGATGATCCAGCAGAGCAACCCCACTGTCTACAAGACTGTGGAGGATGCCCAGACCTATCTGGACCAGATCGCTCTGGCTCCCTGGATGATCCCCGTCATCATCATCGGCATGCTGGCTCTGGTGGTCTTCATCGTCTATATCTCCAACGCCGAGCGCCGCCTGCCTGTGCAGTATGCCAAGCGGGTGGTGGGCCGGAAGATGTACGGCGGCCAGTCCACCCACATCCCCATGAAGGTCAATATGTCCGGCGTTATGCCCATCATCTTTGCCCAGTCCATCGCCTCTCTGCCCGCCACCATTGGCGCGTTCATGGGCTGGACCGTGAAGAGCGAGGGCTTCGGCGGCGGCATGATGCGGCTGTTCGACACCAGCAAGGCCTTCTACTCTATCCTATATTTCTTCCTCATCGTTGGCTTCAGCTATTTCTATGCCAGCATGTCCTTTAACCCCATTGAGGTGTCCAACAACCTGAAGAAGAACGGCGGCTTTATCCCCGGCTTCCGTCCCGGCAAGCCCACCGCTGACTTCATCACCAAGGTGCTCAATAAGATCACCATGTTCGGCGCCCTCTATCTGTCCGTGGTAGCCATTCTGCCCATCATCACTGGCAACCTCTTCGGCTATCGTTCTCTGGCCATCGGCGGTACCTCCATCATCATCGTGGTGGGCGTCGCTCTGGAGACCGTGAAGCAGATGGAGGCCCAGATGCTCATGCGGCACTACAAGGGCTTCCTGGAGTAAAAAGGAGTTGGAGATTATGGGAATGAAGCTGATTCTACTGGGCGCCCCCGGCGCCGGAAAAGGAACTCAGGCTGAGATCCTCAGCGCCAAGCTGGGAATCCCGACCATCTCCACTGGCAACATCCTCCGTGCCGCCATCAAGGACGGCACGCCCATCGGCCTGGAGGCCAAGTCCTATATGGACGCGGGCAAGCTGGTCCCCGATTCCGTCATCATCGGCATCGTGGCCCAGCGCCTGGAGCAGCCCGACTGCGCCAACGGCTTTATCCTGGACGGGGTGCCCCGCACCATCGGCCAGGCCGAGGCCCTGGACAAGGCCGGCGTCGCCTTTGACCATGTGATCTCCATCGAGATCTCCGACGGCGAGATCGTGGACCGCATGGCCGGACGGCGGGTCTGCTCCTCCTGCGGCGCGCCCTACCACGTCAAGGCCAAGCCCCCCAAACAGGAGGGAGTGTGCGATTCCTGCGGCGGCCCCCTGGTCCAGCGGGACGACGACAAGGCGGAGACCGTGCTTCACCGCCTTGAGGTCTACCACGCCGAAACCGAGCCGCTGAAGGGCTACTACGAGGGCAAGGGCGTCCTCTCCCCCGTGGCCAATCAGGCCACCATCGAGGCGACGACCGACGTCATCATGGAGGCCCTGGGCATCTGATGGGACTGGAAATGATCTCGCTGAAATCCCCCCGGGAGATCGAAGCAATGCGCAAGGCCGGGCGGATCACTGCCCAGGCCCGGGCTTTGGCCGGCTCCATGGTGGCCCCCGGGGTCACCACCCATGAGATCGACCAGGCTGTACGCCGCTTTATCGAAAGCCACGGGGCAAAGCCCTCCTTTTTGGGCTACGGCGGTTTCCCCGGTTCCGCCTGCATCTCGGTGAACGAGGAGGTCATCCATGGCATCCCCGGTCCCCGGAAGCTGAAGGAAGGGGACATCGTGAGCATCGACGTGGGCGCCTATATCGGCGGCTTCCACGGAGACTGCGCCGCCACCTACCCCTGCGGCAAGGTGAGCGACGAGGCCATGCGGCTGATCCAGGTCACCCAACAGAGCTTTTGGGAGGGCATGAAGTACGCCCGCCAGGGCTGCCGGGTGTCCGACATCGGCCACGCGGTCCAGGAATACGTAGAGGCCAACGGCTTCTCCGTGGTCCGGGACTTCGTGGGCCACGGCGTGGGCGCCAAGCTCCATGAGCCCCCCGAGGTGCGAAACTTCGGACCCGCGGGCCACGGTCCCCGGCTGCTGCCGGGCATGACCATCGCGGTGGAGCCCATGGTCAACGCCGGCGGCTGGCAGGTCAAAGTGCTGGCCGACAAGTGGACCACGGTCTCGCTGGACGGCTCGCTGACGGCCCACTATGAAAACAGTATCCTGATCACCGACGGCGACCCTGAGATCCTTACCGTCACCGAGGACGGAGCCTATGTCTGATTACACAGGCTGGATCGTTCAGGCTGCTGCCGGACGGGACAGAGACGGCGTGTTCTGCGTAGTCGGCGTGGACCAGGAGCAGCGTCTGCTGCTGGCCGACGGAAAACGGCGGAAAGTATCCAGGCCCAAGCCGAAAAAACTGGGCCATGTGCGTCCGCTGTCCGACCACCGGAGCGAGTTCGCTCACCCCACCATCCGGAAGCTGAAACAAGGACAACCGGTGTCTGACCGGGAACTGAGACGGGCGCTGGCCGCCTTCAAGGAGGGAATCACGCTTGGCTAAGGACGATATGATCGAGTTGGAGGGAATCGTCACCGAATCTCTCCCCAACACCACTTTTCATGTGGATATTGGAAACGGCCACATTATCCTGGCACATATTTCCGGGAAGCTGCGGATGAACTTCATCCGCATTCTGCCCGGCGACAAGGTGACGGTTCAGATGTCACCTTATGACCTGACCAGGGGAAGAATCACCTGGCGGTCCAAGTAAGTATAAACGACCGAATCGTCGACAGCTGTTTTTTCCGGGGCCTTGCCTCCGGGGAAGCGTCCTTACAGCGGCCGAAGGCCGCCCCAAATGCGGGCCAACAGAGTGGGCCGCATTTGGAGAGGAGGAGCAGCGAAGTGAACGAGCTTTCGGCTTTTGCCGGAAGCGAGCGAGACGCAGCTTGCGACGACGAGGGGCCATCAAGGCATTCAGGAGGTTATCACAATGAAAGTAAGACCGTCCGTGAAGCCCATGTGCGAGAAGTGCAAAGTCATCAAGCGCAAGGGCAAAGTCATGGTAATTTGCGAAAACCCCAAGCATAAGCAGAGACAAGGTTAATTGGAGGTGCTGTAATAAATGGCTCGTATTGCCGGTATTGACCTGCCGAGAGAGAAGCGAATTGAGATCGGCCTCACTTATATCTACGGCATTGGGCGCACCAGCGCCAACAAGATCCTGGCCCAGGCCGGGATTAACCCCGACACCCGCGTGAAGGACCTCACCGAAGAGGACGAGGCCAAGCTGCGTGAGATCATCGGCCATGAGTACACCGTTGAGGGCGACCTGCGCCGCAACGTGGCCATGGACATCAAGCGTCTGACCGAGATCGGCTGCTACCGTGGCATCCGCCACCGCAAGGGCCTGCCTGTCCGCGGTCAGCGGTCCAAGACCAACGCCCGTACCCGCAAGGGTCCCAAGCGTACCGTGGCCAACAAGAAGAAGTAAGGAGGGATAAGCAATGGCTGCTGCTAATAACAAGGGCAAGAAAGTTGTCCGCAAGCGCCGCGAGCGCAAGATCGTTGAGAAGGGCCAGGTGCATATCCGCTCTTCCTTCAACAACACCATGGTCACCGTCACCGACGCCCAGGGCAACGCCCTGTCTTGGGCCTCCTCCGGCGGACTGGGCTTCCGTGGTTCCCGTAAGTCCACCCCCTTCGCCGCTCAGACTGCCGCTGAGACTGCTGCCAAGGCTGCGATGGAGTATGGCCTGAAGACCGTCGAGGTCTTCGTGAAGGGCCCCGGCGCCGGCCGTGAGGCCGCCATCCGGGCTCTGCAGGCCGTGGGTCTGGAGGTCACCCTGATCAAGGACTGCACCCCCGTCCCCCACAACGGCTGCCGTCCCCCGAAGCGCCGCCGCGTCTGATTTGAAGGAGGTTTTGACACATGGCTAGAAACATGCAGCCCATCGCCAAGCGGTGCAAGGCTCTGAACCTGTCTCCCGCCGCCATGGGCTATGCCAAGAAAGATACCAACCGCAACCCCAAGGGTCAGATGCGCAAGAAGCAGTCTGAGTACGCCATGCAGCTGACCGAGAAGCAGAAGGTCAAGTTTGTCTACGGCATTCTGGAGAAGCAGTTCCATATGTACTATGAGAAGGCTTCCCGCATGCAGGGCAAGTCCGGCGAGAACCTGCTGGTCCTGTGCGAGCGCCGTCTGGACAACGTGGTGTACCGTCTGGGCTTTGCCAAGACCCGCCGCGAGGCCCGTCAGCTGACCACCCACGGTCACTTTACCGTCAACGGCCAGCGGGTGGACATCCCCTCCTACCTGGTGAAGACCGGCGACGTGATCGAGGTCCGGGAGAAGAGCCGCTCCTCCGTCAAGTTCAAGGGCCTGCTGGGCGAGGACGCCCCCATGGTCACCCTGCCCAAGTGGCTGACCCGCGACAAGAATACCCTCCAGGGCACCGTCGTTGCCATGCCCGTCCGGGACGACATCGACTTCCCCGTGGAAGAGCACCTCATCGTCGAGCTGTATTCTAAGTAATGATTTACCCGCCGGCCCCTTCGGCCTGGCTGAGGGGCTGGGCGGTACAAACTTAGACAACCCTCAGATATTGGTGAGCTGAATGAGGCGGCGAGAGAGCGCCGCCGAGAAAAGGAGGGTATCCTAGCATATGGTAGAAATCGAAAAGCCCCGCATCGAATGTGTGGAGAATCCCGGCGATGCTTCCTACGGCAAGTACGTGGTAGAGCCTCTGGAGCGCGGCTACGGCACCACTCTGGGCAACTCCCTGCGCCGGATTCTGCTGTCCTCTCTGCCTGGTACCGCGGTGACCTCCATCAAGATCGCCGGTGTCCAGCATGAGTTTACCACCATCCCCGGCATCAAGGAGGACGTGACCGAGATCGTCCTCAACGTGAAGGGGATCATCGCCAAGCTGTACTGCGAAGGCGTGAAGACCGTCCACATCGAGGCCGCCGGCGAGTGCAAGGTCACGGCCGGCGACATCAAGGCGGACGCCGACGTGGAGATCCTGAATCCCGACCTCCACATCGCCACCCTGGGTCCCGATGCCACTTTGAGCATGGAGCTGACCTTGTCCCATGGCCGGGGCTATGTCTCCGCCGACAAGAACAAGCCCGCGCAGACCATCATCGGCGTGATCCCGGTGGACTCCATCTACACCCCTGTCCGCAAGGTCAACTACACCGTGGAGAACACCCGTGTGGGCGATGCCACGGACTATGACAAGCTGACCCTGGAGGTGTGGACCAACGGCACCATCGACGCCCGGGATGCCGTCTCTCTGGGCGCCCGCATCCTGTGCGACCACTTCACCCTGTTCACCGACCTGTCCGAGACCATGGGCAACAAGTCCACCGTGGTGGAAAAGGCTGAGGCCCAGCGTGACAAGGTGATGGAGATGACCATCGACGATATGGACCTGTCCGTCCGCTCTTACAACTGTCTGAAGCGGGCTAACATCAACACGGTGGAGGACCTGATCTCCAAGACCGAGGAAGAGATGATGAAGGTCCGGAACCTGGGCCGCAAGTCCCTGGAAGAGGTCATCAATAAGCTGGCTATGATGGGCCTGTCCCTGGCCAGCGAGGAGAATAACTAAAGAAGCGTCCGAGCCGTTGCGAGCGGCGGCGCTTCTGGGCAGCGGTGAAAGTATGTAACGTTCCGTTTCACGCACGGCGTTTTGCCGTCCCGCCTGTCGGGTGTCCCGGGCCCAAGGGCCCAATGAACGAATTTTAATTGGATCTCGCCACGCGAGGTCGGAGGAGTGTTTACTATGTCTCTGAAGAACCGTAAGCTGGGCCGCACCAGCGATCAGCGTAAGGCTATGCTCCGCGCTATGGTCACCTACCTGCTGGAGAACGGCCAGATCAAGACCACCGTTACCCGCGCCAAGGAAGTTGCTCCCGTGGCTGAGAAGATGATTACCCTGGCTAAGGACAACAGCCTGACCTCCTACCGCCAGGCCCTGGCCTTCATCACCAAGGAGGACGTGGCCAACAAGCTGTTTAAGGAGATCGGCCCCAAGTATGCCGACCGCAACGGCGGCTACACCCGTATCGTCCGCATTGGTCCCCGGCGCGGCGACGCCGCCGAGATGGCCATTATCCAGCTGGTGTAATCGAAACAGATCAGATAAAAAATCCCGTTCCGAAAGGAACGGGATTTTTTATGTGCTGGGCAGCGTTCCCAAGATAGACTTTTCTTCGGTGAGAGAATTTGCTATAATCGCTTTATCTACTGAAGCTGCGGGGCGGCAGGAATACGGAAGGGGTGGGAACCATGGCGCAGAGGGCGAGCCGGCGGAACGAGACGCTGGACCTGATGAAGTGCGTGGCCATTTACAGCGTCATCTTCCTCCATATCCTGCTGCCCGGTCCGATCGGTCAGGCGGTCAACTGTCTGGCCCGGTTTGCGGTGCCCCTGTTTTTCCTGTCCTCGGGCTATTTCAGCTGGAACAGCGATGGAAGGACCTTGGCCCGCCGGGCCGGGCGGACCGGGAGGCTGCTGCTGGAGGTTTGCGCCTTTCTCCTGGCCTTTGGCTGCGTGCTGGCCCTGCGGCGGGGAGAGGCGGCGGCGGCCTACCTTCGGGGGCGGCTGGACCCCTTCTTTCTGAAGGAGATCCTGCTTTACCAGGTGCTGCCCCTGCCCTACGCATGGCCCATGTGGTTTCTCACCTCCCTCTTTTTCATCTATCTGCTGTGGTGGGCCATGACGGCGGCTGCCCGGCGCATGGGAAAAAAGCTGCCCCTGGGCGCTCTGGCGGCGCTGGCTGTGGGGCTGCTGGCCATCCATCTGAGTCTGGGTGAGGTCAGGGGACTGCTGGGCCTGTCCCCGGTGAACAGCCTGTGGCTGCGAAACGCCTGGCTGGACGGGTTCCCCTTCTTTGCCCTGGGGGCATGGATGGGAGAACGGGGGGAAAAACTGGAGGGGAAGCAGCGGACGGCCCCCCTGTGGGCGGGGGTGGTCCTGTGCGCCCTGCTATCCCTGCTGGAGAGGAAGCTGGCCGGCAGTGTGGATCTGTATCTGGGCTCTGCCCTGACCGCCATGCTGCTGCTGGCCATCGCCATCCGCAGCCCCGAGTCTCCAGTCCCCTGCTCCAAAAGACCCTCTGTTTCTGCGGCAGGCGGCTCACCTTTTATATGTTCGCCCTCCACATCCCTATCTACGGTGTGATTGGGGAGTGGCGGGGCCAAGTACCTGCCTTTGCATGGCTCTGGGACCGGCCGGCGGCGCTGCCCTTCGCGGTGGCGGCGCTGACGACCCTGATGGCCCTGCTCCTGTACGGCCTGTCCGCGGGACTGAGCCTTGCCGGGGCCGGAAGAAAGGAGCGGAAAACCCATGAAGATCATTGACGCCCATCTCCACCTCTTTCCCCAGGAGGACTGGGCAGAACAGACCGCTGCCGGGGTGGGGCACCACAACAATGTGGACCACCTGAGGCAGGTCTATGGAGAGCTGGATATGGTCCATGGCGTGGTCATGGGCAACCGCAGCCTGGAGCCGGGTGACCACCATTACCCCGCCGACCTGTTCCACTACTGTGTGGGGCTGGACAGCTTTCTGCTGGATGGGGGCAAACGCGCAATCCCCGATCTGCCCGACCGGGTGGAGGAGCACCTGAAGCGGGAGAGCTGCTGCGGGGTGAAGCTGTATCCGGGGTACAACAAGATCTGGCTGTCCGATCCCTTGTACGAGCCCATTTACCAGTTGGCCGCCCGATATGACAAGCCGGTGGCCGTCCATATGGGCCTCACCGCCCATGGCCGGGCCCATCTGAAATACTGCCACCCCTTGGCCCTGGACGAGGTGGCGGCCGACCACCGAAAGACCCGGTTCGTCATGTGCCATTTCGGCAATCCCTTCCTGGAATCCGCCGCCGCCGTGGTGGAGAAAAACCGCAATGTGGCCACCGACCTGTCCGGCCTGCTGGAGGGCCGGGTGGATCTGGAGCGCTACTTCCGGGAACAGACGGGCTATGTGTCCCTGCTGCGGACCTGGCTCACCGCTATCTGCCAGTGGGACAAAGTGATGTACGGCACCGATTGGCCCATCGTCAACTTGGGGGAATATATTGCGTTTATCCAGGGCATCGTGCCCGAACCGCACTGGGAAAAGGTGTTTTTCCACAACGCCAACCGGATCTACGGTCTGGGGCTGTAAAACAGCGCCGCCTGTCGTACTGACAGACGGCGCTGTTTATTTATTTCAGAAAGCGACGGATCAGCTTGTCCTGGGCCTCCGTGTAGGGGGCGTAGCGGACAGGCAAGTCCAGACGGGTGGAGGACTGGACCAGACTCTTGGTATGGGAGAAGGTCTCAAAGCTCTGCCGCCCGTGGTAACTGCCCATACCGCTGTTCCCCACGCCGCCGAAGGGCAGCCGGGGGTTGGCCAGGTGCATGATGGTGTCGTTGACGCAGCCGCCGCCGAAGGGAATGTGCCGGACGAAGCGGCGCTGGACGGCCTTGTCCTCGGAGAACAGGTACAGGGCCAGGGGCCGGGGGCGGTCCAGAATGAAGTCCTCTGCCTGGCGGATGTCCTCAAACTCCAGAACAGGCAGCAGGGGGCCGAAGATCTCCTCCCCCATCACCGGGTCGTCGGGGGACACGCCGTCCAGAATGGTGGGCTGGATACGCAGGGCGTCCGGGTCCGCCCCGCCCCCGTACACCACCTTGGCCGGGTCGATGAGGGCGCATACCCGGTCAAAGTGCTTCCGGTTGACCATGTGGACGTAGCCGTCGTTGTCCAGGGGGTCCCGGCCGTACATCCGCTCCATCCAGTACCCCACCCGGGAGATCAGCTCCTCCTTCACCCGCCGGTCCACCAGCAGGTAGTCGGGAGCCACGCAGGTCTGGCCGCAGTTGAGCAGCTTGCCGAAGGCGATGCGCTTGGCGGCCAGGTCCAGCCGCGCGGTGGCGTCCACCACGCAGGGGCTCTTGCCCCCCAGCTCCAGGGTGACGGGCGTGAGGTGTTTGGCCGCCTTCTCCATGACCTGACGACCCACTTCCGCCCCGCCGGTGAAAAAGATGTAGTCGAAGCGCTGGTCCAGGAGAGCCTGGTTCTCCGCCCGCCCCCCTCCACCAC
>NZ_JADYTU010000024.1 GCF_021531375.1 Pseudoflavonifractor phocaeensis
GATCCACACCCCTAAGATCGTCCACGCCGGGGCGGAGGGCGGCTCCAACATCTTCCGCCTGGACTATTTTGGCCGAAAAGCCTTTCTGGGCCAGTCCCCCCAGTTCTATAAGCAGACCATGGTGGGGGTCTTCGAGCGGGTCTTTGAGGTGGCCCCCGTCTTCCGGGCCGAGAAGCACAACACCCAACGCCACCTGAACGAGTACACCTCCCTGGATTTTGAGATGGGCTATATCGACTCCTTTGAGGACATTATGGCGGTGGAGGCCGGCTTCCTGAAATACGCCGTGGAGCTGCTGAAGACCGAGTATGCCGACGACCTGAAGCGGCTGGACGTGGAGCTGCCCGACGTGGACAAGATCCCTGCCGTCCGCTTCGACGAGGCCAAGCGGCTGGCCGCCGAAAAGTACGGCCGTCCCATACGGGACCCCTTCGACCTGGAGCCCGAGGAGGAGCACAACATTGGCCGCTACTTCAAGGAGGAGTACGGCGCCGACTTCGTGTTTGTCACCCACTATCCCGCCAAGAAGCGCCCCTTCTATGCCATGGACGACCCTGCTGATCCCCGGTATACCCTGTCCTTCGACCTGTTGTTCCGCGGGCTGGAGGTGACCACCGGCGGCCAGCGTATCCACGACTACCAGGCTCAGGTGGACAAGATGCGCTCCAAGGGGATGCACCCGGAGGAGTTTGAGAGCTACCTGATGATCCACAAGCACGGCATGCCCCCCCACGGCGGCCTTGGCATCGGCCTGGAGCGGCTCACCGCTCGGCTGTGCGGCTTGGACAACGTGCGCTACGCCAGCCTGTTCCCACGGGATATGAACCGGCTGGAGCCCTGAGTGCCCTCGCCGGGCGGGCGTTCCTTTCCTGGAAGAAAGGAACCGAAAGAACTTTGGCGGGAAACTTTGTTTCCCTTTCGTTCCAATCAGAAGTATCATTTGCGGTTTGTCAGAAGCAAAGCGCAGCTTTGCGGAAAACGTTCTTTTTGATTCTTTTTCTGACAAAAAAGAATCCACAACCAATAGAAAGGGGATAACCCATGAAGATCACCACTGAAATGGTAGACTATATCTCCGTCCTGTCCCGGCTGAAGCTGCCCCAGGAGGAGAAGGAGCAGATGACGGGGGAGCTGGAGCGGATCATCGGCTACATGGATACCCTGAACGCCCTGGACACCGGCGGCGTGGAGCCCATGAGCCATGTGTTTCCGGTGAAGAACGTGCTGCGGGAGGACCAGGTGGTCCCCTCCTTTGACCGGGCGGAGCTGCTGAAAAACGCCCCCAAGGCGGACGAGGAAGCCTTCCTGGTCCCCAAGACGGTAGAGTGAGGAGGAGCGGAACATGAAAGAGATTTTGAACCTGACCGCCCTCCAATTGGGTGCGGCCATCCGGAAGGGAGAGGTCAGCCCCGTGGAGGCCACCCGGGCTGCCCTGGAGCAGATCGAGGAGAGAAAAGCTGACAACGCTTTCACAGCCCTCACCGCCGAGACCGCTTTGCAGCGGGCCGAAGCGGTAGGCAAGAAGATTGCCGCCGGGGAGCTGACCGCCCCGCTGGCCGGCGTCCCTCTGGGCATCAAGGACAACATCTGTACCAAGGGTGTGTCCACCACCTGCGCCTCCAAGATTTTGACCGGCTTTGAGCCTCCCTATGACGCCACGCTGGTGGAGAAGCTGGACGCTCTGGGGGCGGTTTCCCTGGGCAAGCTGAACATGGACGAGTTTGCCATGGGCTCCACCACCGAGACTTCCTTCTATGGCCCCACCCATAACCCATGGGACGCCGGACGGGTGCCCGGCGGCTCATCCGGCGGCGCGGCCGCCGCGGTGGCCGCCCGGTCCTGCTGGTACGCCATCGGCTCGGACACCGGCGGCTCCATCCGCCAGCCCGCCGCCTACTGTGGTGTCACCGGGATCAAGCCCACCTACGGTACCGTCTCCCGGTACGGCCTCATTGCCTACGCCTCCTCCCTGGACCAGATGGGCCCCCTGGCCCGGGACGCCGCCGACTGCGCCGCCGTCCTGGACGCCGTCATGGGGAAGGACCCCAGGGACGGCACCTCCCTGGATGTGCCCGCCGTCGGTCTGCTGTCCGGACTCACCGGAGATGTGCGGGGGATGAAGATCGGCATCCCCGCCGACTGCTTCGGAGATGGCCTGGACCCCGAAGTGAAGAAGAGCGTCTTGGCCGTGGCCGACGTGCTGAAGGCCCGGGGGGCGGAGCTGGTGGAGTTCACCTTCCCAGTGATGGAGTATGTGGTCCCTACCTATTATATTATCGCCGCCGCCGAGGCCAGCTCCAACCTGTCCCGGTTCGACGGCGTCAAGTACGGCTGGCGGGCGGAAGGCTACGAGGATCTGACCGACCTGTACAGCAAGACCCGCACCGAGGGCTTCGGCGCCGAGGTAAAGCGCCGCATCCTGCTGGGTACCTTTGTCCTGTCCTCAGGCTACTACGACGCCTACTATAAGAAGGCCCTCCAGGTGAAGGGGCTCATCAAGCAGGCATTTGACGACGCCTTTGGCAAGTGCGACCTGATGCTGACTCCTGTGGCCCCCACCACCGCCCCCAAGATCGGGGAGAGCCTCAGCGATCCCCTGCAGATGTACCTGTCCGACATTTACACCGTGTCGGTGAACCTGGCTGGCCTGCCCGGCCTGTCCATGCCCTGCGGCTTTGACTCCAAGGGTATGCCTATCGGGGCCCAACTTATCGGTCCCGCCTTGGGGGAGGCCAAGGTGCTGAACGCCGCCCATGCCTTCCAGCTGGACACCGACTACCACAAACAATCCCCCGTGGAAAAGGAGGCGCGCTGATATGACTTGGGAAACTGTCATCGGTCTGGAGACCCATGTGGAGCTGGCCACCAAGACGAAAATTTTCTGCTCCTGCACCACCGAGTTCGGCGGCGCTCCCAACACCCACTGCTGCCCCGTGTGTACCGGCATGCCCGGTACCCTGCCTGTGGTAAACAAAAAGGTGGTGGAGTTTGCCGCCAAGGCCGGTCTGGCCCTGAACTGCGAAATCACCCGCTACAACAAATTCGACCGGAAGAACTATTTCTACCCCGACCTGCCCAAGGCCTACCAGGTGTCTCAGCTTTACCTGCCCATCGCCCGGAACGGCCGGGTGTCCATCCAAACGGGAACGGAGGAGAAGGACATCCGCATCCACGAACTGCACATGGAGGAGGACGCGGGCAAGCTGGTCCACGATCCCTGGATCGACCAAACCAAGTGCGACTACAACCGCTGCGGCGTGCCCCTGATCGAGATCGTCACCGAGCCCGACTTCCGCTCCGCCGACGAGGTCATCGCCTACCTGGAGAAGCTGAAGTCCACTCTGGAGTACCTGGGGGTCTCCGACTGCAAGATGCAGGAGGGCTCTCTGCGCTGCGACGTGAACCTGTCCGTCCGCCCCGCCGGAAGCGCGGAATTGGGCACCCGAACCGAGATGAAAAACCTGAACTCCTTCAAGGCCATCTCCCGTGCCATCGCCTACGAGACCCGCCGCCAGATCGAGCTGATCGAGGAGGGCAAGCGGGTGATTCAGGAGACCCGCCGCTGGGACGACAACAAGGATGCCACCTTCTCCATGCGCTCCAAGGAGAACGCCCAGGACTACCGCTACTTCCCCGAGCCTGATATCCCGCCCCTGGAGCTGTCGGAGGAGTATCTGGACCGGCTGCGTTCTGAGCAGCCCGAGATGGCCCAGGCCAGAAAGGCCCGTTATCAGCAGCAGTACGGCCTGCCCGAGTACGACGCAGACATCCTCACCTCCCAGAAAGCCCTGGTGGATTTCTTTGAAGAGACGGTGGCCCTGGGCGCTCCCGCCAAGGAGGTGTCCAACTGGATGCTGGGTGACATGATGCGCCGGCTGAAGGACGAGGAACTGGAACCCAAGGACATGAAGCTGACCCCGGCCAATCTTGCTAAGCTCATCAGGATGATCGCCGACGGCAGGATCAACCGCAACACCGCCGCCAAAGTGTTCCGGGCCATCTTCCCCGACAATGCAGACGCGGAGGAGTATGTGAAGGCCCACGGCCTGGAGCAGGTCAACGATGCCGGACTGGTGGCCCAAGTGGTGGAGCAGGTCTTTGCCGCCAACGCCTCCGCCGTGGCCGACTTCAAGGCTGGCAACCAGAAAGTCATGGGCTTCCTGGTGGGCCAGGTGATGAAGGAACTGAAGGGCAAGGCCGACCCCAAAGCCGTCAACCAGGCGGTGAGAGAAAAACTTGGAGGCTGACCTTGGGAGACGGAAGCGCACGAAAAACCATCGCACAATATATTGTGAAGATAGTGCGCTTTGAACACATATATTGTGATGCGAAATGAATATTGTAAACCAAATAGAACGTTCGTTTTAATGCAAAAAACCGCTGATTTTCAAGGAAATCGGCGGTTTTTTTATTTCTCAATTATGAAAAAAACTCTTGCATTTTATGTCAACAGCCCTTATACTAAAAATACGGTGGGGTAAAGTGGGTTAAAATCCCCGTAAAAGAAATTGAAGTGGGGGAGGGGTGGAGAGGCATGACCGGCACATATGAGCACAGCATCGACGCCAAGGGCCGGTTGTTTATCCCCGCCAAGCTCCGGGTGGAGCTGGGCGAGACCTTCTACCTGGCCATGGGCGTGGACGCCTGCCTGGCCATCTACCCCCAATCCACTTGGGACCGCTTTACCGAAAAATTTGCCTCTCTGCCCATGAGCCAGTCCAAGGCCATGCGCCCCCTGTTTGCCAACGCCGCCAAGTGCGAGTTGGACGCTCAGGGCCGCATCGTCATTCCCCAGAAGCTGAGAAAGTACGCCGGACTGGAGAAGGACGCCGTTATCATCGGCGTCAACGACCGGGCCGAGATCTGGGCGGCCGATACCTGGAACGCCCAGGAGGAAGAGATGACACCCGAGAAAATGGCCGCCTGTATGGCGGAACTGGGGTTCTGATATGAGTCAAGAATTCACCCACCGTCCGGTACTGCTGGACGAGTGTATCCAAGCTTTGAACATCCGGCCCGACGGGATCTATGTAGACGGGACCCTGGGCCGAGCGGGCCACAGCCGGGAGATCGCACGGCGGCTCACCACCGGGCGGCTGATCTGTGTGGACCGGGACGACGCCGCTCTGGAGGCGGCAAAGGACCGGCTGGCCGACTGGATGGACAAGGTCACGCTGGTCCACAGCAATTTTGACCGGATCGGCGCCATTGTCCGTGACCTGGGCCTGACCGGAGTGGACGGGATGCTCTTTGACCTGGGCGTATCCTCCCCCCAGCTGGACGACGGGTCCCGGGGCTTTTCCTACATGGCGGATGCACCCTTGGACATGCGGATGGACCGCAGCGAGGGGCTGACCGCCGCCGACGTGGTCAACGGCTGGAGCCAGGAGGAGCTGCGCCGTATCCTGTTCCAGTACGGGGAGGAGCGCTGTGCCGGCCAGATCGCCGCCGCCATCGTCCGCCGCCGGGAGGACAAGCCCATTGAGACTACTCTGGAACTGGTGGAGATCATCAAAAGCGCCATGCCCGCCAAGGCGCTGCGGGAAAAGCAGCACCCGGCCAAGCGGAGCTTTCAGGCCATTCGCATCGCGGTCAACGACGAGTTGGCCTCGGTGGACCGGATGCTTCGGGGTGCAGTGCCGTGCCTGAACCAGGGGGGGCGGCTGGCGGTCATCACCTTCCACTCCCTGGAGGACCGGATCGTCAAGACTGGTCTGGCGGAGTTTGCCAAGGGCTGCACCTGCCCGCCGGATTTCCCGGTGTGCGTCTGCGGCAAGACCCCGGACGTGAAGCTGGTCAATAAGAAGCCCATTCTCCCCACTCAGGAGGAGATCGAGGAAAATCCCCGCGCCAGAAGCGCGAAGCTGCGGGTCGCCGAGAAGCTGAAGGCTCCCCTGTGACCGGCAATGTGTGTAAAGAAAACCAAGGAGAAACGGAGTGAGCGCCATGGCCGCCCGCCGACGCACGACAACCGCATACAATACCTATGGCAGTGTGGCCTATGCCCCCGCCTATGACGGCTCCGCCGTCCGCGCGCCCCGCCGGGAGGAGGAACTCCAGCGGCCACGCCCCAAACAGCGGGAGCGGGTACGCCGCCAGGAGCTGACCCGTACTCAGGTCCAGGTCCGGGAAGCGGGACAGGTAGCCCCCTTTGCCGTGGTGGGATTTCTGGCTGTGGCGGTCTTTGCCGCCCTGCTGCTGCTGAGCTATGTCCAGTACACCGTCCTGAACGGCGAAATGGTCTCCCTGCGCAATGAGATGAGCTCGCTTCAGAAGGAGAACGCCACCCTGTCCGCCCAGTATGAGAAGGTATTCGACATGGAAACCATCCAGGCGGCGGTGGGGAGTACCATGGTCCGGCCCACCAACGACCAGGTGGTGTATATCGACCTGTCCGAGCCCGATACCGTTGTGGTCTACGGGGAAGAGGAAGCGGAAAGCGGCCTGGTGGGCGCTCTGAAAGGGATTGGCTCAGTCCTGGGAGAGTTCGTTGAATATTTCCGGTGACCGCACCATATAGTTGAGCGACGAAAGAAACACGAAGGGGCGCAAGAAAGAAAATTTCTTGCGCCCTTCTACCGCCGAGGGGAGGAATTCCAATGGGAGAACGACAGGAAAAGACCGGGAACCGGACAGGCGGAGCCACCCGGGGTTCCCACTCCAAGCGGGTGATCTTCCGCCGGACGCTGACTTTGATGGTGGTGTGCGGCGTGATGCTGTTCGTGCCTCTGGTCTGGAAGTTGTGGGACATCGCCATCGTGCACCATGAGGACTATCAGCGCAAGGCCAGCGACCAGCAGACCCTGGACCTGTCGGTGTCCGCCTCCCGGGGGGATATTTACGACCGAAACGGCAACGTGATGGCCATGTCGGCCACGGTATGGGATCTGATCCTGTCCCCCAGAGATCTGGTCCAGGATAAGGTGCCCGAGAAGGACTATAAGGACGAGAACGGCAACGTCGACAAAGCTGCCTGGAACGCGGCGGTGGAGGCGGAGCAGGACCGGCTGATCCGGGACCTGATGGCCCTGGTCCCCGGTCTGGACGAAGAGCGGGTGACCAGCCAGGTCCGGGATACGGAGAAAGCTTATAAGGAGATCAAAACCAAAATTGAGGAGGAAGAGGCCGAGGCGATCCGGAACTACATCGTGGAGAATAAGACCTCCCACTATCTCTATCTGGTTGCGGGCACCCGGCGATACTATCCCTACTCCAGTTTGGCGGCTCAGGCCTTGGGCTTTGTCAATGCCGAGGGCGGCGCTGTGGGCATTGAAGCGGCCTATGACGATGTGTTGGAGGGGACCGCCGGGCGGGTGGTCACCACCAAAACCGCCAGAGGCACCCAGATGTACAACAACTATTCGGAATTTATTGACGCCATCGACGGCTATGACCTGCACCTGACCCTGGATACCACCATCCAGTCCTATGTGGAAAAGACTCTGGAGGAGGGAATCAAGGAGTTTGACGTCCAGGAGGGCGCGTTTTGTATTGTCATGAACCCCAAGACCGGGGCCATCCTGGCCATCGCCAGCTCTCCGGACTTTGACCCGAACAACTATTCCGTCATCGTTGACGAGCTGCTGAACCAGGAGATGGAGGAAGCGGTCGCCTCCATTTATGAGAGTCTGAAAGCCAAGGACTCCGAGGGCCTGACCGACGAGGAACTGATGGAGCAGGCCCAAGCACAGGCCTACTCCGACGCGGTCAATACCCAGTGGCGTAGCCGGGCCATAGACTCCCGGTACGAGCCGGGCTCCACATTTAAAGCGGTGGTACTGGCCGCCGCTCTGGAGGAGGGACTGGTGTCCGAGAGCGATACCTTCTATTGTCCCGGCTATTACAACGTACCCGGCTGGCCCCGGCCCATCAGCTGCTCCAAAAGGACCGGCCACGGCAGCCAGACCTTGGCCGAGGCGGTGCAGAATTCCTGCAACCCCGCCTTTATGATGATCGGCCAGCGGCTGGGCGTCGATACATTCTATGACTATTTTGAAGCCTTTGGCCTGAAAGAGAAGACGGGCATCGACCTGCCCGGCGAGGCCAGCACCAATAAGGGAATCTGGGACCGGTCGGAGATGACCGGGGTGAATCTGGCGACGGCCTCCTTCGGCCAGCGCTTTGAGGTCACCCCACTTCAGATGATCACCGCTTTTTCCGCCGTCATCAACGGCGGCAACTTGGTCCAGCCTTATGTGGTCCAGTCCATCAGTACCAAGGACGGCACCGTGGTCAAAAATACCGAACCTACCATCGTGCGTCAGGTGGTCAGCCAGGAGACCAGCCAGCGGGCCGCCAAGATCCTGGAGAGCGTGGTGTCCGAAGGCACCGGCGGAAAGGCCTATGTGCCCGGCTACCGCATCGGCGGCAAGACCGGTTCCTCTGAGGTGGGTCTGGAGAGGGATCATACCCTGGTTTCTTTCATGGGTTTCGCCCCCGCCGACGACCCCGAGGTCATCGTCCTGCTGGCCTATGACCGGCCCAAAGCGTCCTCACCGGGAAGCAATTACTCCACGACCGGCGTCTATATCAGCGGCGGCAACATGGCCGCCCTGAAGGCCGGCCCCCTGATCGCGGACATTCTGGACTACATGGGTGTGGAGAAGAAGTACACCAAGGAGGAGTCCGCCGCCGTGGATGTGCCCACGCCCCGGGTCACCGGCCTGAGCGTAGCGGACGCGGCAAAGGCCTTGGAGAAGAAAAATCTGAAATACCGCGTGGTGGGAGAGGGCGACGCCGTCACCCACCAGGTCCCGGCCGTGGGCGCTTCGGTCCCCGGCGGTTCTACCGTGGTATTGTATCTGGGCGACGCGGTCCCCGAGGAGAGCGGGACTGTGCCCAATGTGGTGGACCTGAGTTATGAGGCGGCCCGGAAAAAGCTGGAGGAGGCCGGGTTCTTTATGCGGGCTTCCGGCGCGTCCACCTATTACGGGAACACCACCACCGCGGAGAGCCAGAGCATCGCCGCAGGGGAGACGGCGGCCATCGGAACGGTGATCGACGTCCGGTTCTTCAATGTAGTGGAGGACGGAGCGGTGGATGCAGGGTAAATTTTAGTTTATGGATGTATTATGGGGCGTCGGGGACGCCGCCCCCTACGCACGGTTTACAATATGGCTTCGTAGGGGGTGGCCTCTGGACGCCCCGCCCGTAGGGCGGCCCCTTGGGGCCGCCGCCAAAATGGCAGCCGTCGGACGGCGGGGGCAAGCCCTCACCCTACATGAAACGATAAACTAAAATTTACGGAAATCATGTTTTGAAATTTTAAACCGCACAGCTTAGATAGAATGAAACTCACCCATGAGGGGTGACACCATGAAACTGCGCGACCTTTTGGCCGGCGTCCCCCTCGTGGGGGAGAAATCTGATCTGGACATGGAAATTTCTTCCATATCCTACGACAGCAGGACTCTGACTCCCGGCGCCCTTTTTGTGGCCATGTCGGGGGATAAGACCGACGGCCACCGTTATATCCAGGCAGCTTTGGACCGGGGGGCGGCGGCGGTCCTGTGCCAGACCCCGCCCGACGGGCCGGGTCCCTGGCTGGTGACGGAGGACAGCCGGCTGGCGCTGGCTCTGGTTTCGGCCAACTGGTTTGGCCGGCCGGGGGATGGGATGACCCTCATCGCCGTCACCGGGACCAACGGCAAGACCACCACCACCAGCCTCATCAAGGAGATGCTGGAGGGGGCTCTGGGGGCCAAGGTGGGGCTAGTGGGCACCAACCGGAACATGGTGGGACAGAGGTCGCTGCCCGCCCGCCGGACCACGCCGGAGAGCTATGAGCTCCAGGCCCTCCTGCGCCAAATGGCCGACGAGGGCTGTGCCTATGTGGTGATGGAGGTTTCCTCCCACGCTCTGGTCCAGCACCGGACAGCGGGGCTTACCTTCGATGTGGGCGTTTTTACCAACCTGACCCAGGATCATCTGGATTACCACCGGACCATGGAGGAGTACCGCCAGGCCAAGGGCATCCTCTTTACCCAGTGCCGCCGGGCCGTCCTGAATCTGGACGACGAGGCGGGACGCTGGTATCTGGAGCGCCTGCCCTGCCCGGGATTCACTTACTCGGAGAATCGGGCTCAGGCGGACCTGACCGCCCGGAATATCCGGCTGTTTCCCAGCCATGTGGAGTTTGAGGCGGTGACGCTGGGGCATATTTCCCGGGTACACCTGCCCATTCCCGGAGGATTTTCCATCTACAACGCCCTGGCCGCCCTGTCGGCGGGACTCTGTCTGGAACTGGACCTGGCTGAGCTGACCGCCGCCCTGCGAAGTGTCCACGGGGTAAAGGGCCGGGTGGAGATCGTACCCGTGCCCAGAGCCTATACTGTCATCATCGACTACGCCCACTCTCCCAACGCCCTGGAGAATATCCTGATGACCGCCCGGGACTTTACGGCGGGCCGGCTGATTTGCCTGTTCGGCTGCGGAGGGGACCGGGACCGGACCAAGCGGCCCATCATGGGGAGCATCGTCCAGGAACTGGCGGACGTGGCGGTGGTCACCTCCGACAACCCCCGCGCCGAGGACCCGGAGGCTATTATCGCTGAGATCCTGTCGGGAATGGAACCTGACCGGGCCCATATCCACGTGGAGCCTGACCGGGCGGAGGCCATCGGCTGGGCCCTGTCCCAGGGGCAGCCGGGGGACGTCATCGTCCTGGCGGGGAAGGGGCACGAGACCTATCAGGAGGTCCAGGGAGTCCGGTATCCCATGGACGAGCGGGAAATCGTCAAAAAGTGGTTTGAAACCTGCACGGGACGACAAGAAAGGACTGGAAATATCCCGGCGGGCATAGTATAATAATAGGCCGCATACAGCCCAGCAAAAGAGAAAGAAAACCTGGAGGTTTCCGACATGACATATATCCTCAGTTTTATCGTGGCCTTTGGCGTAGCCGCCATTCTGGGCCAGATCCTGATCCCGGTGCTTCGCCGATTGAAGGCGGGGCAGGCCATCCGCGAGGATGGCCCCACCTGGCACATGTCCAAGCAGGGGACTCCCACCATGGGAGGCCTGATGTTCATTGCGGCCATCGGCGCGGCAGTGGTGGTGGCCGGCTGGGATGAGATGATGCGGGGCAGCTGGAACCACATCTATGTGTTCCTCTTTGCCCTGGTCTTTGGTGTCATCGGATTCATCGACGATTTTCAGAAGCTGCGCCACCACGCCAACGAAGGCCTCACCGCCGCCCAGAAGTTCCTCCTTCAGTTGGCGGCGGCGGTGGCGTTCACCGTCCTGCTGCGGCAGACCGGTTACCTGACCCCCAACCTGTACATCCCCTTCTTCAATGTGGAACTGCCCATGCCCTGGGTGGTCTATATGGTCTTCGCCGCCTTCGTCATGGTGGGCACCGTCAACGCGGTGAACCTGACCGACGGCGTGGACGGTCTGGCCACTGGCGTCACCATCCCCGTGGCGTTGTTCTATGTGGCGGTGTCCGCCTGGTACGGGCGCAGCGATCTGACCGTCCTGTCCGCTGCCCTGGCCGGAGGACTGTCCGCCTTCCTGATCTATAACTTCCACCCCGCCAAGGTGTTTATGGGGGACACCGGCTCCCTCTTCCTGGGCGGCATGGTGTGCGGCCTGGCCTTCGCCCTGAACATCCCCCTGATCATCCCTGTGGTGGGCCTGGTCTATGTAGCGGAGGTGCTGTCCGACATCATCCAGGTGGCCTATTTCAAAAAGACCCACGGCAAGCGGTTCTTCCGTATGGCGCCCCTCCACCACCACCTGGAGTTGGGGGGCTGGAGCGAGACCAAGCTGTTTTGCGTCTTTTCCGGCGTCACCCTGATCCTGGGTGTTTTGGCTTTCCTGGGAGTCATGAACCGCTACCCCGTGTGAGTGAGAAGTTAAGTGCGGCAAAACCGCAAAACCAAATGGAAGCCTGGCGAAGCGGGCGTCCTTGAGATAGGAAGAGCAAAGAAACGCAGCGCAGAATGGCCGTCAGGCCGTCCTGAGACGGGGCGGACTTTGCTTCGACGAAGGAGGTGAGACCATTGGCCCGCAAACCGAAACGCGATCTGACTATGGAGGAGCAGCTGGCCCGGGGGCCGGTGGATCTCCCCTTCCTGATGCTGACCATGATGCTGGTCGGTATCGGCCTCATCATGGTCTTTTCCGCCTCCTACGCTTCGGCCTACTATGACTCCAGCGTCAGCTCCCCGCTGTTCTATATCAGACGTCAGAGCCTGTTTGCCGCGGCGGGCGTGGTGATCATGTACCTGGTGTCCAAAATCAACTACCAGACCCTGCGGGTGCTGTCCATCCCCCTGCTGATTGGCTCCATCGTCCTGCTGATCCTGGTGTTGACTCCCCTGGGTGTGGACATCAATGGAGCCCAGCGTTGGATGTATATGTTTCTGGTGGCCGGTCCCACCTTCCAGCCCTCGGAGATTGCCAAGGTAGCCGTCATCATCTTTTTCGCTGCCCGGCTGTCCAAGCGGGACACGGAGAAAAAGCGGAAATTCACCAACCGGACCCTGACCGGCCGGACGCTGAACCGGCTGGAGCGGATCGGCTTTCTGGAGCTGGTGCCCTACGGTCTGGTGCTGGGCACTGTCCTGGTCCTGGTGGTGCTTGAACCCCACATGTCGGGCACCATCCTGATCATGGTGGGGGCGGCCTCCGTCCTCTTCGCCGCCGGGATCCACCTGGGCTGGTTCATCTCCCTGGGCTCCCTGGCGGTGGCGGGCCTGACCTTCATCATTTTCAATACCGACTACATGACCTCCCGCATCAACCTGTGGCTGGACCCCTGGCTGGACCCCCGCGGCAAAGGCTATCAGGTCATCCAATCCCTGTATGCAATCGGCTCCGGCGGCCTGCTGGGTCTGGGCCTGGGCAACAGCCGCCAGAAGTTCCTCTACATCCCCGAGCCGGAGAACGACTTTATCTTCGCCATCGTGGTGGAGGAGCTGGGACTGGTGGGGGCGCTGGTCGTGCTGATCCTCTTTGCCCTGCTGATCCTCCGGGGCTATTGGCTGGCCATCCACGCCCGGGACAAATTCGGCGCCCTGACCATCGTGGGCATCATCACTCTGCTGGCGGTCCAGGTCTTCCTGAACATCGGCGTGGTCACCAATCTGATCCCCAATACCGGTATCTCCCTGCCTTTCTTTAGCTACGGCGGCACCGCTCTGATGATCCACATGGCGGAGATGGGCGTGGTGCTGAGTATTTCACGCCAGATCCCAGCCCCCAAGAGGGATTAGATAAGAGATATGAGATAGGAGATAAGAGATATTGCGTCTCCTTTTCTTTTATCTCATGTCTCTTATCTTTTTATTTGAACTGAATGAGGTGTAACGAATGAATATCCTCTTTACCTGCGGCGGGACCGCCGGACATGTGAACCCGGCGGTGGCCCTAGCCCGCATCTTCCAGGAAAAGCACCCCGGCTGCCGCGTACTTTTTGTGGGGGCCGATGGTGGTATGGAAAACAAGCTGGTGCCCAAGGAGGGCTATCAGATCCGTTCCGTGACCATTACCAACTTCCACCGTTCCTTCGCGCCGGCGGACATTGCCCACAACCTGGGGACGCTGGTGAATATGCAGAAGTCCAAGAAGCAGGCTCGGGCCATTCTGGACGAGTTCCGGCCCGATCTGGTGGTTGGGACCGGGGGCTATGCCTCTTTCCCCGTGGTCAATGAGGCCGCGCACCGGGGCATCCCCACCGCTGTCCACGAGTCCAACGCCGTCCCCGGCCTGACCACCAAGGCCCTGTCCAAGGTGGTGGACCGGGTGATGGTGGGCTTTGAAGAGAGCCGGGCATACTATGACGACCCCTCCAAGGTGGTGGTCACCGGCACTCCGGTCCGGGGAGACTTTTTCAAATACACCCGGCAGGAGGCACGGGAAAAGCTGGGGTTCACTGACGACCGGCCCCTGCTGCTGTCCTACTGGGGGTCCCTGGGGGCCGAGGTCATGAACCAGAAGATGGTGGACTTCATCGCCAAGGAGTGCTATGAGGGGGCACCCTACCGCCATATCCACGGGGCTGGACGGGACTTTCCCTGGATGCAGGAGGAACTGCTCCGCCGGGGTCTGAAGCTGGGAGACAACGGCATCGAAGTCCGGGAGTATATCTACGACATGCCCCTGGTTATGGCCGCCGCCGATCTGGTGCTGTGCCGGGCCGGCGCCTCTACCATTTCGGAACTTACCGCTATTGCCAAGCCCGCCGTGCTGGTGCCCTCCCCCAACGTTACCGCCAACCACCAGGAGAAGAACGCCCGGGTGCTGGCCGACCAGGGGGCGGCGGTGCTCCTGCGGGAGCAGGACTGCGTGGAGGATACCCTCTATGACACCGCCGGGCTCATTCTCCGGGAGCGGGACCGCCGGGACGCCATGATCCGGGCCCTGAATTCCATGGCTGTACCCGACGCCGGAGAAAAAATCTACAAGACTCTGCGGGAGATCATGAAATAAATTTTAGTTTATCGTTTCATGTAGGGTGAGGGCTTGCCCCCGCCGTCCGACGGCTGCCATTTTGGCGGCGGCCCCAAGGGGCCGCCCTACGGGCGGGGCGTCCAGAGGCCGCCCCCTACGAAGCCATATGGTAAACCGTGCGTAGGGGGCGGCGTCCCCGACGCCTCATAATACATCCATAAACTAAAATTTGTTCCAGAACCTCGGCTCGTTTTCCATTAGAAACCAATTCCCGCTTTTTCGCATAGGATAGCCTGAATCAACGAGACTTGGAGGCTATCCCATGAGTTGTTATCAAATTGAGGGCGGGCGTCCTCTGGATGGCCGCCTGACGGTCCAGGGGGCCAAAAACAGTGTGCTGCCCATTCTGGCCGCTACCCTGCTGGCCCCCGGGCAAAGTGTGATCCACAACTGTCCCGATTTGTCCGACGTGTCAGCCACCCTGGACATTCTGGCTCTGCTGGGCTGCCGGGTGGACCGGGAGGGGGACACCGTCACGGTGGACGCCTCGACCCTGGTCCGGGCGGACATCCCGGACCGCCTGATGCGGGAGATGCGGTCCTCCGTCATTTTTCTGGGGGCCCTGCTGGCGCGGCTGGGCACGGCGGAGCTGTCCTATCCCGGCGGCTGTGAGCTGGGGCCCCGGCCCATCGACCTGCATCTCACCGCCCTGCGGACCCTGGGGGCCGATATTCGGGAGGAGCAGGGCTGTCTGCGCTGCCGGGGAAGCCGGAAGATGCGGGGGCGGGAGCTGTGCCTCTCCATGCCCAGCGTGGGGGCCACGGAAAACGCCATGCTGGCCGCCTGTGGCTGTCCCGGCGTCACCGCCATCGTGGGGGCGGCACGGGAGCCGGAGATCGTGGATCTGCAAAATTTTCTCCGGGCCATGGGCGCGGAAATCTCCGGCGCGGGGGATTCCGTCATCCGCATCCGGGGCGGAAGGGTCCTCCATCCGGCGGAATACCGGGTGGTGGGGGACCGGATCGCCGCCGCCACCTACCTGTGTGCAGCGGGGGCGGCGGGAGGAAGAGTGGAACTGACCGGCGTGGATCCCGATCACCTGACCGCGGTTCTGGCCTGCCTGGAGCAGGCAGGCTGTTCCGTCGATACCGGCCCGGGGCTCTTTGCCCTGGAGTGCCGGGGGCCTCTGCGGGGAATATCTCCGGTGCGTACCGCGCCATATCCCGGCTTCCCCACCGATGCCCAGGCGCTGCTGATGGCTGCCCTGGCGGGCGGGGAAGGGACCACCATGTTCGTGGAGAATATTTTTGACAGCCGTTACCGGCATGTGGATGAGCTGCGCCGGATGGGCGCGGATATCCAGGTGGCCGGAAGGGTGGCGGTGGTGACCGGCACCGGCCGGCTCCGGGGTGCCGAGGTGCGAAGCACCGATCTGCGGGGGGGCGCGGCCCTGGTAGTGGCCGGACTGGGGGCCGAGGGGCGCACCACCGTCTCGGACCTGAGGCATATCCGCCGGGGCTACGACGGACTGGACCGGGGCCTCCGGGCCCTGGGGGCCGACATCCGGGAGATTCCTTGAAAAAGCCGTATGGCGGGCATCTGCCCGCAAGTCTATATACGCAGGAGAATACCATATGGCATCAGCGAGAAACAACCGCAGACGCAGACGGGGCAGAGGCCGCCTTGGACCTCTGTTCAAGCTGCTGTGCGTCTTGGCGGTGGTTGTGGCGCTGACCCTGGGCGCCACCGTGTTTTTCCAGGTGGAGACGGTGGCGGTGTCGGGCAACAATCGCTACACCGAGGAAAAGGTAGTCCAGGCCAGCGGGATCCAGCTGGGTGACAATCTGTTCCACATGAACAAGAATCAGGTTGCCCGGCAGATCCGTCAGCAGCTGCCCTATATTGGGGAAGTTACCATCCGCCGCAGCTGGCCCAGTACCATCGTCATCACAGTGACGGAATGGGACGCGGTGGCCCGGGTGGAAGCGCCGCCCGCCGGAACGGTAGTCACCATGCCGGAGGGGGAAGGAGAAGCCTCGGACAGCTCTGTTCAGGAGGAAGTGCCGAAGGTTGCCACCGAGGACTGGCTGATCAATGTGAAAGGAAAACTGCTGGAACCCGCTCCTGCCGACAGTACGGCTATTCTGGTGTCCGGCATCACTCCTATAATGCCCCGGGCAGGCACGATGCTGGCCGTGCCCCCGGAAGAGCAGGTCCGGTATGACGCGCTGCTGGCACTGCTGGACGGTCTGGAAGAGCGGGGGATGATGCAGAGCGTGTCCGCCATCCGGCTGAGCTCCACCCAGGTGGAGATGCGCTATCTGGACCGTTTCGACGTGAAGATGCCGCTGAATTCCGACTTCATTTATAAGCTTCGGGCGCTGGAGGCGGCGGTGGCGGAGGCGGAGAAGTCCCTGGGGGAGCAGACCGCCGGAACCTTTGACCTGACCCAGGAGGAGTATACCGCGGTATATTCTCCCGATTAAGAGGAAATTCTGGAAAGTTTCGCCGGAAGCGTGATTTTCTCTTGACCTGCCGTGAAAAGAGCGATACAATATAACAAAATATTGACATCTCGGCGGGTTGCCCCACACAATAACTTGTTTTTTGGGGGAACTTCGACATTTACATAGGAGGAACGACAATGGCCTTCGGATTGGATATGGGTCCTGACAGCGTGGTAAATATTAAAGTGATCGGTGTGGGCGGCGGCGGCAACAACGTGGTCAACCGCATGGTTCGCACCGGAACCAAGGGCGTGGATTTCATTGCCGTCAATACGGATAAGCAGGCGCTGGCCGTGTCCAGCGCCACCTTTAAGATTCAGATCGGTGAAAAGCTGACCAACGGCCAGGGTGCCGGCTCCGACCCCGAGGTGGGCCGCAAGTCTGCCGAGGAGAACCGGACTCAGATCTCCAAGGCCCTGGAGGACGCCGACATGGTGTTTATCACCGCCGGCATGGGCGGCGGCACCGGTACCGGCGCGGCCCCCATCGTGGCCGATATTGCCAAGGAACTGGGTGTGCTCACGGTAGGCGTGGTGACCAAGCCCTTCCGATTTGAGGGTATGCGCCGGATGAAGCAGGCCGAGGGCGGCATCGCCGAACTGCGGAACAAGGTGGACTCTCTGGTCATCATCCCCAACGAGCGGCTGAAGCTGGCCACCGACCAGAAAATCACCATGGTCAACGCCTTCGAGATCGCCGACGATGTGCTCCAGCAGGCCGTCCAGTCCATCTCCGATCTGATCAAGAACACCGGCTTCATCAATCTGGACTTCGCCGACGTGTCCGCCGTCATGAAGGACGCCGGCCGTGCCCACATGGGCGTGGGCCGTGCCGCCGGCAAGAACAAGGCCGAGGAGGCCGCCCGTATGGCCATCTCCAGCCCCCTGCTGGAGACCTCCATCAACGGCGCCCGGGGCGTGCTGATCAACGTCACCGGCTCCATGGATATCGGTCTGGAGGAAGTGGAGACCGCCGCCAACCTGGTCCAGGAGGCCGCCCACCCCGACGCCAACATCATCTTCGGCGCCGCCTTCGACGAGAGCCTGGAGGACGAGATCCGGGTCACTGTTATCGCCACCGGCTTTGAGGAGGCCCCCGCGGCTGCCCCTGCTGCTCCCGCGGCGCCCGCTTCTCCTAAGGAGGCTCCCAGAGCCGCCGCGCCCCAGCCTGCCGCCGCTGCCCCTCAGGGGGATGTAACAGCCGAGGCACCCAAGGCGGAGGAAAAGCCTTCGGTCAGCGACGATGACTGGGACATTCTGGAACGGATCTTCAGCAAGAAGCGCTGATCTCCCCAAAACAGAACATAAAAGCCCGCGTCCATTTGGACGCGGGCTTTTTGAATGTGAATTACAGAAACAGCACCAGGATCGAGGTCAGGATGCCGCACACACACAGGGAGACGGAGCTCATGGCTCCTTGGAGGACTCCGATCTCCAGCGCCTTGGAGGTACCGATGGCGTGGCTGCACGCTCCGATAGCCACCCCTTCGGCCACGGGATCGGTGACCCGGAACAGTCTGGCGAACAGGGGAGACAGGATGGCACCTTCTACACCGGTGATGACCACGGAGGCGGCGGTGATGCCCTGGATGCCGCCGCCGCTTTCCGAGATGCCAACGGCGATGGCGGTGGTGATGCTCTTTGGCAGCATGGAGGCGGTGAACACATCCTCCGTGGCAAAGAACCAACAGAAGGCCAGTACCACGGCAATGCTGGTAATGCTGCCCATCAGACAGCCCGCCAGGACGGGCAGAAAGTGGGATTTAAGGATCTGGCGCTGTTGGTAGATGTTCAGAGCCAGTACCGCTGTGGCCGGGCCGAGCATCAGCTTGATCATGCTCCCGCCGGCGTTGTAGCTCTCCAGGGGAATGTGAAAGACGGTCAGAACGCCGATGACCAGCAGAGCGGCCACCAGGACCGGGTTGCAGACCAGCAGGCCGGTGCGCTTTTGGAGCCGGAGGGCGAAGCACCAGCAGGCAGCGGTGAGGGTCAGCCCGAAGAAGGGGGAGGAGAGCATAGCGTCAATCATGGCGGGAGCCTCCCTTCCTGCTCAGAAGGCGGGTCAGCAGCTGTACGGTCCAGGCGGTGACCAGATAGACCACCGGAGTGGTCAGCAGGGTGATGACTAGAAAGGGGATGAACTGGGCCCGCAGCGTCTCGGCGTACTCCAGAGTGCCTACCAGGGAGGGGATAAAGAACATTCCCATGTTGGCGATGAAGAAGCCGGAGAGCAGCTGGATATGCTTGGTCTTGACGACCCCGGTCAGCAGCAGGGCGGCCAGAATCAGCATACTGATGACGCTGGCGGGAAAAACGAAGGGGAGGAGGGCGGCGATACCCTCAGAGAGCAGACAGATGCCGAAGATGATGGCGATCTCCGCCATAATGTGCATAGCAGTCACCTCAAAATCGTTCATATGGGGGAACACGTTCCAAAAGGGGGGAACAAAACGCCGCAGGCGGACCTGCGGCGGCTGAAAAGACAGGGGGCGAATCAGTCCCAAATGGCGGTGGCAAAGTAGTCTTCGGGAGTCTCGGCCCGGCGGATCAGACGGGTGCTCCCGTCCTCCTGCAGTAGTACCTCGGCGGAGCGGAGCCGGCCGTTGTACTGGTAGCCCATGGCGTGGCCGTGGGCACCGGTGTCGTGGATGACCAGCAGGTCGCCGATGTCGATCTTGGGCAGCATCCGGTCCACGGCGAACTTGTCGCAGTTCTCACACAGGGAGCCGGTGACGTCGTACTTGTGGTCACAGGGCTGGTCCTCCTTGCCCATGACGGTGATGTGGTGGTAAGCGCCGTAAATGGCGGGACGCATCAGATTGGCGGCGCAGGCGTCCACCCCGATATATTCCTTGTAGGTGTGCTTCTCGTGGAGAACCCGGGTGACCAGATGGCCGTAAGGGGCCAGCATGAACCGGCCCAGCTCGGTGCACAGGGACACATCGCCCATGCCGGCGGGGACCAGGATCTCCTCATAGGCCTTCCGGACGCCCTCGCCGATGACGGAGATGTCGTTGGCGGGCTGCTCGGGACGGTAGGGGACACCCACGCCGCCGGACAGGTTGATGAAGGTGATGTGGCAGCCGGTCTCTTCCTTCAGCTCCACCGCCAGCCGGAACAGAATGGCGGCCAGGGCGGGGTAGTAGTCGTTGGAGATGGTGTTGGAGGCCAGGAAGGCGTGGATGCCGAATTCCTCGGCCCCCAGCTCCTTCAGCCGCCGGAAGGCCAGACTGATCTGCTCCCGGGTCATGCCGTACTTGGCGTCGCCGGGGTTGTCCATGACCTGGAAGCCCTCCTTGCTCTGGCCCAGCGTGAAGGTGCCGCCGGGGTTGTACCGGCAGGAGATCTTCTTGGGAATATAGCCGATGGTGTCCTTTAAGAAGTCGATGTGGGTGATGTCGTCCAGGTTAATGGTGGCGCCCAGCTTGGCGGCCAGGGCGAATTCCTCGGCGGGGGTGTCGTTGGAGGAGAACATGATCTTGCCGCCCTGGAAGCCGCAGCGGTCGGACATCATCAGCTCCGTGAGGGAGGAGCAGTCCACGCCGCAGCCCTCCTCCTTCAGAATCTTCAGGATCTGAGGGTTGGGGGTGGCCTTGACGGCAAAGTATTCCTGGTAGCCGGGGTTCCAGGAGAAAGCCCGGTACAGGGCGCGGGCGTTTTCCCGGATGCCCTTCTCGTCATAGAGATGGAAGGGGGTGGGGTACTGGTCAACGATTTCCTGGAGCTGCTCCAGCGTGACGAAGGGCTTTTTCATATTCGTCTGCTCCTTTTCTGTGATCGGGCAAAAAGAACCCGAAAAATCTTCGGAATCAGGAAAAATAAGCGGAAAATAGGAAAATCATGTATAGTTTATCCAGAACGGGAAAAAAAGTCAATGGTGGAACAGACAACAAGGGACAAAGCGGGAAACTTTCTTTTGCCGATTATAGAAAAATCGGCAAAAATAGATATTTTCTCTTGCGCAGACGGGGGGATTCTGATATGATGGTTCGGCAAGTGAAGGGAGGGAGTACCGTGACGAAGCTGATGAGATCTGTGGAGCTGCTGTCCGTATATGGTACAACTGCCCTTTTCTCTGGCCGCTGACAATCACCTCGCCGTGGTTGTCTTTTTTTGTGTGTAGATCTGATATGATGAAGGGAGAAACGAAAGATGAATCAAAATGACGCCATTTATGACGCCCGCGTCCTTGGCACCCCCAAGATGCTGGTCCTGGGCGTCCAGCACATGTTCGCCATGTTCGGCGCCACTGTGCTGGTCCCCGCGCTGACCGGCCTGTCCGTCTCCGCCACCCTGCTGTTCGCAGGCCTGGGCACCCTGCTGTTCCACTTCCTGACCAAGATGAAGGTCCCCGCCTTCCTGGGCTCCTCCTTCGCCTTTATCGGCGGCTATGCGGCCATCGCCCCCATGCTGCCCGACGCCTCCGGCAACGCCACCATCCCCAATACCGAGATGCTGCCCTACGCCTGCTTCGGCGTGGCCTGCGCCGGCCTGATGTATGTGATCCTGGCCGCACTGTTCAAGGTGTTCGGCACTAAGGCGGTCATGCGCTACTTCCCCCCCATCGTCACCGGCCCCATCATCATCTGCATCGGCCTGACCCTGTCCAAGACCGCTATCGACTCCTGCCGTACCAACTGGCCCATCGCTCTGGTGGCCATTCTGGTCGTGGTGGCCTGCAACATCTGGGGCAAGGGTATGGTCAAGATCATCCCCATCCTGCTGGGCGTCATCGCCTCCTATGTGGTGGGTGCCATCAGCGGCAATGTGGACTTCACCAAGGTGATCGAGGCCCCTTGGCTGGGCCTGCCCTTCCAGTTTGAGAACACCCTGTTCGGCCTGTTCTCCCGCCCCAACCTGGACACCGGCATGCTGGTGACCTCCGCCGTGACTATCATGCCTCTGGCGCTGGCCACCATGGTGGAGCACATCGGCGACATGTGCGCCATCTCCTCCACCTGCGAGCGCAACTACCTGGAGGACCCCGGCTTCCACCGCACCCTGCTGGGCGACGGCCTGGCCACCTCTCTGGCCTCCCTCTTCGGCGCTCCCGCCAACACCACCTACGGCGAGAACACCGGCGTGCTGGCTCTGAGCCGCGTGTACGACCCCAAGGTCATCCGCATCGCCGCCTGCCTAGCCATCCTCTTCTCCTTCAGCCCCAAGTTCGCGGCCCTGGTCTCCGCCATGCCCCAGGCCACCATGGGCGGCGTTTCCATGGTGCTCTACGGCATGATCTCCGCCGTGGGCGTGCGTAACGTGGTGGAGAACCAGGTGAACTTCACCAACAGCCGCAACGTCATTATCGCCGCTCTGATCATGGTGCTGGCCATCGGTATCAACTACTCCGGTGCCGTGACCTTCAGCGTGGGCGGCGCCGCCATCAGCATGTCCGGTCTGGCCGTGGCTGCCATCTCCGGCATCCTGCTCAACGCCATCCTGCCCGGTAAGGACTATGAGTTCGGCACTGACCAGAAGGGCGACACCTCCGTCAACTTTAAGGTCTGAGCTTCCGGCACATTCCGGCCCGCCGCGAATTTGTTTCGCGGCGGGCTTTTTGTCTGAAAAATGGCTCTAAGAAATATGAAAAAAAGATTAAATCCAACGCAAGGTCCTTGCGCCTGGGGAGAAAATAGGATAGAATGAATCCATCAAACGGGAGACCGTATTGCAAAAAGGAGGTTCATGACACATGGGATTTTTTGATACTCTGAAGGACAAGGCCACCGATCTGGCCCAGGCCAGTGTTGCCCAGTCCAAGCGTCTGGCGGAGATTGCCAAGCTGAAGACCGCCAATATGGGCGAGGAGGATACCATCAAGAAGGCCTATATTGAGCTGGGCAAGCTGTACTACGCCGAGAAGGGCGCCGCGCCCGACGGCGCTTATGCCGCCGCCTGTGAGAAGATCACCGCGGCCAAAGCCGCCATCGAGGCCAACAACGACCGCATCGCCGAGCTGAAGGAGAGCGGCGACGAGGAGGAGCCCGAGGCCGCCCCTGTGGAGGCTGAGCCCGTGGCTGAGGAGCCTGCCGCTGAGCCTGTGGCCGAGGAGCCTGTGGCTGAGGAGCCCAAGACTGAGGAGTGATCCACAGCCGCCGGTTTGGATGGACCAATGGAATGACTGCCCTGCCGCCTGCCGCGGCAGGGCGTTTTTTGCATGTTTTTTGCCTTCGGGGGAATGATGAAGGGGAAAAGGAGGGAGCCTATGGAGCAGTTTTACCGCCATCCCCGGGACGTGGTGGGCGGCGACCCGGAGCTGCTGGCCTATTGGAACCAGATCCCACCCAGAGCCCGGCTGCGTCTGTTGGACAGCACCATTACCGTGTCCACCCTGGGGGAACTGAAAAAGCTGGCGGAGGAGCTGGGACAGGACACCACTGTTCATCCTGAGTGAGCGCCGGAGCGGGAAAAAGTCTGGTTGCGGAGCATGGGAAAACATGGTAGGATAGACCCACAAAAATGAAAAGGAGCGTGTCCCCATGCTGTTTGTAGAGTACCCCAAATGCACCACCTGCCAGCGGGCCAAAAAATTCCTGGACGCCCACGGCGCGGAATATACCGACCGACATATCAAGGAGGACCCTCCCACCGCCGAAGAACTGCGGACCTGGCAGCAGGCCAGCGGCCTGCCACTGAAAAAATTTTTCAACACCTCCGGTTTGCTGTATAAGTCCATGGCCCTGAAGGACAAGCTGCCGGCCATGTCGGAGGAGGAACAGCTGGACCTACTGTCCTCCGACGGGATGTTGGTCAAGCGGCCTATCCTGGTGGGTGACGGCTTTGTGCTGGTGGGCTTCCGGGAGGGGGAATGGGAGGCCAGGCTCTGAAACGGCTGCGGAGCGGGACGGCTTAAAAACTCCCATTGAAAGGGAAAAAAGACAGGAAAAATATGGCGTCCCTACAATGCTGGCCTTTTGGGGTGGGAGACTGGTAAGCTTGGAAGCGGTCTCCACGGTTGAAGGAGTCCCCGGGCGGCCATAATGAAAGGGCGGGCGGCGATCGTGCCGCCCGTTTTTTCGTTATGAAGGGGGTGGAACAGTGGAACAAGAGCCAAGACAAAAAGGAGGCCCCGTTCTGGCTTGGGCGGCGGCCTTGACGGCGGTTTGTCTGCTGCTGGCCGTTTGTCTGTTCCCAAGCGGAGGCCAACCGGAGGCTGTCTCCGCCGCCGCGGTGCTGGACCTGCCCAGGGGGTCCCGGACCGCGGTCCAGACCGTTTCGGTGGGGAAGTCGGTGATCCCAGTGGGAAAAGCGGTGGGGATCAAGCTGTTTTCCGACGGCGTGCTGGTGGTGGGGCTCTCCCCAGTAGAGACGGAAGAGGGCGCCCAGTATCCGGGGAGAGACTGCGGACTGAAAACCGGGGACGTGATCACCCATATTGACGGAGATGAGGTGGACACGATTGAGCAGATCCAGGAGCTGGTGGCCCGCAGGGAGGGGAATCCCCTGACCATCCAGGCCATGCGGGGACAGAAACAGGTGCAGCTGACCGCCGCGGCGGTGGAAAACAGCCAGGGCGTTTATCAGCTGGGGATCTGGCTTCGGGACTCCATGGCGGGGATTGGGACCGTGACCTTCTATGATCCGGAGACCGGGGTATTTGCCGCCCTGGGTCATGGGATCAACGACGTGGATACCGCCATGCTCATGCCGCTGGAGTCTGGCAGCGTTATGAAGGCCACCGTGTCCGACGTGAAGAAGGGACAGAGCGGCCAGCCGGGAGAACTGCACGGGCAGTTTGACCTGACCCAGGATCTGGGGACCCTGTATGCCAACACTAATCTGGGGATCTTTGGACGGATGCCGGAGAACAGCGTGACCGAGGCCCGGACTCCCGTTCCAACGGCGCGGCATGACCAGGTAAAGACGGGAGAGGCCACCATCCTATCCAACATTCGGGGAGATCAGGTGGAGGAGTTTACCGTCAGGATCACCCATATCTCTCCGGAGGAGGAGGGCAACCGAAATCTGATGCTCCAGGTCACCGATCCCAGGTTGCTGGAGCAGACCGGCGGCATCGTGCAGGGGATGTCGGGGTCGCCTATCCTGCAGGATGGCAAGCTGGTGGGGGCTGTGACCCACGTTTTGGTCAACGATCCCACGCGGGGCTATGGCATCCTGATCGAAAACATGCTGGAGGCCGCGGTGGGCGGCTGACGGTCCTCTCGGGTCCCCTCTGCCAGAGGGGACCCGAGGTCCTGAGCAGATCCTATTGGCCCGGCGTGTGGCGGAAGGCGCATGGAGTCAAGCCGGAAACAGAGTATGCAGGGAAAAATGGGGACCGCGAAAAAATAAGTAAAAGGTCGAAAAACTAAAAATTTGTATGTAAAATATCGCAAAAAGGGCCGGATTGTTGACAAAACGGGAAAAAAACGTCTTGCGCATGCTGTCTGATTATGTTAAATTATAGTCGACTAGTCGAAATGCGCAGGCCGAGCGCGAAGCAAGATATTTTGTATGTTTCAGGAGGAATGGTAATGGAGATCGTTAAGCGCGTCTTGCTTGCGGATACAGGGGAAGATTTTCGAAAGAGTCTAGCTTCCGGCTTTGCCGGCGAGCCGGACCTCCAGGTAGTCGGACAGACGGGGGACGGGGCGGAGCTGCTCCGGCTGACCCGGGAACTGGCGCCCGACGTAGTGGTGATGGAGTTGGTGCTCACCGGCATGGACGGGATGCAGGTCTTGGATGAATTGGCAAAGATGGAACCGCGGCCCAAGATCGTCATTTTGTCCAGCTATGTCCGGGGAAATGTGGCGGACATGGCGGCGGCCAGAGGAGCGGATTACTATCTGACCAAGCCCTGCCTTCCCGAGACCGTGTTCGAGCGGGTCCGCCAGCTTACATCGGTGAGCGGACTGGACTCGGAGGAGGATAAAAGAGTAAATCTGGAGACCCAGGTGACCGCCATCATCCACGAGGTAGGGGTCCCGGCCCACATCAAGGGGTATCAGTACCTGCGGGAGGCCATCCTCATTGCGGTGAAGGATATGGATGTGATCAACGCCGTCACCAAGGTCCTCTATCCCGAGGTGGCCAAGCGCTTTGGGACCACCGCCAGCCGGGTGGAGCGGGCCATCCGTCACGCCATCGAGGTGGCCTGGGACCGAGGAGACCTGGAGACGCTGCAGAAATATTTCGGATATACCGTCTCCAACGCCAAGGGCAAGCCCACCAATTCGGAGTTCATCGCCATGATCGCCGACCGACTTTGCCTTGACATGAAGAAAAATCATGTTGGATGAAAGCCTTGCGGCACAAAGGTTTGCTAAATTTTTTTGAAATTAGCCAAACCTACGAAGGAGGCAAAGTTTCAATGAACGCCGACAAAACAGACCTATAAACTTATTTTGCCAAGCCTATGAACACTCCTGATTTATTGGGTAAGAAATATCCCAATGAACAGGAGTGTTTATTGCTATGACAGACATGGGTTTTGATTGGCAGATTGATGAGTTCATGGTGTTTTGCAGAAGCCGTCAACTCCGCGAGAGAACGATGACCAGTTACGAACAAACTCTCCGCCTGTTTCAGAGATGGTGCGAAGAGCAGATGAACATTTTCACGGTTGATAAGGTTACAGAGTCCATCATCCGCCGTTACATCAATGATTTGCAGGAGCGCGGAAAATACTCGTTTTACGCAGATGAAAAAAAGAAGGAAACCAACCATCCCGACAGACGAAGGGATTTCCGCAATCCTATCACTGTGACCACTATCAACAACTACATCCGCAACCTCCGCGTTTTCTTCAACTGGTTGGACAGGGACTATGTTCTCCAAAAGAACCCCATGAGGAAGGTCAGACAGTTGAAGGTGAACCGCAAGGCAAAGGAATTCATCAGTGATGATGATTTCAAGAAACTGATTGCTCAGTTGGATAAGTCCTACTATCCCGAACACCGCGACTTTGCTATGATTATGCTGATGATCGACAGTGGGATGCGGTTAGGAGAATGCAGTTGCTTGCTGATGGATGACATTGACCTGGCTGCCCACAAGGTATTCCTGCGGGCGGAGATTACCAAAGGGCGGCGGGACAGAGTTGTGTTCTTCTCTCCCAAAACAGAAATGATCCTGCGGCGGTGGATTCAGTTCAAGGACAGGTATGTGGAGAGTGACTACCTCTTTCCTGTGAAGCGAAGCGGGGCAAGTATCCAGGTGAGCAACTTTGAAACCAACTTCAAACACTACCTCCGCCGCGCCAGTCTTAGTGAAAAGGTTTCGCCTCATTGTCTGCGGAACAACTTTGCAAAGCGCTGCCTTATGAGTGGCATGGACATTTACACGCTCAGCAAAATCCTCGGTCACTCCAGCGTTACAGTTACAGAGCAAGCCTACCTCGATTTGAACGACGAAGACATTGGAAGGCGCTATCAGAACTTCAGCCCTGTGGCGCGGATGTAATTACTTCTAATTGGCTTTAGCCATCAACTTTTGACAACAACCCTCCAGAAGTATCAACTTTCTGGAGGATTGCTTTATCTTTTATTCACTTTCGTAGCGGTCAGCAATACCATGCAGAAAATCTTTCATTCCCTCCACCACTTCGGGAGGATTGATGATCTTGGCTTTGTTGTAAAATCCGCAAACCCATGCGTAAAACTGCTTGCTGACTTCCACATGGGCGGATACCACAAAATGTCCTTTGTCATCTGGACGGTAGAAAACCTCTTCTCCGTTGCCGAAACGTTCCACAGCGGTATCCAGAAGGTCGTTGGTAAAGCGGATGCTGACAAACTTATCTTCGCCGCCGAACATGGAGAAAACACGCTGAGTGTAGGTTCTCATGTCGATTTTGTCATAGGCGGCAGCTCCGTCCCTTGGCTGTTTGACGATCTCAACTCCCTGCATACGGTCAAGGCGGTAGGTCATCATGCTTCCTTTTTCGCTGTCGTATGCCAACAGATAGTAGTTGCCGTCGTTGATAATCAGTTTGTAAGGGCTGCGGATGTAGTCTTTTCCGCCCCTTCTGGCTACCTGAGTGGAGCGGTCATTCAGGGTGTATTTCAGATACTTAAAGCTGATCTTCCACTTGGCTTTGATTGCCTGATTGATTCTCAGCATAGAGCGCATGATGTGTCTGTTGCTGGTTTTGTTGCGGCCTACCAGATAGACCTCATTGTGCAGCTCTTCAATCTGGCTTTCGCTGCACAGGTCTTCAATGGTGGTCAGCAGATGCTCTTCTTGGCTTTTGGAGATGAATTTAGAGGCGCGGACACACTCAGCCAGAAGCCGCAGTTCTTCAAAGTCGTGGGGACGACCAATAATCTTGTAGCCCCGCTTGCTGGTGTCGTAGATGATTTCGTAGTTCAGACGGTCACGATCATCAATTTCAGCAGCCGCGTCGATGGCAAAAAGCTCATTCAGAGCGTCAATATCGCGGGCGATGGAATGGCGGTCTGCGGTGATGCCGTATTCGCTCAGATGGGCTTTGATTGCTTCAGAACTGGCGGCGTGGTCTTCGTCTGTGTGTTTCAGGAGGTATTGCCACACCAGGAGAGATTTGAACTTTTGCCCTGGCTTTTTGCCGCCTTTGTCGCTGTTTTTGATTGGAGATGCCATCTGTCCTACCTCCCTCACGGCTGGTACTTTTTATCCATTTTAGCATAAAAAGAGCCAAAGACAAGCAGCGTACTTTTTAGGACACCTCAGTTACCCTGTGTTTTAGACAGAATATGATTGGATTCCACAACTTTCCTATTCTCTTTTGGCTTCACTACATAAAAATAAATTTATACGGAACAAAGTAGGTGCTATTGAAAATGTAATGTTTTCGCGTTACATTATATATTGTAATTATAATTCTGAATATTTAGAATTAGGGAATAGTAGAAAGGGCGAAGTGTATATGAAGCATAAAAAATGGATGATAACAATGGTGGTTTGCCTGATCATTGCTTCCTTTTTAAGCATGGGAGCGTCAGCCGCAGAAAACACCACGGAGTTTGCCGGTGGCGAGGGAACGAAAGAGAGTCCATACTTAATCTCTAACACCACGCATTTGAGCAATGTTCGCCTTTACCCAAACAAATGCTTTAAAATGATTGAGGATATTTCCTTTTTGAGTGACGATTTTGCAAAGGGCGGCGCATTCTATAACTCCGGAGCCGGCTGGGCGCCGATTCGACTCTTCAAAGGTACATTTGACGGCGATGGCCACACAATCTCCAAACTTGAGCAGACCTTCACTCAGTCTACTACAACCGATTCGTACGTAGGCCTGTTCGGGGATGTCATCGGCGGCACAATTAAAAACGTGACGTTGGAAAGAGTCCAGATCAATGTTACCGGCTCCCTGGGTAAAAATTACGCCGTTTATACCGGTGCGCTAGCGGGTTATGCTACCGAGGCAACCATCGAAAACTGCCACGTGGACGGAGCGATTTCGGTGGACTGCTATGTTCGCAATTACAGCAGCAATCCGGGATTGCAGCTCTACACCGGAGGTGTGGTAGGCTATCTGAATGACAGTTCCTCCAGCGTGAAAAGTTGTATGAACGATGTGAAGATCACGGTGTCCAGCGGCCGTGATACCTATTCCAAGACCTGGGCTTATACGGGCGGCATTGTCGGATACCTGAATGGCGGTGAAGTTTCCGGGTGCGGAAATCATTGCGAGATTGCCACTGAGGTCAACAACGAAAAGGGAACCGCAGATTGGGCTGACCGAGTTGGCGGCATTGCTGGCTACGCGATCAGTAATGCCGCAATCAGTCTCAGCTATAACATAGCTGATCTCAGCGGTCCGGAACAGGTGGGCGGCATTGTCGGTAGAGCCGATACCATTACGGTGGAACGTTGCTATAACGCCGCTGCCCTGCAGGGAAAAGATACCACCGGTGGTATTGCGGGCGACGCCGATGCATCCACGATCGAAAATTGCTATAACTGTGGCGACCTGAAACTGCATTCAACTTATAACCAGGGCGGCATTGTCGGCTTTGCTGAAAACAGAAGTATCATCAGAACCTGCTATAATGTGGGATCGGTGAATGGATCGGCTCATGAATACGGTGGCATTCTGGGATATAACTATTATGATGGTGCTGACATGTCTTTCTGTTTTTACAGCAGGGAAGGATGCAGCGTTGGCGTAGGCAGCGGAACTAATACTGGCACGATCAAGAGCGCAGAAACAGCTATGCAGCAGGAAAGCACATTCTCCGGTTTTGACTTTGCGGATGTCTGGACCATGGCAGGGACTGAGGAGTATCCGTATCCGGAACTGCAGGATGTTGCATTGCAGAGCAGTGACTTTAGGGTCACTGTCAGCGAGAAAGAAGTGGATGTACCCTCCGTCGGAGAGGTTACAGTGGAAGCAAGAGCTACCGCTTACTATGGCGGAATTGCTGCCGATGTGACGGAATCCGCTGTTTGGAGTGTTAGTGGTGACACCACCGGCGTGAGTATCTATGAGGGGCTGATCACCATCACGAGCGAGGCTCAACCGGGCACTTTCAAGGTGAGGGTGACCTATAAGGAGCAAAAGGCGACTCATGCGATCACGCTGATCAAAAACGAAACCTGTGACCACAACTGGCTGGATGCCGACTGCGATACCCCCAAGACCTGTGAACGCTGCGGTGCAACCGACGGCAATCCTCTTGGCCATGACTGGAAGGATGCCGACTGCGATACCCCCAAGACCTGTGAACGCTGCGGTGCAA
>NZ_JADYTU010000025.1 GCF_021531375.1 Pseudoflavonifractor phocaeensis
ATCACTCCGCCGTCCTTGTCCGTGTAGATCTCCAGCGGGTCGCCTTCCCGGATCCGCATGGTGCGACGGATCTCCTTGGGGATCACAACCCGGCCCAGGTCATCGATCCGTCGCACGATCCCTGTTGCTTTCATATTACAAATCCCTCCAGTGGCACTGTATTTTGGTAAGCAAAACCTAGTATCCGCAGGAATTGGATGGCTATGCAGGATTTTGTCTGGGTTTGTTTTCCGGCCGCTTTATTCCCCTTAAATCGGCACATTCATAGTCAAAATATACTTATTTCCTTGTTCTAAAACAAATTAATTTGGATGAAATGTCGAAAAGATTTTTTTTGCAAAAAAGACTTGCTTTTTTCCTATTCCCATGTTATTATGTACAAGCTGTTTGGAACGCACGACACAAATCCAAAGAGTATCCGGGTGTGGCGAAGTTTGGTATCGCGCTTGAATGGGGTTCAAGAGGCCCTGAGTTCGAATCTCAGCACTCGGACCAATCGGAGAGTCCCTATGGACTCTCCGATTTTTTATTTCTCAAGGTCCCTCAGAGCTCCACAATCGAAAAATCAAAACCTGTACTCTGTAAGGAGTACAGGTTTTTTCTATTCTTTGGCCGCTCCCGCTCTGGCACTGTCAGGCGGGCACACTCATGGAGTCGTCGTCCATTGGGCGACAATTCATCACAACCTGGACTCCTCCTCCCAACCGGCGAACCTGCTTCACGCTCCGCACATATACTGTTTTAGCCCGCATTGTCATGAGGAGGAATAATTGTTATGGATCGAACTCAGGATTATATCGCAGACTCGTTGGAACTGCATCTGTTCTTTGCCCGTATCATGAAGGAACACGCCTTCTTTTTAAAGGTAGGCTTTCTGCCGCCCAATACCAACCTTGCCAAAGAGGGCGAGCTCTTTCTGCGGCAATTTGAAGGGCTGCTCTCCCGAGCGATCGCATTGAGTGACCGGGTTGTTCGCTGCTGTGTGCTGGATTCCGGAGAGCTCTTCACCGAGTTTACCGACCGCGCCGAATGTCAAACCCAGCGTTTGACTGGCACCATGATTGATTCCGGGCTGACCGCGCGCACGATGCGTCTGAAGGGCCGCGACTGTAACGCGGAGTTGTGCGTTTCACAAGACCTAGCCCAGCAGGTGCGGCGGCTGAACCGGGACGGCCTGCGGCTGGTGGAGCGTCTGATCACCTTTAAAGAGCGGCTTTTGTGCGGTGTCAATTCGTGCAGTTTGTTTACCTCGAATTATCCTCTGTTCATTGAGCATATCCTGCGCGAGGCCCGTCTCTACCGCGCCCACCTGATGCGGCTGGAGGGTCTGGCACGTTGCAGCGGTCAGGAGCTTCGAGACAGCGAGCTGTTCTGGAATCGAATCATGATGGAACACGCTCTTTTCATCCGCGGCCTGCTCGACCCCAGCGAAGATGCGCTCATCAATACCGCCGATGATTTCGCTGCGGATTATAAACGTCTGCTTGACGCCTCCGCGTCAGCCAATGACAAAACCATGCGAAATTGCAGCGCCCTTGACCTGACCCAGAAATTCCGCGATTTCAAGCGTACCGGCGTGGAAGGCATCGAAGCCTGCCAGATCCGTTCCCTCATTCTCCCGCTGCTTGCCGACCACGTCCTGCGCGAGGCCAATCATTATATTCGTCTGCTGGAGGCCTGAGCCCCAGGGGCGCGTCCCTCCGGAGGCCAGCCCTCCCCTTGCTCCAAAGGTGAGCCCGACGGGCTCACCTTTTTGTTGCGATCATCGGGCGCGCCGCTCCCCGCTGTCACCGGGCCCGAAGCTGCCAGAAGGCCACCGCGCTGGCCGCGGCCACGTTTAAAGAGTCCACGCCGTGGGACATGGGGATACACACGGTATAATCACAGTGGGCAATGGTGCTCTTGGCCAGTCCGTCCCCCTCCGTCCCCAGCACGATGGCCAGCTTTTCCTCCCCGCGCAGCCGCGGATCTTCCACGCTGACAGCCGTATCGCTCAGCGCCATGGCCGCGGTCTTAAAGCCCATCGCCCTCAGCCGCTCAAGTCCCGGCTGGGGCCACTCCGAGGCGTCCTCTCCGATGCGGGTCCAGGGGATCTGGAAGACGGTACCCATGCTGACCCGCACCGCCCGGCGATACAGCGGATCGCTGCAGGAAGGCGTGACCAGCACGGCGTCCATGCTCAGCGCCGCGGCCGAGCGGAAAATGGCGCCGATATTGGTGGAGTCCACGATGCCCTCCAGCACCACCACCCGGCGGGCATTGGCGCACAGCTCCTCAACACCGGGCAGCTTGGGGCGCCGCATGGCGCACAGTACGCCCCGGGTCAGCTGGTAGCCCGTCAGCCCCGCCAGCAGGTCCCGGTCCGCGGTGTAGACGGGAACGTCCCCGCAGCGGGCGATGATGTCCCGGGCCGGTCCGTCGATCTGTCTGCGCTCCATCAAAAGGGAAAGAGGCTGGTACCCGGCGTCCAGGGCGTGCCCGATCACCTTGGCGCTCTCCGCAATAAAAACGCCCTTCGACGGCTCCCGCCGGGCGCGCAGCTGCCCCTCTGTCAGTCGGGCAAAGACGTCCAGCTCGGGCGAGGCAAAGTCGGTTATCTCGATGATGTTAGCCATAGCGTTCTCCTTTTGCCGCCCTCAAATGACGATTCCCTCGCAGTGGTCCACCTCATGCCGGATGATCTGGGCCGTCCAGCCGTTGATAGTCTTGAAGCGCACTTGGAATTTCTCATTCTGGTACTGCGCCTTCTTTTGTGCGAGAACGGTCTCGTCTTTCATAATCTCCCGTACCATCGTGCGTCCCGCTTCCTCCTATGTATGTTCTCTCTCCCAGCGGGCCAGGACCTCCAGCTGCTCCGGCGTGTGGAACCAGTGCTCGCCATCTTCCATCACGGTCAACTCACAGCCGAAGCGGCGGACAAAGCGGTCTACCGTCTCCCGCCCGGTCAAACCGTCCCGCCCGGCGTACAGAATGGCGGTGGGAGTGTTCCAATCCGTGATAGGATGGGCCTGGGCATATTGGAGATACCGCCAGGATAGGGTCTCACCGAATTCGGTGGGGATCTCCCCCGCCTCCTCCAACCGTTCCCGGCTGACCCCCGCCCAGCCCATCATGTCCCGGATGAGCCGCTCCATGTCCAGCACCGGCGAAACGAAGAGGGCCTTGTCCAGCTGCTCTTTACCGAACGCCAGCAGGGCGAACCAGGCGCCCAGACTGGTGCAGCGCAGGGCGACCTGTTTCCAGCGCGTCCGCGCGTAGGCCAAAAGCTGTTCCAGTTCCGGCACTATGTCCCAGGGAACGAAGTCCTCCGTTGAATCCTGCCGCTCCCCGTGCCGCGGCAGGTCCATGGCCAGCACCTGGGCGCCCCCGGGGCAGACGATCCGTGCGAAGGCCTCCGCCTCCTCCTTACAGCCGCACTTGCCATGGAGGTACAGCCAAACCTTTGGGGCCGGCTCGCCGTACAGCACGGCGGGGATACTGCCAAACGGCAATCGGAATGTAATTTCCCTCATCACTGTGCTCCTCCATCATCCGCTCAGACGGATCAGGCCCGCCTCAAAAGCTCGTCCGGTGCAGGGGGATCACATTGACGACCGGCTCCTCGTAGGGGTGGACGTTTTTCACCGCTTCGACCGTCTTGTCCACCTGTTCAGTACGGCAGGTGACCTCCACCTTCAGTTCCGGTTCCTCGCTGATCTCGCCGACGCTCCCCAGATAAGGGTTCGTCCCCGCCAGGGGCCGCCAGCAGCCGATGACGGGGCTGTAAGACAGGCAGCAGTCGTAATTGCCGATATGTCCGGCATCCACTTTTTGCAAAGCCTCCTGCAGGGCGGCCAGGTGGGTCTCCGGGATGAAGATCTCCAGCTTACAGTATGGAAACTCAGCCATTGGGGCCTCCCATCTCGTCCAGCAGGTCCAAGATCTCGTCGGCCAGATCCTCCAGTTCCTCATGCTGGTCGCCCCAGGCTTCGTATTCCTCGCTGGCCATATCCTCCGGCTCCCGCTCATCCAGTTGGTCGATCCGCGCCCGGACGGCCTTCAGATAGTCCAGCAGCTCTTCCCTGCTCATATCGTCCAGTTCGGGCTCCTGCGCGTATTTGCTGAAATCAATGATGTCGGCCATAGCCGCGCCTCCAATCAAACGCTCCCCGCGCCATCGTGCCGCGGATATGCGCTTCCTAATTCTGTCATTACGACGGGCCGCTGAGGAACTTGCTGGTATGCAAGTCGCCGCACTCATAAAAAAGCCGCATGGATACTCCCACACGGCTGCCTTGGCGGCATTCAGACCCACCGTCGATTTATTATAGTCCAGGAGGCGATAAATTACAAGGATAGGAACCCTGCCTACCGCATGGCGGACACAGCGCCAGCTCTCATATTTTTAAGCCCCGGTCATAAAGACAAAAATTTCACTCATACTAATGCCGAGGTGATCCTTATGGCAAAAGCGAGCGTCTACTTTACCCTGGACAATCTTGACGGCAAGCATGATGGAAAGGCGATCAAGCGGGAGCTGGATACTTTGCCCGGGGTGCTTTCCGTCAGCGTCAACCCCAGTGCCCATCGCGTTGCTGAGGATTTTGATACCACAGGCGTCCAAAGCGACCGCATTGGACAGCAGCTTGAAAAAATGGGCTGCGAAATCATGGACTCTAAAACGGAAGACCACATCATGTAGGAGGCAGAGAGATGCCGAAAGACAGTCAGCCGGACCCCAAGCAGGTCCGAAACGAAAAGGCGCATGGGCAGACGCCCCTGACCCGAGAAAATCAGAATCAAAACCGAAACGCCAAGAAGCAATCCATCCCAAATCATGACGTATAGCAGCGGGGCAGCCGCATCAAGGTCCATTCCTACAAGGACTTGAAAGCACTCATGGCGGATCTGAAGGCGATTTACGCTGCGGTAGATGAGCCTACCGCTTTGGACGCACTGGACACCTTTGCTGAGCGATGGGACAAGAAATACCCCAAAATTTCTCAGTCCTGGCGGGATAATTGGCCCAATCTGAGTACCTACTTCAAGTATCCCCAGGAGGTTCGCCGTCTGATCTATACGACCAACACCATTGAGGGCTTCAACCGTCAGCTTCGGAAGGTGACCAAGGCAAAATCCGTGTTCCCCACCGATGACAGCCTACTGAAAATGCTGTATCTGGCCATGATTGATATCACAAAGAAATGGACTGGCCGGAAACAGGATTGGAGCATGATTCATGCTCAGCTGGCAGTATTTTTTGCTGATCGTATGCCGGAATAACCTGCTGCATACCGGCATGTCAAGGGTCAAGATGAACGGCACCTTCGCAGACGGCCTTTCCGTGGTTCTTGCTGTCTGCGGCTGTTTATGCGGGCAGGAAAGCCCCCGCCGAGTGAAATTCAACGGGGGCCTGCCGCTCTTTGCAGCTTGATGGTAACTTTTGCCGGCAGCTTGGTCCACAGTCTTTCTCCTGGACGGCTCAACCTGTGCGCCGCCATACTCAAAAATCAAACCGAACTATAACGCCAAGCGGTTTTCATATCACGGATTCGTTTTTCTATGAGGCGGATCGTTTTCACAAACTCATCATCGCTTTTGCCCGTGGGATCATCCAGGCCCCAGTCCTCCCTGTACGCGCAAGGAAGCATGGGGCACTGAACATTACAGCCCATGGTGATCACGATATCCACCGGCGGGATCTCGGAAAGCAGTTTGCTGTTCTGCGTTTTTTCCATGTCAATACCGTGGAGCTGTTTCATCAGACGAACAGCATCCTGATTGATTTGCGGCTTTGTTTCTGTCCCGGCGGAATAGCTTTCAAAGACATCGCCTGCCATTTTTTTGCACAGCGCCTCTGCGATCTGGCTGCGGCAAGAATTGTGAACGCAGATAAATGCTACTTTTTTCATTTCAGAGCTCTCTTTTAACCTATGTATTTATCATATCTTCCACTATTTTTGCCGCAGACTGAACCATTCTCGGGCAAAATTCTGTAAACAACTTCTTTTCCAATGCAGTTGTTCTTCCTTCCTCTGTTGCTAAATCACAGTCCAATAATTCTTTACACAGATAAGAACCATTTGCTTTTTTGAATTCATTCATAAATCTATCAGTCGCCTCGTTTGTTTTCAACCGACTATCCAAATCTTCCTCATTGCTCTGACCATATTTCAATCCCAGGACCATTAATGCTCCTGTGCAGGCACCACATACTTCTCCTTTTCTCATTCCACTTCCGAAACATGCTCCTATTTTTAGTGCCTGCTCTTCTGTCATCCCAAACTCTTCAGCAAAGGCTGCGAACACAGCTTGCGAACAATAAAATTTCCTTCCAAATAATTCGTTCGCTTTTTCTACATGTGTCATAATTTCACTCCGTTCTTTCTTACCAATGTTTTGACAAATAAAGAGTTATCGTTCTTGATCATTCTACCATATCTCACCGATTGGCAAAAATGCTGGAGTTAAGCGCGCCAACACCTTCCGTAAAATCAGGACTTTCAGAATCCCAGCTTGTGGAGCAGCTTCTCCACATCGGCGGCCTTTAAGACTTTACCCATGGAGGCCACCTTCTCGTTGACCACGATGGCGGGCATACTCATGACGCCGTAGCCCATGACCTGCTCCATATCGGTGATATACTCCACCTCCATGTCCAGGCCCAGCGCCTTGACAGCGGCCTTTGCGTTCTCATACTGCTCATGGCAGGATTTGCAGCCCGCGCCCAGGACCTTGATGCAGCAGATCCCGTTTACAGGGGTGCCGCAGCAATATCCATCCGATTCTCCCACCTTGGAAACCGAGCTGCAGCAGTCAGCAGTCGCTTCGTTTGGGCCTTCTGCGCTGCCGCAGCGGCAGGCGGGGGCTTTTTTCTCTTCTTTTTTCCTTTCAAAATTGAACAGCGCCATGATAATACCTCCATTAAATAATAATCCTTTGAATTGCGTTAAAAAAGTAGCCGACCACAATAATCCCGACTGTGCAGACTGCAACGAAAATACCCAGCAGCCTCGGCTTGACTGCTTTGCGGAGCATGATCATTGAAGGCAGGGACAAGGTGGTGACGCCCATCATAAAGGACAGCACCACGCCCAGCTGTGCTCCCTTCGCCAGCAGTGCCTCCGCGATGGGAATCGTGCCGAAGATGTCGGCGTACATGGGAACGCCGGCGATGGTGGCGATGATCACTCCGAAGGGGTTGCCGGTTCCGAGCACTTTTACAATCCATTCTTCGGGAATCCAGTTGTGGATGAAGGCACCGATGCCAACGCCGATCAGCACATAGGGCGCCACCTTTTTTGCTGTGGATACCACCTGTTCCCAGGCGTACTGGATGCGATCCTTGAAATGCAGCTCCTCCTGGGGCACGTCGATGGCTCGACCATTACGGATAAACTCCTCCACCTGCTCCTCCAGGTGCAGCTTTTCAATGAGCGTGCCGCCCACCACCGCGATGACCAACCCCAGCGCCACATAGACGATGGCGACCTTCCATCCGAAAATGCTCATCAGCAGCACCAGGCTGCCCAGGTCCACCATGGGGGAGGAAATCAGAAAAGAAAATGTGACGCCCAGGGGCAGCCCAGCGCTGGTGAAGCCAATGAACAGTGGGATAGACGAACAGGAGCAGAACGGCGTCACTGTGCCAAGAAGTGCTGCGATGCAGTTTGCGCCGATTCCGTGGAAGCGGCCAAGGATCTTCTTCGTACGCTCCGGCGGGAAGTAACTTTGAATGTAGGAGATGATCAAAATCAAAACACCCAGCAGGACCATGATTTTAATCACATCGTAGAAAAAGAATTGGATGCTTCCGCCCACTTTGCTTGCGGGGTCTAACCCGCAGGCTTCCACGGCGCTGCCGATCTGGCGGCTCAGCCATTTCATACCCAGGACTTCGTTCTGAAAAAAGTCCCACCCAGCTTGTAATGCTTGCATCATTCTTTCCTCGCCTCACAATTAAATCAAAAAAATTCGATTTGATGTGCCTGTAAAAAGCCATCTCCACATGGGGATGGCCTTTTCCTTCATTTGCAGCAGTTTTCGCATCCGTCACTGTTTTCCGTAACCGCTGTGATTTCTTTCAGCAGCTCGATGGCTTTTTCGCTGCCCTGTCTGCTGATTTGATAATGGGTCCACTTTCCCTCTTCCCGGCTCGTGACGATGCCGGAGTCACAGAGGATCTTCATGTGATAAGAAAGGGACGACTGGGGCATATCCATTTCTTCAATCAGAACGCAGGCGCACTTCTCGCCGCTGTGCAGCAGTTCCAGGATACGCTGCCGCCGTTCGTCGCAGAGTGCCTTGAACACCTTTGCCCGATCCTCGTATCCCGTTGCCATAGACTCACCTCAAATCAACTTTTCTGGATCTCAGTATATTGATCAAATTGAAAAATGTCAATATGTATTTTGTGATTTGCGCAGCTATTCCGGAGATATCAGCCCCCGGCCTAGCTCTTGGAACCGAAATTGCGCTTCTTTCCATCCACATCTGCCGCATTTTCTCATAGCACTTATCCCTAAAGCTTCAATTTGTCAACTTTTTATCCGCACCAAGTCTGCTGGGATTGTTCCAGAAGCTCTGCCCGCTTTAGCCTCAAGTGGACGCTCTATCATGTCTTTTTGCCCACAGCAGTCGAGCCTTTCGCCGATGGCCAATAGCCCAAAGCCCGTATCTTTCAGGGCTGTGATTCTGCCGGCGACGGGGAGCTGGTTTTCGTTGTTATAGCGGCAGCCAGGCTCCGGGCCGATTTTGACAGGACGCAGGAATCCCATCTCATCATAATGGCGCAGCATACGAATACGGACTCTGGACAGGTTTGAAAACTCTCTGATTTTAACATGGAATCCCTCCAGATCTGTCGGTTCTTGAGCTCACCATCATGGAAAGTGAGGTGGAAAGCAGCAGCTTTCTCGCCTTCTCCATACGGATATTGGTCAGATAGGCCAGGAAATTCACGCCGATCTCGCTCTTGAACAGCTGGCTGATATATTGGGGGTTCAAATGAAACTGTTCGGCCAAAATGGAGGGACTGATTTCCTCTGCCAGATGCTCCTGGAGATACCTTGTAATGCCGGTAATGGTCCGCTCCTCCTGTTTCTCCGGTTCCGCCGCAGCCGATACCCGCTGCTCAAACAGGGAGATCTTCAGATTGTTGATGCAGGTGCCGAACTCGTCGTAATCCACCGGCTTCAAAATTAGGTACACAACCAGCACCATGGTCCCGATAAACAGCCGGTGCAGAATATCGTTTAAGAGCAGTGGCACGGTGTCCAGGTGGTTCACCGTATAGATTGTCGCGGCATCAAACATCAAGTGGATCAGCGTAACAATGCAGTTACCTCTGAAAACAGCAAGCCGGTCATTTCATATTTTGGAAAAAACTGCTATACTGGTACTGTTAGTAAGACAGGGTATTGATTCTGACGACAGGGACAGGCACCACCATGTACTGACATAGAAAGGACTGCAAACATATGGCTCGTTCTTCTTATCAGAAACTCAAACCGCTCTACATCATGAAGTACCTCCTGCAGAACACCGACGAAGATCATCTCGTTACTGTCAACCAGATTATCAGCTATCTGGAAGCCCAGGGCATCTCCGCCGAGCGCAAGAGCATTTACAGCGACATCGAAGCCCTGCAGTATTTTGGCCTCGACATTGAGCAGGCCGGGTCTGGCCGCTCCTGCGGGTACTACGTCGCCCACCGGAATTTTGAGCTTCCGGAGCTGAAGCTGCTGGTGGACAGCGTCCAGTCCTCCAAGTTCATCACCCACAAGAAAACAGTCTCGTTGATCAAGAAGATTGAGACACTGGCAAGCGTCCATGAGGCCCAGCGTCTCAATCGTCAGGTTTTCGTAAAAAACAGGATCAAGACCATGAACGAGTCTATTTATTATAACGTAGATGAGATCCATAACGGCATCTCGAAAAACAAGAAGATCCGTTTTCTCTATTTCGAGTACAATGTTCAAAAGGAACGCCAGTACCGCAGAAACGGAGCATACTACGTCGTCAGTCCCTTTGCCCTGACGTGGGATGACGAGAATTACTACATGGTCGCCTACGATTCGGACGCCGCTATGATCAAGCATTACCGTGTGGATAAGATGGAGAAGATCTCCATTCTGGAGGAAGACCGGGACGGTCTGGAGGCCTATCAGGCGCTGGACATGGCGGTCTACGCCCGAAAAACCTTCGGTATGTTCACCGGGCAGGAGGAGCAGGTGGTTCTCCGGTTTGAAAACCACCTGGTGGGCGCCGTCCTGGACCGGCTGGGGCGGGATGTCTTTATCATCCCGGATGGGCCTGAACATTTCACCGTCCGGACGGATGTGATCGTCAGTCCGCAGTTCTTCGCCTGGGTTCTTGGCTTTGGATCAAGCGCCCAGATGATCGGTCCCAAGCCGATTGTAGATAAAATGCGGGAACATATCCAGTCAGTTGCAGCGCTATACTGAATCGTTTCTTTTCAAATCGGCAAAACCTGTCCGTTTTATGGGACAGGTTTTGTTTTATACTGATACCATCAAAGGATCAGGAGGTATTCAGAATGCTTGGTGCCATTGCTTTTGCAATTCTTTACCTGCCTCTCAGCGTTATTTTTGCTCTCACCAAGAAGTATCGCTGAACCTGACTGAAGGAGGGATTTCGATGCTCCATCGTATTGGATTTGCCTTATGTTCAGATGAACCTGTTTCTCAAAGCATTCCTTCGGCCGCTTCCCCAAAAGAAGTGGAGCCAAGAAAGTCTGTCGTCCGAATTCACTTTCCCACCCGGAATATGACTCTGTCCTACTACAACGATGCATTCGATCTCAAGGTTGGTGACATTGTCTATGTAGACGGGAAGCTTGAAGGGCTTCGCGGCCGCGTGGTAGATATCACCTACAACTTCAAGATCAAGCTGTCCGATTATAAACGTGTGATCAGCGTGGCGGACACAGAAGTCAAGGGTGAGTTTTTCTTCGCCGGGTCCCATTTTGTCACCTTCGATCCCACGGTGCTGCCCTATTCCAAGGTCATTTCCTGGTTCAAGGCGCCGGATAAAGGGGATGACATCTATGCTTCCGGCAAGGATGATTCCGGTTTCAATCTGAATGACCTTTCGACTATGGAGATCAGCCATGATGTTGCTGAGCGCGGCCATAACTATTACATGGAAAGCCGCGTGCGGTACATCTGTCTCGATGGTACCAAAGGCCGAGCGATCGTGGATGGTACCCAGATCTATGAGCTGGAATTTGAATATCAGAATGATGAAATCCGTAATCTGACCTGCAGCTGTTTCTGCAGCTACCCCTGTAAGCACGAGTTCGCTGCCATGCTTCAGCTCCGGGAAACTCTGAAACTCATCACAAAGAACTATGAGGCGCAGTATCAAGCGAGCAACTATTTTGCTGCGGTTTTCAAAGGTACTCTCATGAGTATTGCAGTTGACGGAAAAGAAACCGGCAGCATTCTCCTTGGATAATCGTAACAGCGGTCCTCTCCTACTGCATGTTGAGAGGACCGCTGCATTTTTTCGTCGAAGTGGAAGGATAAGAACAGCCGGGCCGTTACCCCTGATGGTAACAGCCCGGCTGTTGTAAATATGATGCAAGCCGAATGGTGAGGATTTCACATCAGGCTATTATTTTGCATACAGTCGGTAGCCATCCCCGGTGCCGGCTTTCAGGACAGACAGGCAGTAGTCGGCAGAGTCCGCGGGTACATTGTAGACGAAGACGCCGCTCTTAGCTATATTGGGAGCCAGATCCGTATAGCAGAACGTCTCATCATAGTACCACAGAGCACCGGCGTACGGATCGTAGTTCCTTCCCTGGCTATCTGTCAGGACGAGGTCATTGTCGAAATTCATGGTGTCTTTCGTAATGTTCTCAATCACAACGGAGAAGACCACAAACTTCGTACCGTCCTGAGCCACCTCCGGATCCAAGTATTCTGTAGTCAGCTCGTTCTTTTCTTCACATCCGGTGATGCAGATTTTAATCGTGGCAAGCTCCACTTCCTGGCCAAGCGGCACATCATGCCAAGCCGTGTTTTCCGGAGCTTCCTCGCTACTGTCATCTTCAAATGCTTCGCCGAACCCCTCAAAAGCGCTTGCGATGTTGCTGGTCAAAATATTGGTAATCGCCTCTTCCGCCCCATCTGTAAAGGCTGCGATCTTCCAATCTCCGTTCACTTTGACGCAGTTGAACGTGACATCTGCAGAAGCGGTTCCAGTTTCCATGGACTCCGCCTTCTCCATAAAGATATTGCTGAACAGCTCCTCTATCTGCGCGTCATCGGCCCCGCTGAAGGCAAGGGCAAATGCCTGCGTGATGTACTCACCCAGCGCTGAGGTAATGACCGGGCCGGCATCCACATAGGTGAACGAGACAGGAACGGCAGCACGCTCGCCGTCTACTTTCGGCTCTCCAATCTTGTAGGTCATCTTCGAAGCGCATTCCTTGAGATAGGTCATGACTTGCTCGGACGAGAGGTCTTCCTCCATCTCCCCATCGTCATAGGGATCTTCCAGATCCTCCGAGCCGTTTTCCATGCAGGTGGCGGCTTTTTCAAAGTCAAATGCCTGAATGGCGCCGCAGAAGGTTGTCACAACGGTATCCGGCTTACTTCCGGAGCATCCGACGAGAGACAACGCAAGGAGCAATGCAAGTGCAAGCGATACTACTCTTTTCATTTCCAAACCATCCTTTCTGTATTGCTGGGGCATCTCCATCCCCATGTCAGTTTGGATTATAACTCAATTCCTGTCCAATAGAACGGACAAGCGCAGTCACTTTTGTGATCTCTTGCCTTGTTTGCTGTTCCAGTTCCCGAATGCCTTTACATTCTCAGGTTCCTTGCAGCATATCTGTATTTCTTTCATACTTTGGAACCTCCGCCTTGAGTGTCTCCTGTTCAAAGGATGACATACGAACGGGATAGCCGAGGACGCCTTCAGGATGCTGTAATCGTCCTGCTTCATGTTGGTCTTATCAAAATACCGGACTTCTCCTGTCTGTGCGTTGGATGCCACAATGCGCAGCTCAATGGGGCTATGGATGATTGCCTGATAGTCCAGCGGATTTTCACCGTCGGAATTGCTCAAAGTTTCACACACATAATCCAAATCAAGGTAAGAGTGCTTGAAAATGAAATTGTGCAGGCTCATGTACTCCTTCCGAAAGGGATAATCGGTATAAAACGGGTAATTTCGTTTGTTCTGCCCTGCGATATAGGCGGAAATATTTGCGCTGCCGGCGGAGACGCCGATACAGAGATCGAACTGGACACGATTGTCCAGGCAATAGTCAAAAACCCCCGCCGCATATACGCCCCGCAGACCGCCTCCCACGTCTACAACACCGATTTTCATTTCCTGTCCCCCCCGTCCTCCTTATGCTATATTCCAAATAAAAAGGCCCGGTCAGGCCGATGGAATCCCTCTTTCCATGACCATAACCGGGCGCACCCGACATCTTCCCATTCGACAGCATCATTGCGATGATGTGTCCTCCGATGACCAGTATTCAGTTTTCCGCCGTCTCAGCCTGGCCGGCGGCCTGATTCCCGGCATTGGCTTCCAGCATTCGGCGGGTATTACCCAGCATCAGCCGCTGCGCCCGCTCCAAAAAGTCCACCGGTTCCCCTTTCATCCCCCGGCGGAGCCAGTCCAGCAGCATTCCCACAAACATGGATTGATAGGAAAAGCAAATAAACCGCAGGTCCTCTTCCGAGGCATCCAGCCCTTCCGCCGCCGCGCGGACATAGTCCAGAAACAAGCCTTCCGTGGCCTGGAACAGGTATTGCGTCAGGATACTGTGGTTGATGGAGTGGTAAATGTGGTAGACCCGCTTGCGGTTTTGGGAGATATGGGTAAAAATTGCCCGCAGATCATCGTACCAGGTATCCCCGGGGCGGTGCTTTGTCTGGAGCTTCTGTATTTCCTGCTTGAATAATGCTTCCAGCAAAGCGTACACATCGCCGTAGTGGTAATAAAATGTGTTGCGGCTGATCCCACATTCCGTAATAATGTCCCGGACGGTGATCTTGTCCAACGGCATCTGATCCAAAAGCCGGACAAAGGCGTCCATAATCGCTTTCTCGGTAAACTGTGCCATATTGCTCGTCTTTCTCTATGTTTCTATTTACCATCAGTATAGAGGAATCCGGCTAAAATGACAAGTTTTTCCGTCAAGGAAGGCCGCGGCAGCTCCAGTATTCACACATTATGACATCTGTTCATAGGGCAATGTGAGCATGTTTCTACAATGAAGAAATCCGCTTGCTGACAGCCATGCCAAAGGCCCCGGGTCCCACATGGCACCCAATACTGAATGCCAGGGGATCATAGCGGATGTCTCTGCCGGGAAACGCGCTGCGGGCCATGTCGATCCATTCTTTCTCCTCAGCCCTGCTGAGGAAGCTGCCGGCCGCGCCGATGACAAACGGGTCGCCGCTCTTTCGGTACTTCTCTACCCACACCTTGAGTTCCTCGATCACCCGGCGTTTACATCCCTTTGTGCCCCGCGCCTTCGCGCAGGCCTCCAAAAACTCTCCCCGGATCTGCAACAACGGCTTGATTTGGAGCAGCGTCCCCATTTTCGCCACGGTTGGCGTGATCCGGCCCCCTTTTTTGAGAAATTCCAGGGTGTCCACGCCGATGTAAATGATGGTGTCCGGCGCCGTCTTTTCCAGCGCAAGCTTGATCTTTTCGGTGGTCCATCCGCTGGCCGCCAGCTCCAGCGCATCCAGAACGGCATACCTCTGCGGGACAGAGACGGAATGATGATTAGCGACCTGGACTCTTCCGTTATACTCCGCCGACAGAGAGAGCGCCGTTTGGTAAGATGTGCTCAATCCGCTGGACATGGGGACATAGACGAGCTCGTCATACTGCTCCAGAATGCTATCCCACATCTCCAATACATCGCCGGGAGAGGGCTGGGAGGTAGATACAGCTCTCCCCTCCAGCATGAAGCGGTAGAACTCCTCATGGGACAAGTTGACCCCTTCGTAATAGGTACTTCCATCAATCAAGACGGGCATCGGCATTACATAGACGCCCAGCTTTTTCCCTTCCTTCACAGAGATCCCGCTGTTGGTATCGGTCATGATCGCAACTTTCATACACACCTCTCAAGTATCAGTCTGTTCTGGCTGTTCCCCAGAAAAACAGGGCAACGGTACCCGGACCGGTATGGCTGCCGATGGTTGTCCCAATGCTGTTGATCTCCACGGGACCATTCAGCTTTGGAAACCGTGCTTCCACCAGATCGGACACCTGACGGGCGTCCTCATAGCAGCCAGAATGGGACATATAGCATTTCCCGCTGTAATCCAGGACGTCATCCGCATACAACTCCATCTTGTCCACGATGGCCTGAATGACCCGCTTCTTGGAGCGGATCTTTTCCCGTGGGATGAGCTTCCCGTCCGCGCTCACATTCAAAAGCGGGCAAATGCCAAGCATACTGCCCACCGTCCCAGCGGTTTTGGAAATACGCCCCCCCTTGATGTAGAAGGACAGGTCTGTGGAAAAGAACCAGTGGTGTACTCTCAGCTTGTTCTCTTCCGCCCATTCGTAAAGTGCCTCAAGTTCCATGCCGCTGTCCCGCAGATCCGCCAGCTTGTCCATCAGAAGTCCGCAGCCGGAGGAAGCAGCCAGCGAGTCGACCAGATAAATCTTTCTCTCTGGATACTTTTCCTCCAGATTCTCCTTTGCCATGCGGGCGGAGTTGATGACGCCGGTGATTCCGGAGGACAGGCAGAGATACAGAACATCTTTTCCGTCCTTCAAAAACGGCTCGAAGTATTCCTCAAACTCATAGGCATTGATCTGTGCCGTTCTGGTCTCCGCGCCGGCGGCCATCGCCGCATAAAACTGGTCGTATGGGATCGTCCGGCCCAAATCATCCCGGTACGGTTTCCCATCCAGTTCAAAGGGATAGCAGATATAGGAAATATCACGGTCCTCAAAATGCTGAGGTGTCACGTCTGCGGTGGAACCACAGCTTAAAATATAGTTGTGCATGAAACGCTCCTTTACACACATAACGTCCATCCAAGCCGCCGCAGAGCGATTCTGCGGCAGCTTGGTGATCATAACGGCTCAATAGGATGGACTTTCACTCCGCCTGACAGGACGTCCATTATTTCCCTTCGTGGCCGGTACAGCCGGCACACCCATGGCTGCAGGCCCACAGGCGGTCCGCCGCGGGCTTCCACTTCTCCGCCTTCTCGCGGCACTTCTCAGACAGGTCGTGAACATCTTCAGGGAACTGCATATCCGTGGAGTGGGCGCCGGACTTCTCCACCATGGCTGCCAGGGCGCCGGGATTGTCCAGCAGCGGGCAGGGCCGCAGCAGGTTGTCGCTGAAGGGCTGCCCGGCCCGGTAGGCCATGAACAGCGGAGACTGGAAGGCTTCAATCAGCGTTTTTTCCTTGATGTTGGAATCGGAATAGTGGATGAAGGCGCAGGGCTCAATGTCGCCGTTGGCGTTGATATGTAAGTAGTTGCGCCCGGCGGCGATACAGCCGCCTACGAACTCGCCGTCGTTCCAGAAGTCCATGGTGAACAAGGGCTTGGTCTTGCGGAAAGCCCGTACCTGACGGTACATGAATTCCCGCTGCTCTGCCGTGGCTATCAGATTGGTGGGGGCGCCGTTGCCCACAGGCATATAGGTGAAGATCCAGCAGAACTTAGCACCCATCTCCACCATCCAGTCGAAGTATTCCTCGCTACCGATCATCTCCACATTCTGAGAGGTGTAGCAACAGGATAGGCCAAAGGGCAGTTTCTTCCGGTGCAGCAGCTCCATGGCGGCTTTCACCCGGGCGAAGGTGCCCTGGCCCCGGCGGAAGTCCGTTCCTTCCTCAAAGCCCTCCACGGAGATGGCGGGCACGAAATTGCCCACCCGCAGCATCTCGTCGGCAAAGGCCTCGTCGATGAGGGTGCCGTTGGTAAAGGAGAGGAACACGCAGTCATTGTGCCGTTCGCAGAGGGCGATGATGTCCTTCTTTCGCATCAGCGGCTCACCGCCAGAGTAGATGAACATAGCCTAACTCTATCGAGGAGTTTTTTATTTGTCTACTTTTCTCCTCGCTATAAGCTCTTTTTTTCACTGGCAGAGCCAGTGGTTGCCTTCGTTAAGACAACTAAAAACAGGGCGTCTCTCCACAAGAGAGGCGCCCTGTTGCCGTTATCATCTCGCCCGGCAGAATGCCGGTGCTGTCTCCTCAAAAAGTGGCAGCACCGCTTCCCGGAATTTTCACCGCTCTGCCCGTTTCTCTTGCGCAGGGTGCAGCCCCTCCACGGACAGACAGGCTTCCTGTCCCGCGCCCCGCACTCTGGCATATGTCCGCTTCCGGATCAGCAAGAAAAACAGGATGTGCGCGGCTCCGGTGATGATCCAGGTCACTGGGTAGGAGAAATAAAGAGTCGCTGGACTGCGGAACAAGGGGAACACCGTGGCCACCCAAATCAGCCGCAGGCCGCAGGCTCCCACCAGGGAGACCACCATGGGGACCACCGAATAGCCGATGCCCCGGAGAACTCCCACCATTGTATCCATCACCCCGCAGATGAAATAGGGGCAGGCAATGAACCCCAGGCGAAGCACTGCCTGGGCGACCACATCCGGCTCCCCCGGAGCATAGATGGCGGCCAGCTCCCAGCCAAAGAAGTAGGCCAGATTCCCCAGCACCAGACCGGTAAACGTGACAAATCCGATGCATTCCAGCGCCACTTTGTCCACCCGCCGGGTCTTGCCCGCGCCGTAATTCTGCCCCACAAAGGTGATAGCCGCCTGGTGGAAGGCGTTCATGCCCACATAAACAAAGCTCTCGATATTGGCAGACGCCGCGGAACCCGCCACGATGACCGGATCATTGAAGGAGTTCAGCGAAGACTGGATCACCACATTAGACAGTGAGAACAGCACGCCCTGGAAGCCGGCAGGCAGACCCACCTCCAGGATGCGGCGGACCACCGGCCACTCCAGCCGCAGCTTTTTCAAATCCAGGTGCAGCGGCCCCTGCTCCCTCATCAAGCACCGCAGTACCAGCAGAGCGGAGACATACTGAGAGATGACGGTGGCCAGACCGACGCCAGCCACGTCCATATGCAGCACCACAACGAAAAACAGGTTCAGCGCCACATTGATAACGCCGGCGGTGGTCAGGTAATACAGGGGCCGTCTGGTGTCTCCCTGGGCCCGCAGGATAGCCGCCCCGAAATTATAGAAAATGTTGGCGGGCATCCCAAAGAAATAGATCCGCAAATAGACGGTGGCCAGATCAATGACGTCGGTAGGCGAGGACATCCACACCAAAAGCCGGCGCACCATCACCACGCCGAAGATCATCATCACCACACCGCTGAGCAGGGCCAGCGCGACCGAGGTGTGGACGCTGCGGCGCACATTGTCGTTGCGCCCCGCGCCCAAGTCCCTGGCCACCACCACATTGGTACCCACGGACAGGCCCACAAACAGGTTGATCATCAGGTTGATCAACGAGGTGTTGGACCCTACCGCCGCCAGAGCCTCCGTGCCCGCGAACCGGCCCACCACCACGATGTCCGCCGCGTTGAACAGCAGCTGGAGCATACTGGAGGCCATAAGGGGCAAGGCAAACAGCAGGATCTTATTCCACAGCGGGCCGCTGCACATATCAATCTGGTATAGTCGTTTCTGCATACAGTCAAACCGCCTTCATCCCGGCTCCCGGGCCCAAGGTCCGGATCGGTCAGCCGATTCCCTTATAGACGAAGCCCAGGATCACCACAAGAATGGTAAGGGGAACGTAGACATACTTTCCCACCGCGCCGAACATGGCGCTCAGAGGCTTCTCGCGGCCTGTCTGAAGCTCCTGACGGAGCTTGGGCCAGCCCAGTACATAATAGACGGAGACAGCCCCCAGCACCGCGCCGATGGGGACCACCACAATGGTAATAAAGTCCATCCAGGTTCCTACCCGGGCCTCGGCCTCCATAAAGATGCCCACGCCCAAGGTCAGGCCAGTGCAGATCAGCACCGCGGCCTTGCGGCCCAGCCCGAAATGGCTCTGCCAGCTCTCAATCACCGCCTCGAACATGTTGATGAGGGAAGTGATGCCGGCAAAGAGGACGGAGACAAAAAAGAACACCGCGAACATACGGCCCATGGGCATCTGCTGGAACACCGTGGGCAGGGTGATGAACATGAGAGAGGGGCCCCGGCCCGCATCCAGACCATAGGCAAAGACAGCGGGCATGATAGCCAGACCGGCCAGCATGGCGGCCATGGTATCAAAGACAGCGGTGCGTATGGAGGCTTTCGGGATGTCCTCTCCCTTATCCAGATAGGCGCCGTAGACGATCATGCCGGAGCCGGTGATGGACAGGGTGAAGAAGGCCTGACCCATGGCCATGACCCAGGTATCCACCTCCAGCAGCTTGGACCAGTCAGGCACGAACAGGAAGCGGTAGCCCTCCCCCGCGCCAGGCAGGAACGCCACCCAGACCGCCAGCGCCAGAAACAGCACATAGAACAGGGGCATCAGGACCTTGCTCACCTTCTCGATACCGGCGGTGACGCCGAACATCAGGATCAGGCAGACCGCCAGGACCACAACCGTGTGCCACAGGGGGTTTCCCAATTCCACCGCGGCCGCCTGGAAAAACTCAGCAGGCTCCGCCGTCATCAGGGTGCCGGTCAGAGATCCCACCAGGCTGTTCAGCACCCAGCCCAGAATGACCGCATAGCCGATGGCGATGCCCAGGGAGCCCATCAGGGGGATCCAACTCAAAACGCTGCCCAACTTTTTCTTTCCCCGGGACTCAAAGCAGTACTCATAGGCGCCGATGGTGCCCGTCCCCGCCAGCCGGCCAATGCCGAATTCAGCGGACAGGCCCACCCAGCCGAAGAGGAACACAAAAAACAGATAGGGGATCAGGAACGCCGCCCCGCCATACTGGCCCAGGCGGTAGGGAAACAGCCAGATATTGCCCAGGCCCACCGCCGAGCCCACGCAGGCAATCACAAAACCGAGGGAGGAAGTAAAGCTTCCGTTCCGATGGGTATGATTTCCAGACATAAAAACCTCCATATTGCTTCCAGATCTTTTTGTTGGTGTCAGACGCTGCGGGTCCGGTGCCGGACACAGAAAACGGCCCGAATTCCATTATACCGGCCCGCGCGGAGGCCACAATTTCATTCAGACCGCTGTTTACGTCATATTATACCATGAACCACGGGAAAAACAAGCGTATCCGTCAGATTCTTCCCAATTTATTCCCGCAGCCGGCCGGTCAGCCTCTGCCGCCCGCATATGCGTCCCGGCCCGGCCAGCCAGAAAACGTCTCCCATGGGGCACAAGCCGCTCCGGCAGACCGGCCCAGGCCCCACGGGAGATATTTCGTTTCCTTCAGGTGCAGGTCACAGGTCCGGTGCGGAATACTTTCCCCTCCAGACGATGTCCCGATAGTTCCGGCGGTCCGTGGCCCCCTCCGTACTGATGAAGAGCAGTCTGGAATTCTCGTTCAGCTTCAGCCGGTTTTTCAGCTCCGCCAGCTCCGGGTCCATCAGCAGATTCATCGCGCAGCCAAAGGCGGAGGCGCCGCTCTCCCCCGACACCACCGGCCCGTCGCCAGGGACGGGGGCGGCCAGGATCCGCATCCCGTCCGCCGCCGCGTAGTCCGGGCAGCTCAGGCAGGCGTCGGCACAGTCCCGCAGGACCTCCCAGCCAATGGTACAGGGCTCCCCGCAGGCCAGTCCCGCCATGATGGTATCCATATCTCCGGTAACCGGGTGGAGCTTGCCATCCCCCGCCCGGGCGGTGCGAAAGATGCAGTTTGCCTTCTGGGGTTCGACGACGACCGTCATGGGGCGGTGGGCCCCATAATAATTGGCGAAAAAGCCTGCCATGGCCGCTGCCATGCTGCCCACTCCCGCCTGCAGGAACAGGTGAGTGGGCGGCTGCTCCATCTGACCGGCCATCTCGTAGCCCATGGTCATGTAGCCCTGCATGATCCAGGTGGGGATCTGGGTATAGCCCTCCCAGGCTGTGTCCTGCATCAGCACCCATCCCTCCCGGTCCGCCGCCTCCCGGGCCAGCCGGACCGCTTGGTCGTAATTCCCGTCGATGATGTCGGCCCGCGCCCCCTCGGCCCGGATGTTCTCCAGCCGCTCCAGTGCGCTGCCCCTCGGCATATAGACCACGGACTTCTGCCCCAGCTGTCTGGCCGTCCAGGCCACGCCCCGGCCGTGGTTGCCATCGGTGGCAGTGACGAAGGTGATGTCCCCCACCGCTGTTCGGGTCTCCGGACTCACTGCCCGGGAAAAGGTCATCTCCCCCGGCTCCACGCCCAGCCGCTGGGCCAGATACCGGCCCGCCGCGTAGCTGGCCCCCAGGGCCTTGAACGCGTTCAAGCCGAAGCGGAAGCTCTCATCCTTCACTTGGATGGACTCCACCCCCAGCTGCCGGGCCAGATGCTCCAGCGATACCAGCGGTGTCTCCCGGTAGGCGGCGCAGCTGCGGTGGAACCGGCAGACTTCCGCCGCCTGTTCTACACTCAGAAAACCCAGATCGGTCTTGGGTCCCCGTCCGGGTACGATCATCTCCAGTTCAAATCTCTCCCGCTCCATGGACGCGCTCCTTTCAAATCTGAATGAAACAGCTCTTCACAAGCCCATTATGCGCGTGACAAAAGAACCACTGTCTCAACTTCTCCGCCTGTACTGCTGACAAACAACACTCCACTTTCTCCGTCATAGGTCACTGGAAAGGTAAAGTGGATGGTTTTGATCAGATGGCCGTCGGCGTGTTTGCCCTTGTAGATTTCAATGGAGGAAATCATTGCCCGCAGAAGCTCTTTCTTGTCCTCCGGAGCCATGGCATCGTAGTATTTGCTGAAGCCCTCCAGCATTTCAAAAATGGACTCTTTTGTCATGGCCGATTTCTGCACCATGGCAATTTCAGCATTGACTTCATCCAGTCTCGTCTGTGCGTCATCCAGTTTGTCGTATATATCATCTAACACACGGTTCAGACTGTCAACCCTTTTCTCATAGTGCTTGTCATCCACGTCCAATTCCGATAGTCTCTTTTCGGTTTGTACGAGATTGCTTCCGTATTTATTGTACTCGGCTTCTATGTTCTCCCGTTTCTTTTTTAGCAGTGCAATCCTGCTCTCGCAGCCATGCTGGGTGGCGCAGATGAAAATAAGTCCGAGAAGGCTCCTAAGGTGGTCAAGGAGAAGAGAGCACACGACCCTCGGAAAGCAAATCCGCGGGCGTATGAGAGAAACCGTGGTCGAGGTGGCGCAAAGCCCATGTCTTATTACCTTCCTCCCGACCTTATTAAGCTGCTCAACATCAAGGCGGCACAGGAAGATAAGAACAAATCCGAGCTGGTCATCGAAGGACTTCGGTGGGTTCTGCGTGAAGAACTGAAAGAGGCCAACCGTAAGGCGAAAGCCGAAAGTGTAGGTGAATCTGCATGACGGGAGTGGCTGAGTATCTGGAGTACAGCAATCAAGGAAATACCCGTCGCAAGTTTCTAAAGGAACAGCTTATGATGCAAGACCACAATCTGTTCTGCTATTCCAACAACCTCCTGTTACTCGACCCTAAACGTGGTTATGAGAAGCAGTGGGAAAGCGCTATGGAAAAGGTGCGTCTGGTGACACAGATGTTCAACGAACTCCCTGATGAGCGTGGTTGTTGTGCTTTTGTTGGACGCATTTTGGAGTGGGTTCATTGTGATGCTGATTGGTTCGTGAAGTTCGAGGTTGTAAGTCCTGAACGCTCCCTTAGACAGTCTTCTATCCTGTACTTCTTCAAGATTTCTGACGAGTTGGAACGGGAGTGGCAACACACCTATGACGGTAGGATGAAAGAGCGAACAGATGCTGAACTTCCCACACTCGTTAAGGCAAAGGTGAAAAAAGCCTGCATCTATGGACTTGAGTGTGTAGACCAATGGGATTAAGGAGGCAGACATGACCAAAGAAGATAAAGTAGAAGAGTTCCTGCGAACTGTCGAAAAGAACAAACTCGGTATGGAGGATACTTTCAAGTTCGGCTGTAAGCAGTGTGGAGCCTGTACGATAAGGCAGGACAGCCCTTCAACGGTATCTATGCTGATATGTTCGAGGAAGAATACGCTGATGTCGTGGAAAAACTGCCCGATGGGTTCTACATCTCTACTCCTGTTGGTCATTACAACCCCGACTGGGCTATTGCGTTCTATGAGAACAATATCAAGCACATCTATTTCGTGGCAGAAACAAAGGATTCTATGAACTCTATGCAGCTGCGACTGATTGAGGAATCCAAGATTCACTGTGCCAGAGAGCATTTTAAGGCAATTAGTAACGGCAATGTTGTTTATGATGTGGTGGACAGCTATCAGTCTTTGTTGAATAAGGTTATGCGGTAATCGCCGAGCACAACAAACCAATAAAACGTTAAAAATTGGATCCAGAGCATGCTCTGGATCCAATTTTATCGTTGCTCCAAAAATTTTTATTTTATCGTTTGCTGTGAGTTTTCAATGCGCAGGGACATAAATGGGTTGTCGAGGGACTTTGAAAATCAAAAATTGGACATATAAATTGAGAGAAAAACGGTATATATATTGAGGGGTACTATAAATTGAAAAAATATCTGTTGAACATCATCAATAATCATTGATAAATCTTCTCCTGAATCCAATTCCTCCAATGTCTGTTCCTGCTGGTCTAATAGTTCGTTTGGTGTTATACTTTGGTTGCTTATATTTCTTTGAGAAAAAAGAGGGATTTTGAGTTTTATCGTGAATACTATGGTATTCATGGTAAGGAGGATATCCTATGGATGACTACAAGAAGATTTATCAGACCCTATTAGAACCATTCCAGGAGAGATTGTGGTCTCACGAAATGACTTCCTGCCCTGTGATAGTTGGGTCAAACTATGAAACCAGTCCATTCCGTATGCTCTACATTGGACGAGCAGTAAACGGGTGGGAGTTTGATTGGCATGAGGATACACTTGAAGGGTTGGTAAATCAGGTGTTCTCTCATTGGTTTGATGTCGATAGCATCAGCACCACCCCCATCCAACCAGACGGGTATAATTTCAATCGTTCTCCATTTTGGCAACTCTGTTATAAGCTGTTAGAACTGAATGGTGAGGCAGCAGAGTGGTCATCTCGTGTAGCCTGGTCAAACCTGTTTAAGGTTGCACCGTACAGTAGATACAATCCTGACGGTAAGGACATTGTACGTCAGATAAAGCCCTGCATTGAGTTAATCAAAAAGGAAATTGAAATGCTCAAACCAACTCATGTGGTATTCGTAACAGATACGTGGTGGATGGAGCCTGCTGATTATACAGATGCCTCGTTTGCCAAGGAGTTGGGTATTACTCTGGTTTCGGATTCTACCAACACCATTGTTGGTCAGGGTACTTACAATGGTACTAAAATGGTGGTCACCAAAAGACCTGAAACAGCAAAGACTTCCAGAGCAGACCATGCACAGCAAATCATTGATACATTTTCTTCTCTTTCTCTGTAATCATAGAGGGGGCTCGTTCCACGAGCCCCCTCTATTTGTTTGGATGTGGTAGGTATGCAGTAACTGTGGTAAAGGGTTGGATGGTCTGCCTATAGGATACTTTGGCGCAGATTGAAAAAATAGTGGAAAAGTGGTATTGTAGTGGTAACGGAAAACGAGAGATTGCGAGGATGATAGTAATGGAAAACGCTCACAAATCATCTTCTCATGTGCAAGTACAGGTTGAAGAAGTGATATTCCATAAGGTTGAGGAACTTCTCAACCTCAAGTTCGAGAAGAACAAGAAAATCTATTTAGCAGACAATGCCTTCACATATATGCAGCCCGACTTCTATTCAGTTGAGAATTGTGTTGTCGGTGAAATATTTGCTCATATTGGTAAGCCTAAAAAAGCTCAGGATAATAAGATTGCAAATGATATTCTGAAGATGCTCCTGTTAGAAAAGAAAACGGGTAAGCAACACAGAAAAATAATCGTAGTCTGTGACTTGGCTGAAAAGAAAAAGTTAGAAGGTCAATCCGTTTTAGCAGAGAGCATACGTCAGTTTGGTATTGAAGTTATGTATGTTAAGGTCTGTGAAGACCTGCAGAAGCAGATACTGGAGGCTCAAGAGCTTCAGAGAATGACGAACGTTTAAGTAAGGGTAGATACAAACCAACGGGGGTTTTATTATGTACATCGACTTGTCCGTGCAACCGTTGCCAAAGGTTTATATGAGAAAGGGTAAGGAATGCTATCTTGACCCAATTAGACAAAAACTGATTTACATCACCCCCGAGGAAACAGTGCGTCAGCAGGTAATCTCTCATCTGTTATATGATTTGAAGGTTCCTGCTGATATGATTAGCGTAGAAGAAAACTTGTCCCACTATGGTATTAAGTCTATTCGGCGCACAGACATTACAATCAAGTGCCTTACCAAAGAAGGAGAACTGATTCCCATTGCGGTCATTGAGTGTAAGGCTCCTGGCATTGGTTTGGTAGATAAGGTTGCAGAGCAACTGTCTTTTTACAGTGATACTCTTGGTTGTGATTATGCTATGATGATTAACGACGTTGAGTATCAATGTTTCCATTACAACGAAGATACCCAACAGTATGATTTGGTAGAGGCTCTTCCTTGTTATGAAGATATGCTGGAAAACAAATACACCATCCAGCCTCTTGAAGCACAGCCTGAAAGACCTTCGTTCGAGGAAATCGGCAAGATATTCAAAGAGAACCCCGCTGCTTATGATATGGAAATCAGTCCTACCACAGATTACCACCTTGCCTGTGCATCGTTTAATCTATTGGCGTGCCTGTTTGATACAGACCATAAGTTGCCCTGTCAGCAGTATGATGCATTTAATCTGATTGAGGATTATGGGGTTAGATTTCTGTCCTACGGCAATGCTGGTGGTGGTGTGTTCTATGGTCCTTATCGTTCCTTCTTGATTGAACGTAATGGTAGTACAGAGTTTGTTTCCTTTGCATTCTCTGTGTATGGTCGTTCAGAAAAGCCAGGTAGTTGGAAGACTGCATTGAATGTGGCGATAGATAACGAAAAGGAGTCCCACCACGCATTGCAGTTGAGCATTGATGATAATGTGGTTTATCGAAATGGACGAGTGGTATTTTATCATAGCGGCAGAATTGCTATTGGCAACAAAGGTAGTGGTAAGGTAAGTGAACTCCGTGCTTTCGTTGAAGCTCGTTGTCCTAAAATCATAGCAGATAATCGGTTTAACTTGGGTATTCTCAAGTATGATAGGAACTGGACTTTGGATGACCCCGAGGTGGTTAATTTAATTGAAAACCTGATTTCCTATGCTCTTATCAGAGACGAGTACAGAGCGTTTGTAAAAGAGCAACGTTGATAAAAACTCCCGTGATTAACCTATAACCAACAGAACCCCCACGTTGCCGGCAACGTGGGGGTTCTTCATTGAGTATTGTATTAGATTGGATGTTGGTTACTGAATACCTGCATAGTGGTTATCAAATTGGGTGATGTCCTTATCAAGGAAGTCGAGTTCCTTACCACTGTCATAGTAAGAGGAGTGCATTTCAAACGAAAGCAGTCCTTCTTCCGTATCGCCTGCAACAAAAGAGTAATGCCTTATCTGTAACTCCTCAATATTGGCTATGTCGTGGTACTTGAGATTATCGTTTTCGTAAGCATCCACCACGATGAAGTTACAGGAGGGGTCAAGTTCTTTAAATGCTTTTACGCACTCATCACAGAAGAACTTCCGTGCAGCTCTGTTTGAATAGTCGCACATACTATCCTTTTGAATTGAAAAATGGAGATAGTTGTCGTCAGGAAAAGCGGCACCACTCCAACCTTTACCTGCAACCATCCACATGACGCCGTATTCAGACTTCTCTACGATTTGAAGTGGGTACTCACTGAAGGTGTTGTACAGACGCAGTTCAGTAGCACTTCCCTCATTGGTGTTCACAATAATTGGGAAGTTAGAGGGTACTCGCTCGTGGAGAGGACACACAACTGGTGGTTTGTGTAGCATACCAAAGAGAATGGCAATCAGAACAAGGACGATGGCAATTACTGCTGCTGACTTCAAGATTTTCTTCATATTCATCACCATAATCGCAAGGGACATAATACTATCTATTTAGATAGTATAACAGGGTTTGAAAATGAAGACAACAATGAAATAACCCCACCAAGTTATCGAGTGGTGGGGTTAATCTTCTAGAAGTTTGGAAGGATGCACATCGAGAGCGTCGGCCAGTCTAAATAAGGTTTTCAGACTAATTGGTTTATGCATCTTGGTGGACTCAATGGCCCCAATATAGGAAGGGCTGGTTTCAAGCAGTTCAGCAAGCTGCGCCTGGGTAAGCCCTTTTAGCTTTCTGTAAAAGGCCACCTTCAGACCAAGCCGCTGAAAGCGGGCGGTGTACTCGTAATCCATAGTGTTTTCACCTCTACGGATATTTTACTGGAGTTGATGTTGTGGTTAAATCCAATAAATCTTGTAGTATAATATCCGTATAAGATAGGATTATGTATTAATCGTATATTAATATAAATTGAGGAGATATTGGTTTTGAGAAATTGAGATTTTTAGTGGTTAAGGTGTTCCACTCCATATCTTTTTGCTGCTGGCAAAATTAGATGGAGATTAGGAGCAAATATTGCTTATGTGGTGGCGTTGGTGGTTGATATAGCAAAGAAAATGGTTTTGGGAATCAGTGTTTGGGGTTTAGGTTGAGTTTCTAAGTAGTTTGCGTGGATGGAAATAAATCTCGTCCATTTCTGGTTCAAGGAGTATACATTATTCGACATTTTCCCAGAGGGGGGGTGTTATGTGGTGGTTATAATCAAGAGTTGCCTCGCCGAAAGAGTTCCTAATAATATTTATCCTTGGCATCTGTCTTGACCTACGCTATGATACAGTGACCAATCCTAAAAGCAAGGTGGTGAACTGTATGCTGCTATCCTTGCAGCAAATCTTAACAGCGGTAGCCAAGGATAAGAAACTGAAGAACCCTGAGAAGTGGGTAGAACAACGCCTCGCTCATTGTGAAATCAATTCAGACTACTATAACTTCATCCACCTCAAATCCCACCGTAAAATGTGGTTTGGGGTCAGGGATAGCAAGTTTGAGTGCCAGCCCTTTGTACTGTACCGTGAACTGATGGTATCCGAAGAGAACGTGAAGGAGTTTGAAATCTACACCTTCCAGTCTATCGAAGGCCCCAAGTTCATGGAGTTCATAAAGGAAGCCTATCAGTTCTACTTCGACAGCGTAAGAGACCTGCGCCTTTTCTATGAACTTGAGCCTGTAAACTTCTCTGTGAAGTTTGGGGATGAAGTTTTCTCTCTGGGCGAGTATAACGACATGGATGTAGACTTTGACATTGAAACGGACTTGTATCACCTGGAAATCAAAGGTTCTAACCTCAACTGGTTTGCAGTTCATAAAGAGCAGCTGGAGCTGACTATTCTTGGCCTTATGCCGTACTTCAAGGAAGTGTCTGAAGGGGTTTACACTTCTGAGATAGTCCGTGTGACAAAGCTGAGTGAACCAATTCCCTATGAGGTCATTAAGGAAGATGAAAACTGGAGAGTGTACTGGTTTAAATAAAAGAGAGGCGGATCCGAATCCGCCTCTCTTTCTCAAATTCGAACTATATTGCCAAATAAACGGTTATCGTCTATACTGGTGTTGTAAATAACCTACACGGGGGTAGAAATCGTGACAAATGCTGAGTTGATTTTGGAATTAAAACGCCGTTTTGCACTCGATGCTTCAGCACAAGTTTTTTCATGGGGTTCTTGGGATAATCACCACGCAACTGTGCGTATAGGAACTGGTTCTGACAAGATGGACAGTGAACTTCAAAATGAACTCCCCCTGACAAGCTATCCTTTCGTTCTTGCTGCCGCTGAAAAAAGCGGAGAGACCTTTTTCTTTTTCTTTGATGATATTGAAAACAGTATGGTAAATATCCTTACTGTTTATGGCCATGAAGATAACTATACAGAGGCTGCTTTGTTTTATGTATCCTATGGGGATGAAGTTGCGTTGAAGATTGTCGAATTTGGTGCGGTGCTGAAAAAAGATGGTCATAGCCTTCTTGTCCAAAATTTTGGTTTCATCACAGAAGGTAGCGTGGTTGACAGAGCCGTTCTTCACCAGCCCTCTAACTTGCACTTAAAAGATTATCGGTTCGGTGATTATAGTCTGTTTGACTTCGATGATGATTTTGATGACTTACCTGCCGTTACTTTTGATGGGCAGTTCAGCGCTTATGCAGTTGAAGTCGAGGAGATAAGTCTATACAATGTGGTAGAGTTAAACTATCGTGTGGGCGATAGAGAGTCTTCCATAGTGGGCGAGAGGTTTTTTGATACTCCCGAGGCGCTAATCGTTGCCACGGAAAAGCATACTCAGGCTGAAGTGTTTAAGGGTGCTGTTCCGTTTGCAGTTGTTGACAACACGATTATCGAGCCTGTTTCTGTGGAAGCAATCAACGAAATGATGCAACAGTGTTCTGAATCTTGGGAAGAAGTTTATGAGATGGGTCTTGAGAGATAATGATTTGGGTTTGTGATAACTGCAACTTTGTCTTTTCACGAGTAAACGAGCCTGACCGTTGCCCTGACTGTGGCAAGCAGTATAATATCCGTGAGGCAACGGAACAGGAAGTTATCGAGTTCGAAAAGAACCTCGAACTCGCTAAAAGTGAAAAATGGTAATTTCCGAAATGGATGAGAAGCGAAACGCTTCTCATCCATTTTTAATTTTGTTGGTATTACAATAATTTTGGACTGTTGAAAAAAGCGGGAGGACTGTTGAACTCCATGGCGGACTGTTTATGACACATAAAAAATAATAAGGATGTACTTTGAAGGACCTGTTGACAAAGTGGCGTATAAACCCTTTCTATGGTACAATAACTATAGGGAGGGATGTGGCATGAT
>NZ_JADYTU010000026.1 GCF_021531375.1 Pseudoflavonifractor phocaeensis
GTCGGGGGCGGGGGTGACGGGATCGGGGACAGTACTAGGGTCGGTGGCGGGCTTTGGCGGCTGGCCATTGGGCCAGGTGGCGGGATCGCCGTCCAAGGGATTGTAGTAATAGATGTGGGGCCGGGTGGCGTACTTGCTGGTCCCCATGTCCTGCTTTTCCACCAGAGTTCCGTCCTTCTCATAAATATAGCGGTAAGTATGGGCGGAGTAACCGGTGTAGGCGTACTGCTCCCGGTCCAGCACCAAGGTGCCGCGGGGCACATCCTCCCGGGCCTTGTACACCGTGGAGGGGACCACCTTGTCGTAGACGTCGCTCTTGGGGACGGCGTAGCGTCCGTCGGCGTTGGTGCCGTAGATCTTTACGTTGAGGTAGCGGGCGCCGTTCTTATCATAGCTGTTGGTGACGATTTTTACCGGATACTCGGTGTTGTTCTTGAAGCGGAAGTCCAAAGAACCATAGAACACGGTAGCGTCCATGCCCTGGGTGACATAGCCGGTGTTGAACTTGTGGTCGTGGCGCTCCGTTACCTCCAGAGTGGTGTGGAGTACGGCGTAATAGATGGTGGAGGAGGTCTGGCAGATACCGCCGCCCACGTCGTCCTGGGATTTATCGCCCACATAGATGGGGGCGGGCAGATAGCCCTTGTCGGCGGTGCGGCTGCCGGTGGTGTTGTTATAGGAGAACTCCTCGCCGGGCAGCAGGATGACCCCATTGCAGGCGGCGGCGGACAGCTTCACGTTGGTCTTTCGGTTGGCGGAGCCGCCTACTTTGGTGGTGCCCTCCCCCAACAGGTCCCGGAACAACTTGCTCTCCAGACTGGCCTTGGTGTCCTGGGGCTGGGTGATGGTCAGAGGAACGGAGAAGGTCTCTCCTTCACCGGCAGATTCATAAGCGGCTTTCAGAACGTTCACGTCTAGATCCACGCCCACCACATGGTCGGTGATCTTGTGGGTCTCCGGGTCCATTTGGGCGCTCTTGGCCTCGGTGTACAGCTCCTGGTGGATGGCGTCGAAGTCGGGCTCACGGGGCGGGGTCTCCTCGGTGGTCAGATCCCGGGTCACTTCCACGGTGCCCTCTTTCCCCTCGTGGAATTTCAGGGAAAGGGCCTCGTCCATAGCGTCCAGCGCCGCCTTTCGGGCCTCGTCCCGGTCAACGGCCACGCCGGTGCGCCCCTTGGTCATGACCAGCTGGTCGCCGTCCACCGTGTAGCTTGCGTCGGTCACGTTGCCGCCCACTTCCGACTCCACCTGGTCCAGCAGCTGCTCCAGAGCGGGATTTTCCGGGCTGCGGGGGAGCTGAACCATATGGGTCGCCCCCATCAAGTGGGACAGGTATTGGGCGCCCTGGGTGAAAAAGTTCCCCCGGCCCACATGTGTGGCAGGCCCGGCCACGTCAGCCCACTGCTCCTTCATCTGAGCGGCGGTGATGCTGCCCCTCCAGCCGTCATAGCATAGGGTGGCCGACACCTGGTCGCCGTAAGCATCCAGCTTCTGGTCCACGGCAGCCTGGGCCTCCTGCTCCGTCATGCCGGACACATCCACGCCCAGCACATACACGTTGGGCATGATCTTGTCCGAAGCGCCCACCCAGGCGCACAGGCCCAGGTAGGCGGCCAGTACCACACCGACCACCGCGACGGCGATGATCGGCCCCTTTTTGGATCCTCCCGGTTTTTTTGCCGCGGGCTTTTTTTCTACGCGTCGTCCTTGCATATTCTTACCTCCAGGCCGGACGGACCGGCCAAAATGTTTCCTCTATCAGCCTTTTAGACTCAGACCGTTACATTATATCACCCAGACAATCTATATACAATTACAGAACAGTTACAACCGGATATTTCCAGCCCGGGCAAAATTCACGTTCCGGAACCATTTACTTTTCTGCCCCCGCGCGTTATGATAAAGAGGTCCGGGCAGTTCCCGGACAGGAGCGGATTTTTCCAAAATTTAAGAAAAAATCAATGTTCTTTTTGGGGTTCCCTGTTATGATATTATCAACTGAACGCCGCTGGAGGTCCGACTATGTCTGACGATCGAAATAACAAAAACCAGAGCGATCTTTCTTCCTGGATCTTCCCCGTGATCATGCTGATGTGCTTTCCGCCGCTGGGCGTCCTGCTGGTGGTGCTGAAGGTGCTGGACGGCAGTAAGCGGGCCGCTGCCCGGAGCCGCCATCCTTATTATACGCAGCAAGAGGCCCAGGGGGGGCTTGGGGCCCGGACCACTGCCGGAACCAAAGCCGGGAGCGCCGCCCCCCGGACCGAGACGGCCAAGTCCCGCCGGAAAAAGACCGGCGGAGACCGGATCGCCGCGCTGGCCTCCAAGGGTAAAAAGCTGACGGTGATCGGCAGCGTCATCGCCGCCGTCTTCGCCTTTGCCACGGTGATGACCGCTACGGAATACCTGGGGGTACTTCCCGGCGATGTGGCTTGGTTCCTTCAGGAAGTGATCCCCACACTCTGTTTCACCGCCGCCGGTTTGGGCTGTCTGTGGGCCGGCGTCCGCAAGCGGAAGCAGGCCCAGCGCTATCGCAATTACCTGGCCATGATCGGCCGCCGGCAGTCCGTCTCCGTCTCCTCTCTGGCCTCCGCCACCGGCCTGTCCCCCGCCAAGGTGCGGGAGGATCTGGAAGATATGCTGGGTGAAGGCCTGTTCCCCGCCGGCTTTTTGGACTATGGCGGCGACATGCTGGTGCTGTCTGCCGACGGCCTCCGGGACGAGTCGCCCAAGGCGGAGGCTCCCGTCCAGCCCAAGGCGGAGCAGGACCGGGAGAACGCCATCCTCTCCGAGATCCGGGAGGTCAACGACGCCATTGCCAACGAGAAGCTGTCCGCCCAGATCGACCGCATCGGGGTCATCACCGCCAAGATCCTGGACTATCAGAAATCTCACCCGGAGAAATCCCCCCAGCTTCACAGCTTTTTGAGCTACTACCTGCCCACCACCCTGAAGATCCTCCGGGCCTACGGCCAGCTGGAGTCCCAGGAGGTCTCCGGCGAGAATATCACCGCCGCCATGGCGCGCATCGAAGGCATGATGGACAAGGTGGTGGAGGGCTTCGAGAAGCAGCTTGACCAGCTGTTCCAGGGAGACGCCATGGATATCACCACCGATGTGGAGGTGCTGGAGCGGATGTTGGCCAAGGACGGCCTGTCCTCCGGCCAGGGCATGACTCTGGGGCTGTAACGCCTATGAAACCAAATATCCCGGATGCCGCGGCATCCGGGATATTTTTTATTTGACGCGCCGGTAGGTCACATAGCGGAAGGCAAGCCCCTGGTGGTCCATAGGCTCCGACTCCTCGACGATCTCCCAGGCCGGGTCCTGATCCAGGTCCGGGAACCAGCAGTCGGCGGGATATTCCGCGTCGATCTTGGTCACATAGGCGGTGTCGCAGCGGTCCAGCAGGGCGCTGTACACCGAGGCTCCGCCGATGACGAAGGAGTCCTCCGGGGCCCGGTCCAGCAGGGCATCCAGATCCGGGTACACCTCCGCCCCCTCGGGGGCAAAGTCGGGGTTCCGGGACAGGATCAGATTCGGCCGCCCCTTCAGGGGTCTCCCACCGGGGAAGGTGGCCATGGTCTTGCGGCCCAGGATCACCGGGTGCCCGGTGGTCAGAGCCTTAAAGTGCTTCAGATCGGCGGGGATGTAGACCAGCTGGTCCCCGCCCTTGCCGATGGCCCAGTTCCGGTCCACCGCCACGATTACGTTCATATCCGCTTCTCCTTCCGGGACGGCCTTGGCCGTCCCCACAACTCCTGATGTTCCGCTCCCTTATACCGCCACCGGGATCTTGCCGGGGACGGGGTGGGCCTGATAGCCCTCCAGACGCACGCTGTCGGGAGTGAAGTCATAGAAATTCTTTACCGAGGGGTCCAGGATGAACCTGGGGGCGTCGTAGGGAGTCTTGTCCAGCATCTCCTCCACCATGGGGATGTGGCGGTCATAGATGTGGCAGTCGGCGATGACGTGGACCAGCTCGCCGGCCTCAAAGCCGGTGACCTGAGCGATCATGTGGAGCAGAGTGGCGTACTGCATCACGTTCCAGCCGTTGGCGGTAAGCATGTCCTGGGAGCGCTGGTTCAAAATGGCGTTCAGGGTGTTTCCGCTGACGTTGAAGGTCATGGAGTAGGCGCAGGGGTACAGGGCCATCTCACTCAGGTCGTGGTGGTTGTACATGTGGGCGATGATCCGGCGGGAGGCCGGGTCATGGGTCAAGTCCCACAGCACCTTGTCCACCTGGTCCATATCCCCCTGGGGGTAGTGGTGGCGTACCCCCAGCTGGTAGCCGTAGGCCTTGCCGATGGTGCCGTTCTCGTCGGCCCAGGCGTCCCACACATGGCTGTTCAGATCGTGGACGTTGTTGGACTTCTTCTGCCAGATCCACAGCAGCTCGTCCACCGCCGACTTTAAAAACTGTTTCCGGACGGTGAGGATGGGGAACTCCTTCCGCAGATCGTAGCGGTTGACCACCCCGAAGAGCTTGATGGTGTGGGCGGGGGTGCCGTCCTCCCATTTGGGACGGACAGGGCGGTCGGTGTCCCACACGCCCTTGGACAGGATGTCCCTGCAGTTTTGAATGAATACCTGATCGGCGTAGCTCATAGCCCGTTCCTCCCATTGTATACATGATTGATCGCTTTATTTTATCACAGCGTCTCGGGAAAAGGAAGCGGAATTTCGCTTGGTTTTGTCCTGCTCCGCTTGCCGGTGAGGAAACTGCAAATGAAAACCCGCTGCCCGGGCTTTTGAAATCGGAGCGGGAGCCATCCCATTCCCTCTGGACAAGTGGGCTCCCATGTGGTAAGATACCGCCTGACGAGTTTCCACACCTCGTCCAAGCGCAGAAAGAAGCGCCGACTTCCCAAGCAGGGGAGCTTGAAGCGGCGCACCAACGCGAGCCCAAAATGGACTATTTCTGCGTTCGTTCGGGGAGCTAGCTTGCTCCGCCGTTCTCTAAACAAGAAAATGGAGGTTTTTTATGCGCAAATTTACCACAAAGGACCTGACCCTGGCCGCTCTGGTGGCCGCCCTGTACACGGTGCTGAGCTATTTCGGCAACATTTTCGGTCTGACTTACGGGCCCATCCAGTGCCGTTTTGCCGAGGCGCTGTGCGTCCTGCCCTTCCTGTTCCCGGCTACGGTGCCCGGTCTGTTCGTGGGGTGCCTGCTCACCAATCTGATGAGCACGGTGGGGGCGCTGGATATTGTGTTCGGCTCCCTGGCCACGTTGCTGGCTGCCCTCTGGACGGCCAGGACCCCCAACCGTCTTTTGGCCCCCTTGCCGCCGGTGGTCTGCAACGGCGTTATCATCGGCGCCATGATCGCCTGGTACGAGGTGGGCTTCGGCTCCGGCTTCTGGACCGCCTTCGCCTTCTACGGCGTGACGGTGGCGCTGGGAGAACTGGTGGCCTGTTATGTTCTGGGCACTTTGCTGCTGACCCTTCTGCCCCGGATCCCCATGGTCCGGGAGCTGATCCCGGCGGACCGGCTGGACCGTCTGGGATACAAAGCCCAGCCCAATCTGTGAACTGACTTGACTATGAAACGCGCCGGACGGGTGGACGTCCGGCGCGTTTTTTATCCCCTTATTCATAAAATCGACACAAAATATTCACATTCTCATATAGAAATCTCCAATCAAATGGCTATGATATACTTAACCCGTTAATTAATTTCCGCGCTCCGGAGACGGAGGGCGGACAAGAGGATGATTTGTATGCAAGAAGTGAAAAAACCCTCGAAGAAACCGCTGATCTACTACTATGTGATGACCCTGCTGATTTTGATGCTCCTCAACGCCACCCTGTTTCCCTCCGTGATGAAAAAGCAGGTCCAGGACGTGAGCTACGACGTGTTCATGTCCATGACCTATGACCAGAATGTGGGACAGGTCCAGATCGAAGGAGACGAGATCACCTTCACCGACAAGGCGGAGGAAAACATCTATAAGACCGTGGCCGTCAGCAGCGACCAGGGCCTGGTGGACCGCCTGTATGAGAGCGGCGCCCAGTTCCAGGAGATCGACACCCAGCCCGGCCTGCTCACCTCCATCCTGGTGGGGTGGGTCCTGCCCCTGCTGCCCTTCCTGCTCATCGGCTATTTCATCAATAAGCGGATGCAGAAGGCCATGGGCGGCGGCGAAGGTATGATGTTCGGCATGGGCGGCGGCTCCGGAGCCAAGGTGTACGTCCCCTCCTCCACGGGCATCCGCTTTGCCGACGTGGCCGGTGAGGACGAGGCAAAGGAACTGCTCAGCGAGATCGTGGACTTCCTCCACGACCCGGAGAAGTACCGGGAGATCGGCGCCAAGCTGCCCAAAGGCGCTCTGCTGGTGGGCCCTCCGGGCACCGGCAAGACTCTGCTGGCCAAGGCGGTGGCCGGCGAGGCCAACGTGCCCTTCTTCTCCATCGCCGGCTCCGAGTTCGTGGAGATGTTCGTGGGCCGGGGCGCCGCCAAGGTCCGGGACCTGTTCAAGCAGGCCAACGAGAAGGCCCCCTGCATCGTGTTTATCGACGAGATCGACACCATCGGCAAGAAGCGGGACGGCCAGATCGGCGGCAACGATGAGCGGGAGCAGACCCTGAACCAGCTGCTCACCGAGATGGACGGCTTTGACGGCTCCAAGGGCGTAGTGGTGCTGGCCGCCACCAACCGGCCCGACTCCCTGGACCCCGCCCTGCTGCGGCCCGGCCGCTTTGACCGGCGCATCCCCGTGGAGCTGCCCGACCTCCAGGGCCGCATCCAGATCCTGAAGGTCCACGCCAAGAAAATTCGGTTGGCGGAGGATGTGGACTTTGAGCCCATCGCCAAGACGGCCGCCGGGGCCTCCGGCGCGGAGCTGGCCAACATCGTCAACGAGGCCGCCCTCCGGGCCGTCCGGGACGGCCGGCGGTTCGCCACCCAGGAGGACCTCCAGGAGAGCGTGGAGGTGGTCATCGCCGGCTACCAGAAGAAGAGCCGGGTGCTGTCCGACCACGAGAAGAAGATCGTGGCCTACCACGAGATCGGCCACGCCCTGGTGGCCGCCATGCAGAGCCACTCCGCCCCTGTGCAGAAGATCACCATCATCCCCCGGACCTCCGGCGCTCTGGGCTATACCCTCCAGGTGGACGACGGGGACCACTTCCTCATGTCCAAAGAGGAGCTGATGAACAAGATCTGCACCTATACCGGCGGCCGGGCCGCCGAGGAGCTGATCTTCCATTCCGTCACCACGGGGGCCTCCAACGACATCGAGCAGGCCACCAAACTGGCCCGGGCCATGGTGTCCCAGTTCGGCATGACCGACGAGTTCGGCATGGTGGCCTTTGAGACAGTGTCCAACCAGTACCTGGGGGGCGATTCCTCCCTGACCTGCTCCCCCGAGACCCAGACTAAGCTGGACCAGAAGGTGATGGAAATCGTGGAGAGCCAGCGCCAGAAGGCCATGACCATTCTGGAGGAGAATCAGAAGAAGCTCCACCGGCTGGCCCAGTACCTCTATGACCATGAGACCATCACCGGCCAGGAATTTATGACCATCCTGGATCAGAGCGAGACGGCGTGAGCCGCTCTTGACAGCCCGGAAAAAAAGGAGTATCATACACAGCGAAAAACAGGGGAGCTCGCGGCAGCGGGCTGAGAGGAAGCTGAGCGCTTCGACCCTTCGACCTGATGTGGGTAATGCCACCGTAGGTAGTCATAGCTGTGCTTGTATGATGACACGGGGCCGCCCTCTATGGGCGGCCCTGTTTTTTGATCCGATACCGCTCTTTTTTCGAAGGGAGGGAGAGAACCGCGGACGACCCGGAGAGCATCCGGGAGCGGGCAGAGGGGGAGCGCCCTGTGCCATGAGTCCAAAGCAGCGATGGGAAGCCGTGTTCCGGCGTGAGAGGAGGCCAGTAAGCCTCGACCGAACCGAGAGAGGCCCGTTCCGGGGCTCTCCGGACCCTGTTTGTGGCCCAAAGGGCCGGAAGTGGGGGAGACGCTGCCTTTGGACGCGGTTTCCCCATCCGTTTGAAAAGGAGTTGCTTGAATATGAATCAGAGTCAGACCAAAAAGCTGGCCGTCGCCGGCGTTCTGTGCGCCGTGGCCGTGGTGGGCAGCATGTTTATCGTGTTCCCCGTCTTTGGCAGCAAGTGCGCCCCGGTGCAGCACATGGTGAACGTGCTGTGTGCCGTCTTTCTGGGCCCCTGGTACGGAGTGGGTGTGGCCTTCGTGGCCAGCCTGATCCGGAACATCCTGGGCGTGGGCAGCCTGATGGCCTTCCCGGGCAGTATGTGCGGCGCGCTGCTGTGCGGCCTGGTGTTCTGGAAGAGCCGGAACCTCGCCGCCACTCTGGCGGCCGAGGTGGTGGGCACCGGCGTCATCGGCGGTCTGGCCGCCTATCCCGTGGCCGTCCTGTTCATGAATGTGGACGCCGCCGCCGTGGCCTTCTACGCCTACATCGTCCCCTTCCTTATCTCCACCGTGGCCGGCTCCATCCTGGCCGGCGTCCTGGTGGCCGCCCTGGACAGAAGCGGAGCGCTGAAGTCCATGCGGGACACGCTGGAGCGCACCCGCTGAAGTGTGATAAAAAACTCCGGCCCGCTATGCGGGCCGGAGTTTTTTGACGCAGTGGGTCACAATCTGTCCTCGTTTTCCAGAAAGTAGGAGGCCTCCATGTCGGCGGTGGCCAGAGCGAAGGCCAGGGGGTACTTCTGAAAAGCCTGACCAACGGTGCGGCTGTCCTCGGGACCCGAGAAGCCCATGTGCCAGCGGATGGCCATGGCCTCCTCCCGGGTCAGGCGGATGAAGCCGTTGGTGATGTACACGCTCTTCTCCCCGTGGCCGTAGGGCAGGGGGTCGTCAAAGGTGTAGGTGGGCACGGCCTGCCACTTGCCGTTCTCGTCCTTCACGTTCCGGGTACCCCGCTTGTAGCAGCCGATCTTGCACAGGTCGTGGAGCAGGGCCACGATGGCGACGGACTCGTCGCTGTACTCCAGACCGTACAGCTCCTGGACCCGTTCCCGCTGGAGATAGTCCACCAGACAGTGGTACACGTTCAGGCTGTGCTCGCACAGGCCCCCCTCGTAGGAACCGTGGTACCGGGCGGAGGCGGGAGCGGTGAAAAAGTCGCTCTTGTGCTCCAGATAGTCCAGCAGCTTGTCCGCGCCGTCCCGGGTGATATAGGTCTTGAAGATCTCAATAAATTCCTCTTTGCAGGACATAAATACCTCCGTATACAGCAGATTCTGAGATGAAAAAAGTATACCACGCCCCCGGGAAAAAGGCCAGAAAAACGTGACCGCGGGGGAGAAAACGGTATGCGGCGCCTTTGGGCGGCGGTTCGTCCGCTGGAGAGAGCAGGGAGCAAAAAGGCCGGTCCACCTGTCACCGTGCCGTGACAAATGAACCGGCGCTTCCCTTGCGTTACAGATGGGCTTGGATCAGAGGAAGATCTTGCTCTCCGCCCGCCGTCCGGCGTACTGGTCCTCCAGCTCATGCTGGTGGTACAGGTAGCCCTCGTGGTCGAAATACTTGGCGCCCTTGGGGCACTTCTTCACGCAGGCGCAGCACTTGATGCACTTGCCCACCACATTGGACACGTCGTCGGGATCAATGGAGCCCATGGGGCACAGCCGGGCGCACAGTCCGCACTTGACGCACTTGTCCGGGTCGGTGACGGGCTTGGCCTTCAGGAAGTCCTTGATGGGCTCGCCGTGGCGGTCCCGGGGGGTGTAATAGGGGCGGATGGGATCGCAGCCCTCCACCTCAACCGCCTGGGCGGGAGCCTCTGTCAGGTCCTTCACCTTGTCTGCGGTCCCGTCCGCCAACTGCTGGACCAGAGCCATGTCGTCAGCGTCGGGCCGTCCGGCGCCCAGGATCCGGGAGAAGGAGTGCTCGCCCACAAAAGCGCCGGCGGCGATGGGGGAGAAGCCGTTGTCCCGCATTACGTTGCGCAGCTCAATCAGGCCGTCGTCAAAATTCCGGTTGCCGTAGAGCACCACGGGGACGGCCAGGGCGCCGCCGCCGCGGATCATGTCCCGGATGTAGGGCAGGATCAAATTGGGGACCCGGCCGGCATAGACCGGGACGCCCAGCACCACCAGGTCTTGGGGCGTGAAGCTCAGCTCCGCCTTTCGGACGTCAGGCGCGTTAAAGGAGAATTCCCGATAGTCCGCGTTCAGAGACTTGGACACCGACTGGGCCAGGGTGGTGACCACTTTTTGGGTGGTGCCGGTGGCGCTGAAGTAGACAGCCCACACAGTTTTGATTTCCATAAGTATAGTTTCCTCCTAAAATTTCTTTTTGTATATGGATCAATCAACAATCATAAAATTCCAGCTTGGTATCAACGGCGAAGCGGGCCTTAATGTCGGCCACCTGGGCCATGTGGGGCTGGGTCATGTGGACCTTTTGAGCCTCGCGGTCGGTCCACTTCTCCACCAGAAGCAGCTGATCCGGGTCCTGGGCGGACAGAAAATAGTCGTACTGGATGCACCCGGCTTCTCTGAGCACAGCCTCTCGGGCGCCGCAGGCGGCGATTTCAGCCAGGAATGCGTCCCGCTTCCCCGGCTTCATGGTGTATATGACATGGATCCCTAACATCGTAATTCCTCCTTCCTCAAGCTGGGACGCGGCGCTTCAGCCCCGCATCCGCTTGAAATCCAGATATCCCTCCAGGATCAATGAGGCGGCCACAGCGTCCACGGTCTTTTTCCGTTTTTTGGCGTTTTTGCCCGCCTCAAAGAGGATACGGTGGGCGTCCACCGTGGTCCGGCGCTCATCCCACAGGACCACCTTCAGTCCGGTGGCCTCCTCCACCTGGGCGGCAAAGGCCCGGTACAGCTCCGCCCGGGGCCCCTCGGTGCCGTCCATGTTCCGGGGAAAGCCCATGACCAGCTCGTCCACCTGGTTTTCCCGGACCATCCGGGCCAGTTCCGCCAGGACCACCTCCGCCTTCCGGCTGTGTATGGTGGTGGCGCTGCCGGCCAGAAAGCCGGTGGGGTCGGATAGCGCCACTCCCGTGTGGGCGTCTCCGTAATCAATCGCCATGATCCGCATGGGCTTCACGTCCTTTCTAACCTATGATACAGGAAAATGGGGGAAATTACAATCTTGTTCTATAAAAAAGCGCCGCAGGCGGTGAACCTGCGGCGCATTGGGTTACAAAACAGACGGACCGGAATTAGGCCAGGGCCTTCTTGGCGGTCTCGGTCAGCTGGGTGAAAGCGGCCTTGTCGTTGACAGCCAGCTCAGCCAGCATCTTGCGGTTGATGACGATGCCGGACTTCTTCAGACCGTTCATGAAGGTGGAGTAGTTCATGCCGTTGAGCTTGCAGGCGGCATTGATCCGGGTGATCCACAGCTGACGGAAGTCGCGCTTCTTCAGCTTGCGGCCGGTATAGGCGTAAACGCCGGACTTCATGACGGCCTGGTTGGCCATCTTGTAGTGCTTGGACTTGGAACCCCAATAGCCCTTGGCCAGCTTGAGGATCTTGTTTCTTCTCTTGCGCGTCATCATCGCGCCTTTCACACGTGCCATTGTTTATTCCCTCCCTCTTCTTACTTGTACAGGATCATGCGCTTGATGGCGGCCTCGTTGGTCTTGTCGGCATAGGTGGTGCCGCGCAGAGCCCGCTTCAGCTTGGTGGTCTTGCCGTGGCCGTTCAGCAGGTGACGCTTCTTGGTCATGGCGCGCTTGACCTTGCCGGTCTTGGTGAGGGAGAAACGCTTCTTGGCGCCGCTGTGAGTCTTGATCTTGATCTTCGGCATAACAGAGAACTCCTTTACTTACTTTTTCGCGTCCTTCGCGGGCTTGGGGGACAGGAAGATGGACATATGCCGTCCCTCCAGCTTGGGGCTCTTGTCCATAACGGCGACCTCGCCGCACTCCTCGGCAAACTTCAGCAGCAGCTCCTGGCCGATGTTGGTGTGAGCCATCTCACGCCCGCGGAAGCGGACGGTGACCTTGCAGCGGTTGCCCTCGGACAAAAACTTTTGAGCGTTGCGCAGCTTCACATTAAAGTCGTTGACGTCGATGCTGGGGGACATCCGGACCTCTTTGATCTCCACTACGCGCTGATTCTTGCGGGCTTCCTTCTCGCGCTTGGTCTGCTCGAACCGATACTTGCCGTAGTCCATGAGCTTGCACACGGGGGGTACGGCATTGGGGGAGATCTTGACCAGATCCAGACTCTGTTCCTCGGCCAGACGCAGCGCCTCCTGAGAAGACATGATGCCCAGCTGTTCGCCGGTCGCAGAGATCAGGCGGACCTCCTTGTCCCGGATTTCTTCATTGGTTTGATGACCTGTGTTAGCGATGGGAAAGCACCTCCTGACAAAAATAAATACGGGTGGCCGGCAGGGCCCCCGTATCACAGCAAAACAACGCCGAAAAACCGGCGACTGTCATTCCATGTTGACCCTTTGGCTCTGGCCTGGGGTGAGGACGGGGAACCGTACCTGCTTTCTTGTACCGGAGCATTCTACCACGCCGCAAGCGAGTTGTCAAGGGGAAAATATCGTCTTTAGACTGCTTTTTGGGAAGAGTCCGGCTCCTTTTTTCCAATAAAAGCTCTTGAACAGTCTTCGGGCGGGGCAGCTGCGTCAAAAGAAAAAGACATCATGGGCGGACTTTAATTTACATAAAAAATAAGCGAAATAAAACTATACACGGAGTTATTCACAATTTCCACATGGTTTTCCACAATGTTGGTGGAAAACGGAGCAAAACGCCTTTAAAAGCCCTTCTGACCGCCAGGATGTATAAAAAGAACGTAAAATAAACGTAAAATAAAGGAGACATAACGCATAAAAGGGCGAAGCGATTACCCGGAGGCTTCCGTCAAAACCAAATGATTCCGGGGATAGCCGGAGGGATGCGGGGCCTTACCCCAGCGAGATGTCCCGGGTGGCGTAGGCATTCAGATCATAGCCGGCCAGATGGCCGGCCAGGTACTCGTAATACGCCTGGCAGCCGATCATGGCCCCGTTGTCGCCGCAGTATTTCAGCTCAGGGAGGAACAGCTTGTCCCCGCTCGCGGCGCAGGCGGCCTGGAGGTCGGCGCGGATGCGGCGGTTGGCGGCCACGCCGCCTGCCACCGCCACCTTTCCGTAGCCCAGCCGGCGGGCGGCGGTCATGGCCCGGGGGACCAGGGACTCGCTGACCGCACGGCCGAAAGAGGCGGCGAAGGAGGGGAGGTCCAGCGCCGCCCCCTTCTGCTGGCTGTTGTGGATCAGGTTCAGACTGGCGGTTTTCAGGCCGGAGAAGGACATGTCCAGCTCGTGGCCCGCCACATGGGCCCGGGGCAGCTCGTACTTGGCGTCGTCTCCGCCGTCGGCCAGCCGGTCCATGGGTCCGCCGCCGGGGTAACCGATGCCCAGCACCCGGGCCACCTTGTCAAAGCACTCGCCCGCGGCGTCGTCCCGGGTGCTCCCCAGCACTTCCATCTCAGTGTAGGACCGCACGTCCACGATGGCGGTGGTACCGCCGGAGACGCACAGGCAGACGAAGGGGGGCTCCAGATCGGGATGGGTCAGGTAATTGGCGGCGATGTGGCCCCGGACGTGGTGGACGGGGATCAGGGGCAGGTCCAGGGCCATAGCCGCGCCCTTGGCAAAGTTGACGCCCACCAGCACCGCGCCGATGAGGCCGGGGGCGTAGGTCACCGCCACGGCGTCCAGATCGGCACGGGTCACACCGGCCTGGACCAGGGCCTGATCGGCCAGGCCGGTCACTGCCTCCACATGCTTCCGGGAGGCGATCTCGGGGACCACGCCGCCGTAGATGGTGTGCATCTCAATCTGGGAGGCGACACAGTTGGACAGCACGGTCCGGCCGTCCCGCACCACAGCGGCGGCGGTCTCGTCACAGGAAGACTCAATAGCAAGAATGTTCATAAGAAAGGCACCTGCTTTCCGTAACAGCACAATGTTTTGCCAGACCGCCCGCGGCGGCCGGAAAAAGCTTACTCCTCAATCCAGTCCCCCGGCGGATTGGGCGTTTCACCCGGGGCAAGAGGGATCTGAATAAAACGCTGATAGACATGGGGCGGCATGTGGCTGCGGTAGATCCTCTGATGGACGGCCAGCAGCTCTTCGGGGGTGACGTCCTCCCGTCCCCGGATCAGGGTCTGGTAGTGGACGCCGAAGAGGGCGCAGTCGTAGCCGCCGTACCGGAAGCCGTTGCGCAGGTAAAAGCCCAGCCGGCGGCGGCGCAGCGCTTCCCCGGCGGGGTCGCCGTTCTCCGGGGCCTCCGCCTCGCCGAAGACGCCCCGGTAGTCCTTGTAGTAGTTGGCCAGCAGGTCCAGCATGACGGCCCCCAGCCCCCGGCTGCGCTTGCCCTCGATGGTGCCCAGATAGTCCAGCAGGGCGAAGGGAACATCGGGCTCCAGCCACAGCAGGGCGTAGCCCAGTAGCTCCTCCCCGTCATACAGTCCCAGCGCCTGATAGCGGCCCTGCTCCATCAGGGACAGCATGGCCTTCAGGGGCTTCAGCTCCTCCGGGGGAAAGTCGTGCTTCAGCTCGGCCTCGTACAGCTGGGACAGCTGTGCTGGAGTCAGTTCATTCAGCTTCATGAGAAAACTCCCTCGTCATGATCACCGCGTCCTCCCGGGGGTTCTGGTAGTAGCCCGGCCGCAGGCCCGCCTGCTGGAAGCCGTATTTCTCGTACAGGGCGATGGCCGGGGCGTTGGACTTGCGGACCTCCAGGGTGAGGAAGGCCAGATTGACCGCCCCGAAGCGGCAGTACACGTCCAGCAGGGCGGAGGCCACCCCGTGGCGCCGGGCGTCAGGCTCCACCGCGATGTTGTCGATGTAGCCCTCGTCCACGATGACATGGAGGCCGGCGTAGCCCAGAATGTTGCCCTCCTCATCCTCGGCCACGATAAAGCTGGCCTGGGGGTCGAACAGGGCGTCGTTCAGCATGGTCTCCGTCCAGGGGGTGGAGAAGCACTCCCGTTCCAGGGCGGCGATCTGGGGAACGTGGCTGCGGTCCATGGGGACGATCTCGTAATACATAAAGACACTCCTTCCGGAAGGTAAACACAACATTTCACACTATCATACACCAAAACTCCCCCTTCGTAAAGACAAAGGGGGAGAAAAAGCGGCTATTTGGAATTTCGTGCCGTCCAGGCGCCTGCCAGAGACAAGAGTATGCCAATGGCTGACGCTATATGATCCCAAACAGCCGCAGTCCGATGGTGTTGATGGCCAGATTAGCCCCCATGTGGACCAGCCAGGCAGGCCAAAGGCTGCCCTCCCGGTCCAGCCAGTTGAACAGCAGCCCCGCCGCCGCCAGGGCGGCGGTGAGCAGGAGGAACAATGCGGGGCGGAACCAGCCGTCCATAATGGCCACATGGTACAGCGCGAAGGCCAGAGGGGAGAAAACCCAGGCCAGCCGGGGCCGTCCCGCGGCTCTCAGCGTCAGGAAAGCAAAGCCCCGGAAGAAAAATTCCTCCAGAAAGGAGTTGCCCAGAGAGATGTACAAAGCCACAAAGGGAAAGGTGGCTGCCGTGACGCCCTCTTTGGCCCCGAGGTTCCCGGTGACGGCGGACAGGTCTAGCCAGGGGGCCAGCAGAGCGTAGCCCCCCAGGATGACGGCAAAGACAGCGGCAGCCAGTGCTAGGGCGGTGCGCAGGGCCCGACGGCGGGGCGGACGCAGGGCGCGGAGAGGGGTCTGATCCCCACAGAGCAGGACGTACAGCCCGACGCAGCCCAGAAAAATCAGGACTTTTAGTGCGGATTTGATGGGATAGACGGGACGAAGGCCCGCCTCCACCCAGGTCATCACGGCACAGCCCAAAAGGACCAGGGGGCAAACGCAGGCGGCTCTTCTCGCGCTTCCATCCATATCAGGCCGCCCCCCGCAGGACCCGTTTGGCCAGCCGGCCAAAGTGGCGGGCGGTGGTATAGACGGCGTAGCCGGTGGTGGTCTCCCGGGAGAAGTCGTCCTCCCCCCACTCCTCCCGGACCGAGAATGCGGGAAGGGGCCCCTCGTACACCACCCAGGGCTCCAGCAGCTGTTCCAGCCGGCGGATAGTGGGACAGCAATGGGGGTCAATACCGGGCAGCCGGCAGCGGCACAGAATCTCCTGGATAAAGGAGGCACAGGTGTAGGTCCGGGGGATGTCGGCGTGCAGACGGACCAGAGAGGCCAGGGCGGCGGGCGTGTTGTAGATGTACTCCTCCCGCTCCCGCCACAGGCGTTCCAAATAGTTGTGCAGATAGGTGAGGTAGGGCTCCTCCACCGGCAGGCGGCAGATCTTCACCCGGGACTGCCCGGCAAAGGAGCGGTAGCGGAGGCTGGACTCCACCACCAGACCGCCGTACAGGGGAACGGTCCGGTGGTACCGGGCGAAGGAGTACAGCTTGTGAATGTCCGCCTCGAAGGACAGAGAGACGTGGTTGTACTGGTTTCGGGTGGCCAGACGGATGAGCTGGCCAATCCCTGTGGGCGTGGCGGAAAAGACGATGTAAACGGCGTTATCCACGGATGTCACCCCGCTTGTGTAATGGATGGAAGCCCCACACGGCCCAGGCCAGGACCGCGCCCACCGCCGGGGAGATGGCCCCCAGCAGCAGGATCACACCGAACAGGCCCACGCCGAAGCCGGGCTGCTGGGCGTAATAGAAGCCCAGACCGGCCATGGCCGCTGCCAAAACGAGAGGGACCGCCCGCAGAAGTTTCCACCGACCCACCCGGCACAGCAGCAGCTGGAGGCAGAACGCGGGCAGAGCGGGCAGGAACAGCAGCCAGGCGATGTTCCAGAACCAGAACCCCACGCACAGGACCAGGGAGAGCAGAAAGACCGCCAGCAGGATCTGATTGGTCCGGTTTTTCCAAACGGGCATAAAAGACGCCTCCCTTCCAATACAGCGGAACGACGTTCGGTCATTCTCAGTGTAGCAGAGGGGAGGCACAGATGCAACCGGAACGGGACGGACGGTCATTTTTGAGGGATAAGTGGTAAACCGCTCAGTCCTCCGGACTTGTATGGATGGCCCTGTGGGAAGACTGTCTTTCGGGGGACTCGATGATTGGAAACAACACTCTTCTTGCGGACGCGGAGCGAAACGAAGTTTCGCGCAAAGTTCTTTTGCCTGCTTTTCTTGTAAGAAAAGCAGGTCAGTGGGCCTCGGCCCAGGTCCGGCCGGCGGCGGTGTCGGCAACCAGGGTCACGGGGAGTGCGGCCACGGCCTCCATCTCCTCCTCCACAAGCTGACAGACGGTCTCGGCCTCGGACTCTGGGCACTCCACGATGAGCTCGTCGTGGACCTGGAGGACCAGCTTGCCCTCCAGACCCTCGGCCCGCAGCCGGTCCCGGACCCGGATCATGGCCAGCTTGATGATGTCGGCGGCGGTGCCCTGGATGGGGGCGTTGAGGGCCACCCGCTCCCCGAAGGACCGGGTGTTGAAGTTGGAGGACTTCAGCTCCGGCACCCAGCGGCGGCGGCCGAAGAGAGTGGACACATAGCCGTCCGCCTTGGCCTGCTCCACCACCGCGTCCATATAGGCCCGGACCCCGGAGTAGTGCTGGAAGTACTTGTCCATATACTCCTTGGCCTGGGCCACCGTCACGCCGATGTCCTGGGACAGGGAGAAGGGGGAGATGCCGTAGACGATGCCGAAGTTCACCGCCTTGGCGGACCGGCGCATGAGGGGGGTGACCTCGTCTGGGGATACCCCAAAGACCTGGGAGGCGGTGATGGTGTGGATGTCCGCCCCGGAGTTGAAGCCGTCGATCATGGCCCGGTCCCCAGCCATGCAGGCCAGCAGCCGCAGCTCGATCTGGGAGTAGTCCGCGTCCACCAGCACCTTGCCTGCCGGGGCCACGAACATCTTTCGCAGCTCGGCCCCCAGCTCGGTGCGGACGGGGATGTTCTGCAGGTTGGGCTCGGTGGAAGACAGCCGCCCGGTGGCGGTGACCGTGTTCTGGAAGGAGGTGTGGATGCGGCCGTCGGGGGGGATGACCTTGGACAGGCCGTCCACATAGGTGGACTTCAGCTTGGTCAGCTGGCGGTAGTCCAGGATCTCTTCAATGATGGGATGCTTGCCCCGGAGCTTGTCCAATACCTCGGCGTTGGTGGAGTAGCCCGTCTTGGTCTTTTTCACCGGAGGCAGGCCCAACTTGTCAAAGAGGATGTGGCCCAGCTGCTGGGTGGAGTTGATGTTGAAGGTCTCCCCCGCCAGCTCATAGATGCGGGCCTGGGCGGCGTCGATGCGCCCGGAGAGCATCTCCCCGAAGGACACCAGAGCCCCCCGGTCGATGAGGAAGCCCGCCGTTTCCATCTCGGCCAGGACGGAGCACAGGGGCAGCTCGATCTCCTGGTAGAGCTTCATCATCCCCAGCTCCTCCAGACGGGCGGCCAGAGTCTCCCGGAGGGAGCCGATCAGGGCACAGTGGGACAGGAGCGCGGCGGTGGGAGCCACGGGGTCAGCCAGGGGCCCGAAGGCCCCCTCGGCCAGATAGTCGGCCGCCTTGGCAAACTGGTGGTTGTAGTAAGTCATCCCCAGCTTTTCCAGATCGTAGCTGCCGTCGGTGGGAGCCAGCAGGTAGGCCGCTACCTCGGTGTCAAAGACGAAACCGCCGGGGGTGATCCCCTCATCCAGCAGGGCGCGGCACAGGGATTTCACCCCGTGGGCCGCTTTTTTGACGTCGGGGGCGAACAGCGCCTTCAAAAAGTCGTTGTAGCCCTCCAGCTTATCGGAGAAAAACAGGGCGGCGTGGCTCTCCGACTCCGACAGCCAGCACTCCACGCATACCACATCCAAGGAGGGCAGGGCCAGCACGTCCACGCAGTCCTTCTTCCGCCACAGCTCCAGCAGCTCCTCCGCCCGGGTCCGGTCGGTGACCACCTCGCTGGAGCAGGTCACCTCCGAGGAGGGCTCCGCCTCCGCCTGCACCTCCCCCTGGGGAGCGGTCAGATGGTACTTGTCGATGAGCTTGGCAAACTCCAGATCCAGAAACAGCTGGTACAGCCTGCCGTTGTCGGCTTCCCGGCGCAGGTTGTCCTCCGGAGCGAAGTCAATGGGGGCGTCGGTGCGGATGGTGGCCAGGTCGTAAGACATCCGGGCGTCCCCCTCCCCCTCGGCCAGCTTTTTGACCACGCCGGGCTTGGCGGGCTCGCCGGGCGCCATCTCGGGGGTGGGCATAGCGGCGTAGAGGGCGTCGATGGAGCCGTACCGCCGGATCAGAGCCATGGCCGTCTTTTCGCCCACTCCCTTGACGCCGGGGATGTTGTCGGAGGAGTCACCCATGAGGGCCTTCAGGTCAATGATGTGGATGGGGGCGAAGCCGTACTCCTCTTGAAAGGCTTCGGGCGTCATGTCACGGGTGGTGGTTCGGCCCATGCGGGTGGACACCAGCTTGACGGTGGTGCGGTCGGTGACCAGCTGGAGGGAGTCCTTGTCCCCCGTGACCACCACCGTGTCCCACCCGGCGGCGGCGTCCTTCGCCGAGATGGTGCCCAGCAGGTCGTCGGCCTCCCAGCCGTCCAGCTCGTACATGGGGATGTTCATGGCCCCCAGTACATCCTTCAGAATGGGCATCTGGCTGGCCAGCTCGTCAGGCATCCCCTTTCGGGTGGCCTTGTAGCCCTCGTAGGCCAGGTGGCGGAAGGTGGGCGCCTTCCGGTCGAAGGTGACGCACAAAGCGTCGGGCTTCTCCTCCTCCAGCAGCTTGTTCAAAATGTTCAAGAAGCCAAAAATGGCGTTGGTGGGCTGACCCGCCCGGGTGGTCAGATTCTGACTCACCCCGTAAAAGGCCCGGTTGACAATGGAGTTGCCGTCCAGGACCATCAGTTTTTTCATGTGGGAGTCCCCCGTTCTCCGGCCCGGGGCCGGGTAAAAGTTCAGGTTCAGTATAACAGTCTTTCCCCTCCAGGGCAAGAAAAACCGGGGGACCGGCCTCGGTCCCCCGGTAAACAGAATAGCTGCGCGCCGCTTGTTACAGCCGCTGGGCCAGCGCCGCCGCGTCCTGTTCCGCCTGCGACAAAATGGCCTCCGGATCGGCGCCCCAGATATCCAGCCCCTGAGCCGCCAAACAGTGGGCCTCCGGAACGCCCAGCATGGCTCCCAGAGCCTTGACATAGTCGAAACCGAAATTCTGCCCCTCCAGCGGCCCGCCGGCGGTGGTGCAGTAGACCAGAGCCCGGGCCCGGCTCAATCCCACCTGTCTGCCGTCCTCCTCATAGCGGAAGGTGATTCTCAGGGTGCTGGCCCACTCCAGATAGACCTTCAGCGCTGCGGGGAAGGCCAGGTCCCAGTAGGGCGCGCCCACCAGGATCAGATCGGCGGCGGCCACCTCCCGGGCCGGGGCCAGCAGAGGGTGGTCCGCGCCCCAATTTCCCCGCTGTTGGGCCAGCTCCCCAGTCAGAAGGGGCAGGTCACACCGGCTCAGGTCCCGGTGGACCACCTCCGTGTCCGGGCGGCGGGCGGTGTATTCCTCCAGAAAGCGCCGGCACAGCCGGTGGGTCCGGGACAGCTCCGGTCCCCGCATACAGGCGTCGATAAACAAAATCTGCTCCATGTCAGTTTCCTCCTCTGTGGGCCAGGGCCCGGCCCGCTGTTTTCACCAGATATTCCATGGCCTCCACGGGGTATTTGCCCACGGCAGTCTCCCCGGTGAGCATGAGGGAGGAGGCCCCGTCCAGCACTCCGTTGTAGATGTCCAGCACCTCAGCCCGGGTGGGGACAGGCCGCTGCTCCATGGACCACAGCAGCTGGGTCACCAGACAGAAGGGCCTCCCCGCTTCACGGCACCGGCGGGCAATATCCTTCTGGACGGCGGGCAGCTCCCACAAAGGCATAGAATTGCCCAAATCCCCCCGGGCGATGCAGATCTGGTCGGCGGCGGCTATGATCTCGTCCAGGTGGTCCAGACCCTGCCGGTTCTCGATCTTGGCCATGATCTGAACATGTCCCAGGCCCCGCTGGTCCAGCGCGGAGCGCAGGGCCAGCAGGTCCTCCTGCCCCCGGACGAAAGGCTGGAGGATATGGCTGACCCCGAGCCGGCCGGCCAGATCCAGATTTTCCAGATCCGAGGGGGTCAGGGGCGGAACGTCGGGCTGCACCCCCAGAATGGCCAGACTTTTCCGGCTGTTCAGGACACCGCCCCGGAGCACCCGGCAAGTAAGGGCGCGGCCATCCGTATGCTCCACCGTCAGCAGCAGGGCGCTGTCATCCAGAGAGAGCTGATCCCCCCTCCGGGCACACCGGAGGACCGCCCCGGGCACCGGGACGCCTCCCTCGCCCAAAAGCAGCTCCATCCCATCTTTAAGGTGAATGGGATGCGGCAGCCGCCCTACCCGCAGCTCCGGCCCCTCAAGGTCGATGATGAGGTGGGCGTCCACCCCCGCCGCCTGGGCGGCGGGGCGGTAGACCTGCTCCAGCATGGAGGCGCAGTCGGCCAGACTGATGTGAGACAGATTCAGGCGGGCTCCCGTCATCCCGGCGCGGAACAGCCCGGACAGTTTGTCGCGGCTCCAGCAGGAGACGCCCAGTGTGCCGTAGAAATCCATAGCTGCGTTCTCTCCTTCTCAAAACAGTCAAGATGATTATGCCGCCAGCGGGGGAAGAAAGTCAATATAAAAAGCGGCAGCCCGTTTTGGGCTGCCGCAAGGGACAGGACTCAATTGGCCTGACGCTTTTTCATGAACACCAGGAAGCACAGCATCAGCACAATGCCCACCGGCAGGGCGATCAGACCGGGCAGACCGTTGCTGGCCAGCAGGCCGGCCAGAATGTAGGAGACGCCGGAGATCACCGCGCAGGAGATGGCGTAGGGCAGCTGGGTGGACACATGGTTGACATGGTCGCACTGAGCGCCGGCAGAGGCCATGATGGTGGTGTCGGAGATGGGGGAGCAGTGGTCGCCGCAGACCGCGCCGGCCATACAGGCGGAGATGCAGATGATGGCCAGGGGGTTGTCCATGGAGAACACGTTCTGCACGATAGGGATCAGGATGCCGAAGGTGCCCCAGCTGGTGCCGGTGGCGAAGGCCAGCAGGCAGCCGATGACGAAGACGATGACAGGCAGCAGCATCTGGACGCCGGTGGCGGAGGTGCGGACGAAGTCACGGACAAAGTACTTGGCGCCCAGAGAGTCGGTCATGGCCTTCAGGGACCAGGCAAAGGTGAGGATCAGGATGGCGGGGACCATGGCCTTAAAGCCCTCGGGGATGCAGCCCATCATCTCTTTGAAGGACATGGACTTGCGCAGGAAGTAGTACAGGAAAGCAAAGACCAGACCGAAGGCGGAGCCCAGCATCAGACCCACGGAGGCGTCGGAGTTGGAGAAAGCCTCGATGAAGCCGGCGCCGGAGAAGAAGCCGCCGGAGTAGATCATGCCGATCACGCAGCATACCACCAGCACCACGATGGGCAGGACCAGGTCCATGACCTTGCCCTTGCTCTCGTCGATGTCCTCGTCCAGCATGGCGTAGGGATTGGAGCCGGAGAACAGGTCGCCGTTGACCTTGGCGTTGTGCTCGAACTTGGCCATGGAGCCGAAGTCCACATCCATGATGACCAGGCCCAGCATCATCACGATGGTCAGCAGGGCATAGAAGTTGTAGGGGATGGCGCGGATGAACAGGCTGAAGCCCTGACCGTCCTCGGCAAAGCCGGACACGGCGGCGGCCCAGGAGGAGATGGGGGCGATGATGCAGATGGGGGCGGCGGTAGCGTCGATGACGTAAGCCAGCTTGGCACGGGAGACGTTGTGCTTGTCGGTGATGGGACGCATGACGGAGCCCACGGTGAGGCAGTTGAAGTAGTCGTCAATGAAGATCAGGCAGCCCAGCAGGATGGAGGCCAGCTGCGCGCCCACCCGGGACTTGATGTTCTCCTTGGCCCAGCGGCCGAAGGCGGCGGAGCCGCCGGCCTTGTTCATCAGGCACACCATGGTGCCCAGGATGACCAGGAAGATCAGAATGCCCACGTTGTAGCTGTCGGACAGGACGGAGACGACGCCGTCGCTGAACACATGGAGCATGGTGCCCTCAAAGCTGAAGTTGGAGTACAGCAGACCACCCACCAGAATACCGATGAACAGGGAGGAGTAGACCTCCTTGGTGATCAGCGCCAGGGCGATGGCGATGATGGGGGGCAGCAGGGACATGGCTGTGTTGTAGAAATTGCTGGGGGACCGGACGTAGCCCTCGCCGCCGCAGGTATCGCAGGGGACGGCCTCGCACTCCTCAGACAGGACAATGCCCACCGCGCCGCAGTCGGGACACTCGATCATCTTGGTGCCCGATTCCTCGGTGGGATCGGCGGCAAAGGCAGTGGTAGCCAGGGCCAGCACCATCGTCAGAACCAGGATGGCGCGGACGGGCCAGGATCTTCTCGCTCTCATTTTGATTCCCTCCATATATTTTTGGGGTATTCCCCCGGTCTCACGAAACAAAAAGCCATGGGCCCGAAGCGCCCATGGCAAAGCCGATATCCCCGCACACAGCCGGGGACGTCAGGATAGCGCTCCACTGTTTCGTGACAGTCCGCGGGATGTTCTCCCACGGCCCAGATCACCCGGCCCAGGCAGGCCGAAAGACCTTCGGCGGTCCACCCTCTCCCGAAGGACGGCTGCCTGGCCTTGTCCTCCGGTACGCATGAGTACCGCGCCTCTATCCAATATTAATTTGGAATTGCAAGTATCCTATCACGGACTTTCAGGGATGTCAAGGCCGTTTCGGCAAAAAGACCGCGATATCCTTAGTTTTCTTCACTTTCTTCACTGAACATGAAGAACGTAAAGGTGCCCGTGGCGACGGATTTGTTCTGGTCGTTGGTCAGCACCACCTGGATCACAGACAGGTTGCGGCCCAGCTTCTTGGGCGTGGCCTCGCAGACGATCTTGGAGCCGGTGGCGGGACGGAGAAACTCCATGCTGAAGCTGGAGGTAACGCAGCTGCCTCCCTCGGAGCAGGCACAGCAGCCGGCCACCGTGTCTGCCAGGGTGGTCAGCGCGCCGCCATGGACATTGCCGTGGGGGTTGATGCTGTTGGGGCCCACGGTCAGCTCGCCCCGGGCGCGGCCCGGCTCCACATCGGTGAGCAGGATGCCGTTTTCATAGGAGAACTGGTGGGGGGTGTTGGTGGCGCGGATGATCGAAACATTATGCTGTTCGGGGGCCATTTGACTCTCTCCTTTATGATTTCAGCAAGGATTTACTTTCGGACGGGGATTCTAGCACAATTTTGCTTCGAAAGCAAGGCCCTTTGCCTGTTTCCTTATAAAAAGTATAGAATCAGGGAAGATACCACCCAACCATAAAGGAGAAGGGCCCATCCGCTGGAAAAGTCTGTTGCCCGTTTCCTTATAAAACGCATAGAATAGGGGGAAAGACCACTCAACCATAAAGGAGGAGAGCGTATGGAACAGCAAATGGACCTGTCCGCTCTGGACGGGCGGAACATTGATCCGGAGACGTTTCGGCGGGTCTGGGCGCGGGTCATGCCCAACCAGGAGAACAGCCCCGTAGTCCTGGATATCGGCGGGCAGGAGCAGCCACGCCGGGAGGCAACAAAGCCCCCCCGCCGGGAGGCGGAAGAGCGCGCTCCGGAGAAAACGGAAGGGGAGAAGCCCGGGACGGAGGAGCGGCTGCGGCGCCTGATGGATATGGCCTGGGCGGGCGCGGGAGCGGGAAGCGCACTGGCCCGCAGGATGGGAAACCGGGACCAGCGGCTGACCGGACTGGCGGCGGACCACCGCCGGGCTCTGCGGCAGCTGGCCGCGGCCTATTTTCTGGCTACCGGCCGGCGTCACCGTCCCCGGGGAGAGGCCCCGTCCAGAGGCGGAGACCTGAGTTTGGCCCTTCGGGAGCAGTTTTTGTGGGAGCAGCGGTGGGCCGCGGCCTGTCTGGAGGCGGCGAAGGAGGCGGAGGACCCGGCGCTGGAAGAGCTGTGCCGGGAGCTGGCCCAGGATGCCGGCCTCCATCAGCGGGGAATCCGGGCCGTGCTGGAGCAGATGTAAGGGGAGAGAGTTGACGGGGACCGCTGCCCTGGAGTAAACTAAGAAAAAAGGCCCTCCTCCGGGAAGGGCCGGAAACGAGGTCGCGCCATGAGGGAGCCGCGGGAATTTTCTTATCCGTCCAGCGATGGGAACCACACCGTACACGCCATGGAGTGGCTGCCCCAGGGCCAGCCCAGGGCGGTGGTCCAGATCGTCCACGGGGTGGCGGAGTATGTGGGCCGCTATGACCATGTGGCCCGGTTTCTCACGGAGCGGGGCTTTCTGGTCTGCGGCGAGGATCACCTGGGCCACGGAAAGACCGTGGACGACGGGAAATACGGCTATTTCGGCCCCAGGGGAGGCTGGGATCTGGTGGTCCGGGATATCCGCCGCCTGCGGGAACTCCAGGGGGAGAAGTACCCCGGGGTCCCCTATGTGATGCTGGGCCACTCCATGGGCTCTTTCCTCACCCGGACCTACCTGATCCGGTGGCCGGGCACGGTGGACGGGGCGGTCCTGTCGGGCACGGGACAGGAGCCGGCTCCTCTGGTGGCGCTGGGCAAGGCCCTGGCCGGCGGCCTGTGCCTCCTCCGGGGCGGAGACTCTGTCAGCCCCCTGGTCAACGCCATGTCCCTGGGTGCCTACAACAAGAAGTTTGCCCCCAACCGCACCGGCGCCGACTGGATCAGCCGGGACGAGGCGGTGGTGGATGCTTATCTGAAGGACCCCCTTTGTACGTTCATGCCCACGGTGGCCATGTTCCGGGATATGATGGGGGGCCTGCAATATATCGCGGACCGGAACAATCTGGCCCGGATGGACAAAGAGACTCCGGTCTACTTCCTGTCCGGCGACCGGGACCCGGTGGGTGCTATGGGCAAGGGCGTGGAAAAGGTGGTCCGGATGTTCCGGAAAGCGGGCTGCCGGGACGTGTCTGTGAAGCTGTACCCCGAGGGGCGGCACGAGATGTTTAACGAGCTCAACCGGGACGAGGTCATGGCCGACCTGCTGGCCTGGCTGGAATCCAAGCTGTAATGAAAAACAAACAGGCGGCTGTCAGCCGCCTGTTTTTCGTGGGAGAGAAAACGGCACCGGAACCTGGGGTTCCGGTGCCGTTTTGAATCAGGATTTCTCCGGGGGCTCAGTAGAGTCCGCGGATGGGGCGGGATCTTGGGAACCAGCGGACTGCTCGGGCTCGCCGGCGGGAGCGTCCGGGGACTCGGGGGAGGGCTCATCCGTCTCCGGGTCCTCCGGCGCGGGAGCCTTGATCTCCTCGCTGACGATGTGGATGTGCTTGGCGGGGGCCTCGATGCCCTCGGGCTGGGAGGGCCGGAAGGAATTCTGGCCGCGCTGTCTGGTGGAGGCGTAAGCGTCCTCCACCAGGGCGGGATCCCGGCCCTCGATGATGGCCACCATTTCGCCGCCGGTGATGGTCTCCTTGTCCAGCAGGTAGGCCACCACCTTGTGCATATCCTCCAGATTATCCCGGATGACCTGCTCCGCGTCGGCGTAGCACACGTCCAGAATGGCCTTCACCGCCTTATCCATGACGGCGGCGGTGTCCTGGGCACAGTCCAGACCGTAGCCGCCGTCCAGATACTGGCTGCGGACAGAGCCCAGGGCCATCATGCCGAACTCCTCGCTCATGCCGAACATGGCTACCATGTTCCGGGCGATGTTGGTGGCCTCCTGGATGTCCTGGGAGGCGCCGTTGGTCATGGTGTTCAGCACCACCTGCTCGGCGGCACGGCCGCCCATGGAGACAGCGATCTTGGCCATCAGCTCTTCCTTGGTCCGCAGGTTGGTCTTATCCTCCTCGGGCATCAGCAGGGTGTAACCCAGAGAGCCCTCGGTGTGGGGGACGATGGTGATCTTCTGTACCGGCTCGGCGTTTTTCTGCTTGTAGGCCACCATGGCGTGACCCACCTCGTGGTAGGCCACCAGCTTGCGCTCGAACTCGGTGAGAACGGAATTTTTCTTTTCGCTGCCGGCGATGACGAACTCGAAGGAGGCCAGCAGGTCCTCCTGATTCACTGCCCGGCGGCCCTTGCGGACGGCACGGAGGGCGGCCTCGTTGACCAGGTTGGCCAGGTCGGCGCCTACGCAGCCGGCGGTGGCCAGGGCAATCTTTTTCAAATCCACGTCCTCGGCCAGCTTGATCTTCCTGGTGTGGACCTGGAGGGTGGCCAGACGTCCGGCCAGATTGGGCCGGTCAATGGTGATGCGCCGGTCGAAGCGGCCGGGACGGAGCAGGGCCTTATCCAGGACCTCGGGCCGGTTGGTGGCGCCCAGAACAATGACGCCCTTGCCGGGGTCGAAGCCGTCCAGCTCGGCCAGCAGCTGGTTCAGGGTCTGCTCCCGCTCGTCGTTGCCGCCCATACGGTTGTCGCGGGATTTGCCGATGGTGTCGATCTCGTCGATGAAGATGATGCAGGGGGCCATCTTGCTGGCCTCCTTAAACAGGTCACGGACACGGCTGGCGCCCACGCCCACGAACATCTCCACAAAGTCGGAGCCGCTGATAGAGAAGAAGGGGACTCCGGCCTCGCCGGCCACGGCCTTGGCCAGAAGGGTCTTGCCGGTGCCCGGAGGGCCCACCAGCAGGGCACCCTTGGGTAGCTTGGCGCCGATCTCGGTGTACTTCTGGGGGTTGTGGAGGATGTCGATGATCTCCTGGAGAGACTCCTTGGCCTCGTCCTGGCCGGCCACGTCCCGGAAGGTGACCCCGGTCTTTTTTTCCACATAGACCTTGGCGTTGGCCTTGCCCACGCCGCCGATGCCTCCCATGCCGCCCTTGCCGCCGATGCCCCGGAACAGGAACAGCATCAGCCCCACCATGATGAGCATGGGCAGGAGGGTGGAGATGAGCAGGGAGAGGTAATAGGAGGAGCTGTCCACCGGTTCGGTGTAGAAGTCCACATCGTGGTCCTTCATCAGCTGGATCAGGCCGTCATCCTCCACGGGAGGCGGGGTGGTGACGTATTTTGTCTCCTTGTTATTCTGGATGGGCGTCAGGAGGGCGTTGCCGGCGCCCTCCTCGGGCTCGGGCAGATAGGCCTCGGCCTCGGACTCCATCCCTTCCTTCAATTCAATGATGTATTTGCTGTTTTCCAGCTCGACCGATTCCACCAGATCGGCAGCGACCCATTTGTGGAAAACGGAGTAGTCCACCTGGACCTCGTTGGCGCTGGCATAGGAAGAGGTGCAGCTCTTCAGCAGCATGGTGCCTACCAGAGCCCAGAGAATGATGGTGACCAGACCAAACGCATTCTTTTTGTTGTTTCCTTTATCAGGTTTCAAAGGAGAATACCTCCATATGCTTTCTTTTTGTCTGCTGGGCAGGATATGCTGGACAGTATCATACCACAATGCCGCATCAAAAACAAGAAATGCCGGTGTAAACTTTCTGTGAAGGCGGGAAAACGTCCGGGAACAAAAATTGCCGGCGAAACGATTTGCCACTTCCACCTCCGGCTGAAATATGATATACTAATTTTTATCTGTCAAACACCTTTGGATCGGAGGAAAGATTCCATGAACAAAAGACCGCCCCTGCGCCATTCCGCCCCTGTGGAGTCGGAAAACGACGGGATCATCGAGGGCCGCAACGCGGTGATCGAGGCCCTGCGGGCCGGCGTGACCATTGATAAGATCTTCATCATGAAGGGGGAGACCGACGCCACCCTGGGCCACATCGCTTCCACCGCCCGGGAGCAGGGCATCGTGGTGGTGGACGCCGACCGGCGGAAGCTGGACGGCATGAGTCGCACCCACTCCCACCAGGGCGTCATCGCCCAGGCCGCCGTCCGGGAGTACGCCACCGTTGACGATATTCTCAACGCCGCCCGGGAGAAGGGGGAGAATCCCCTCATCGTGGTGTGCGACGAGCTCAGCGATCCCCATAACCTGGGGGCGGTCATCCGTACCGCCGACGCCGCCGGAGCCCACGGGGTCATCATCCCCAAGCGCCGCTCCGCTGGACTGACCGCCGTGGTAGCCAAGACCTCCGCCGGGGCGGTGGCCCACGTCCCCGTGGCCCGGGTGCCCAACATCACCGCCCTGCTGAAGGAACTGAAGGAGGAGGGCGTCTGGGTCTTCGGCACCGCCGCCGGGGGGACCACCTCCCTGTACCAGGCTGACCTGAAGGGCCCCGCCGCCATCGTCATCGGCAGCGAGGGGGACGGCATGAGCCGCCTGGTGGCGGAGAACTGCGACTTTACCGTGTCCATCCCCATGTTCGGGAAGATCAATTCCCTCAACGCTTCCGCCGCGGCGGCCGTGCTGCTGTATGAGGCGGTGCGCCAGAGAATCGGCGGGTAAATTTTAGTTTATGGATGTATTATGGGGCGTCGGGGACGCCGCCCCCTACGCACGGTTTACAATATGG
>NZ_JADYTU010000027.1 GCF_021531375.1 Pseudoflavonifractor phocaeensis
CGTTGGTCAAGCGGTTAAGACGGCGGCCTCTCACGCCGCAAACATGGGTTCGATTCCCGTACGGGTCACCATTTTTCAAAATGGTTCTTGACAATTGAGCAAAAACGGATATAATACTTACTGTTGGGAAGACGGTAAGGAGAGAAAAACAAAATGTTTTCTTTGCTTACTTTCTTCTCGGAGAAAGTAAAGTTGGTGTTGATTAGGGCGAGGGTCCACCCGTTCCCATTCCGAACACGGAAGTTAAGCTCGCTTCTGCCGAAGATACTTGCCTGGAGACGGGCCGGGAAAATAGGTAACGCCAACACAAGGGTCCGGTCCAGCCGGGCCGGACCCTTTCACATTCCTCAATAGCTCAGTCGGTAGAGCATGCGGCTGTTAACCGCAGGGTCGTTGGTTCGAGTCCAACTTGGGGAGCCAAAGAAAAGCGGCTTGCCGCCAAGCATGACGGCAAGCCGCTCTTTCCAAACTTAACGTGCGACGGTCATGGGCCTTTAGCTCAGTTGGTTAGAGCAGCCGGCTCATAACCGGTCGGTCCACGGTTCGAGCCCGTGAAGGCCCACCATATAGGGGTATAGCTCAGCTGGTAGAGCAGCGGTCTCCAAAACCGCGTGCCGAGGGTTCGATTCCTTCTGCCCCTGCCATTGTAGATCACAGAGCAATCTGTTTGTATAGTTTAAATGGCTCGGTAGTTCAGTTGGTTAGAACGCCGGCCTGTCACGCCGGAGGTCGAGGGTTCAAGTCCCTTCCGAGTCGCCATTTAAAGCTTTCAGCCGAATGGCTGTTTGAATAGCCCCCGGGAATACCCGGGTCGCCTTGGTAATTCCAGGCATGGCCTGTTCACAATAGTTCCCCGAAAGGGGACAAACATGCTGCTATAGCTCAGTCGGTAGAGCGCATCCTTGGTAAGGATGAGGTCGGCAGTTCGAATCTGCCTAGCAGCTCCAGAAAAACCCGTTGTCCCGTAAGGGATAGCGGGTTTTGTTTTGCCTAGCGGGTAGACTAACCGGAGGAAATAGAATAAAGGATTACATTATAATATGTAGAAAAAGCAGGGTATTTCTTCCGGACGGTTGAAATACCCTGCTTTTTTAGAGATCGGTCCACACTATTGGTGTTGGCCAATATAGGTCTTGATATCCGCGCCAAGGGAGTTAAATTGGTTTTTGTCTCGGGGGTGAGGGGCATATGAATGGTGACAAAGTCCTATCCCTTCAGCACCTCGTCTCTGGATATGCTCCCAGCCCATGTACTTATACTTGTGCTAATTCCAGTCGATCTTGACGTCGATGATGAGACATTTCATAATAATTTCCCCCTCATTTTTCAGAGGGCTCATTTTCTTTTTTCACTGATTTAGCGGGATAGCGTTTGTCGATTTTAGAAATGTACGGATACTTCCGGATCAGGAACAGCAGTCCGACAGACAGTACCGTCAACAGATTCTCCAGCGGTGCGGTATGCTCCACGATCATCTGGCGGGAGACGGCAAGCAGCATCACATCCACCACGGAATCGATGGAGTAGCTTGCAATCATTGTGATCAATTCCAGGCCGGTGATAATGAGGCGGGCACTGGACAACTGGTACTGGAGATAGGCGGTGTTGTAGAACAGTTTGGTTACATTCAGGGAACATACGATGCCTACTGTGGAAATGACGCAGTGGACCAGAATTATGATCCCCAGGACTAGCTCGCTCAACTCAGCGGCCCGGGCCAGCCGCTGCTGCAAGCTGGGACCTCCCTCCTGCTTAAACTTTTTAATATTCATAGCTTCGTACTGTGTAGCTGGTATGCAGGATCTGATGGGCCCGTTCGCTGCCGGGACTGCCCAGATATTCCGCATAGACCTGTTTGACCAGGGGGTTTTCATGACTTTTCCGCAAAGCCATCCGCTGATCCTCGTCGTAAAGAGCTTTGGCCCGCAGCCCTTTCAAGTCCGTAAAGTTGCGCACATCCGCCAGCTAGGTGGGTTGGCCTCCGCCATTGATACAGCCGCCGGGGCAGGCCATAATCTCGATGAAATCATACCGCTTCTCTCCGGATTTTACCGCGTCCAGCACCAGGGAGGTGTTGTGGATACCACTGACACAGCAGACCCGGACAAGGGCCTTGCCGATCTCATACTCCGCCTCCTTGATGCCCCGGTCCGTCCCCCGGACCGCCTGGAAAACCGGGTCGGCCAGCTCCTTGCCGGTCAGGGTTTCAGCGGCAGTGCGCAAAGCGGCCTCCATCACGCCGCCGGTGACACCGAACAGATGGCCCGCGCCGCTGGCAATGCCAAGCGCTGGGTCAAAATCTTCGTCCGGCATCTGGTTGAAAAGTAAACCGGCCCGTTTGATCATGTTGTCCAGAGCACGGGTGGTCAGAGCGATGTCCACATCCGGGATGCCCTCTCCCGCGGCACATTCGCCCTCTCGTTTGTGCTCAAACTTTTTTGCGGTGCAGGGCATAACAGAGATACAGACGATATTCTTGGGGTCCAGGCCGTTTTTCTCAGCGTAGTAGGTCTTGGCCAAGGCCACGAACATCTGCTGGGGACTTTTGCAGCTGGACAGGTTGGGGATAAATTCCGGATAGAACTCCTCACAATATTTTACCCAGCCGGGGCAGCAGCTGGTGATGATGGGAAGCCGTTCCCCTGTTTTGAGCCGCTCCATGAACTCGGCGGCCTCCAGAATGGTGGATCCGGCGGGAGCGCGGCAAGGGATGTTGTTAATATTCAGTTCGACCATATCCACGGTCTGTAAATTCAATTTTTCCATGCTCTCCGCTCCTTTCAGGTCCGGCTGACAGCGTCAAACCGGCATTTTTCAATGCAGCTGCCGCATTTGATGCACTTTTCGTTGTCGATCTTGTGGGGATTCTTTACGCTCCCCATGATGGCCCCGGCGGGACAGGCCCGGGCGCAGGCGGTACAGCCCCGGCACTTGACAGGATCGATCTGATAGGTGAGTAGGGCCCGGCACACTCCGGCGGGGCAGCGTTTGTTGACGATGTGCTCCACATACTCGTCCCGGAAGTACCGCAGGGTGGACAGCACCGGATTGGGCGCGGTCTGGCCCAATCCGCACAGACTGTTCTCCTTGATAAAGGCAGCCAGCTCCTCGACGGCTTTCGCCACAGCTGGACTCATAGCCGAATACTCAGGTTCTTTCATGTTGTCTCCTTTCGCTGGGGGTGGCTATTGCTGTTGGCCCCGGAATTGGAGGAGGCGGGCTGGCCTCCGGTGTCCCCTCCGCAGGCGGCCAAGGCCAGGGTCATGCATAAGGCCAGGGCAAGGGCTGTCAGTCGTTTCATGTGTCTCATAACTACGCACTCCTTTTTTTCAAAAATTGCAGTTTTATTTCCACGACCGCCATTGCGTCGGAGAAATCGGGCTTTATACAAAAGTCATAATAATTTCTTTCTGATAGCATGATTTTATGGTAAAAATTTGTTTCGTCAATAGAACCGGCGCAACCTGCGCTGTTGAGGGGATGAACCGCTGTATTTTCGGAGTGAATCGCAGGCTGAACCAGGCCTTCCGAAGAAAGCCGCAAAAAAGTTCTTGATTTCGTCCAAAAAAGGTGATAACGAAAACTTATTCCAAGATTGGAACAGAAGCGGAGGGAGCAGGATGGAACATGAGCTTTTGGAGTATCTGCTGGTAAATATCAGCCTTTTGGTCCTGGTGGCGGCTATTTTGACCGAACTGGCTCCCCTGCGGCAGCTGCTGAAAAAGCAGGACAAATCCCTGGGAGAACAGCTGTGACTTGGAGTGATCTTCGGGATGCTGTCCATCAGCGGCACCTATACCAGTCTGGGACTTCAGGGTGCGCTGGTGAACACCCGGGTGGTCAGCACCCTGGCCGCCGGGCTGGTGGGAGGGCCGATCCCCGGCCTGTGCGCCGGACTTCTGGGCGGCGTTCACCGCTTCTTCTACGACCCGGCCAGCTTTTTACCTCACTGGCCTGCGGGGTCGGGACCTTCTGCTTCGGAGTGGTCGGCGCGATCGCCTATGGAAGGATGCCGCAAAAAAAGGGCCGGAATATGGCTCTGGTCCTGCTTGTCGTTTTGTCCGAGCTGCTTCAATCCGTCCTGATCTTCCTGTTTTCCCGTCCCTTTTCCGCCGCTTTGGACCTGGAAAAGGTGATTTTGCTGCCCAAGCTGGTGATGAACTCCCTGGGTCTGGTCCTGTTCATGGGACTTTTGAGCCGGTTTAACCGCAGCGTGACCATCGGGTTGGCGGAGCAGCAGCAAATGGCCCTGTTTATCGCGCAAAAATGCCTCCCCTCGCTGCGGGAAGGCCTGACGAATTGGCAGGCCATGCAGTAGGTAACGGATACCGTGCGGGAGAACCTGCCCGAATTTCGGGTGGCGATCACAGACCTGGACCAAGTGGTGGCGGCCAGCGGGATGGAATGGAACAGCCTTCCGCTCCTGGCCCGAAAGGCCATGGAAAGCGGGAAACGGGCCGTGGAGCGGGATGCTTCGGAGCTCTGCGGTTCCGCCAAGTACCGGGAACGCGCCATGATTGCCGCGCCCCTCACCTGCGGGGAGGAATGCATTGGGTCGCTGCTCTTTTGCGTGCCGCAGGGCCCCAATCTGATCCTGGAGGCCGACTGCCGCACTGCGGAAAGCCTGGCTCAGTTCTTTTCCGCCTTGCTGGAGCTGGCGGAGTTTCAGCATCAGATCCAGCTGCGCCAGCAGGCGGAGCTGCGGGCCTCCAGTCCCAGATCGATCCCCATTTTTTGTTTAACTCCCTTCCCCAGAAAGCCAAGGAGATGATCCTCGTTCTGGCAAATTATTTTCGCCAGGCGCTCAGCATCAACGAGCCCTTTGTTACGCTGGAGCAAGAGCTGTCCAATGTGGACAACTTCCTGACTCTGGTTGAGGCGCGGTTTGAGGACGCGATCTGTGTGGAGTGGGACCGGCCGGAGCCGCTGCCTGTGGCCTATCTGCCGCCCCTCATCCTCCAGCCGATCGTAGAGAACGCGGTGCGGCATGGCGGGACCTCAGTGGACGACCAATATGTCCATATCAAAATTCAGCAGAGAGGAGAGTGTGTCTGCATCAAGGTTGCCGACCACGGACATGGCTTCCCGCCGGAAATTTTAGAGCGGCTCCAGGACCCCGGGACCCCGGCTATACCGGGCTGTTCAACGTCCAGAAGCGTCTGCGCTCCGTCTATGGAAGCCAATGCAGCTTTACGGTGGACAGCTCAGAGAAGGGGTCAATTGTAGCGTTTTCCATCCCGGTTATACCACCCGGCGGTCTGCGGCCCGGAACAGAAAGGAGTACGGCTTATGCGTATCGCAGTAATTGACGACGAAAAACTGACCCGCATGGAATTGGTCCGTCTCATTTATGAGGATTTTCCGCAGGCGGAGATATATGAGGCCGGGAGCGGCGTTCAGGCGATGCAGCTGCTGGAAAAGAAAACCTTCGACTTCCTGTTCATTGATGTCCGCCTGGGAGATATGGAGGGGACGACGGTAGCTTCTTTGGCCCGGCGGCTGATACCGGATGCCAAGATTATTTTTGCCACCGCCTACTCGGAATACGCGGTGACCGCCTTTGAGCTGCAAGCGAACGACTATATACTCAAGCCCTATGACCCTGCCCGCATCCGCCAGATTCTCGGTCAGTATGAAAAGACCCACCCGGAGCAGGACGATGAATTCCGGATTGCCGTCAACACCAATCGCCGCCATACGGTCCTGCTGGCGCTGGATGAGATCACATATATTGAGTCAGATGGCTCCGGCAAGCACTGCGTCATCCACGCCCTTACCGGAGAACAATACAGTGACAACACAGCCCTGGGGGTCTTTGAGGAACGGCTGCGGGGAAAGCGGTTCTATCGGATCCACAAGTCTTACCTGGTTCATTTGAAGTATGTACAGGATATCTTTCCCTGGAGCGGGAGCGATTTTGCCCTTCGGGTCCGGGGCTCCAGCGCCGAACTGCCTATCAGCCGGGATAAGCTGAAAGGACTGAGGGCGTATCTGCATATCTGACACAGGTTAAAAAAGATAAAACAGCAGCCTGAACGTGCCAACGTTCGGGCTGCTGCCGCGTTGTTTTCACAAAGACAACCATCGGCTCTGTGCAGCTGGCATGTAATAAAAAGCCCGGGCGTGGCAATAATGATGCCGGACAGAATGGGTCCTGTCTGGTGTTTGATGCCTTTTTCAGTTCATCATATAGAGAGAATTCATGGGCTGGTTTTCCGTTTCGGGCTACTTGGGCAGTTCCGTTATAAATAAATTGACAAGCTTATATGAGAAAGATAAAATTGAATGTACGACAACAGTCACAAAGGCAGTGCCGTTGTGGCTTCAAAACCGGGCGTCTGCCCGAGTAAAGGTAAAGACGGAGCGCGCTATGAGAGAAGATTTGACGATTCGACTGGAACAGTTCAAGAAACAATACGCTGCGGAAGCAGCCGTACAGGGGCGCATTACAAAACCGCCCGTGGAGTTTATCGGCGAGGAGATCCTGGATCTGGCCGTTTCCGCCTTGCTGCAGGGCGAAAATATCCTGCTGTGCGGAGGAAAGGCCACCGGAAAAAACATATTGGCGGACAACCTGGCCTGGTTATTTGCAAGACCCGTCTACAATGTTTCGTTCCATGTGAACACCGACAGCAGCACCCTGATCGGGACCGATACCTTTGTCGGCGGGGAAGTGCGGCTGCGCAACGGCCCGGTGGCACAGGCGGCCCAGCACGGCGGCTTCTGCATTCTGGATGAGATCAATATGGCAAAGAATGACGCCGTTGTGGTGATGCACTCGGTATTGGACTACCGCAGGCTGATCGATGTGCCGGGGTATGAATGCATCCCTATGCACCCGGCCACCCGCTTTATTGCCACCATGAACTACGGGTACGCGGGGACCCGGGAACTGAACGAAGCGCTGGTCTCGCGTTTTGCGGTGATCCGCATGCCGACGCTGCAGCCCCAGCAGCTGCACCGGCTGCTGCAAGCCGACGTCCCCAACGCGGCGGAGGAGCACATCGACCGCTGCATTGGGTTGTTTATGGATCTGAACGAGAAAGCGGTCAATGGAGAGATCTCCACCCATCCGGTGGATCTGCGCGGCATGATTGCCGCCCTGCGGCTGATGACAGACGGAATGCGCCCGAAGGACGCAGTGGCGCTCAACATTACCAACAAATGCTTTGACGAGTATGAGTATCAGCTGGTTCAGGATGTTGTGATGACAAGATTTGTCTGACGGGAGAGCAACGTGAGTATTGATAGAGAGGAAAGCCTGTTTCTGACGGTTTCCGAGGATCACAGCAAAAGAAAATATCCGGAATACATTCTCCTTATGAGCGACCCGTATCGAAAGGCGGGCGGCATGATCTCGGTGTATGAGGGTGTGATCCTGGGCGGCGGGGATAAGCTGTTTGGGCTGGACGAGCTGAACTTGTGGCTCAGGCGGCACCGCTATGCGGCATATGACATGCATGTCCTGCTCCCCATCACCCATATCTGCCTGGAATATGTAGTGCGCAAAAAGCTGGCGGACGAGCGGCCCGGCGTCCCGGTCATGGCGGAACAAGCCGCCCGGGAGCTGCTGGACTATGATCCCCTGCGGCTGCGGCACTCCTCACGGGGCTGGATGAGCATCTATTGGCTGACGGAAGAATTTCCCCGGACGGCGAACGAGGAGAGCCGCCGGATTCTAAAAAATTTTTCCGGTTTTGAGCATGTGCTGCAGCTGTTCACGCAGCTGGTGGAGGAGAGCGTGAACTGTGCGGACGCAAGGGCGCTGGTGGAGCAGGCCGTGCAGCTGTACAAGGAGATTTTCACCAAATACTTTGCGCCCGACCACAGCCACGACGAGCTCCCCGTATTCGAACTTTCCGATGACCTGTGGGAGGGACAACACCTCGCTCCGGACCAGGTGCAGCCTCCGGAGCCGGATGATTCCCAGCCGGAACTGAAATATAAGAAGGCCAGCGACACCTCGGCGGACGGCATGGAGCTGTCCGAGGAGGCGCTGGCGGCGATCCCCGAGTACCTCGCCCAAAACTTCGGCCCCAGCTTTCAAACGGAAAAGGCCATGAGGGAGATCGAGCGCACGGTCTGCGTGGGTATCCATGAGGGACGTAAGCTGCTCTTTACAGACGGCCTTCCGGAAAGCGCATACAAGGAAGCCTCTCCCAGAGCCGGTGCGTTGAGAGCGTGCCGGGATGCCAACCTGCGAATGCTGGAGGAGCACGAGAACTCTGCCCGGCAGGGGATCCGGAGCATTGAGCAGGCGTTTCGAAATGCGCTGAATTTAAAAAATGACCCGGAGATCTACCGCGCAGACCACGGTGTGCTGGTAAACAGCGCCCTGTGGAAGGTGGGACGCTGCAAAGAGCCGCAGCTTTTTCACAAGGTATTTCGTCAGGATCAATCCACCGTTGTGGTGGAGCTGCTGATCGATGCCAGCGGATCACAGGCTGTCCGTCAGTCCATGGTGGCGCTGCAGAGCTATCTGTTCAGCGCCGCCCTGAGTGGGATCCAGATCCCACACCGGGTAATGAGCTACTGCACCTATGGGGATCACACGGTGCTGAGGCGCTTTCGGGATTACGATGATAAGCCCGAGGCGGATCGCAAGATTCTGGAGTATCGGGCGACCTCCAACAACCGGGATGGGCTGGCGCTGGCCGCCGCCGGGATTGACCTTTTAAAGCGGCGGGAGGATCATAAGATCGTCATCGTCTTTAGTGACGGCCTGCCCAACGATATGGTGAGCGGCAGACACCGGCCGGGCGCCCCGGAAAAGTATATCGGGAACGCGGCCATACAGGATACCTGCTTTCAGGTCAGAAAGCTGCGCCGAGAGGGCGTACATGTCATCGGCATCTTTTTGGGCGATGACAACGAGCTGGAAAATGAGCGGATGATCTACGGCGCTTCCTTTTTGCGCATCCGGCGAGCGGAGGACTTTGGGGGCTCCGCCGGGAAGCGGCTGAGCGAAACGCTGCTGTTACTGTAATCAGAAGGCCACTGGCCGGTCAAGCGGTTGAACGGCCCGGCATGAGCGGACAGGAACCCCCACTCATAAAAAACGAAATAAGCGGCGGATAAGTTCAGAAAGCACAGGGCAGGAAGTTTTGAGCTCCGGCCCTGTGTTTTTGTGCTTTTATATGACCTGGGCCATGAAACCGCGCATGGCTTCCGCCGTTTTGTCCTGCTTGCGTCTTGCGGCCTGGGCATAGGTTCGAAGGGCAAAAACGCATTGTCGCCGCCCGGTTTGCCGGACACAGGCTTGACATCCATACCGTCTTGCGGAGCCAGGGGAAAACCACCGCGGCTCATACACGAAAAAATGACCACTGCCCGGTTCGGGCAGTGGTCACGGTGCGCGGCAAAGTTGGGAGAAACGGCGGGGGCGGGGGAAGCGGACCGGCCGCGCAAGAACGCCTCTTAAAAAATTTGGATCACAGGATATCCGTGAGATCTTGATCAATTGCGCCGACGAGCTGTTTGCCGTCAATCCTGGACCGTATCAAGCCGGAGGAACAGGGTCTGTCCCACGGCAAATGGGCCGCCGCTGGTCAGTTCCGCCTTGACCTTTACGCTGCGCTGGTTCCGGTTGCCGCTATTCTCGTAGTCCTCCGGGGGATAGACGGCCTGCAGGTCGATGTAGGTGACGGTGCCTCTCGCCGCTTCCTCCTGGCTGCCCTGACGGTACAGGACCAGTTCCTCCTCAAAGGCGATCTGGTCCAGATACTCCTGGGGCAGATAGCACACAAAATACTGCAGATCTCCGGCGGACAGCTGAAAGACGCTCTGGCCGGGGACCACGGTGACGCCGGGCTCCAGCGAGGCGCCGATGACCACTCCGTCCGCGGCGGCGCGGATGCTGTAATCCTCCCGGCTGGCCTCCAACTGGTCGATCTGCAGCTGCGTCAGGTCCATTGCCTCCTGCGCGGCGGCAATGGCGTCCTCATCCGCGGAGGGCAGCTGGATGGCTTCCACGCTGTTTTGCGCGGCGGAAAGCTGGGCCTGGGCGGTGACCACCTGGGACTGCGCCGACTCTGCCGCCAACTCGAACTGCCGCAGCTCCGCCCCGGAGATGGCCCCGATGTCGTAGAGCTGCCGCTGGTCCGAGAGGTCCTGCCGGGCGGTGGTCAGAGCGCTTTCCGCCTGACGCAGCGCCTCCCGGCACACGGTCACATTGTCCTGCGCGGCCCCGCGGGCGGCCTGGGTGGCCGCCTCGCCGGCGGGGGACTTCAGCTGCTCCATTTGGGCGGCCTGAATGGCCAGCGTCTGCCGCAGCTGGGCGATCTGGTAGTCCACGGCGCCGTCGTCGATGACGGCCAGCACGTCCCCTGTATGTACCTGCTGGCCGGCCTGGACCAGCACCGATTCCACCGTGCCGCCCGCCTTTGTGTAGCAGGTATGGGAGGCGATCTCCACCGACCCCTCCAGCAAAAACTGGCTGTCCTTGGGCAAAAACTCAAAAACCAGCAAAGCGGCCGCGGCGGCCAGGATGGGCACGGAGATCAGAGTGAAATTCCGTGGAGATAATTTTTTCTTCATGACGATTCCCCCGCTTCTCAGATGGGAAGATTCTTCCGGTCAAACACCCACACGCTCAGTCCAAACAGCGCCAGGACGAGGCCGGCCAGCAGCAGGTCCAGCCCCGCCGTTCCGCTGCCCTCCAGAATGCGCTGGGTGTCCAGCAGCGAAAAGATTGACAGCTTTTTCAGCCACTCGGACTGGGAGGACACGCCGCCCAGCATGAACAGGAGCAAAAAGCCGATGTTCACGCCGGCGGAGAAGGACAGTGCCAGCTTCGAGTCGTTGAAGTAACAGGAATAGAAAAAGCAGATCATGCCCACCAGCATGGTGAGCAGCGCCGCGTTGATGTTCAGCCGCAGGAAAATGCTCCGGTTGAGCATGTCTCCAAAGAACATCCGGCAAACGGCGCTGCCGCCGATGTGCAGGACTGCGAACAGCATTGCGATGGAGGAGAGCAGAACGGCTCCCTTGGTCACGATAATGGTCCGGCGGGATACCGGGGCCATCAGGAGATAAGCGAAAGACCCGTTGTCCACCAGTTTTGCCACCAGCCGGTTGGCCGCCACGATGCAGTAGATCATGGGAAACATGAACACCAGAAACCCGTAGTAGTAATCGGCCAGGAAGCTGGTCAGGTTGGTGGACACGGAGTTGAAGCCGAAGCTGGACATCAGACCCTCCGGCAGCAGCTCCAGCATGCTGGCCAGCGCGGAGGTGTCGGTGGGGTCGAACATGAGGGACATGACGGAGAAGTACATCATCATCACATAGGCGATGATGGCCCACAGGATGGCGTTCCCCTTCAGGTCCGCCTTAAACAGCGTCAGATTCATGGGCCTCCTCCTTTCCGTACAGGTGGAGGAAGATGTCTTCCAGACTTTGCTTCTTCGACTCCAGGGAGACCACGTCCAGCCGGCCCAACAGCCGCAGCAGAGCGCCGACCTGGTCGCTTCGGACGGAGACTTCATATCTGCCGGACCCGACCGGGACGACGTGCGCCCCCAAGGCGGTCAGCCCGGAGGCGTCCAAGGGCCCGGCAAGCTGGATGAGGAAGGACTTTCGCTGCGTCTGGCCCAGAGTGTGGATGTCGCCCTGCATGGCCACCTGGCCCTCCTTGATGATGACCACCTGGTCGCAGGTCTTCTCCACTTCCTCGAAAATATGGCTGCTCATGAGGATGGTCTTGCCCCGCTTTTTCTCGCTGAGCACCAGCTCGGTAAAGCGGCTCTGCATCAGCGGGTCCAGGCCGCTGGTGGGCTCGTCCAGGATAATGACCTCGGGGTCGTGCATGAAAGCGGCGATGATGCCCACCTTCTGCTTCATGCCTTTGGAGTAGCGTTTAATTTTGCCGGACAGGTCGATCTCAAACATCTCCGCCAGTTCCTGTTGGCGGGCATGGCCTTTCGTGCCCCGCATCCGCGACAGAAACGCCAGAAACTGCCGCCCGGTCATCCCGTCCAGAAAGGCAATCTCACCCGGGAGATACCCCAGAAAGCGCTGGATGGCCGGCGCCTGCCGGCGGCAGTCCAGCCCGCGGATGGCGCAGCTGCCCCGGTCCGCTTTGGAATAGCCCAGCAGGCAGCGGATGGTGGTGGTCTTTCCGGCGCCGTTGGGGCCGAGGTAGCCCAGCACCTGGCCCTCCTTCACCTGGAAGGAGACGTCCCGGATCCCCTTGCCGTTGGGATATTGCAGCGTCAGACCTTCGACTTCTATCATGCCTGTGAACCTCCTCCCAAGCGGCGCCCTTCCGCGGTCACGTTTCGGAGCGTCCGGTTTGTTACAGCATACCGCAGCCGGCGGGTCCGGTCAATGATTCCGGTGCATTTTCGTGGGGGATTTGTGGGAGCCTTCCTTGCGCTTGCCGGCTCATTACACACAGATGGTCGAAAACCGCCGCGTTTCATGTCCGCCGGGCTGCCGCGGGGCAAGCCTGATACAAAATGATCCCGGCTGGCTGGCCTGCGGCCCGCAGTGCCGGGTATAAGAAGAAAATGACCACCGCCGGGGAAAGCGGTGGTCACGGTACGCCCCGGAGGCGGCAAAACGAAACAAAATGAGCAGGAGCGCCTTTTGAAACGCTGCGGCAAAACGCGCGGAACTGGATTGAAAAGATCCCGTTCCGTGCGTTTTTATATGGATCGGGGAAAATCTTGGCGGCACAGGGGAAACGGCCGCGCAGAAACGCCCCGTCTCTCGCCGCCTGGGCACGGGCCTACGCTTCGCTTTCCTTATTGCACTGGATCATCCGGTAACCCACGCCGATGTGGGTCTGGATATATTGGGGATGACTCTGGTCCGGCTCCAGCTTTTTCCGTAACGTCGCCATAAAGACCCGCAGGGAGGGCAGCTCCGCGGCGATGCATTCAGCGGAAGTGCCCCAAATCTCGCTGATGATATAGTTGTGGGTCAGGACCTTGCCGGTGTTTTTGGCCAGCAGGCACAGCAGCTTGTACTCAATAGGCGTCAGATGCAGCTCCTGCCCGTCCCTGTAGGCGCAGCCCGCGGCATAGTCGATGACAAGGCCGCCGTTTTGATAGCGCACCGCCTCCTCGCTGGTTTTCTGACTGTCGTACCGCACCCGGCGCAGGGCCACCCGCAGGCGGGCCAGCAGCTCGTCCACGGAGAAGGGCTTGGTCAGATAGTCGTCCGCCCCGGCGTCCAGCGCCGCCACTTTATCCCGGTCATCGGAGCGGGCGGACACCACGATGATGGGCATATTGCTCCAGGACCGGATCTTCTGGATGATCTCCAGACCGTCGATGTCGGGAAGACCCAGGTCCAGCAGCATCACGTCCGGCCGGTAGGAGAGCGCGTCGATCACCGCCTCCTGACCGTTCTTGGCCCGGTGGAACTGGTAGTTCTGGGTCTCCAGTGTTGTGGCGATCAGGTTGCCGATGGCGGCGTCATCCTCAACAAACAGAATTTGCGGCTTATTCATAGGGCCTTACCTCCGATGCGTGTAATGTAAAGCGGAAAACAGTGCCGTGGGGATCGTTGTTTAAAGCCTCGATCTTGCCGCCGTGGGCGGTGATGATGGACTTGCAAAGGGAGAGCCCCAGGCCCAGCCCACGCCGCCCGTCGCCCCGCTCATTGTTGGCGGTATAGAACATATCAAAGAGCTTTTCCTTCGCCTCGTTGGGAATGCCCGGACCGTCGTCGGCGATCTCAACGATGGCCAGCTGGTCGGACTTTCTGGCTGACAGGGTGATATGGGACCCCTCTGGCGTATACTTGATGGCGTTGTTCACGATGTTGATGACCACCTGCACCATCAGCCGCGCGTCCATGTCGGCCATCAGCATGTCATCGGCCAGATCGACCCGGATATGGTGCTTGCCGGCGTTTCGGTCCAGATGGGACAGAGCCTCGGCGAAAATGTCTGACAGCATTTCCGGTTCAATGTTCATATGGACGTGGTTATTCTCGATTTTGGTGATGGACAGCAGGTTCTCCACCAGGTTGATCAGCCACATGGCGTCGTCGTAAATGGCGGTGAACAGGCTGCGCCGCTTTTCCGGCTCCAGCTGGTCGGCGCGCTCCATCAGGATGTTGGCGTTGCCGGAGATGCTGGTCAGGGGGGTGCGAAGGTCATGGGAAATGGCCCGCAGCAGATTGGCCCGCAGGGCCTCCTGGTCCGCCTGGGCCTCCGCCTTCTGCTTTTCCCGCACGGTGAGTTCTTTTTCCAGCGCAAGGCCGCACTCGTCCAGCAGGGCCACCATCAGGTTCTTTTCAAAGGATTGGAGCGGCTGGCCGCCGCCCACCGCGATGCCCACCACAGCCAGAGCGCCGCCGGTGCCCCGGATCGAGAGATACAGGCATTTCGCGTTTGGCAGAGTGTTGGTTGTGGCTCCGGCGTGCTTGTTGTTCTTCAGCACCCATTCCGCCGCCGCCTCCTCAGAGGGCGTCAGCAGCGCGGACAGGTCCGTTTCTTCAGAAAAGGGGAACCGCATGGCCGGCAGAAGCCCGCCCCGGCCGTCCGACTGGTAGACCACCAGGTCCCGTTCCAGCAGGTGGCCCAGCTGCTGGGCCGCGATGGTCAGAATTCCCTCGGCGCCCTCGGCGTTTTGCAGCTTGTGGCTGGATTCCAACAGGATCGCGGTGCGGTAAGCCTTATCCGCGTTCATCTTTGCCTGTGTTTTGACGCGGATGGTCAGCGAGCTGCTGAGCAGGGCCACCAGGAACATGATGCCGAAGGTGGCGATATAGCTGGGATCGCTCCGCAGGGTGAAGTAGGGGTCGGTGAAAAAGAAGTTGAAAAGCAGCACCGACAGTACCGACGCCACCAAACTGTAGCTGCGCCCCGTCGTGACCATGGAGATCACCAATACGCCCAGCAGATACAGCATGATGATGTTGGTATCCGAAATGCCCAAAAAGGAGAAAAAGTAGCCGCCCAAGGTGCATCCGGACAGAACGGCCAGCATCTTTACGATGTCCATTGCGGAGAGCCGCTCCTGAATCCGACCGTATCTTGAAAAACGGCGGGGCTGTTTCCTCCCCCGCTGATCGGGGATGATGTAGATATCCAGATCCGGGGCGAGATCGTTCAGACGGTCTACCAGATTTTTGGTGGGATGCAGTCCCCCGCGGCGGGGGCTGCGGCCCAGGACGATCTTGGAGATGCCGCTGATGCGGGCATACTCCGCGATCTGCACGGCCGGATCGTCTCCGTAGGTAGTGGTGATCTTGGCGCCCAGCTCCTCCGCCAGACGCACGTTGGCGCTGACGCGCTTTCGGTCATCCTCAGACATGGACGCCAGCTCCGGCGTCTCAACGAACAGGGCGGTAAAGGCACCGTGGAAGGCCCTTGCCATCCGGGCGGCGGTCCGGATCACCTTGGCGTTGGAGGGAGAAGAGGAGAGACAGATCAGAATATGTTCGCCTGCTTTGGGCTTGTCCTGACCCTCCAGCCAGGGCACCGCGTCCAGACGGTCGGCGGTACGCCGCAGGGCGATCTCCCGGAGGGAGGCCAGGTTCTTGTCGGTGAAAAAGTGTCCCAAGGCCCGGGCGGCCTGACGGGGCCGGTAGATTTTTCCTTCCTGCAGCCGTTCCCGCAGGTCCGCCGGCTCCAGATCCACCAGCTCCACCTGATCGGCAGAGTCAAACACGCTGTCCGGGATTCGTTCGGAGACGGCCACGCCGGTGATGGCGGCCACCTTGTCGTTCAGGCTCTCCAGATGCTGGACATTGACGGTGGTGTAAACGTCGATGCCCGCCCGCAGCAGTTCCTGCACGTCCTGGTAGCGCTTGACATGACGGCTGCCTTCGGCGTTGGTGTGGGCCAGCTCGTCCACCAGGATCAGCTGGGGCTTGCGCGCCAGAGCGGCGTCCAGGTCGAACTCCCGCAGCTCGGTCCCTTTATAGGGGATCTTCCGGACGGGCAGCCGCTCCAGCCCCTCCAGCAAAGCCATCGTCTCCGGCCGGGTATGGGGCTCGATATAGCCGGCCACCACATCCACGCCGGAGGCTTTGGCCCGCCGGGCGGCTTCCAGCATGGCATAGGTCTTGCCCACGCCGGCGGCGTAGCCGAAAAATATTTTCAATCGGCCCTCTGTTTGCGCTTCTGCCTGCTGGATACCTGGCAGAAGCAGATCGGAATCCGGCCGGCACTCATCCATCATGGGAGTGGCTCCTTTCCGTTTGGATGTTGTTTTGTAACCATTATAGCTTATTGAGAGCAGAAGCTCCACAGCAATCTTTTTCTTTCGGGGCGTTGGACTGTGCGGACGCCCCCCGCGTTGCCGCCCGCTCTTCTTCCTCGTCCCAATAGGGGGAAATGCCGCCTTCATCCCAAAAACGGCCCAGACGGCCCATGGCAAAATACCCCACGATGACGACAAAGGCAAACCCACCGATCAGCACCAGAGTTTCCATGCAGATCCCTCCTCAAAGCGCGATCCATGTAAGAACGTGCTTTTCCTAACTACATTATAAACTCAAACGCCTATGTGTGAGATTTGCGTTTTTCGTGTGGGATTAAGATTACATTAATACCGGCCGTCCCGGGAGACCTCGCTTGGGTGCTGCCACCGTCCGCCGGCTGGGATGGATCCTTGCCTTGGTACCGGCGGCCTATCCGGCGGTTCTTCAGCTCCGCCCCTTAATATAATCTTAATGCCCCGCAAAGAACCCTAATGAAGTCCTCATCCCCCATTGAAAATGAATATGATATAATAAAATCAATCTTTATACTTTCTTATGGTCAGCTTTACAGAGGAGGCCGCTTCAGCGTGTTAAAGAAGAAACTGCAAGCGGCATTTATGCCGTTATGGAAAAGCGATCGGGTGTCGCCCGCCCGCGTTATCATCGTTGGGTTCCTGCTCCTGATCCTGTTGGGAACGGCGCTGCTCATGCTTCCCTTTTCCACGCACCAGTGGGGCGGCGCGTCGTTTTTTGACGCGCTGTTCACCGCCACCTCCGCCACCTGCGTCACCGGTCTTGTGGTCCGCGACACGGCGAGCTATTGGTCCGGGTTTGGGCAGCTGGTCATCCTGCTGCTGATCCAGGTGGGCGGCATGGGCGTTGTCACCATGGCCGTCGCCATCTTTATTTTTTCCGGGAAGCGGATCGGGCTGAAGCAGCGCTGGGTCATGCAGGAATCCATCTCCGCGCCCCAGGTGGGGGGCATCGTCCGCATGACCGGCTTCATCCTCAAAACTGCCTTTGCCATGGAAGGGTTGGGGGCCGTGATCCTGGTGACCCGGTTCTGCCCGCGATTCGGCCCGTGGCGTGGGTTGTGGTATTCGGTTTTCCACTCCATCTCCGCTTTCTGCAACGCTGGCTTTGATCTGATGGGGCGGGAAGCCCCTTTTTCCTCCCTGACCGGCTATGTGGGGGATCCGGTTATCAATATTGTAATCGCTTCACTCATCGTCGTGGGCGGCGTGGGCTTTCTGACCTGGCAGGACATTTCCGCCCACCGCCTCCGTTTCAAGGAATACCGCCTGCAAAGCAAGATCATTCTGGTCACGACCGCCGCTCTGCTGCTGTTTGGATTTCTCTTCTTCCTGCTCTATGAGTTTCAGCTGCCGCAGTGGGGCGGGCTGTCCCTGGGGGAAAAGATCCTGGCCGCGCTGTTTCAGTCGGTCACGCCGAGAACAGCCGGCTTCAATACCGTGGATCTGGCCCGGATGTCTGAGCCAAGCCAGCTGCTGACCATCCTGCTGATGCTTACCGGCGGTTCGCCCGGTTCCACCGCCGGCGGCTTCAAGACCACCACCTTTGCCGTTCTGCTTCTGAGCGCCGTCGCGGTCTTCCGGCGGCGGCGCAGCGCCCAGTGCTTCGGACGGCGGATCCAGGAGCCCGCGCTCCAGAGCGCCTGTGCGATCTTCCTGCTGTATATTTTGTTCTTCCTTACGGGAGGCATCCTGATCTGCTGTATCGACCAGGTCCCGCTGATGGACGCCCTGTTTGAAGCGGCCTCCGCCATCGGCACGGTGGGCCTGTCTCTGGGCGGCACCGCGCGGTTTTCGGTGTTGTCCAGGCTGGTCCTGATTTTCCTGATGTATTTCGGGCGGGTGGGCGGCCTGACCCTGATTTACGCCGTGACCGCCGGAAACGGTGTGTCCGCATCCCAATTTCCCCAGGAGCCGGTGACGGTGGGATAAGAAAGGAGTTTGCCTATGAAGTCTGTGCTTTTGATCGGATTGGGACGCTTTGGGCGGCACATGGCCGAGAAGCTGCGGGAACTGCACCATGAAGTGCTGGCGGTGGACCGGAATGAGCAGCGGGTCAATGAGATCCTGCCTCTGGTGACCAACGCCCAGATCGGAGACGGCACCAACGAGCAATTTGTTGAGTCGCTGGGGGTCCGGAATTTTGATTTGTGCGTGGTGGCGATCGGCGACGATTTTCAAAGCTCCCTGGAGACTACGGCTCTGTTGAAAGAGCACGGAGCCCCCTTTGTGTTGTCCCGGGCGAACCGCGATGTGCACGCCAAATTTCTGCTGCGAAATGGCGCGGACGATGTGGTTTATCCGGAAAAGCAAATGGCCTCCTGGGCGGCGGTGCGGTACAGCGCCGACCACATCTTCGACTATATCGAGCTGACGGATGACCACTCCATTTTTGAGACGGCGGTACCCGCCTCCTGGGTGGGCAAGACCATTGTGGAGCTGGCCGTCCGGCAGAAGTACCATATCAACATTTTGGCCACCAAACGTGATGGCAAGCTGGAACCCCTGCCCGGCCCTGCCCACTGCTTCCGCGGGGACGAGACGATCTTCATTCTGGGCGGAAACCGGGACGCGCAGCGGTTTTTGAAGTTGTGAAGCCGCCGCGTTTCTGATCAAAATGGCACAAATCCGACGCAGTATAGGAAAATCCCTGGATCTTGGCAGATCCAGGGATTTTTGCCTTTTTGAATATTGTGGAAAAACGCGGCATTGAAAAAAGATTTTTTACAATCATCCGCTTTGAAGGCGCTCATCAGGGGGAGATCCTGGGCAGAGTCCAGCGGTAGTGGCTGGCCAGAAGCCGCAGGACGATGACCAGCAAGGTGCTGATGATGATGGCGCCCGAGGGAAAGAGGGACTGCAGCCAGTAGTAGCACAGTGCGCCGGCCAGGGAGGCCAGGGCGTAGACGTGCTTGCGCAGGACGGCAGGGGTGGAGCGGCTCAGCACATCCCGCAGCATCCCTCCGCCCACGCCGGTGGTCATGCCCAGAAAGACGCAGAAGAAGGCGTTGCTCCCAAAGCCCGCGTTGATGGTGTTCTGCACGCCGATGACGGAAAAGATCCCCAGCCCGGCGGCGTCGAAAAAATTCAAAATGGCGTCGTTAATGAAGCGGATGGGTTTTCCCTGTCTGCATTTCAGCCAGGACAGCAGAAACACCAGCAGGGCGGTCAGCACCGCGGTCAGCAGATAGATGTAGTTCAGGAACGCCTGGGGCGGGATCTGGCCCAACAGCAGGTCGCGGACCACGCCGCCGCCGATGGCGGTCACTGCCCCGAGAAAGATGACTCCAAACAGATCCAACTCCCGCTCGATGGCCAGAATGGCGCCCGAAATGGAAAAAGCGACGGTCCCTGCCAGTTCAGTCAGAAAAAACAGAATGCTCATATCAAAATTCAAGATAAATCACGACCCTCCCTAGCGAATTTTGCGGAACGCCGGCAGCGTGCCGGGATACATTAAAATTATATCAAGGCCCGGGCCTGTTTGCAAGGCGGGGCAGCAAAAGGGCGGAATTATGGACTTTCGAAACTGCATTCGGCTAAAGTGACAAAAAATGGGCGAGTTTTTTGTGTATATTTTTCCTTGGGTCTGAAAGAAAAAATAAAAATGTAACCGTTTTTGTAACCGGGTTGTGCTATAATACAACCATAACAAAGGCGGCGCCAGCGACCGCGCGGACTGAGAACGCGTACCGGCGCCGCAAATATAGGACAGAAAAGAGCAAACCACGCGAAAGCGTGGGACGCAAAGCCCGAAGGCTAAAGCGGGGGATCTCCGCCATGCCGGTTCAGCCGCCTGTGTCGCCCGTGAGACGGGTGCTCTTTTCGAAGGAAAAAGGAGCCGACGACCGCGGGGTCGCCAGGCTTTTTGTTTTTCTAGAGGAGAACAGCCATGGGAAGGACCCGACAGACAGAAAAAAACCCCCTGCGGAAGCTGAGCAAGCTGGAGCTGCTGGAGCTGCTGGCCCAGCAGGAGCGGGAGCTTCAAAGCCTCCGCGCCCAGCTTGCGGAGAAGGAAGCCCAGCTTGAGGACCGGATGCTGACGATCCGGGACTCAGGCTCCATTGCGGAAGCGGCGCTGAAACTCAACGACATTTTCGAGGTGGCACAGAAGGCGGCCGATCAATACCTGGAAAATGTAAAAGCCCGTGCTTCCCAGCCGACCGGCGGTGTCTGGCCGGTTTTGGAGCAGTCGGATGAGGAGAAGCCGTCATGATGGGAAGAAAACAAGAGGGGGATAAGTACCTGCAGTACCCCACTCTGGATCAGATGGAAGAGGAGATTTCCCGACTGAAATACCGGAAGCGGTACGGCAGGGCCCTGCGAGGCACCGTTTACTCCCTGGCGGTGGTGGCCGCGGTGGCCATTCTGGTCGCTACCCTGTGGATGCCGGTCCTTCAGATCACCGGCGCCAGCATGGCCCCCACGCTGGTGGACGGCCAGTTTGTGGTGGCGGTCAAGAAGAGCGAGTTTCAGACGGGAGATATCACAGCGTTCTACTATAATAACAAGATCCTGATCAAACGAGTTATTGCCTCGGCCGGTGACTGGGTGGACATCAGTGAGAACGGTGACGTCTACGTCAACGGCGTTCTTCTGGAGGAACCCTATATCAAGGAAAAGTCCCTGGGCGAGTGCAACATCGAATTCCCCTACCAGGTACCCGACGGCAAGGTCTTCGTCATGGGCGACGACCGTGCGGTGTCTCTGGACAGCCGGACCACGGCGGTGGGCCCGGTCAGTAAGGAGCAGGTGCTGGGCCGGGTGGTGTTTCGGGTCTGGCCCCTAAGCGCCTTTGGACGCGTGGAATAAACAAGCGAGATCCCATTCAGTGTGTGAAATACAAAATTACCATATAGGGAAGGAGGTGTGGCGTATGCAAAAGACCGTGAAACAGATGATCCAAAATTTCACCAGACAGCGCACCCAACGGCGCAGAGCATACGCGGCATTTACCACATTGGCAATCCTGGTGTCCATCACGACGATGTACTCCTTGTCCCAGCCGGCATCCACCATGACGGGGGAGCTGATCTGCGGCCAGGAGGAGCACATCCATACCGACGCCTGCTACACCGAAAAGCTGATCTGCGGCTTGGAGGAGCAGACGGAGTCTGTGGAGGACGCGGAAGAGCACGTTCATGACGAGAGCTGTTACGAGCCGCATGAGGTGCTGGTCTGCACCGAGGAAGAGACCGAGGCCCACAGCCATGACGAGAGCTGCTATGGTCTGGTCTGCGGCGAGACGGAGTATCCGGCCCACACCCACGGCGACGACTGCTACGCCGTCGTGACCGAGACCTGCGGCCAGGAGGAGCACGAGGCTCACAGCCACGACGACAGCTGCTACACCACTACCCGCAGCCTGACCTGCGGCGAGGCGGAGAGCGCGGGCCACACCCACGACGACAGCTGCTACGACGAGAATGGCGAGCTGACCTGCGGCCAGAGCGAGAGCGCGGGCCATACTCACAGCGACAGCTGCTATACCGAGTCCACCGCGCTGACCTGCGGCCAGAGCGAGAGTGCGGGACACACTCACGACGACAGCTGTACTGTCCGGCGCGTCGAGTTGACTTGCACCGCCCAGGAGGGCCCGGGCCACGTCCACGATGACAGCTGCTACGGCCTGATCTGCGGCAAGGAGGAGACTGAGGGCCACACCCACACCGAGGAGTGCTATGAGACTCGGAATGAGCTGATCTGCACGGCTGGTCACGTTCATACCGCCGACTGCTATGAGAAGGTGCTGACCTGTGAGCTGCCCGAGCACATCCATAACTCCACCTGTTACGCGGAGACACAGCCGGAGGCCCCCGACGAGTCCGAGTACATCTGCGGCCTGCCGGCCCACACCCATGACGACTCCTGCCTGGATGAAGAAGGCAACCTGATCTGCGGCCTGGAGGAGCACGTCCATGACGAGAGCTGCCTGGCACCAGAGATTCCTGAAAGTGAGTACACCGCTGTATATGGCAATATTTCGGAATTGCCTGACGATGCGGTGCTCGTGCTTGCTGAAGAACTGGCCTCCGAGGAACAGGATGAAGACGGAATGCCCATTCCCTCCTATCTCTTCCATTATGGAGATGACGCCCTTGACATGACGATTCAGCTGACAGGGGATGCGTCCGTTGCAGCGATGGGAGCGGCTTTGGAGGTTGAGGAGATTCAACCTGAAATCGGGGAGCCTTTGGTTGAAGAGCCTGGAGCCGAAGAAACAGCAGGATCCGATACGGGTGAAGAGAACGATTGGACCGAAGGGCTGGTGTTGGCCGTCATCCCGCAGAGAGAGGAAAGCGAGGCATACCTCGACGCCGCGGAGTACGCAGCCGCGAATGCCAATGAAGAGGATGAACTCTATCATGTTTCGGCATACGAGGTCTACTTCTTCCGCGACGGTGCTGAGTTGGATGTGACTGATTGCGAAGTTACCGTGGAACTGAGCCCCAAGGAAGAGGCGGTGGCAGCAGACCAGCCTGTGATGGCAGCTCCCATGAGCTTGGAAGAGGAGTCGGCTCAGGAAGCCGCTCCGATGGCCAGGAGGGCGGTCATGTCCCTGGACGCGCCTGCGGACGGCTCTGCTGAGGAAGAACAGCCGGCAGAGACACAGACAGCGGAAACGGCGATCCGAGTTTCTGTCTTGCAGGATACCGACGGCGAGGTCACAGAGACGGATAGTACGCTGGTGGCCGCGGACGAAGCTGCGGGGACGGTGATGCGGTTCACGCTGCAGTCCAACCGAATGGCCGTGACACTGTCCCAGACGGCGAACCCCAGGTTCACGGTCGGGTATTACGCCTGGGTGGAGCAGGCCACGCTGAGTGACAGCGGTACGCTGGCTGTCATCAATACAGATAAAGGCGGAGCCAATCAGGGCGGCAACCTTCCCCAGAACGGCGTACAGCCGTACTTGAAGTATCTGAATATCAAGGATGGCAAGATCGTTGTGAACTCCAGTCTGGAGCAGGTATATCGAGACTATGAGTATCACTACATCGAAGCACCGAACCTGTCTTATTTCAACCGGTTGTATGAGAACGGCAACTATGAGTTGAAGGAGGTCTGGGTCCGCAATGAGGGCGATGAGGATTGGACGAAGTACACGAACCCCACGACACTGCACTTCACCAACCGGGAATCTTCCAAAAGCGATGATACGGTGCTCATCAAGAATGGGACCAAGATTCAGTTGGTCTATGATACGACCTCCGGCAGCTACGACAATGAGGCGAACTTCTATGATTATGATATCACGGATGGTACGCGTAAGAAGTTTGACAGCAAAAAATGGACGAACACGACACTGTTCAATACAAAAGAACAGGGCATCAACAGTGCCAGGAATTATGCAGGAAGCGGCGCGAAGCTGGGTTTCGGCAACAATAACGCAGGTAGTGGCCTGGAGAACGTGACTTGGAGCGGGAACACGCTGAATAAGGGCAACGGCAATGGTTATAAGGAATGTACATTTGGTCTCGCATCGGGCATGAATGGTGAAGAAATCCGGTATGCCGACGGTGTGGTAGCGCCGAAGCTGTTCAACGATGGGTCTGCAGCAGGCAAAACGACCTTTAGCAATAACAGCCTGACCTTTGCCCGGAGCGGCGATACATACACATTGCGGTCGGTCTCCGGCCAGTCCGGAATCGGCATCAGTGGTTTGGATACCTTTAATAATCCAAACGGAGAAGGGTATACCAACAACTTCTGGCCCTTGGATGGCGTTTCCAATACCGTGGACCCCCAGTTCGGTGATCCAATACACGCTTATTATCGAGCCAATGGTACCGCGTCGACAACCGATCCTTTGTACGCCTATAAAATAAGCGACTATGGAACGCCGAGTTTCACGTTCCCCAGGTCGGACAACAGTCAGAACCACAACAACTATTTCGGCATGAACTACGCGGTCAGCTTTAAGCTCACTCAGGACTATGTGGGTCCCTTGAACTACCTGTTCTTTGGCGATGATGACATGTGGGTGTTCCTGACCGATTCCAAGGGGAACAGCCGGCTGGTCTGCGATATCGGCGGCGTCCATTCCTCCGTCGGCGAGTACATCAATCTGTGGGACTACATCCAGAAGGATGGCCGCACGGAAGATGAGACCTATACGCTGAGCTTCTTCTACACGGAGCGCGGCGCGTCCGGTTCCTCCTGCTACATGCGCTTCACTCTGCCTTCGGTTTCCTCCGCCACGCCGGAACAGAACACGGGGACCCTCCGGGTGGAGAAGAAAGTTGAGGGCGCCGGCAATCCCGACCAGGAGTTCCAGTTTGAGATCCACTTTACCGATGCCAATGAAAATCCGTTGCGGGACGACTATTCTTACACTCGTTACGATGCAACGGGCAAAAAGATCAAGTCGGACGTCATTATCTATGACGGCGGGTCTTTTGAGTTGGAGGACGGCGAGTATGTGATGATCCGCTATCTGCCGGTCGGCACGAAGTACACCATTACAGAAAAGGCGGCAGACGGGTACACCACAACGTACAAGGTAAATAATGGCGAGGTGAAATCTGGTTCCACAGTGACGGGAAGTATTGAACTGTTGCGTACGGATACCGTGTGCTACATTAATACGGTCCGCTCCGAGCTGCCCAATACGGGCGGCATGGGCACCCAGACCTTCACGTTCCTGGGCATGATGATGATGCTCAGCGCGGGCGTGCTGCTGATGATTCAGCGGCGCAGAAGGGAGGGGATCTGACGCCGCTTGAACTGCGACCCAGCAGCCCATTCTAACCCCGCACGCAAACTTTTCAACATTACAACTTGTATTTAAAACTGAAAGGAGTTATCCTAAATGAAACGCACAAAGAAATTGTTCTCCCTCGCACTGGCCTTTATCATGGCTATGGCTCTCATGACCCCCGCTTTCGCTGCTCAGGAAGGCACCCTGACCGGCGGCTCCATCACCATCAATGACGCTGTCCCCGGCCAGACCTACAATGCTTATCAGATCCTGTATCTGGAGAGCTACAACGCTGACTCCAACGCCTACGCCTACAAGGCCAACAGCGCTTGGGAGACCTGGCTGAAAACCCAGACCTCCTATGTCTCCTTTGACGCTCAGGGCTATGTGACCTGGAAAGACGGCGCTGACGCCGCCGCTTTCGCTAAGCTGGCTCAGGTTGAGGCCGCCAAGATGACTGCCGACGCCACCGCCACCGCCCCTGCTGCCGCTGATGGTAAAACCTATTCCACCGTCACGTTCAACAACCTGAAGCTGGGCTACTATCTGGTTGACACCACTCTGGGTACCCTGTGCTCCCTGGACACCACCAATCCCGACGTCGTGATGGAGGAAAAGAACGAGGTCCCCACCAACGTCAAGACCGTTGAGGAAGATTCCACCGGCATTTACGGCGAGAAGAACGACGCCGACATCGGCCAGACCGTGAACTTCAAGAGCACCATTACCGCCCAGGCCGGCGCGGAGAACTATGTGTTCCACGACAAGATGTCCGCTGGCCTGACCTACACCGGCGTGACCGGGATCACCCTGAACGGCACCACTGTGGACGCCTCCAACTACACCGTCACCGCCCCCGCAGCTGATGGCGACACCTTTGACGTGACCTTTACCCAGGCTTTCTGCGACACCCTGAAGGCCAACGACCAGATCGTGATCTCCTACACCGCCACTCTGAATGAGAACGCCGTCATCGCCGGCGAGGGCAACCCCAACACCAGCAAGGTCAGCTACGGCGACTCCTCCAACACCAAGTACACTCCCGACAGCCAGACCAAGACCTACACCTGGAAGGTTGATGTGTTCAAGTACACCATGGACGGTGAGACTGAAAAGGCTCTGGCCGGCGCGAAGTTCACCCTGAGCAAGAACGCCGACGGCTCCAACCCCATCGCTCTGGTCTCTGAGGGCAACAACGTCTACCGCGTGGCCAAGACCGGCGAGACCGGCACTGTGACCGAAATCACCACCGACGCCACCGGCAAGTTCACCATCCAGGGTCTGGACGCCGATACTTACTACCTGACTGAGACCAAGGCTCCCGACGGTTACAACAAGCTGGCCGGCCCCATCACCATCGTGATCGGTGAGAACGGCGTGGTCAACGGCACCACCGAGGCTCCTCTGGGCGTGGACGAGGTCAAGGTCCTGAACCAGACCGGCGCTGAGCTGCCCTCCACCGGCGGCATGGGCACCACCATCTTCTACGTCCTGGGCGGCGTGCTGATGGCCGGCGCTGCCATCCTGCTGGTCACCAAGAAGAAGATGTCCAACGAGCAGTAATGCTCCCGGGGCTTATGCCCCAGTAAACCAAAGAAATTCCTCCCCGGGACCGGGGGCTTCGGCCCCCGGCCCCGGCCGGAGCAACAGGGAGAAACCGATGAAAAAGCACCTTTCCACTATTTTGCTTGTCGCGATCTTCTTCATAGGTCTCTCCGTGCTGCTCTACCCGACCGTTGCGGACTATGTGAACTCCAAGCACCAGTCCAGAGCCATTGCCGAATATGTGGAGACCTTGTCCAACGCGGACCCGGACCAATTCAAAGCCGAGCTGGAGGAGGGCCGGGCCTACAACGAGGCCATCCGCTCCAACCCGACCCGCTTCGCCCCCTCGGAGGAGGAGCTGGCCGCTTTTCACCAGCTGCTGGGCGCGCGGAACACCGCCATCGGCTACATTGAGATCCCCGCCATCCGGGTGGACCTGCCCCTGTATCTGGGCACCGAGGAGACGGTGCTTCAGGTGGGCGTGGGCTGTATGCCCGGGTCCTCCCTCCCCATCGGCGGCGAGAGCACACACGCCGTCCTCACCGGACACCGGGGACTGCCTTCCTCCAGATTGTTTACCGATCTGGACCAGCTGGCCCCCGGAGACACCTTCGTCCTCTTCGTCCTCAACGAGGTCCTGACCTATGAGGTGGACCAGATCCGCATTGTCCTGCCCGAGGAGCTGAACGATCTGGCCATCGAAGAGGGGAAAGACTACTGCACCCTCGTCACCTGCACCCCTTACGGCATCAACACCCATCGGATGCTGGTCCGGGGACACCGAATCGAAAATATCCAGGCTGACACGGTGGCCGCCCGGGTCACCGCCGACGCCATCCAGGTGGACACCCTGCTGGTCACCCCCGTGGTGGCCGCCCCCATGCTTCTGGTATTGCTGATCATTCTGCTGAGCCAGGGCGGAAAGAAAAAGCCTGAAAAAAAGAAACACTGAACGGTTCGGAAACGGGGGAGACCCGCCCGGACGAACGGGAAAGAAAACCAATACGCCATCGAAACCGAAAGGAAGAGGCTTATGAAGAAGTGGAACCTGTTGACCGCGATACTGCTGACGGCAGCTATGACGGTTGCCATGCTCCCGGGCGCTGCCGCCGCCGGGAGCGATTCCTCCAAGCGGGATGTGGACCTGGAGAAGGATCGGGGCACCATTGACGTGGTGCTGAAATCCCCTTACGGCAATCCCCAGGCGGGCATTGAGATCACCATCTATCAGGTGGGCACGGGCAGGATCGAAGACGGCAACCTGTACTTTGACCTGGTGGAGGTCCTCCGGCCCGCCGAGGGCGAGGACGCTATAGACCTGAACGGTCTGTCCGCCGCCGCCAATACGGAGACCGCAGCCAAGCTCCAGAGTAAGCTGAGCGCGCTGAAAGCGGAGCAGTTTGTGGACGGCTCCCAGCCGGGGGCCGTGGCCGGTAAGGACCAGATCCTGGCCTGGGCCGCCAATACCGATGAGAAGGGCGTGGCCAGCTTCAAGGACCTGCCTGTGGGCGTGTATCTGGTGGTGCAGACCGGCGTCAGCGACGATTACTACAACATTACCTCCTTCCTGGCGTACCTGCCCATGACCAACGAGGCGGGGACCGGATGGGACTATACCATGGAGATCGACCCCAAGCTGGAGGCGCGTCCCGGCGGCGGTAATGAGCCTGATCCGCCCATTGACATCCCCGATCCCGAGCCTCCGAAGGTGG
>NZ_JADYTU010000028.1 GCF_021531375.1 Pseudoflavonifractor phocaeensis
TCTCCGCTTAAAACTTAATCTTTTCCTACCAGGGGATCTTTTTGTGCTGTCCGCACAATCTGGGGCTGTTCACTGTGCCGGAGGGAGGTCTTTTGCTGTTTTGTTATTTCAGGTAGTTCAGGGGGTTGACGGCCTTGCCGTTGATGCGGACCTCAAAGTGGCAATGGGTACCGGTGGACCGGCCGGTGCTGCCCGCCTTGGCGATCTGCTGGCCCTTATACACCTTTTGGCCGGCGGAGACCAGCAGCTTGGAGTTGTGGCCGTAGTAGGTCTGGGTGCCGTTGTCGTGGCGGATGATGACCAGATAGCCGTAGCTGCCCTTGTAGCCGGCAAAGGTGACGGTGCCGCCGTCGGCGGCCTTGATGGCGGCGCCGTAGCTGGCGGAGATGTCGATGCCGGAGTGGTAGCTGTAGCTGCCGAAGATATAGCGGCCGCCGAAGTAGGAGTTGATCCTGCCCCGGATGGGCCAGGAGAAGCTTCCGGTGGAGGCGGTCTTGGGCTTTTCCTTGGTGCCCACGGCCTTGATGGTGGTGGTGGGCTCCCGCAGGGTGGTGTTGGAGAGGATCTCCCGTTCCCGCTCATAGCCGTTGACATAGGTGACGTTGGCCTCGATCTGGGCCTCGCCGGGTTCGCCCTGGGTGAGGATCTTGCTGGTTCCCTTGTACATGGAGCTGTCCTCCACCGTCTCCACCGGGCAGTCGATGGACTGGGTATAGACCTGGTGCTCCACGGTCTGAACGGACAGGACGGGGATCAGCTCCTTCACATTGAGCACGTCCCCGATCATCAGCCGGTTGATATCGGTGTCGGGGTTCAGCGCCTTCAGGTCGCTGACCGACATGTCGTTGGCGTAGGCGATGGCGTTGAAGGTGTCTCCCTTCTGGACGGTATAGGTGGTCTCGCCGGTGGAGTTGGCCTCCAGCGCGGAGCGCATCTCCTCGGTGGTCAGCACCGTGTCCGCAGCGTAGACATAGTCAATGGACAGATTTTCCACAAATTCGGACTCCACGGTGTTCTCGTTCACATACTGGGCTTTCAGCTCCTCCAGCATATCGTTGAGGGCGTCCTCGTCCTTGACCACGCCGATGGCCTGGCCGTCCACCAGCACCTCGCACTTTTTCAAGTGGTCGCTGACCTGGTTGAGCTGCTGGTAGAAGTAGTCCTCGATCTCGTCCTCCTGGGTGAGGTCGGTCTTCAGGGTCAGGGCGAACTTATAGTCCAGATCCCCCTCCACCTGGTAGTCATAGCCCAGCAGGGAGGTGCCCTCCTGCTCCACCTCGCGGATGGCCTGGTCCACCACGCTCTGGTCGGCCACCACACCCACCGGGTCCCCGTCCAGGGTGACGGCGTAGCTGGTGGTGTACAGGGTGGTCAGGGTGAGGGCCACCCCCAGAGCGGCGGAGATCCCCAAAAAGGAGATGGGACCCACGGTCTGATGGATGGCCAGGGCGCCGTGGGCGATGTGGGCGGCCCGGCGGAAGTGGATGCGGCTCCACTCCTTCAGATTCTTCCACTCAACGGCCCCCCGGCGGCGCAGCTCCGCCCAGTCGGGGCCGTTCTTTTTCTTCTGATGAGGTCCCTCGTCGCCAGAGGCGGCGCCTTCGGGCTTGCGTTCCAATAACTGATTCATGTGCTTCCTCGCTTATATGGGGATAAAAATGACAATTCCAACAAAAGAGTTACAAAACGGTAACAAGCTTACTATACACATTTTTTGGCATTACGTCAACCCCTTTTCCCGGAAAAACCAGGTTTCCCAGGCAAAAAAAGAGTCTCCAGGTCTGGACGTACCCCATTTCTATCCTATGGAGAAGCGCCCCGGAGCGGGGGCGGGACCATGAAACAGCGCAATGCCGTTCCCCCGGCGCAAGACCGGGGGAACGGCATTTCTGTCAGATCTATGAAAACAATGAGGCATGATTTTGAAGGGCGCTCTGTTCTGTCCGTACACGGCAGCGCCGCTCTTTTTTACGCCATCAGTACCCGCAGGGTAAAGGTGAGGGTCATGACCACCACGCACAGGCTGGCGCAGGCGTCCAGCACCAGAGCCCGGCGGCCCAGCTTTCCGCCGCGGCGGGGGCGGACCTCCCGGAGCCGGGGTTCCTCCCAGGCCTCCTCGCCGTCCGGGACAAAGAACTCCTCCTCCCGGGGCTGGGGGGCCAGACTGCCCTCCTGCGACAGGGCCAGCTTCCGGCGGTACTCGTCCAGATCCACCACATTGCCGGTATGATGGATAAAGTTGGGGGTGGTATAATAAATGGTCTGCATTCTTTGTCCCTCCCATTCGGAATCTTCCGCTACAGTCTATCCCAGTTATCGTCCCAAAAACCGGACTTTTCCTCACCTTTTGCCGATTTTTGTCGAAAACAAATGTTCTAATCAAAAATACAACAAACGTTCGAATTTGTCAAGAGGGTATTCAAACATTTTTTCGATATTCTCCGTTGCCCCGGAGCGCCGGAAGGGGAGGGGCCGCCGGGAGAGAAAATTCCTTTCCGCCGCCTTCATTTTTTGTGGGAAAGTCGTTGCGTTTTGGAAAAAATAGCTGTATAATGGTCCGTCAGAGTTACGAATGAGCCCCTTCGCCGTCCGCTCAGGGCTCCATTCCGTCCTCCTCTTTGGAGATAAGGCCCCCCAGGGCTGGCCATATACAAAAGGAGAAGTTATATATGCAGAACGAAAAATTGAGAAACGTAGCCATTATCGCTCACGTTGACCACGGCAAGACCACCCTGGTGGACGAGCTGCTGAAGCAGTCCGGCGTCTACCGCGACAACCAGGCTGTGGTGGACCGGGTCATGGACTCCAACGATCTGGAGCGCGAGCGGGGCATCACCATCACCGCCAAAAACACCGCCGTCCAGTACGGCGACATCAAGATCAACATCGTGGACACCCCGGGCCACGCCGACTTCGGCGGCGAGGTGGAGCGCATTCTGAAGATGGTCAACGGCGTCATCCTGCTGGTGGACGCCGCCGAGGGCCCCATGCCCCAGACCCGCTTTGTGCTGTCCAAGGCGCTGGAGCTGGGCCACCGGGTCATCGTGGTGGTCAACAAGATCGACCGCCCCGACCAGCGGGTCTACGAGGTCATCGACGAGGTGCTGGAGCTGCTGATGGATCTGAACGCCACCGATGAGCAGCTGGACTCCCCCATGCTGTTCTGCTCCGGCCGTCAGGGCACCGCCTCTGTCCAGCCCGACGTGGCCGGCAGCGACCTCAAGCCCCTGTTCGACACCATCGTGGAGTATATCCCCGCCCCCGAGGCCGACGAGGAGGCCCCCTTCCAGATGCTGGTGTCCTCCATCGACTACAACGACTTTGTGGGCCGCATCGCCATCGGCCGCATTGAGCGGGGCACCATCAAGCAGAACCAGGAGATCTCGGTGTGCAACTACCACGACCCCGACGCCGCCCCCAAAAAGGCCAAGGCCACCGCGCTGTACGAGTATGACGGCCTGAACAAGGTGCCCGTCACCCAGGCCACCGCCGGCAACATCATCGCCATGAGCGGCATCGGCGACATCACCATCGGCGACACCATCTGCGCCCCCGACTGTGTGGAGCCCATCGAGTTTGTCAAGATCTCCGCCCCCACCATCGAGATGACCTTCTCCGTCAACGACTCCCCCTTCGCCGGACGGGAGGGCAAGTTCGTCACCAGCCGCCAGCTCCGGGACCGTCTGTTCCGGGAGACCATGAAGGATGTGTCCCTCCGGGTCACCGAGACCGACAGCACCGAGGCCTTCAACGTGGCCGGCCGGGGCGAGATGTCCCTGTCCATCCTCATCGAGACCATGCGCCGCGAGGGCTATGAGCTTCAGGTCTCTCCCCCCCGCGTGCTGTTCCGGGAGATCGACGGCGTGAAGTGCGAGCCCATCGAGCGCCTGGTGGTGGACGTGCCCGCCGACTGCATCGGCGCGGTCATTGAAAAGATCGGCGCCCGCAAGGGCGACCTGCTGGACATGAATCCCGTGGGCGACCGGATGAAGGCCCAGTTCCTGGTGCCCTCCCGCGGCCTGTTCGGCTACCGCAACGAGTTTTTGACCGACACCAAGGGCGAGGGCATCATGGCCTCCGTCTTTGAGGAGTACGCCCCCATGAAGGGCGAGATCTCCCGCCGGAACACCGGCTCTCTGGTGGCCTTCGAGACCGGCGAGGCCGTCACCTACGGCCTGTTCAACGCCCAGGAGCGCGGCCAGCTGTTCATCGGCGCCGGCACCCCCGTCTACGCCGGCATGATCGTGGGCGAGTGCCCCAAGGCGGAGGACATCTCCGTCAACGTGTGCAAGAAGAAGCAGCTGACCAACATGCGTGCCTCCGGCTCTGACGACGCCCTGCGGCTGACCACTCCCCGGACCCTGTCCCTGGAGCAGTGCCTGGAGTTCCTGGCAGACGACGAGCTGCTGGAGTGTACCCCCGAGAACCTGCGTCTGCGCAAGCGCCTGCTGGACCACGGTGACCGGATGCGCGAGGCCTCCAAGAAGAAGCAGTAATTTCTCTCTAAACCGACAACTTCCCGTATTTTACCACCGGTAAAGTACGGGAAGTTTTGATTTTTGGGGGGATTTCGCCCTGCGGGGCGAGTTCCTTTCTGTATGGCCAGAAAGGAACCAAAGAGCCAATAAAGGGGAGAGGGATTTCGATTTCCCTCTCCCCTTTATGATCCCCTCTCCTTAAAACGACCAATCAGGGGGGCTGCGGCCCCCCTATTGGATGTACCCCCGGGGAGCGGAACGCTCATTCCTCCTCGGCTTCCAGAAACTGCTCCTCCGCCTCCTGCTGGGCCCGGCGGAGGATGTCCCCGGCCAGACCGTAGTTTCTGGCCTCCAATGCCTCCAGCGCGTCAGTCACCCCATTAAACATTGCAAGATACGGTTTTTTATAGCCGCCCGCTTCCGTATTTTCCAACAAAACCCCGACTCCTTTCTTTTTGCACTTATATAGGAGCAATTATATCTCTTAATTTTGTTATCGTCAATCTGTGTTTGTTCTTAAATAAGCGCAAAGGATAGATGGCATGAATCGAGAGTTTGAATATTTGATGGGGCAAAATATCCGCCGCATCCGGGAGGACCGGGGCCTCACCCAGGAACAACTAGCCGCTCAACTCCAAACCAGGGGCTGTGACGTGACGAGGAGCGCCTTGGCAAAGATCGAAGTGGGACAGCGGCACATTTATCCGGACGAAGTAAAGCTGTTCAAAGAAATTCTCCACATCTCTTACGACGAGTTATTTTCTGTTTAAAAATGAGAAGGACCGACTCAACTGAGTCGGTCCTCTTTTTATTATCGTGTCAGCAGCTTCTTCATGCCCTCCTCCAGGCCGTCCACCGTCAGGGGGAACATGGGGAAGACCCGGGCGATGGCGTCATAGGTCTGGGTCCAGTACTCCCCCCACTGGGGCCGCTGGCTGGGGTTGAGCCAGATGGCATTCTGATACCGGCTCCGGAACAGGCGCAGCCAGTCCAGGCCGGACTGGGGGCCCTCGCCGCTGTTGTTCCGGCCGTAGTAGCCCCCCATCAGCTCGTAGGGCGCCATCTGGGCGTCCCCCACGAAGATCACCTTCCAGTCGCTGGCGATGTTGGACAGCACCCAGTCGGTGGTCACGCTGTTCCGGCTCATGAGCAGGGGGTCATTGTACAGCCGGCCATAGACGCAGTTGTGGAAGTAGTACACCCGCAGGTCCTTGAAGTGGCCCGACTTGCTCACCGCCTGGAACAGGGCGGAGCACAGCTGGGAGTAATACTCCATGGACCCTCCCGAGTCCATGAGCAGCAGCACCTTGACGGTGTTCTCCCTTGGCCGCTTGTACCGGACCTTCAGCAGACCGCCGTTCTCCGCCGTGTCCTGAATGGTGTTGTCCACGTCGAACTCGGTGGGGGGGAGGTCCACCAGACCGGAGAACTGCCGCAGCTTCCGCAGCGCCACCTGAAACTGGCGGGTGTCCAGGGTGTTGTCCCGGCGGAAGTCCCGGAACTTCCGCTCCCCGGCCACCCGGAAGGCCCGCTTGTACATGGACTGGCCTCCCACCCGGATGCCCTTGGGGGACAGGCCGGAGTTGCCGAAGGTGGACATGCCGTGGGTACCCACCCAGTAGTTGCCCCCGTTGTGCTCCTCGTTCTGCTCCTCCATGCGCTCTTTCAGCATCCGCTCGATCTCTTCCTCGGACAGGCCCATGTTCTTCAGGGCCTGCTCCTCGTCCCAGTTGGCGTAGTCGTTGAGCACGTCGGGCCGGTCCAGCCAGTCCAGCAGTTCCTGGGACACCTCCTGCTGGAAGGGAACATCCCGGAAATACTCCAGAAAGGCGCGGTCAAAGCGGTCAAAGTCCGCCTCGCTCTTCACCAGCAGACAGCGGCACAGGTGGTAAAACCCGGTGAAGCTGGACCCGTGGAGCCCCTTGTCCAGGGCCTCCATCAGGGACATCCACTCGGTGAGGGACACCTTCAGGCCGTTTTTCCGCAGGAGATAGAGAAAATCCTCAAACATATCTTATCTCCAGTTGCGCCGCAGGGCGTCCATATCCTCGTTCTTTTTCAGCAGGACCCCCAGATAGGGGACCTCCTTCACGATCCGCTTGGGGTCCACGCCCCCGTGGACCAGAGCCTGGATCCAGTCTATGATCTCGCTGGTGGAGGGCTTTTTCTTGATCTGGGGCAGCTGGCGGATCTTGTAAAAGGCCTCCAGCACCTGGGTCAGCAGCTTGTCGTCCAGGTCGGGGAAGTGGACCCGGACGATCTCCGCCATCAGCTCCTTGTCGGGGAACTCAATATAGTGGAAGACGCACCGGCGCAGGAAGGCGTCGGGCAGCTCCTTTTCCGCGTTGGAGGTGATGATGACCACGGGGCGGTGATTGGCCTTGACGGTGCGGCCCGTCTCCGGAATGTGGAACTCCATCCGGTCCAGCTCCCACAGCAGGTCGTTGGGGAACTCCAGGTCCGCCTTGTCGATCTCGTCGATGAGCAGGATGACCTGCTCCTCGTCGGTGAAGGCCTCGCCCAGCTTGCCCAGCTTGACGTATTTCTCGATATTGTCCACGCCCACGCCGCCGAACTGGCTGTCGTACAGGCGCTGGACCACGTCGTAGACGTACAGGCCGTCCTGGGCTTTGGTGGTGGACTTGATATTCCAGATGATGAGCTTCTTGCCCAGAGCGGCGGCGATGGCCTCGGCCAGCATGGTCTTGCCGGTGCCCGGCTCGCCCTTGATGAGCAGGGGCTTCTGGAGCACCATGGCGATGTTCACCGCCCGCATCAGTTCTTCCGACGCCACATAGTTCTGACTGCCTTTAAATTCGTTCATACTGCGATCCTCCGGAAATATTTGTTCATGTTCCGCATTTTAACGGCTTTTGCCTAAAAAGGCAACCCTTTTCCCGGGAAAAACAGGCGCTCACCTTGCCAAAGCCCTCCGCCTCTGGTACAATGGTCCAAAAAACGGGGGTTTGTCCCCGGGAGAGGCGGCTATTATGGAGGCCTTTGCCATTGGATTGTTCGCGGTGGCGGTGCTGGGGATCCCCATCGCCATCCTGCTGCTCAACGACTACGGAAAGAAGCGGGGGTGCGGCCGGGGCTGCGCCGACTGCGGCAACCGGGAGATCTGCCACGGGACCAAAAAACAGAAGCAACAGGAGAAATAACCATGATCCGTACCATTTTATGGGATATCGACGGCACGCTGCTGGACTTTCTGGCGGCGGAGAAGGCGGCCATCCGGGCCTGCTTCGCCCAATTCGGTCTGGGGGACTGCTCCGACGAACAGATCGCCCGGTACTCCGCCATCAACCAGAGCTACTGGCGGCGGCTGGAAAACGGAAAGATCACCAAGGCCCAGGTGCTGGTGGGCCGGTTTGAGGAATTTTTTGCCGGGGAGGGCCTGGACCCCGCTCTGGCCGTCCCCTTCAACGAGACCTATCAGGTACGGCTGGGGGACACGGTGTGCTTTATGGACCGGTCCTACGAGCTGGTCTCCCGGCTGCGGGGGCGGGTGCGGCAGTACGCCGTCACCAACGGCACCCGGGTCGCCCAGGAGCGGAAGCTGAAAAAGTCCGGGCTGGGGGAGCTGTTCGACGGGGTGTTTATCTCGGAGCTGGTTGGGGCGGAGAAGCCCAGCCCCGCCTTCTTCGGCTATGTGTTTGACCACATCGGCCCGGTGGAAAAGCCGGAGGTCCTCATGGTGGGGGACTCCCTCACCAGCGACATGCGGGGCGGGCTCCAGGCGGGCATCCCCTGCTGCTGGTACAACCCAAAGGGCCTGCCCCTTCCGGAGGGGATGGCGCCGGACTACGTCATCCACGATCTGAACCAGGTGGAGGAGATCCTGTCCCGGTCCTGACAAGACGCTCGAAAAAGTGGCAAAGCCACTTTTTCGAGCGAACTCTATTCCGCCGCCTGCGGGCGGCGGAACTCCTTGCAGGAGGGCTTTTCAACAAGCTGCGGCGGTCATGCTCCAATGACCGCCGTTTTTTTGCCGCAAAAGCCGGTGCGGACCTATGGGGTTGCCCGCCCAAAACTCCCCCTTGACTTTACCGTCCTACAAGTGTAAGATGTAGCTATACTACACATGTAGGACGGGAGGGTTTCACATGAAACTATCGGAAGCGGAATGGGCGGTGCTGGACGTGCTCTGGACCGGGGAGCGGTTTGCCCTGGGGGAGCTCACCGACGCCCTGCGGCCGGTGAAGGGCTGGAGCAAGAACACGGTATACACCTATCTGACCCGGATGGAGGGGAAGGGGCTGGTGTCCATCGACCGCAGCCACCCCAAGCCCTATGCCGCGGCGGTAAGCCGGGAGCGGTGCGCCCAAAAGGAGCGTGAGGAGCTACTGTCCAAGGTCTACGGCGGGGCGGCGGGGGACCTGATCGCCGCCTTTTTGAAGGACTCCTCCCTGTCCCGCCAGGAGGCAGAGCGGCTAAGGCAGATGCTGGACGACATGGAGGTGTGACCGTGAACAATATCTGGGGGTTTCTCCTCCAAACTCTCTCGCTGTCCCTGACGGCGGTCCTGCTGCTGGCGGTAAAGTGGCTGCTGGTGGACAAATTGTCCCCCCGGTGGCAGTACGGGGTGTGGTCCATCCTGGCCCTCCGGGCCCTGATCCCGGCGGGGACGGCAAGGAGCCTTCTGCCCGCCCTGCCTCTCTGGCTGGAGACCTGGAAGGGCATGGCGGAGCGCAGCTTAAATTCTGCCTACTCCGCCGTCTACCAGCCCATCCATCTGGACCATGTGTTCCCCGTCCTGTCCGGGCGGCCCGCCAGCCTCACCGACTGGCTGTTGGTTCTCTACGCCGCCGGGGTGGTCCTGTCCCTGGCTTGGTACCTGCTCTCCTACCTCCGTCTGCGGCTGCTGTTGGCCCGGGGCACTCCCGCCGGACCTGAACTGCAGGAACAGCTGGCCCGGGTGGGGGAGCGGTACGGCCTGAAACCCTGTCGGGCGGTCCAGGTCCGGGGCCTGCCCTCCGCCTTTGTGTGCGGCATGGTGCGCCCGGTGCTGGCGGTCCCTGACGGGGAAGGGGTGGACGATAAAGTTCTCCTCCACGAGCTGCTCCACTTGAACCACCTCGACGCCCTCCAGAGCCTCGGCTGGGCCTTTCTCCGGTCCCTCCACTGGTGCAACCCCTTCCTGTGGTACGCCTTCGACCGGGTGGGCAACGACATGGAGTCCCTGTGCGACCAGCGGGTGCTGGAGCGGCTGGAGGGGGAGGAGCGGCGGGAATACGGCAAGATCCTTCTCTCCATGGCCAACGACCGCTACCCCCGGGCTCCCGGCACCACCTCCCTCTCCAACGGAGGGAAGAACATTGCCCGGCGCATCGCCGCCATCGTCCGCTTCAAAAAGTACCCTCGGGGGATGGCCCTGGTGTCGGTGTGCGCGGTGGTGGTGCTGGCCAGCCCCGCCCTCTGGGGGACGGCGGCGGCCTACGGATTTTCGGATTTTTCCCCAGGCCCCATAAAGGAGCTGGACCGGGCCATGGCCATGGCCCGGATCAACCGCTGCACCACTCTGGCCGGAGCTCTGGACACCTACGCCAAGGGGCTGATCGAGGCCAACGGCATCTACATTGCCGCGGCTTCCCCGCTGTCCAGACACCAGGAGCTGGAGGCGGAGATGCGGTATAGCGTGGAATCAGAGGGCTGGGTGGCCTACCACCTGGACCGGGGTCCCTGGCTGGACGGCATGGATAAAAATGGCGGTTACACCATCTACGACATTACCCCGGCGGGCGATGGCAGGTTCCACGCCTGGCTGGAGTTCCCTGTCAGCTATTTTCTTGCCGAGAGCGGAGAAGGCGTTGCCAAGGACGGGAACGGGGAAACCCTGCGCGGCTCCGTTCTGGTCCCGGTCTACATCTGGCAGGAGGACGGCTGGGTGGTAGAGGAAGCGGGGGAGCGGATCTGCTCCTACCGGGGCTACGGCCAGACCCAATATTACGGTGACGCCATCCCCTGGCTCCGGGAGCTGACCGCCCAGACCCAGTGGGGGACAGTCACCATCCAGAACCGGACGGTCTATACCATCGACAATCAGACTCAGACCGACAGCTTCTTCGGCTGGACCTCCTTCAGCCTGACGCCCAGGGTGGACGCCCAATTCAAGGAGGCCCTGACCTGGGTCCATTACAGCTATTCCTGTCTGGAAAACACCGTGGGCCATCAGCCTCAAACATCCATCGGCATCATGGTGGCGGAGCTGGACGACCCGGACCAGGAGGTGGAGTTCCCGCAAGAGTACCTGGGCGGCTATGGGGGCGGAAGCAGCTCCGACGGCTTTTCCTGGGACAGCCTTCTCATTGGCGGCGGGGACCAGAACTATGAAGTGGCCGGCGGCAGCGGGGACTATGCCCACGATTTGGAGAACAACCCCGCCCCCCTCCATCCGGCCTACCGGGTGCGGCTGTTCTGGGATGGGGAAATGGTGGAAGAACTGACCTTGACGGAGGAAGACGCCCTATGAACGAGGAGAACAAGATGGACCTGTGTCAGGCGGTGAAGCACATCGCCTGGGGATATGTGCTTCTTCACTTCAACATCAACCTGGGGCCCCTCAACGTGCTGCCCAACTGGGCGGGATACCTGCTGATGGTGGGGGCCCTGCCCGCCCTGTCCGAAGAGGAATCCTCCGCCTCCCTCCTGCGGCCCCTGGGCCTGCTGCTGGCGGGGTGGGAGGGGCTGTGCTGGGCCATGGCCCTCTTTGGGCGGGACCCAAATTTCCAGTTTTTATCGGCGCTGGTCACGGTGATCGCCCTCTACTTCCATTTCCAGCTTTTGACCGACCTGGCCATTGCCGCCCGGAACCACCAATGTCCCCAGGAGAAACGCATTCTCCATCTTCGGACGGTGCAGACCCTGCTGACCACCCTGCTGGCTCTGCCCTTCCCCTTGGAGCGGTATGAAGCCCTGGTCATGGTGGTCTCCCTGGTCTTTATGGCGGTGGCGGTCTGGATCTGCATGGTACTTTTCTCCCTGCGGTCCTCCCTTCAGGAGAGCCAGTACGAAAATCCGCCCCCTGCGGCGATCCCATAATTGAACTTTTCATAAAAAAGGCCGCCCTGCCGGGCGGCCTTTTTTATGGTTGATCGCGGAGCTTATTCCTCCACCAGGACCACCGGGGCCCCGGGGGCGTTGCGGCCGATGGAGTCGATGCCGTTGAGGCAGCTGGCCTTGGCCTTGTAGCCTTCGCCGACGGCGATGATCTCGCCGTTTTTGGCCTTCAGACGGAAACGGAATTCGCCGGCCTTGTCCTTGTAGACCTCGTACTTGGGATGGGTCAGAGCCTCAAAGCCATCCTTGGTCTGGTCCTCCACATGGGCGGCGCAGTTCTTGCGGACGCTCTCCACGCCGTTCTTGCAGCTGTCCAGACTGGAATAGGTCTCGCTGGTGGCAATGATCTGTCCGTTGGTCGCCATCAGATTGAACCGAAAGCTTCCATTCTTGGTCTGCCTGATCTCAAACCTGTTTGCCATACCGTTCTCCCTCTTTCTGTCTATTTTTTGGCCCTTCGGGGCGTTCATACAAAACATGGGATGGGGTGCGTGCGCTGGGCTGGGAATGGTTCGTCTGGTTTGGGTCACTTGAATTTTTGACTTTCCGCCACCGCCAATTCGTCGCAGCGGTTATTATAGGGATTCTCCGCGTGGCCCTTGACCCAGTGGAGGTTGACCGTGTGGTAGTCGCACAGGTCCAGCAGCTTCCCCCACAGGTCGGGATTCAGAGCGGGCTTTTTGTCGCTCTTCACCCAGCCCCTGGCCCGCCAGCCCTTGGCCCAGCCCTTGCCAAGGCCGTCGATAACATATTTGGAGTCGGAGTACAGCTCCACCACGCAGGGCTCCTTCAGGGCCTCCAGGGCGGTGATAACTCCGGTGAGCTCCATACGGTTGTTGGTGGTCTGTCTCTCGCCCCCGGACAGTTCCTTCTTGTGGGGGCCGTACATGAGGATGGCGCCCCAGCCGCCGGGGCCGGGATTTCCGGAGCAGGCCCCGTCGGTATAAATGGTGACTTGTTTCATTTGATTCTCCTGTCCCTGCCTTCCCCCCTGTGGGGGGAAGGCATTACAGAGGTCCCTCGAACTAAATTTTCCAAAGCTCTTTTTCCGCTGTTTACAGCGGTCTTGATACTCCTCTTGTGTATAGTATCCTTCCTCATAGAGTTGTTCCGTTCCTTATTCGCCGGCAGGCTCAACTGCCTCTTCGTCTTCTTCCTCCCGGTCGGCCAGGGCCAGGGAGATGACCCGGTCGCCCTCCTCCTTGAAGCGCATGACAATGACGCCCTGGGTGGCCCGGTTGGCGGTCTCCTTGATGGTGTCCACATGGGTGCGGATGAGGATGCCGCTCTGGGTGACCAGCAGCAGGTCCTCGGAGCCGTCCACTACCTTGATGCCCACGATCTTCCCCGTCTTTTCGGTGACCATATAGTTCTTGATGCCGATGCCGCCGCGGTTGGTGATCCGGTACTCCTCCACGGGGGTGCGCTTGCCGTAGCCCTTCTCGGTGATGGTGAGGACTCCCTTGCCGGGGATGGCCCGGGCGGCGCCCACCACATAGTCCCCCTCCCGGAGGCGGATGCCCCGGACGCCCACGGCCTCGCGGCCCATGGGCCGGACGTCGTTCTCGTCAAAGCAGACGGCCATGCCGTCGTGGGTGGCGATGAGGATCTTCTGCTTGCCGTCGGTCTCCCGGACGGAGATGAGCTGGTCCCCCTCGTCCAGAGTCAGAGCGCGGATGCCGTTTTGCCGGATGTTCTTCAGCGCCGTGACGGGCAGCCGCTTGACGGTGCCGTTCCGAGTGAACATCATCAAAAACAGGTCCTCATTGTCGATGGACCGGGTGTGGATCATGGTCTGGACCCGCTCGTTCTGCTCCACCTGGAGGATGTTGACGATGTTGGTGCCCTTAGCGGTCTTGCCCGACTCGGGGATCTGGTAGCCCTTCTTCCGGTAGACCTTGCCCGTGTCGGTGAAGAAGAACAGGTAGTCGTGGGTGGAGGCGGTGAACACGTCGGCCACGCAGTCCTCCTCCCGGGTGGTGATGCCCTTCTTGCCCATGCCACCCTTGGACTGGGCGGTATATTCGCTGACGGGGGTGCGCTTGATATAGCCCGCCTGGGTCAGGGTGAAGACGCACTGCTCCTCCTCGATCAGGTCCTCAATGTCGATATCATCCTCCACAAAGCCGATCTCGGTCTTGCGGTCGTCACCGTATTTGTCCCGGATCTCGGTCAGCTCGTCCTTCAGCACGCCCCGGAGCATGGTCTCGTCGGACAGCAGCTGGTCGTAGTAAGCGATCTTCTTCTGCAGCTCCTCGTACTCGGCCTCCAGCTTTTCCCGGTCCAGTCCCTGGAGGGCCTTCAGCCGCATGTCCAGAATGGCCTGGGCCTGGATGTCGTCCAGACCGAAGCGGGCCATCAGCTTCTCCTTGGCGTCGTCATAGCTGGAGCGGATGATGCGGATGACCTCGTCAATGTTGTCCTGGGCGATGAGTAGGCCCTTCAGCAGGTGGGCCCGCTCCTGGGCCTTCCGGCGGTCATAGATGGTGCGGCGGGTGATGACCTGCTCCTGGAAGGCAATATACTCGTCCAGGATCTGCCGCAGGGACAGGGTCTTAGGCTGCTTCTGGTCGTTGACCAGGGCCAGCATGACGATGGCAAAGGTGGTCTGCATCTGGGTCTGGGCAAAGAGCCGGTTGAGCACCACCTGGGGATTGGCGTCCTTTTTCAGCTCGATGACGATCCGCATGCCCTTTTTGCCGTCGGACTCGTCCCGCAGGCCGGAGATCCCCTCCAGCCGCTTGTCCTTTACCTGGTCGGCAATGTTTTCCACCAGGCGGGATTTGTTCACCTGATAGGGCAGCTCGGTGACCACGATGCGGGTGCGGCCATTGCCGAACTCCTCCATCTCGGTACGGGCGCGGACCCGGATGTGCCCCTTGCCGGTGGCGTAGGCCGCCCGGATGCCGCTGCGGCCCATGATGATGCCCCGGGTGGGGAAGTCGGGGCCCTTGATGTGCTCCATCAGGTCGTCCAGGGTGGCGTGCTCGTTGTCCAGCACGCAGATGGCCGCGTCAATGACCTCCCGCAGGTTGTGGGGGGGGATGTTAGTGGTCATGCCCACGGCGATGCCGCTGGATCCGTTGACCAGCAGGTTGGGGAAGCGGGAGGGGAGGACCCGGGGCTCCTTCCGGCTCTCGTCAAAGTTGGGGTCCCAGTCCACGGTCTCCTTTTCAATATCCCGGAGCATCTCGTTGGACAGCTTGGACATGCGGGCCTCGGTGTAACGGTAGGCGGCGGGGGGATCGCCGTCGATGGAGCCGAAGTTGCCGTGGCCCTCCACCAGGCAGTACCGCATGGAGAAGTCCTGGCCCAGACGGACCAGGGCGTCGTACACGGACTGGTCGCCGTGGGGGTGGTATTTGCCCAGCACGTCGCCCACGCAGGTGGCCGACTTTTTAAAGGGCTTGTCGCTGGTCAGGCCGCTCTCGTACATGGAGTAGAGGATGCGGCGGTGGACGGGCTTCAGACCGTCCCGCACGTCAGGCAGGGCACGGCCCACGATGACGGACATGGCGTACTCGATATACGCGCTCTCCATCTCGTGCTCCAGGTTGATCTCTACGATCTTCTGATTGGGAAAGGAAATATCTCTCTCCTCTTCGGGTCTCTTGGCCATTTCCATCCCCTCCTTAGTAGTCCAGATTCATGGCCCTGCCGGCGTTCATCTCGATATACTCCCGGCGGGGCTCCACCTTCTCGCCCATAAGAAGGGTGAAGATCTCGTCCGCCCGGACGGCGTCGGCCATGGTGATCCGCTTCAGGGTGCGGGTCTCGGGGTTCATGGTGGTCTCCCACAGCTCATGGGGGTCCATCTCGCCCAGGCCCTTGAAGCGGCTGATGTCGATTTTTACGTTGGGATTGCCGCCCCGCATCTCGGCGGAGATGGCGTCGCGCTCCTCATCGGAGAAGGCCACCCGCGTGGTCTTGCCCCGGACCAGCTTATACAGGGGGGGCACGGCGGCGTAGACATAGCCCTGGTCGATGAGGGGCCGCATGAAGCGGAAGAAGAAGGTGAGCAGCAGCGTCCGGATGTGGGCGCCGTCCACATCGGCATCGGCCATGATGACCACTTTATGATAGCGCAGCTTATCCTTGTCAAAGTCATCTCCCAAGCCGGCGCCCAGGGCAGTGATGACGGGGGTGAGCTTGTCGTTGCCGTATACCTTGTCCGCCCGGGCCTTCTCCACGTTGAGCATCTTGCCCCACAGGGGGAGGATAGCCTGGTACCGGGAGTCCCGGCCCTGCTTGGCGGAGCCGCCGGCGGAGTCGCCCTCGACGATGTAAATTTCAGTCAGGGCGGGGTCGCGCTCGTAGCAGTCGGCCAGCTTGCCGGGGAGGGTGGCCCCCTCCAGGGCGTTTTTCCGGCGGATGTTCTCCCGGGCGCGGCGGGCGGCCTCCCGGGCACGGTTGGCGGTGAGGGCCTTCTCCAGAATGGCCCGGCCCACGGCGGGGTTCTCCTCCAGGAAAACCTCCAGCTTTTCCGAGACGATGGCGTTGACCAGGGTGCGCATCTCGCTGTTGCCCAGCTTGGCCTTGGTCTGGCCCTCGAACTGGGCCTCGGTGAGCTTGACGGAGATGACCACCGTCAGACCCTCCCGGCAGTCCTCGCCGGAGACCTTGTCGTCGTCCTTGAGCAGCTTGATCTTCTTGCCGTAGTTGTTTAGCACGGTGGTGAGGGCGCGGCGGAAGCCCTCCTCGTGCATGCCGCCCTCGGGGGTGTGGACGTTGTTGGCAAAGGAGACCATGACCTCCTGGTAGCCGTCGTTGTACTGCATGGCCACCTCGGCCATGGAATCCTCCCTGGCTCCGGACATGTAGATCACGTCGTTGTGCAGGGGGTCCTTGTTCTTGTTGATGAAGGTGACGAACTCCCGGATGCCGCCCTCATAGCACATGTCGTCCTCTTTTTCCTGGCCAGGACGGAGGTCCACAGTCTGGATGCGCAGGCCGGCGTTGAGGAAGGCCTCCTCCCGCATCCGGGTGTGGAGGGTCTCGTAGTTATACTCCAGGGTGTCGAACATCTCCGGGTCGGGCTTGAAGGTGACGGTGGTGCCGGTGCGGTTGGTCTTGCCCACCACCTTCATTTCCTGGGTGATCTTGCCCCGGGCGAACTTCATCTCATAGATCTGGCCGTTTTTGTGGACCTGAACCTCCAGCCACTCGGACAGGGCGTTAACCACGCTGGCGCCCACGCCGTGGAGGCCGCCGGACACCTTGTACCCGCCGCCGCCGAACTTGCCGCCGGCGTGGAGGATGGTAAAGACCACCTCCAGAGCGGGCTTGCCCGTCTGGGGCTGAATATCCACGGGGATGCCGCGGCCGTTGTCGGTGACGGTGATGGTGTTGCCGGGATTGATGGTCACGGTGATGTCGGTGCAGTAGCCGGCCAGCGCCTCGTCGATGGAGTTATCCACGATCTCATACACCAGGTGGTGCAGGCCCGACTCGGACGTGGAGCCGATATACATGCCCGGGCGCTTGCGGACGGCCTCCAGACCCTCCAGGACCTGGATCTCCGACCCGCCGTATTCATGGTCCACCTGGGTGGAGTTCAATTCGTTCAGTTCTTCAGACATAGTGTACCTCCAAAAGGGTGAATGGAGGATGCTTCAAGGGGCATCCCCGAAAACCAAGGCAATCAGAGTCGGGTCGGAACCGTTCCGGCCCGGTTCTCCTTGCCCTGGGGCAAAATGAATGGTCACAGGGTCTCGTCGTCCATACCGTCGAGGGAGGCCGCGTCCATTTCCTCGGGGCAGTCGGTGTCCCCGCCGCCCATGACCTCCATGGTCCGCATCCGGCGCTTGTCCTTGGCCTGCTCCACGCTGCGGTGGATCAATTCCTTGACCTGCCTGGGGTGCTTGATATTTACCAGATCCAGATGGGGAAGGCTCTGGTCCGAGGAGATCACGCATACCGTCCCCACGCCGAAAATGCGCTGGGTCAGCTTCAGATTCAGCTGCAGATCCCGCACCCGGTAGAGCAGCACCTCGTCGGATTTGATGTTGAAAAAGCCCTTCTCACAGAAAAGCCGGTCCTCGCTGAGCCGGAATCGGGTAAAGGACAGGGGCAGGCCGAAATGACGCTTGCGGTCTTTCCACAGGTATTGGATCGGTTCCATATTGTGACCTCCTTGATCGCGTTTTGTCGAACAGGCGGGCAATAGCCGCCTTTACTCAAAGGAATTGCGCTCCACCCGGCCCAGCAGGGTGGAGGAGGACAGCTGGGAGATGTACACGGTGGGGGGCTGGTCCTCTCCGCCCACCACCACGAAGGACCGGGGCAGGTCGTCTCCCAGCCAGACCGCCCGGCCCTCGGCCTCGGCCCGTTCCAGAAATTCCCGGGTCTTATAGGCCCAGCTGGCGTTGTCCAAATCGAAAATGCCCAGGATCTCCTTGTGGGGGACCACAACGGATTGGCCTAAGTGCAGGTACATAGAATCTCCCCTTTATATCAGCCATCCGCCCTGGATATGGAAGGCTTTGCCCCCCTCCAGACCCTCCAGCTTCTCCTCCTCGCAGCAGGTGATGAAGATCTGTCCCCCCTGTATGCGGTTCAGGACGAAAGATTGCCGTTTTCCGTCCAACTCTGACAGCACATCGTCCAGCAGCAGCACCGGCCACTCTCCGGTCTCCTCCTGAAATATCTCCCGCTGGGCCAGCTTCAGGGACAAGGCGGCGGTGCGGGTCTGCCCCTGGGAGCCGTAGGTCTTGGCGGACACCCCGTTGACGTCCACAGTCAGATCGTCCTTGTGGGGTCCGGACAGGCACTGGCGGCAGTCCAGCTCCGCCTGACGGTGGGACTCCTGGTGATCCAGGAGCATGGGCAATATTTCCCGGGGCGGTCTCAGGGGATCGTCCACGGTGGACACTGTCTCGTACCCCAGCTCCATGGTCTCCCGGCCGCCGGAAAAGTCGGCGTGGATGGCGGGGGCGTGTTCTCTCAGCCGCTTGACGAAATGGGCCCGGTAGTGGATGACAATGGCTCCGGTCTGGGCCATTCTCAGATTAAAGTCGTCCAGAGTCTGGAGCAGGGAGGGGTTTTCCGGCCAGTCCCGCAGAATGCGGGTCTTGTGCTCATAGAGGCGGTTATATTCCGCCAGGGCCTGGGCGTACCGGGGCCGCAGCTGGCAGATGGCCCCGTCCAGGAATTTCCGCCTTGCCGCACCCCCCTCCCGGATGAGGTACAGGTCCTCGGGGCAGAACAGGACGGTGTTCAGAATGCCCGCCAGCTCCCCGGCGGTCTTGAGCCGCACCCCGTTGGAATAGAGCTGCCGTCCCCGGCCCCGGAGGAGCTTGGCCTCCAGGGTGAAGTCCCGGCCCCGGCTGACCACCTCGCCCTTGAGAAAGGCGGAGTCCACACCCATCTGGATCATCTCTTTGTCGTACCGCGCCCGGTGGGACCGTGCGGAGGAGAGGTAGGCGATGGCCTCCAGCAGGTTGGTCTTGCCCTGGGCGTTGTCCCCGTAGATCAGATTGACCCGGGGATCAAAGGCGGCTTCCAGGTGGACATAATTCCGAAAAAAGTCCAGCTCCAGCGACTTGACGATCATTGGACCACCAGTTCCAGCTCGTTGTCGATGGAGCAGCGGTCCCCGGGGCGCATTTTTTTGCCCCGCATGGTGCACACCTCGCCGTTGACGGACACCCGCCCCTCCTGAATGATGAGCTTGGCGTCGCCGCCCGTCTCCACAGCCCCGGCGAATTTCAGCAGGTCCTGGAGCTTGATGAATTCCGTATGGATCTTGATCTCATGTGATTCCATAAAAAACCTCGTTTCGTTGTGGATTCTTTTCTTGAAAGAAAAGAATCAAAAGAACTTTATACCAACTGATCTGCCAGTCATCTCTTCCAATAAAAGTGGAAGCAAAGCGCAGCTTTGCGATAAAATTTCTTTTTGATACTTTTTTTATAAAGAAAAAGTATCCACAACTATTATTTTAGTTTGCTTTCAGCCGCACGGGCAGCACCATATAGACGAACTTCTCCTCCCCCTCGGCGGGCAGGATGACGCAGGGGGCCACCCCGGAGGTAAACTCCAGCCGCAGCTTATCGGCGGGGGCGTATTTCAGAGCGTCCATCAGGTATTTATTGTTGAAGCCGATCTCCAGCCCCTGGCCGTCTCCCCGGATGGGGCACTGGTCGGCGGCGTCGCCGATGGCGGTCTTGGTGGTGATGGACACCAGACCGTCCCCAAAGACGCAGCGCAGGGGGGACTTGAGCTTTTCGCTGATAATGAGGGACACGCGGTCGATGGACGCGGCCAGAGCCCGGGTGTCGCACTCCACCTTGATGGAGTTGTTCCGGGGAATGGCGTTCTGATAGGGCAGGAACTCGCCCTCCAGCCGGCGGCAGACCAGGATGATCTCCCCGGTCTGGAACATGATGTGCCGGGCGCCCTGGGTGACGGTGATATCGTCCTCCCCGGCGCAGATTTTCTCCACCTCGCCCAGAGCAGAGCCGGGGACCACAAAGGAGAAGGCCTCTGCGCCCTTCTTTTCCGCCACCTGCTCCCGCCGCAGGGCCAGCCGGTAGCCATCCACCGACACCACGGTGAGGGTGTCTCCCGCCACGTCGAAAAGGGAGCCGGTGTGGACGGGGCGGCTCTCGTTGTCGCTGACGGCAAAGAGGGTCTGGGAGATCATGGAGCGCAGCACCGGCTGGGGCAGCGTGAGGCTGTTGACCTGGTCCACAGTGGGCAGCTCGGGGAACTCCTCGGGATCGGTGCCCAGGATGTTGAATTCGGAGAGGCCGCACTTGATGTTGACCATATATCCGTTGGAGGAAAATACCACCATGTCGTCGGGCATCTTGCGGACGATCTCGCCAAAGAGGCGGGCGGACAGGACCAGAGATCCCTGCTCCGTGATCTCCGAGGGGACGGTGGCCTGGATGCCTGTCTCCAGATTGTAGCCGGTCAGGCGCAGCTGGCCCCTCGCCTCGATGAGGATGCCCTCCATGGCGGGAATGGAGCTTTTGGCGGCCACCGCCCGGGAGGTGACGGCCACCGCCGCGGAGAGCAGGGCCTTCTCGCAGGAAAATTTCATGAGGATACCTCCAGTCTCTCTCTCCCCTTGGTGGGGAGAGGATAGGTTTGTTTTTTAGTAATAACAGCCGTAGGCGGAAAAAATGTGGAAAGTCGGGCTGAGCCTTAGAGCCACATGGGAAGAGAGGTCCACAGGGTCTGTGAAAAAAATCGGGACGTTTTCCACAGGGTTGTGGGAAGCGGTAAATTTTCCACAGAAGTCCACGAACATTCCACAATCAGGTGTGGAAAAGTAGAAGCATTGAGCCGTCGTAAACAGTGTACCTGGACCGAAGTGAGAAAGGGAAACCAGGCACCGCAAACGGAGCGGTTTGTGTTCCAAATCGGGGGGAAGGGGGGTGGCAATTCGGAGCTGTTGGCGGGCGGCCACACGGGGCCGCCCCTACGTCAGGGACCAGACCCATGGGCGGCCATCAGCACCCTGCGGCGCTATGCTTCTGTTCCGCTCGCCTCCGCGCTTCCCGTTGTCACGCTGCGGCTGTTCGCGACGCGGTCATAAGCCCCTGCGACTGCGGGCAAACCCGGTGCGGCCTTCGGCCTCCCTGGGCTTTGCCTATCCGCTTCGGGCCTTATGCCGCTGCTCACGACGCCTTAGCGCTTTTCATTGTCACGCTGCGGCGGCTGCGCGACGGGAAATAGCTTCTCCGACTCCGGGCGGACCCAGTACGGCCTTCAGCCTCCCTTGGGCTCCGCCCTGCGCTCCGGCGCTATTCCCCTGCTCCGCACGCCTCCGCGCTTCGCTTCTTATTCGTACCGGATATTGATATTGGCGGTGATGTCCTTGATGACCTCGCTCTTTTCCGGGTCGCTCTTGGCCAGGTCCTCGATGCGCTCGATGGAGTGCAGGACGGTGGTATGGTCCCGGCCGTCGAACTCCTTGCCGATCTCCTTCAGGGACAGGTTGGTCATCCGCCGGATCAGGTACATGGCGATCTGGCGGGCCAGGGAGATGTCCTTCGCCCGGCCCTGGCCCCGGAGGATGGCGGGTTCTATATTGTAATATTTGCAGACCTCGTCGATAATGACCTCGGCGGTGGGAACGATATCCGACTTGTCCTTGAACATGTCCTTGACTGCCCGGACCACCGTCTCCTTGTCCACGGTGTCTCCCATCAGGTCCTGATAGGCCATGATCTTGTTGACGGTGCCCTCGATCTGCCGCACGTTGGCGGTGATGTTCTCGGCGATGAGCTGGAGCAGGAACTCGGGCAGCTCCACCCCCATGCGGATGGCCTTGTTTTTGATGATGGCCATGCGGGTTTCATAGTCCGGGGGCTGAATATCGGCCAGCAGGCCCCATTCAAACCGGGTCTTCAGCCGATCGTCCAGACGGAGCAGTTCTTTGGGAGGACGGTCGGAGGTAAAGACGATCTGTTTTCTCAGCTCGTATAGGGTGTTGAAGGTATGGAACATCTCCTCCTGGGTGGAGTCCCGGCCGGCGATAAACTGGACGTCGTCCATGAGGAACACGTCGGCGCCGCGGTACTTCTCCCGGAACTCCTGGTTCCGGCCCTCCCGGATGGCCTGGATCAGCTCGTTGGTGAAGGTGTCGCCCTTGATATAGACCACCTTGTAGTCGGGATGGGTGTCGTGGATGGTGTGGGCAATGGCGTACAAAAGGTGGGTCTTGCCCAGACCCGACTCACCGTAGATGAACAGGGGGTTATAGCTCTGTCCCGGGTTGTCGGCCACCGCCCGGGCGGCGGCGTGGGCGAACTTATTGGAGGAGCCCACCACGAACCGCTCAAAGGTGTAATCCTCGGTGCCGGGGAGAAAGTTGCTCTTGGCAGGCTTCTGGTAGTTGTCCAGCTCCCCCTCGGTGAGGACAATCACGTCGAAATCGGCGGAAAACAGCTCGTACAGGGCCTTCTGGATGAAGTGGACGTACCGGGTGGCGATGATGTCCCGCTTGAAGCGGGTAGGGGAGTAGAGGACAAAGCGGTCCTCCTCCAGAGCCACGGGGGTCACGTCGTCGAACCAGGTATGGATGGTGGTGGCGGTCATCTCCGACTGCATCAGCTCCACCAGCTTGGTCCATATATCGGCGGCAGGGTTCATGGCAGAACCTCCTTCATGGTCTAAACTTTCAAAGCGCCTTCTCCCGCGGGGGAGAAGGCGTGTTGCTGCTGAACAAGTAAAGTGGAAAAGGCACCTTGATCAAACCCTGAAAAAAGTAGAATTCCCACCCATTTATTATACCAAAAACAGGGCCGCACCGCAAGGATTTGACCCTATTTTTTTATTTAAATGTGTATGATGCTTTCAAATAAATTGTGTGGTTTTTTGTAACCGGACACAAGATATTGAAACCAGCGGAAAAAATGAAAAAATTCTGAAGAAATGGACGAAAAAGATAGTTGACATCCCGGTATTTTATCGTCTATAATGAGCATTGCGTTCTCAAGGAGAAGGGGGCTTTGTGCCCTTTTTCCAGGAGGCACCGGCCGGAGCACCGGCCGGAAGGATGCAGACCGCAGCCCGGAGGGGCTGTTGTTGGGCCGGGAAAGCCGGCTTGAAATCTGATGAGGAGGTGTCCCCCATGCTTCGTACCTATCAGCCCAAGAAGCGCCAGCGTTCCAAGGAGCACGGCTTCCGCAAGCGTATGGCCACCGCGAATGGCCGCAAGGTGCTGGCCCGCCGCCGTGCCAAGGGCCGCGCTCGTCTGACCCACTGATGAAAGGGAGGGCCGTTGCCCTCGCTTCGTCAGAGCTTCGGACAAGATCGGATCGTTGAGATACGACGAGAGGACACAGTCGGTATAGATCGCGCAGAAGGGGCGTGGGAGCTTTTCCCCCGCCCCATACGCACATTCGGATATTTTTCCGAAAATCCCGGATCGAGGAGGCAGACGGATGAAGCATACCGTTGCTTTGAAGCAAAATCACGAATTCCGCCGCCTGTACAACAAGGGAAAGAGCGCGGTCTCCCCCTACTTTGCCGTCTACTGCCGCCAGACCCGCCGGCCTTACAGCCGGCTGGGCATCACCACGGGAGTAAAGCTGGGCAAGGCCGTCAAGCGCAACTTCGTCCGCCGCCGTATCCGGGAGCTTTACCGCACCAACGAGGACAAGCTCCTGCCGGGCTATGACATTGTGGTGGTGGCCCGGACCCGGGCCATCTACGGCCGGTACGCCGATCTAGAGCGCAGCTTTCTCCAGCTGATGAAAAAGCTGGGGATCCTGCCGCCTAAGTGAGGCCGTCCCATGAAACAGGTCCTGCTTTGGATGATCCGATTTTACCAGACGAACATTTCCCCCCTGCGCCCCCCCTGCTGCCGCTTTATTCCCACCTGCTCCCAGTATGCGCTGGAGGCGGTGGAGAAGTACGGCGTGTTCAAGGGGGGCTGGCTGGCCCTGCGGAGAATTCTGCGGTGCCACCCGTTCCACCGGCAGAAGTCCGTCCAGTATGACCCGGTCCCCTGACGCACGGCGCTCTGCCGCCCCATTTTGATTTGTGGAGGTAACAACGTGGGTATTATCCTGAAGCCCTTTGCCTGGCTGCTGCTGTTCTTCTATGAGCTGTTCAACAACTACGGCATTGCTCTGATCCTGTTTGGCATCGTCGTCAAACTGATCCTGTTCCCCGTCACCCTGAAGAGCAAAAAGAGCATGATCCAGACCACCATGCTGTCCGGCAAGATGCAGCAGCTGCAAAAGCAGTACGGCAAAGACCGGGAGCGCTATAATCTGGAAGTGCAGAAGCTCTACGAAAAGGAAAAAGTCAACCCCATGGGAGGATGCATGTGGTCCATGATCCCAATGGTGGTGCTCATCGCCCTATACGGCATCATCCGTGAGCCGCTGACCTACTTCATGAGCCTGACTACCGACCAGATCGCCCAGATCGCGGCCGCTCTGGATTGGCAGACCGTGGCCGTGGCCAACGGCTGGGTCGCGGAAAAGACCATGGCCGGTCTGGTGGAAAAGATGGCCTCCGGCGAGATCACTTCCGTGTTCCAGAACGGCGCCTACAACCAGATGTATCTGGCTTCCCTCATCAACCAGGATAACCTGGCCTCTCTCCAGGCCCTGGTGGGGGATAGCAAGCTGTTCGTCATGAACTTTTCCTTCCTGGGCCTGGACCTGTCCACCATCCCCAATTGGAGATTCTGGGCCGGCGGCGTGACTTGGAACTCCGTGGGCCTGTTCCTCATGGTCTTGGTGTCCACTGTGGTCTCCTTCCTGTCCATGAAGGTGTCCATGGCCACCAACCAGCTCAACCAGCAGGGCCAGAACGCGCAGATGGACAAGACCAACAAGATGATGATGTACACCATGCCCCTGATGTCCCTGTGGATCGGCTTCACCCTGCCCGCCGGCCTGTGCGTGTACTGGATCGCCCAGTATGTGGTCACCATGATCCAGGAGGTCATCTGCGCCAAGATGCTCAAGAAGGACTATGAGGCCGCCCGCATCGCCGCCGAAAAGCGGGAGCAGGAGGAGAAGGAAGAGGAGAAGCGCCGCAAGGAGGAGGCCCGTCTGGAGCGGGCCCGCCGCCTCGAGGAAGAGAAGCAGAACAAGGGCAAGAAAAAGAAGAACGCGCCCAAGAAGGACGTGGAACCCGACCAGGAGGGCGTCAACAAGGATGACAGCCGGGAGGGCATCCGCGCCTATGCCCGGGGCCGCGCCTATATCCCCGGCCGGTTCGGCGGCGTCACTCCCTATACCGACCCCAGCGAGCTGATGCAGGCCGAGGCTGAGGCCGCGGCTCAGAAGAAGAACAAGAAGAAGAGCAAGTCCGCCCCCGCGGAGGAGAAGAAGATGGAGGAGCAGACCGCCCCCGCCGTCCAGACCCCCGCCGAGGCCGCCCCTGTGGAGGCCGCTCCCGCCGAAACCGCGGAAGCCGCCCCTGCCCAGGAGCCGGTCCAGACCGAGACTGCCGCTGTGGAGACCGAAGAGGTCGAAGTGGAAGTGGAGCAGATCGAGGTGGAAGTGGACGAAAATAAGGAGGGTGTCTGACCATGATCAAGTGGATCGAAACCACTGGACGCTCTGAAGAGGATGCTATCGCCGCCGCTCTGTTCCAGCTGGGTCTGGAACGGGACGACGTGTCCGTGGAAGTGATCGAGCGTGCCAAGTCCGGCTTCCTGGGCTTCGGCAGCAACCCCGCCAAGGTGCGGGTCAGCTATGAGGAGGAGAACGGCGTACCCAAGGCCAAGACCCGCGACGAGTTCAAGATCGACGTCTTTGCCAAGGAGGAGCCCAAGCCCGTCCAGAAGCCCGCCCCCAAGGCTCCCGCCGCTCCTGTGGAGCAGAAGGCCCGTCCGGTGGAGGAGAAGCCCGCTGAGGCGGCCCCGGAGGCCCCCGCCGCCCCCGTGGAGGAGGAGACCATTCTGGCCGCCAAGCCCGGCTGGCAGCCTCCCAAGAAGAGCCAGCCCCGGCCCGAGCGCCGGGAGCAGCCCAGAAAGTCCCGTCCCGCCCAGCTTCAGGAGGGGGACGAGGTGCTCATCGGCGAAAGCCAGCGTCCCGCCCCCAAGGCGGTCACTCTGACCCCCGCCGGAGCCGACGACGAGAAGGCCCAGAAGATCGGCCAGTTCCTGACCGGCCTCATGGAGCATCTGGACGTCCAGGCTGAGCCGGAGATCTTTACCACCGACGAGGGCGGCTACAAGGTCATCCTCCAGGGCAAGGGCCTGGGCGCCATCATCGGCCGCCGGGGCGAGACCCTGGACGCCATTCAGCAGCTGACCAACTACTCCGTCAACCACGGCCAGTCCAAGCGGGTCCGCATCCATGTGGACGCCGAGGGCTACCGGGCCAAGCGGGAGGAGTCCCTCCAGCGCCTGGCCGTCAAGGTGGCGGGCAAGGTGGTCAAGTACCGCAAGAACATGACTCTGGAGCCTATGAACGCCTACGAGCGCCATGTGATCCACACGGCCCTCCAGGATTACCCCAACGTCACCACCTACTCCACCGGTGTGGAGCCCAACCGCCGTACCGTGGTGGCTTACGCTCCCGGTCAGAAATAAGAGGCGCTAATACTTCGTGAACAGGGCGCGGCGGGAGGAACATCCTCCCGCCGCGTTTTTCATGCGTTGTGTGAAAGGCCGTCTTTGATCCATTTTTGCTGCGCTCACCTTGGAGCAGTCCCGGCGGCGGTTTGTTTTTTTCCGCCGCGGGCAAAGAAACCTGTTCCGCGGAGGGAAATTCCCTTCAAAAACCATGTAACGTGATCGGAAACTGTACGGTTTTCCATCATCTCAATCTTCGGAGGTGTCCCATGCCCACCCCTCTTTATGACGTATTGCTGGCCTACGCCGCCCGGGACCCCGCCCGGTTCCACATGCCGGGGCACAAGGGGACGGATCTGCCCGCCCCGGAGCTGGCGGGATTGGCCTCCATCGACGTGACGGAGATCCCCGGCACCGGCAACCTGTACGAGGCGGGGGAGCCCTTTGACGCGGCCCAGCGGCTGTGGGCGGAGGTCTTTGGCTTTGACCACTGCCAGTTCCTCACCGGCGGCTCCACCATGGGCATCCACACGGGACTGACCCTCTTCTGCTCCCCGGGGGACCGGGTGCTGGTGGACCGGGGCTGCCACCGGGCGGTGTACAACGCCCTGGCCATGCTGGACCTGGAGCCCGTCTATTTGGAACGGCCCTGGCTGGACCGCCAAAACCTGGCGGGCCCATTTACCCGGTACGATGTGGAAAAAGCTTTGGCGGACCACCCGGATATTAAAACGGTTTGTATTACTTCACCTACTTATTCCGGTTTGTTGTCGGATATTGAGGGGATTTCCCGGGTGATCCACGCCCGGGGTGGAAAACTTTTTGTGGACGGAGCCCATGGGGCCCACCTGCCCTTTTTGGGTGTGGACGCCTTTGCCGGGGCTGACGGGGTGGTGGTGTCCGCCCACAAGACCCTCCCCGCCATGGGCCAGTCCGCTCTGCTGTTCACCAGAGGGGTGGACCCGGACCGGGTGCGGTGGGCCGCCTCCGTCTACGGCAGCTCCAGCCCCTCCTACCCCATGATGGCTTCCCTGGACCTGGCCCGCCAGTGGCTGCTGGACCACCCGGAGGAGTACCGCCGGGCGGCGGACCGGGTGGCGGAGCTGCGGAAGAAGTTCCCCAGTCTGGGGGAGGACCTGCCTCTGGACCCCTGCCGTCTCACCGTCAAGGTGAAGGACGGCCCCGCCTTTGCCCGGGCTCTGGAGCAACAGGACGTCTATCCGGAGATGGAGGACGGGGGCCACGTGGTATTCATCTGTACCGCCTCGGACAGTGAGGAAAATTTCCGCCGTCTGGAAGGAGCGTTGGAGGAGATGAGGGACCAAATGGGGGACTGCGAGCCCCTGCCCGCCCCCCCCCTGCCC
>NZ_JADYTU010000029.1 GCF_021531375.1 Pseudoflavonifractor phocaeensis
CCCTCCCCCTACTCGCAGGAGTCCGACCCCGCCTCCGACTACCGGGCCGCCCGGCAACGGCTGTCCCGGCTGGACTATGACTCCGACCAGATCCGCACTCTTTGGGGGCGGCTGGGCCCTCAGTTGATCTCCCAGCTGGACAGCGGCGCCCTCTCTTCCCAGAAGCTAGAATACCTGCTTCTCCCCAACTGTTCCCCGGAGCTGCTGGAGCGCTGTCTGGCCTATGCCCGGACCGCTCCGGACCTGTCCCCGGAGCAGGTGGCCCTGCAAGTCCGCATCGGGCTGGACCGGCCCTTCTACACCTCCATGGAGGAGGTCCAAATTCTTGAGGATCCCGCCGTCCTGGTCAACAAATACCACCCCCTTCCCGCAGATTATGTACCGGAGCTGGAGCCTCTGGGCTCCTCCTACGGCTCCGGCTCTCTGGCTCCCGCCGCCGCCCAGGCCTTCCGGCAGATGGCGGACGCCGCCCGGCTGGAGGGCGTCTCCCTGCGCAGCGTGTCCGCCTACCGCTCCTACGCCACCCAGGACAGGCTCTACCGGGACTACCTCTCCCAGGGCAGCCAGCGCTGGGTGGACACCTTCTCCGCCCGGCCGGGCCACTCCGAGCACCAGACCGGTCTGGCGCTGGACATTAACGTGGCCCGGATCAGCGCCCACTTTGAGGACACGGCGGAGTTCGCCTGGCTCCAGGAGCACTGCGCCGAGTACGGCTTTATTCTCCGCTACCCAGAGGGGAAGGACGACCTCACCGGCTACCGCTTCGAGCCCTGGCACTACCGCTATGTGGGCACGGAGATCGCCCAGGCCTGTACCGAAGGTGAGCTGACGCTGGAGGAGTACACAGCCTCCCTCCCTGTCTCCGGGGATTACGAGGTCCCCGCCCTGTTTTGGCAGGGCGATCCTCTGGACCTGGGGCCGGGGGAGCTGCTGCTGGACGGCGTTTCCTACCTCTCCCCCCAGCACCTCGCCCCCTGTCTGGGCTGGTCCGTGGAAACCGACGGCCCACGGCCGGTCCTCACCGGCGGCGTACACCGGCTGGTCCTCTCCCCCGGCCGCAGCTGCCGGCTGGACGGCCGTTCCCTGCGCCTGGGGTCCCCCGCCCTGGAGCTGGACGGGTCCCTGTACCTCTCCCTGGACGACCTGTGCGCTCTTTTCTCTCTGGAAGCTGTCCCTGTGGACGGGGGACTGGAGCTGACGCATCTCCTCCCTGACCCGTTGATTCTTTAAAAAAAACCGCAGGACCCTCCCCAACGGGAGGGTCCTGCTTTTTTATGCGTATTATGCCCGGTCCCGGGCCACGATGACCCGCAGGCGTCCGCCTTCCGAGTCCGCCTTGTCGTACCAGCCGGTGAGGGTGAAATCCCCCTCCTCCGCCCTGGCCAGGGAGGACAGGTAATAGGCGCCGTTCCGGTACTCATAGACCACCACGCTGTCGGACAGGGTATGGCTGACGCCCTTGGCCATGAACCGGCCCTCCCGTACCTCCCCCGCTCCGGCGCTGGTAAGGGAGTTCAGACCGTCGGGTGACTGGAGGGTGCCTTTCAGCCGGACGGGCCCCTTGTCCACCGGATACCGGGTGGTAGACTGGGCGATCCGGCCGGTCTGACCGCCGAAATCCAGCTCATAGGTGTAGTAGGTGCTGAACTCCCCCACGTCCGCGCCCTCCCAGCCGGTGAGAATACCATACTGGTGCATGTCGCCGGTGACGTCGCTCAGGATCAGCCGGTCGATCTCTCCGGCGCTGTTTTTCGAGCAGTACCGCACCATGGAGCCGGACAGGCTCACCCCGGCCAGACGGCCTGGGTGGACCCGGACTCCCCGGCTGCCGCTGACGTCCAGAATCTCCACGTCTCCGGCCAGGGCGGTGTTCCCCACCTTGGTGCCGGCGGCGTTCACCGTTCCACTGAGGGAGGCGGCGGGCAGCTTTTTCAGCACGGTTTTCCCCGTGTCAGAGACCTGGGCTTGGACCAGGTCCCCTTCCTTCAGGCCCGACGGGGCCTCATAGCGGTAGCTTTTGCCGTCGGTGGCCAGTAAAAGGGCGGTCCGGGCGGTGTAGACGCCCCCCTTTCCGTCAGGATAGGCGCTGTTTTCTATGGCGGTGATCAATCCGATCTGGTCCGCGGTGTCGGCAGCCGCCTCCGCCACGGCGGCCACGCCGCCGTCCCGGCCCAAAAACAGGGTCACCCGGTCCCCCAGGCCGTATGTACCCAGGTCGGACAGGGCGTAGGCCGCCGCCGCGGTCTCAATGGGACAGGTCCGCCCCGCCACCGTCACCGAAGTGGGATCGGAGGCGGAGGGCTCCAGGGCCTGGACGGTGCCGGTGACCCGGTCGCTGTACGCCCAGAGGGTGTTCAGCCCCCGGTTCCAGTAGACCACGTCCAGCTCCTCAATGGCCGAGGGAAGGGAGGCCTTTCCCTCCCGCCAGACCTTGGCGTTCTGGACGGGGAACGGGATGGCCGACTGCCAGTCCCCCCGGGCCACCACCGGGCCCTCCATGGACCGGTTGATGAGGGCCACCAGGTCGATCTCCCCGGCGCTGTTCAGGCTGTGTCCCAAGGTCTCCAGATAGGGCCGCCCCTCTCTCGTCTCCGCCGTCATCAGGTTATAGAATAGGTACATGGCGTCCCTGCGGGTGAGGGGCTCGGAGGCGGCGGAGGCCGTCACGCCCCGGTCCAGCTTCAGACTGCGGTACATGGCCATCTGTCCCGTGGGATAGGCCCCGGAAAAGTCGGCGGGGCCATAGCCCAGCAGCCGCAGAACGATGGTGACCCCCTCGGCCAGATTGATCCGGCTGTCGGGTCGGAAGGTGCCGTCCGAATAGCCCGAGATCAGGCCGGCGGCCACCCCGGCCTCCACATAGCCGGAGGCCCAGTGCTTCCAGCTCACGTCGGGGTAGGGGGAGGAGGCCGCCTGGCCCACCTGCTCCCCGCCGGGGGATGCCTTCACCGCCATGGTGATAAACTCCGCCCGGTTCACCGGGCCGGACAGGTTCATGTCGCCGTTGGCGTCTCCCACCATGATGCCCAGGGCGTTGACCGCCCGGACCACCTCCCCCTCGTAGACAGCGGCCGGGGCCGCCCAGGCGGGGAGGGCCAGGGACAGGACCAGACATACCGCCAGCAGGGCGGCGGATACGCGATGCTTCTTCATCTTTCAAAACTCCTTTATGTCACAGTGAGCCGCGAAGAGCGGAGCGGGAAGATATGGAGAGGCCAAGGCCTTCCGTTCTCCTGATCTCCACGCCCAAATCAATCGTAGCGCAGGGCGTCGATGGGATTCAGCTTGGCGGCCTTATTGGCGGGCAGGTATCCGAACAGGACGCCGATGCCCACCGACACGCCGAAGCTGGTCAGAATGGCGCTCAAGGTGGGGGTAGCGTTGAAGGTGATCCCGCTGGCCCCCAGACTCTCCACCAGCATCCCGCCCAGCAGAGAACCCAGTCCCATCGCCACCAGGCAGCCGAACAGGATACCCAGCAGGCCGCCCATGGCCGAGGTGGTCCCCGCCTCGATGATGAACTGGCGGCGGATGTCCCGCCGCTTGGCCCCCAGGGATTTGCGGATGCCGATCTCCCTGGTCCGCTCGGTGACGGAGACCAGCATGATGTTCATGATGCCGATGCCCCCTACCAGCAGGGAGATAGCCGCAATGGCCACCAGCACCAGCATGGCGATGCCCATCATGGAGTTGATCATGTTCACCTGGTCCAGCATGGACTCGATGTAATAGGCATTATACCAGGCGTCCTCGTCCTTGTAAAAATCCTGGAGGAAGTCCCGCAGCAGGCTCTGGGCGGCTGTCACCGTATCCCGGGAGGTCGCGGTGATCTGGTACAGGGAGACATAGCGGCCGCCGGACAGCTGCAGGGCGTTCTCATAGGGGATATAGACCCGGTCGTCGCCTCCCCCCTCCCGCAGTTCGTCGCCTCTCTGGGCCAGCACGCCCACCACGGTATAGGGAATGCCGCTGATGGCCAGGGTCTTGCCCAGGGCGTCGCCCTGGAAGGCCTCCCGCTCCAGATAGGCGCCGATGACGCACACGTTCTGCCGCAGGGCCACATCCACATATTGCAGGTAGCGGCCCTTGGCAAGGGTGTCCCCGTCCAGGGTACTGCCCGTCTCCCGGCGGTACATGGCCTCGCTGACACCGTAGACGCCGGTCCGGGCAAATTCCGCGCCCCCCCGGCGCACCCCCTGGCCCCCGGAGACCCAGGGGCTGATGCCGCTGAACACCTGGGGATTCTCGTCGATAAAGGCGTACATCTCCTCCGGGGTGATATTGCTGGTGGTACCGTCGCCCATGCCCCAGGTGTAGGCGTAAATTTGGTTCACGCCCACCTTTTCCACCTGCTGCTCCACCATGCCGGTAAGTCCGTTGCCCAGGGAGATGATGATAATGACCGCCCCCACACCGATGATGATGCCCAGCATGGTGAGGAAGGAGCGCATCTTGCTGGTCTGGAGGGACTTCAGGGCCAGCTTAAAGGCCTGGGTCACATTCATGGCGTTTCCTCCTCTCCCTCTCCGGGCTGGACCACGGCACGGGGGTCGTGGGCGTCTCCGTCATAGATGACCTTCCCGTCCTGGAGGCGGATGATCCGGTCGGCTTTGACGGCGATGGAGTTGTCGTGGGTAATGAGGACCACCGTGTCCCCCTCCCGGTTCAGCTTTTTCAGAAAGGCCAGCACCTCCCGGCCCGTCCGGGAGTCCAGTGCGCCGGTGGGCTCGTCGGCCAGAATGACCGAGGGCTCCCCGGCCAGAGCCCGGGCGATGGACACCCGCTGCTGCTGGCCGCCGGACAGCTGGGAGGGCAGATTTTTTCGCTTGTCCGCCAGCCCCACCCGTTCCAGAGCCCGGAGAGCCCGCTCCTGCCGCTCCTCGGCGGCCACTCCGGCATAGAGCAGGGGCAGCTCCACGTTTTCCAGCACCGTCAGCTTGGGGATCAGGTTGTACTGCTGGAAAATAAAACCCAGCATTTTATTGCGGATCTCCGCCTGCCGGTCGTCGTCCATGGTGGACACGTCCACGCCCCCCAGATGGTAGCTGCCGGAGGTGGGCACGTCCAGACAGCCAATGATGTTCATGGCGGTGGACTTGCCGGAGCCCGACTGACCCACGATGGCCACAAACTCCCCCGGGTCAATGGCCAGACTGACGCCGTCCAGGGCGTGGACCTCCTCCTCCCCCATGGGGTAGATCTTGTATACATCTTTCAATTCAATGAGATGCTCCATGGGCTCAGCCTCCCGCCGGGGCGCCGGTCCCCGTATCCTGATAGGCGATGGTGTCCCCCTCGGCCAGTCCGGAGGTGATCTCAATGTAATGGTCGTCGCTGAGACCCAGAGTGACGGTCCGTTCCTCCAGCTTGGAGGGGTCCGCCAGAGTGCCGTCCTCGGCCAGGGCCTCCTTCGGGGCCACCAGCACCTTGTCCCCCCGGCTCACCGCCTCTACAGGCACGGTGAGGACCCCGGCGGCGGTGTCTCCCTGGATGGTAGCCGACACGTTCATCCCAGGCTTCAGCGCGCCGTACTCCTCCACCAGGATGGTGGCGGGGTAGGTGGTAAAGCCGTTGGTGGTGGTGCCGTTGATGCTTACCCGGTCCACCACGCCCCGGAAGGTCTGGCCGGGCAGGGCAGCGGCGGTAAGCTCCACCTGCTGGCCCGGCTGTATCTTGCCGATGTCCAGCTCATTGACGTTCATCGTCAGGGTGAGGCAGCTCAGGTCATAGATGACCGCCAAACTTCCCGAATTGATGCCGTCCACCTTGTCCCCAGCTTTCACATTTTTCTCAATGACGGTGCCGGAGATGGGCGCGGTGATGGTGTAGCTCTCCAGCGCGTCCCGGGCCCGCTGGCAGGTCAGCTGGGCGTTTTCCACCGAGATGGCGGCGGACTCCAGAGAATCCTTCAGTGCGGACCCTCCCAGGGTGGCCAGAGGCGTCCCGGCGGACACCCTGCCGCCGGCGGTGACCGGCACGTCGGTGACCTGGCCGGAGGTCTGGGCCACCACGGTCTGGCGGGAACAGGCCTCAAAACTTCCGCTGCCGGCACAGGCGGTCTCCCCCACCACGGCGGTGGCGGAGGTCTCCTCGGTCAGGGCCCCGGGGTTGGACACCCGAAGCTTTACCGGCCGCACCAGTGCGCCGCCCGCCCCCACCAGATCGGCGGAAGCCACCGACTCCACGGTGCCGGGCAGGGTCTCCAGCGTCCCGGCGATGGTCACCTGGGCGGACTGGCCGGGGGCCAATCCGGCAGCGTCAGCAGACTGGAAGGGCAGCGTCAGGGTCATCACCGAGGTGTCCGCCACTTCGGCGATGGGGCTGCCCGGGGACACCAGGTCCCCCTCCCGGACGTAGACCTGCTGGACCACCCCGGCGGCGGCGGCAGTCACCTTTTGCCCGGCCGCCAGCTGGTCGTAGCTCAGCTGGGCCTGCCGCAGGGAAAGCTGGGCCTGCTGAAGGCCTACCTCCGCCTCTCCCGCGTCGATGCGGTAGAGCAGCTCTCCCTTCTCCACCCAGTCCCCCACCTCCAGGGGGGCCTCCAGCACCTCGCCCGTGACCAGGGCGTCCACCTGGTAGGACTCGATGGCCCGGATCGTTCCCGCCCCGTCCACCGACGCCGTCAGGTCCCGGCGCTGGACGGTGTCCAGGCGGTACTGCCCCGCCTCTGTCCCGCCGGCGCTCCGGTCGGGCCGGAGGAAAAACCACCCCGCCGCCAGAGACGCCGCCAGCAGGACTGCCAGCGCTGGGAACCACTTCTTTCTCTTTTTGGACAGCTTGAGCTTGGGGACGCGCCCCCGTCCCGTCTCCTTTTTCCCGGGGACCTGTTCTCCGGTCCCCCGCTCCTTGATCTGAGTCGCTTCCATAAGTCAGTCTCCTTTGGGGCCCGGCGGAACACGGGCCTATGGTTTCAGATGTCATTGTAGCGGACAAAGCTTATATTCCCCGGAAGAAATCATAAAAGTTTCATTAAATTTCCATTTTTCTCCCGTTCGCCGTCCACGGTACACCTTCCACCAGGGGGAAAGTCAAGGGGAAATGGTCGAAAAAAAGCCGCCCATCACGGATGACCCACAGGGTCCCGCAACAGGCGGTCTTGATCGGTTCAGTTCAGTTCCAGACAGCTCAGGATGGCGGCGGCCACGCCCTCCTCCCCGTTGGCGGGGGCCGTCCGGCAGGCAATTTCTTTGATGGCGGCGGAGGCGTTGCCCATGGCGATGGGGGTCCCCACCGCTTTCAGCATGGGCAAATCGTTATCGCTGTCCCCCACGGCGGCGCAGTCCTGGAGGAGCACGCCGTACATCATGGCCAGCAGGGCCAGAGTCTTCCCCTTGTCCACTCCGGCGGCCACCACCTCGAAATCGTGGTCGTTGGAGCAGGTCAGCTCCACCCCCGGCAGGGCTTTCAGCGCCTCCAAGGGATAGGCGGACGGGTTCCAGTCCCCGTGGATCTTGGTCAGGGGCAGGCCGTGCTCCTCCATATAGGCCAGGGGGTCCTCCGTCACGACGGCGTTGTCGTGGAAGGCTGGATAGGGGTAGGTCCGCAGCAGGGAGTCCTTGGAAAAGGGGTCCAGCAGGATCTGGTCCCCGGCGAAGATCATCAGCTCGATCCGCCGTCCCAGGCACAGCTCCAGCACCTGCCGGTCCGAGGGCTCGGGGATATCCCGGCGGCGGAGGACCATGCCAGTGCTCCCGTCCACCAGGGCCGCGCCCCCCAGGCAGGAGATCAGGTTGTCACAGCCCGCCTCCCTGGCGAACCAGATGGCCTCGGGGATGGGCCGGCCGGTGTTCAGCACCACCCGCACCCCCTTTTCCCGGGCTTGGGCGATGGCCTCCTTGGCCCCCGGGGTGATCCTCCCCGACGGGTCCAGCAGGGTGCCGTCCAGGTCCAGGGCAATCAGTTTTATCATACAATCATCCTTCCGGTGGTGCGTTCGGTCCCGGGACGGCACCATCACTCAATTTCTAACGCTCACAAAAACAGGCTCCCCAGCTGGTACACCAGCATGGACATCACATAGGCGCAGCCCAGCTGCCACGCGATGGAGAACCAGGCCCACTTTTTGCTGTTCATCTCCTTGAACAGGGTGGACACGGCGGCCACACAGGGGACATAGAGCAGCACAAAGACCAGCATAGAGAAGGCAGACAGGGGGGTAAAGCCCGTCATCGCGGCGGCCACCTCTCCGCCGGACGCGGTGAGGGGGAAGCCGTAGAACATGGACAGGGAGGAGACCACCATCTCCTTGGCGATGAAGCCGGTGAGCAGGGCCACGGCGGCCTGCCAGTGTCCGAAGCCGCAGGGGGCGAAGACAGGGGCAAGGACCGAGCCCAGGGCCCCCAGCATGCTGTCCGAGGCGTCCGATACCATATGCAGGGAGAAGTCGAAGGACTGGAGCAGCCACAGCAGCATGGACATGAGCAGGATCAAGGTGCCCGCCTTGACCAGGAATCCTTTCACCTTCTGCCACACATGGGTCATCATATTGCTCAGGGAGGGCAGGCGGTAGGGGGGCAGCTCCAGCACAAAGGGGGCGGGTTCTCCGGCGAAGAGGGTGCGCTTGAACAGCAGACCGGACAGGATGCCCGTCACCATGCCGATGACGTACAGCCCGAATACCACCAGCCCCGCCCAAGGCCCGAAGAAGGCGGAGGCGATGAGGCCGTATACCGGCAGCTTGGCGGAGCAGGACATGAAGGGGACCAGCAAAATGGTCATCCGCCGGTCCTTCTCGTTCTCCATGGTCCGGGCCCCCATGATGGCGGGCACGGAACAGCCAAAGCCCATGAGCATGGGGATAAAGGCCTTGCCGGACAGGCCGAACCGCCGCAGCAGCCGGTCCATGATAAAGGCGGCCCGGGACATATAGCCCGAGTCCTCCAGGAAGGACAGGAAGAAGAACAGCAGGGCGATCTGGGGCAGGAAAGTGAGCACCCCGCCCACGCCGCCGATGATGCCGTCGCACAGCAGGGAGATGAGGACCTGGGACACACCAAGCCCGGTCAGCGTGCCGTTCAGCCACAGGGACAACGCGTCCATCCCCGCCCCCACCAGATCGGACAGCCAGGACCCGAAGGGTCCGAAGGTGACGGCGAACATCAGGAGCATGGTACACAGGAACAGGGGGATGGCAAAGACCTTGTGGGTGACCACCCGGTCCACCTTATCGCTGAAGGTGGCCTGACCGGCCCTCTGGCCCTTGACCACCGCGGCGGACACCACCTTTTCAATGTACTGGTAGCGGCTGTCGGCGATCAGGGTCTCCCGGTCCCCCAGGTCGCTGGAGTTCTCGTACTCCGCCACCACTTCCTCCAGCCGGTCCTCCACCTCTGAGGGCAGGGCCAGCGCCTTGGCCACGATATCGTCCCCCTCCAGCAGCTTGATGGCGGCCCAGTGGGCGGGCAGGCCGGCGGCGTAGGCGTAGTCGTGAATCAGCTCGCCCATGCGGTGGTGGATATCGTGGGTAAAGTCGTCATACAGGTCGTCAGGCTCGATGGTGCAGCCCAGGTGCATCTGCCGGTGGGCGGTGTGGAGCAGCTCCTCCAGTCCCTCCCCCGTCCGGGCGGTAATGGGGACCACGGGGACTCCCAGCTCCTTGGTCAGCCGGTCCACGTCGATCCGGTCTCCCCGCTTGTTCACCTCGTCCATAAAGTTCAGCGCCACCACGGTGGGCCGCTCCAGCTCCAGCAGTTGGACGGTGAGGTACAGGTTCCGTTCCAGGTTGGTGGCGTCCACGATGTCAACGATACAGTCAGGCGTCTCCCCGATGATGAAGTCCCGGGCCACGATCTCCTCCATGGAATAGGGGGACAGGGAGTAGATGCCGGGCAGGTCCACCACCGTCAGCACCTTTTCTCCCATGCGGGCGGTGCCCTCCTTCTTCTCCACGGTGACGCCGGGCCAGTTGCCCACATACTGGTTGGAGCCGGTGAGGGCGTTGAACAGGGTGGTCTTGCCGCAGTTGGGGTTGCCCGCCAGGGCGATGCGCATGGGGCGGCTGTCATGGGCGGAGGCGTCGTACCGGGAGCCGTGTTCCTCCAGCTCGTGCTCGTGGTCCCGCAGCTGACGGCGGACCGCCTCCGGGTCGCGGACGTGCTGGGTCATGGCGCTCTTCCGACCGCCCTCCCGCCGGGGCTGGCCCATGACGATCTGCTCCGCATCCGCCCGGCGCAGGGACAGCTCATACCCCCGGAGGCTCACCTCCAGGGGATCTCCCAGGGGGGCGATCTTGGTCACCTTCACCTGGGTCCCGGGGGTCAGCCCCATATCCACCAGGCGGCGCTTTACCGCCCCCGACTGGTTGCCCACCGACAGGATGATCCCGCCCTGGCCGGGAGCCAGGTCGTTCAATGTTTTGGTATCCGGCCGTTTTGTCTGTTCCATCAGTAAATCCCTTCTCTTGGATCAGAATTATCCAAGTAGATTATACGAGAGGCATCCCGGGTTTTCAAGACAAAGTTACCCATAACAAACTCCTCCGGGTGCAGAAAAGGAGCGCCCAAACAGGGCGCCCCTTTGTGCAGGTTTTAACGTCTGTTCCGTGGCGCAAAAAAGGAGCACCCCTCGGGTGCTCCTTTCATGCTCGCGTGATTAAGCCAAGGCGGCGGTGATAATAGCCATGGAATAGACCTCCTGGGCGTTGCAGCCGCGGGACAGGTCGTTGATGGGGGCGTTCAGACCCAGCAGGATGGGGCCGTAGGCCTCGAAGCCGCCCAGGCGCTGGGCGATCTTGTAGCCGATGTTGCCGGCGTTGATGTCGGGGAAGATGAAGGTGTTGGCGTAGCCCGCCACCTTGGAGCCCTTGCACTTGGTCTGGGCCACGCGGGGAGAGACCGCGGCGTCGAACTGCAGCTCGCCCTCGATGGGGACATTGGGCATGGCCAGTTTGGCCTTCTCGGCGGCGTTGCGCATCTTGTCCACGTCCTCGCCCTTGCCGGAGCCCAGGGTGGAGTAGCTCAGGAAGGCCACCTTGGGGTCAATGCCGAAGATCTTGGCACAGGAGACGGTCTCGGAGGCGATCTCCACCAGCTCGTCCTCGTTGGGCTTGATGTTGATGGCGCAGTCGGCCATGGCCAGCACGTCGTTGTCGCCGGTGGCGGAGGGGCGGACCAGAATGAAGCAGGAGGACACGATGGAGTTGCCCGGCTTGGTCTTGACCAGCTGGAGGGCGGGACGGACGGTGTCGGCGGTGGAGTAGGTGGCGCCGCCCAGCAGGGCGTCGGCCTCACCCATGGCCACCAGCATGGTGCCGAAGTAGTTGCCCTTCTTCAGCGCGGCGCGGCAGTCGTCCTCGGTCATCTTGCCCTTGCGCAGCTCCACCATGCGCTTGACCATGGCGTCCATGCCGGCATAGGTCTCGGGGTCGATGATGATGGCGCCCCGGATGTTGAAGCCGGCCTCCTCGGCGGCGGCCAGGACCGCGGCCTCGTTGCCGATGAGGACGGGGGTCAGGAAGGTACCGGACAGCAGACGGGCGGAGGCCTCCAGGATGCGGGGGTCGGTACCCTCGGTGAACACGATCTTGCGGGGATGGGCTTTCAGGATCTCGATCAGCTTCTTGAACATATATATTCCTCCAAAATTGAAATCTGGCGCGAAAATACGCGGCTTTCTGGTGACTATGGTAGCATCTCCCGTTTCAAAATGCAAGGGGATTCCCCCCACTTTTCCCTCCTTCTTTTTCGATCTATCCCGACCGCGCCCGCCGGCTTGTCCAAAGGCCCGCCGCCAAACGCCGTTTGGGCGTTCCGGGCCGCCTCCGCGGCAGGGGTGCGGGGCTGTCCCGCGCAGCTCACCCAGAATTTTTCCCCATTTCCCTCTTTACGCCATGTATTGTTTTCAGGTATACTATACCAAGTGTATTGCAGATTTTATGAGGTGAACGCTTGTGAACGAAGAATTTTCCCGCACCCTCTCCCTCCTCCGCCAGGAGAAGGGAGTCAGTCAGCGCACCGCGGCCGCGGCTCTGGGCATCTCCCAGGCTCTGCTGAGCCACTATGAAAACGGTATCCGGGAACCCGGCCTCCCCTTCGTGGTCCGGGCCTGCGACTATTACGGCGTGTCCGCCGACTTTCTCCTGGGCCGCACCCTCAGCCGGGACGGCACCACCATCGCTCCGGAGGAGCTGTACGACCTAAGCGACGAGAAGAACAACTCCATGCGGGGCGGCGTGCTGGCCCTGCTGTCCAAAAAGCTGCTGGTCAACTCCATCGGCGTGCTCTTCGACCTGCTGTCCAAGACCGGCAGCCGGGAGGCCATCAAGGCCGCCGCCAACTACCTGTCCACCGCCGTGTACACCATGTACCGCCGGCTGTATCAGGCCAACCCAGACAACAATCCCGACTTTTTCTCCGTCCCCACCCACTATTTCCAGGCCGGCTTGGCCGACGCGGACATGAAGTGCTCCGAGACGGAGCTGACCGACGCCCTGGCCGCCCTGGCCAAGGACAAGGCCCCCATGCCCGAGCTGACCCACGACGCCCTGGCCCAAAACTACCCGGTGCTGTACCAGTCCCTGCTCCAGGTGGTCCACAACACCGGCGAGCGGGTCAACGGCATCATGGCGGGGCGGAAGGACAAGTAAACCGTCAGATAAGAGAGGAAAGATTTTTCCTTCATCTGATCTTTTCCCGCGTAGGGCGGGGGCTTGCCCCCGCCGCCAGAAAATGGAGATCACACGGCGGGGACAAGCCCCCGCCCTATGCTCTCATATTCCACGGAGGTTTTCTTATGACCGATCAATCTAAGATCTGAAACTTTTCCATCATCGCCCACATCGACCTCGTCAGCGCACGCTCCATATCTCTCCAAACCGCCTGACGGCGGTTCCTCGCTCATTCCGCTGCGCTTCCTCTCCCCAACAAGCCATACCATGGTTTGTCGGGAGCCCCTGTCTTGATTTTAAAAACGCGCCATTCGGCGCGCCCCATCTGCGATGGGGCCCCGGGTGGATTTCCCTAAGGAGGCTTTTTATATTATGACCGACCAATCTAAGATCCGAAACTTTTCTATCATCGCCCACATCGACCACGGGAAATCCACCCTGTCCGACCGGCTCATCGAGCTGTGCGGAGCGGTGGAGCAGCGGCAGATGGAGTCCCAGCTCCTGGACAACATGGACCTGGAGAAGGAGCGGGGCATCACCATCAAGGCCCGGGCCGTCCGGCTGGAGTACAAGGCCCAGGACGGGGAGACCTACCATCTGAACCTCATCGACACCCCGGGACATGTGGACTTCAACTACGAGGTATCCCGCTCTCTGGCCGCCTGCGAGGGCGCGGTACTCATCGTGGACGCCTCCCAGGGCATCGAGGCCCAGACCCTGGCCAACACCTACCTGGCCATGGAGCACGATCTGGAGATCCTCCCCGTGGTCAACAAGATCGACCTGCCCGCCGCCGACCCCAAGCGGGTGAAGGAGGAAATCGAAAACATTCTGGCCCTCCCCGCCGAGGACGCTCCGGAGATCTCCGCCAAGCAGGGCATCAACATCCCCGCCGTGCTGGAGGACATCGTACACAACGTCCCCGCTCCCACCGGGGACCCCAAGGCCCCGCTGAAGGCACTGATCTTCGACAGCCAGTATGACCCCTATGTGGGGGTGGTGGTCTACTTCCGGGTCATGGAGGGCACCTTGAAAAAGGGCATGAACGTAAAGATGATGGCCTCGGGCGCCGCATACCAGGTCCTGGACTGCGGCTATCTCCGCCCCCTGGGCATGGACTCCTGCCAGGAGCTGACCGCCGGCGAGGTTGGCTGGTTCACCGCCTCCATCAAGAACGTGAAGGACACCCGGGTGGGCGACACTATCACCGGAGCGGATCAGCCCGCCGCCGAGGCCCTGCCCGGCTACCGCCCCGCCCAGCCCATGGTCTACTGCGGCATCTACACCGAGGACGGCAGCAAATATCCCGATCTGCGGGACGCGCTGGAGAAGCTGCAGCTCAACGACGCCTCCCTGTCCTTCGAGCCCGAGTCCTCCATTGCCCTGGGCTTCGGCTTCCGATGCGGCTTTCTCGGGATGCTCCACATGGAGATCATCCAGGAGCGCCTGGAGCGGGAATTTGATCTGGACCTGGTGACCACTCTGCCCTCCGTTATCTACGAGGTCACCAAAACCGACGGCAGCGTGGTCCGGGTGGACAACCCTCACAACTACCCCGATCCCGGTTCCATCTCTGAGGCCCGTGAGCCCTTTGCCAAGGTGTCCATCATCTCGCCCCCGGACTATGTGGGCAACATCATGCCCATGTGCCAGGACCGCCGGGGCATCTTTAAAGACATGCAGTATCTGGACACCAACTTGGTGGAGCTGCACTACTCCATGCCCATCGGAGAGATCATCTACGACTTCTTCGACGCTCTGAAGGCCCGCACCAAGGGCTACGCCTCCCTGGATTACGAGCTGGAGGGCTATGAAAAGAGCGACCTAGTGAAGGTGGACATGCTGCTCAACGGGGACCAGGTGGACGCTCTGTCCTTCATCGCCCACCGGGAAAAAGCCTATCCCCGGGCCCGCCGCATCTGCGAGAAGCTGAAGGAGAATATCCCCCGCCAGCTGTTCGAGGTCCCCGTCCAGGCTGCCATCGGCGGCAAGATCATCGCCCGGGAGACCGTCAAGGCCATGCGCAAGGACGTGCTGGCCAAGTGCTACGGCGGCGACATCACCCGAAAGAAGAAGCTGCTGGAGAAGCAGAAGGAAGGCAAAAAGAAAATGCGGACTTTGGGCACCGTACAGCTACCCACCGAGGCGTTTATGGCCGTGCTCAAATTGGACGAAGAATAAGGCATTTTCTTTTGGCCTTCCTGGGGCCCCATCACAGATGGGGCGGCGCAGCAGCGCCGTAAATTCAGAGCCGCTTCGCGGCGAGGAATTTGCGCAGGGCGAATTCACTTCGCCCGAGCATGTGAAAAAAACAGGGGCCCCCGCACGGCGTAAGCCGGGTGGGGAGCGGCAAGAAGAAAATGCGGACGCTGGACACCGTCCAGCTGCCCACTGAGGCTTTTATGGCCGTCCTCAAGCTGGACGAGGAATAAGAAGGAAGCGCCTGGGGTTCCAGGCGCTTCCTTTACAAGGATTTCCTTGTTTTTCATGGAGGCTGCGTCCGATGACGCTGCCTCCATCTTTCTTTAATCCGCTCCTTCGACGGACAGGACCGTTCCGGTAAAGGGGTCCACCACAGACAGCTCCCCGGTATAGGTCACCGTCACCCGGTCCCCCACTTCCCGGTCCTCCAGCCCCTCCGGGGCCCCGCCCTCAAAGGTCAGAGCGTAGCTGTCGCCCTGGTCGTCGGTGACCACGAACATGAAGTCCTTCATCTCATCCAGGGTCCCGGTCAGGGTCTTTTTCTCCCCGGACGGCTCGTCTCCCGACTGTTTCCCGCCGCATCCGGCGCAGGCCAGCAGCATCAAAACCGCCAGCAGACATCCAAGTACACGTTTCATTTCCTTTTCCTTTCTCATTTCAGCAGGTCGTCGTACACCTCCGCCGGGATGGTGAATTCCGGCATCCCCATGTAGCCGGGGGCGATGGTGTACTGGTCAAACACCAGGACCAAATTGCCGTCCCGGTCGAAATAGAAGTTCTGCTCCGGGTCGATGGCGGTGAACTCCTCGGGGAAGTAGGTCTTTGCGTCATCCGCCACGGACTGCTCCTCCATCTGCCGGCGCACCTCCCCGGACAGGGCGTCCACATAGTCCGCGTCCGCCCGGAACAGGTCCTTCAGCGTCACCACCTGATCGGTGGCCTTGTCGATGTGGTAGAACCGGCTGGTCTGCCCGCTGTCGGCCCGGGTCTCCACCGTATCGATACGGAGAGTGAACCAGGTGTCACTGTCCGTCACCACGGTGCCGGTCACGTCCAGGCCGTAATAGCCCTCCTGCCCCAGCTCCGCCTCACAGGTTTCCCGGAATTGGGCCATGAGCCGGTCGGTGTACGCCTGTTCACGGCTGTTGACCTCCTGGGCGGCTTGACCGCCCGCCAGCTCCGGCACGGCGACCTCCGCGCTGTGGAATCCGTCATCGTAGGTGTATTCCCGGAAGGTGACCACCCGCACCACAGCCCCCAGCACCGGGATCTCCGCCATGGCCGCCGCGGCCGTGGGGGACAGGTTGGGGATGGCGATGAACAGCGCCAGCGCCGCCGCAGCCCAGGCCGTCCAGCGGGACGCGGGGCGCGCGGGGTGTTTCTTCTCGGGTTCCTCCAAGGCGGCGCAGGCGGCAAATACCCGCCCGGCATAGCCCTCCGGCAGGGGGAAGGGTTCGTTTTTGGCCCGCTCTCTCAGTATCTCGTCAAATTGATCCATTGTCGCACCTCATTTCTCGTCCAGAAGCTCCCGCAGGCGGGCCCGTCCCCGGAACAGCCGGGTCTTGACCGCCGCCTCGCTGATGCCCAGCACACGGCTGATCTCCCGGATGGACAGCCCGTCGTAGTAGAACAGGGTCACCGGGGCCCGCAGCTCATCGCTCAGGGACAGCACCGCCTGCCACAGGGACAGCCGCTGGACATGGTCGGTCTCCGGAGCCGGGATCTCCCCCACCGCGTCCAGGTCCACCGTGCTCTGCCGCCTGCGGCAGGCGTCGTAGCACTTGTTGGCCAGAATGCGCAGCACCCAGGGCTTGAATTTCTCCGCGTCCCGCAGAGAATCCCGCCGTTCAAAGGCGGTGCAGATGGCCTCCTGCACCGCATCCTCGGCGTCCTCGTCGCTGCGGAGAATGGCTCTGGCGGTGCGGAACATGGCCTCCTGACAGCCGATGATCCGTGCGCAGAATGTCTCCTTGTCCATAACAGCTTGCGTCATATCCCTGGGATGGCTCCTTCCTGATGGGTAAAATGGAGGGGCGGCGCCGCCCCTCCGCGACCGGTCATAGAATAAGATGCTTTTTTTGGGGGAAAGGTAACAGGGCCGGAAAACTTTTTTCTCCGGGCTTTTTATTTTTTACCCTGCTCCCGGACATGGACCTTCAAAACCTGCCGGATATACCCGGGCAGCGTATAGCAATTCTCTTGTGACAAAATTTTCAGTTGCTCATAGAGTTCCTGCGGCATGGATACGCTGACCTTTTTCTTCAAAGTTTCTTTCATTACAGTCACCTCGCCCCCATTTTAACCTATTTCAGGTTAAAATGGAATACCCTGTTTCAGGTTAATACATACTGATATTGAGGTGATTGGTATGTATTCCAGAATCCGGGATTTGCGCGAGGACAAAGACATGTCTCAAACTGAATTTGCGAAACTGCTCGGAATGTCTCAGACCGGATACTCCAAATATGAGACCGGTGAAAATGATATTCCGACCAACATTCTCATTCAGCTTGCCCGCATACATGGCACCAGCACGGATTATTTGCTCGGCATCACCGATGTCCGCGAACCATATCCCCCATGCCGCTGATATGACTGGACATTTCCTGAAAAGGGCGGCGGCCCCAAGGGGCCGCCCTACGGGTCAAATCCGGGAATGGGCCGCGATACGGCGCAGTCCCATGTGACTGTCCCGTTCCGCCCGTTTTCCTGTCAAATGATATAAAAACCGGGACGCTGGGGGGCGTCCCGGTTTTGACATCATATGGGGAAAAATTACTTGGCGTACTCGATGGCCTTGGTCTCCCGCAGGAGGTTGACCTTGATCTGGCCTGGGTACTCCAGCTCGTCCTCGATCTTCTTGGCAATATCCCGGGCCAGCAGGACCATCTGGTCCTCGCTGATGACCTCGGGCTTGACCATGATGCGGACCTCGCGGCCGGCCTGGATGGCGAAGGACTTCTCCACGCCGTTGAAGGAGGAGGTGATCTCCTCCAGCATCTCCAGGCGCTTGATATAGTTCTCCAGGTTCTCACGCCGGGCGCCGGGCCGGGCGGCGGAAATGGCGTCGGCCGCCTGGACCAGGCAGGCCACCACGGTCCGGGGCTCCACGTCGTTGTGGTGGGCCTGGATGGCGTGGATGACGTTCTCGCTCTCCCGGTACTTCCGGGCCAGCTCCACGCCGATCTGGACGTGGGAGCCCTCCACCTCGTGGTCGATGGACTTGCCCAGGTCGTGGAGCAGGCCGGCGCGCTTGGCCTCGGCCACGTTGGCGCCGATCTCGGCGGCCAGCAGGCCGGCCACATGGCTGACCTCGATGGAGTGGTTCAGCACGTTCTGGCCGTAGCTGGTGCGGTAGCGCATCCGGCCCAGCAGCTTGACCAGCTCGGGGTGCAGGCCGTGGACGTTGGTCTCGAAGATGGCCCGCTCGCCCTCGGACTTGATGACGGCGTCCACCTCCCGCTTGGCCTTCTCCACCATCTCCTCGATGCGGGCGGGGTGGATGCGACCGTCCAGGATCAGCTTTTCCAGAGACAGCCGGGCGATCTCCCGGCGGACGGGGTCAAAGCAGGAGACGGTGATGGCCTCCGGCGTGTCGTCGATGATCAGGTCCACCCCGGTCAGGGTCTCCAGGGTGCGGATGTTCCGGCCCTCGCGGCCGATGATCCGGCCCTTCATCTCGTCGTTGGGCAGGGGGACGACGGAGACGGTGGCTTCCGCCACATGGTCGGCGGCGCAGCGCTGGATGGCCAGAGAGATGATCTCCCGGGCCTTGGTGTCGGCCTCGTCCTTGTAGCGGGCCTCGATCTCCTTGATCTTCATGGCCGACTCGTGGGTGACGTCCTCTTCCAGCTGCTTGAGCAGGTAGTTCTTGGCCTCCTCGGCGGTAAAGCCGGAGATCCGCTCCAGCACTTCCATCTGGTTCTTCTTGATCTCCTCCGCCTCGGCCTGGGTGGCGTCCAGCTTGGCCAGCTTGGCGGTCAGCTGTTCTTCCTTCTTTTCAATGTTATCAGTCTTGCGGTCCAAGGTCTCCTCTTTCTGCTGGAGCCGGTGCTCCTGGCGCTGCAGGTCCGCACGGCGCTCCTTGACCTCGCGCTCGTGCTCGTTGCGGGCCTTGAGGATTTCCTCCTTGGCCTCCACCAGGGCCTCGCGTTTCTTGCTCTCAGCGCTCTTATAGGCCTCGTTGACGATGCGCTTGGCCTCTTCCTCGGCGGAACCGATCTCCCGCTCCGCGGACTTCTTGCGCTGCTGGATGCCTGCCGGGATACCCACCGCCAGACCGATCACGATTCCGATGATCGCTCCGATGATATAGGGCAGCATGTGGTCTTTTACACCTCCAAAGTCATGTTAAGGCTGCGGCGGACCGCCGCAGCGCCCGTGTCCGGGTCTGGCCCTCACGGGACTTGTACATAAAATGAGCCGCAAGGCGCTCCGCGCCTTCCGGCTCTTCGCTCCCTTGCGACAAGTGAAAAACATCCCCAAAGTTTTTCATTTTTGTCCTGTACATATTGTAAAGGCAACCCGCTTCTCTGTCAAGATTTATTCACATTTAAGACAAAGGGTTTTCCGGGATTTTCTTGTTCTGTGACGGTGCTGCCCCGGCTTTTTTAGAAAAGCCACGGGCCGGAATTGAACTCCGGTCCGTGGCTTGATCCCGTCTCTTCGCCTTTTACACCTGCTGGGGCAGGGAGTCGTCCTCCCGGACCCAGTCCTCCACATGGACCACGGAGTAGTCCTTGTCTGTGTTGCGGATGACCACCCGGTCAATACCGGCGTTGATGATCAATCTGCGGCACATGGAGCAGGAGGTGGCGTCGTGGAGCAGCTCGCCGCTCTTGGCCTCCCGCCCGGCCAGGTACAGGGTAGAACCCAGGGTGTCCCGCCGGGCGGCGGAGATGATGGCGTTCATCTCCGCGTGGACGGAGCGGCACAGCTCATACCGCTGGCCGGAGGGGACGTTCATGGCCTCCCGGGCGCAGTAGCCCAGGTCCATGCAGTTCTTCCGTCCCCGGGGGGCGCCGTTGTAGCCGGTGGACACGATCTCGTCGTTCTTCACGATAATGGCGCCGTAGCACCGGCGCAGGCAGGTGGACCGCTCCAGCACGGTCTCGGCAATATCCAGGTAATAATTTTCCTTGTCGATGCGTTTCATGGGGGCCGTCCTCCCGTAAATTCAGTATTCTGGGTGCAGTATACCTTATTTTTCTCCCCCGCGCAAGACAAAGCGGCGGAAAAGGTCCCGGACCCGGGGCGAAATTTACATTTTGTTTACGAATGGCTCCTTGACGATTGAAGGGGGACGCGCTATCATTGTCTTAATCATTATCCCGGCACGTTTCCTCCGTGCCGGTCCCTCTGGCAGGCGTTACCGCCTGCCGTTCTTCTCGCTAACAAGGAGGTATCTCCTATGATCCGCAACGCCATCCAGCGGTTCATGTATGGCCGCTACGGAAACGATCAACTGAATGTATTCCTGATCGGTCTGTATCTGGTCCTGTATCTGCTGTTTTTACTCACCCGTTTCGTTCTCTTCGACTGGCTGTGTCTGGTTCTGATTTTTGTCACCCTGTTCCGCCTGTTTTCCCGCAACCTGACCCAGCGCCGGGCTGAGAACGCCCGGTTCATGCGGGCTGCCGGCCCGGTCATCCACTGGTTCCGGCTCCAGCGCACCATCCGCCGGGACAAGGAACACCGTTACTTCAAGTGCCCCAACTGCGGCCAGCAGCTGCGGGTCCCCCGGGGCAAGGGAAAGATCACCGTTACCTGCCGGGGCTGCGGCGCCAGTTTCCAGGAAAAAAGCTGAACCTCTTCACGGCCTGCCCTTTGGGCAGGCCGTGATTTTTTTGAAAATTTTTCCTGCGGCGCAACATTTTTCCCCCTCCTCCGTCTAACGTACTGAACCAAGCTGCTGACAGGAGGACCCGCCATGAGACCGGCCGCCAAACGCCCGTTGTTGTTGATACTGCTCCCTCTTTTTTGCTGCGGGCTCCTTTTTTTCTTCTGCTCCCGCCACTCCCTCTGCCTCTCCCCGGGCCTCTATCTCCGGGGGAACGGCGGCACGGACGTGGTCATCCTACAAAGCGGATCACCCATCATTATGCGCGACCGCTCCCGGGACGGCGCGCTCTTTGACGGCCTGTCCGACGGCGACCGGGTGCTGGTGCTCCATACCGGGATCGCCGAGTCCTACCCTGGACAGTCCACCGCCTACCTCTGTCTCCGTCTGGGGAGCGGTTCCGCCGCCGATCTGCCCGCCGACACCCTGGAGCAGCTGGCCCAGTTGGGCTGGCTGTCCGGACCCACATGAGCCCTTCCCTTTTGTTTTGTTCTGTGTTATACTAGATGTGGTATACTATATCCGTGTTGCTGCGGGCGTTGGCCCCTGCACACCCTGATCATTACAGCTGAGAGGAGTTCTTTTCATGAGCCCCAACTACGACATCGTCATTCTGGGCTGCGGCGAGGCGGGCATTTTTGCCGCCTACGAGCTGGCCCACCTTCACCCCGAGCTTAAGGTGCTGGCCCTGGACCAGGGCCAGGACATCTATCACCGCAGCTGTCCCATTGTGGCCGGCAAGGTCAAGGAGTGCATCCACTGCCCTGTCTGCCACACCATGTGCGGCTTCGGCGGCGCGGGAGCTTTCTCCGACGGAAAGTTCAACTTTACCACCGAGTTCGGCGGTTGGCTCACCGACTTTATGGACCCGGGCAAGGTGATGGAGCTCATCGACTATGTGGATTCCATCAATGTGGCCCACGGCGCCACCACCCAGTGCTTCTCCACCTCCACCCCGGAGGCCAAAGCCCTGGAGCGCCGGGCTCTGGCCTACGACCTGCATCTGCTCCAGGCCCGGTGCAAGCACCTGGGCACTGAGAACAACCTGCGCATCCTCACCAACATCTACGAGGGTCTGCGGGACAAGCTGGAGTTCCGGTTCAACACCGAGGTGGCCTCCATCGCCCGTGTCGATTCCGGCTACCGCCTGACGCTGGCCAAGGGGGGCGAGGTGTCCTGCCGCTTCCTGATTGCCGCCCCCGGTCGGTCCGGCGCCGAGTGGTTTGCCAACCAGTGCAAGGAGTTGGGCCTGGAGCTGCTGAACAACCAGGTGGACATCGGCGTCCGGGTGGAACTGCCCGCCACCGTCTTTGAGCACATCACCGACGTGGTGTACGAGTCCAAGCTGGTCTACCGCACCAAGCAGTACGGCGACCAGGTCCGCACCTTCTGCATGAACCCCTACGGCCATGTGGTGGCCGAGAATGTGGAGGGCATCAACACCGTCAACGGCCACTCCTACGCCGACCCCGCCCTCCGCTCCGAGAACACCAACTTCGCCCTGCTGGTGTCCAACCGGTTCACCCAGCCCTTCAATGAGCCCTACCGCTACGGCAAGCATGTGGCCTCCCTGTCCAACATGCTGGCCGGCGGCGTACTGGTCCAGCGCTTCGGCGATCTGGTGGGCGGCCGCCGCTCCAACGACCACCGGATGAACAAATCCTTTGTCCGGCCCACCCTCACCGCCGCCGTCCCCGGCGATTTGTCCCTGGCCCTGCCCAAGCGGCAGCTGGATGACATCATCGAGATGATCTATCAGCTGGACAAGATCGCCCCCGGCACCGCCAACTACGACACCCTGCTCTACGGCGCCGAGGTGAAGTTCTACTCCGCCCGTCTCCAGCTGTCCGAGGATCTGGAGACCGCCCTGCCCGGCTTCTTTGCCGCCGGCGACGGCGCCGGCGTCACCCGCGGTCTGGCCCAGGCCGGCGCCTCCGGCGTTCAGGCCGCCCGGGCCGTCTGCCGCCGTCTGGAGGAAATGGTCTGATGTAAGCGCCGCGCCGCCTGTCCCCCGGGCGGCGCGGCGCACCTTCATTTTGCGGGGCGCACCTTCATTCTTCCCACGCCACCCCCCGCTCCGGCTCTTATTTTTTGACATGTACCCGTACCACTCCGTGGATGTGCCCAATACCGTTATGCTCTGGCTCCCGTCCCCCTGTTCCCAAGGGTTATCCACATTTTCCACATGGTTTTCCACACGTGTTTATGTCAACTGAAATACAACTCCCCCGGATTTTTAGTTTCCATAACACCTGTCAAGGGTAAATATTCGCCAAAAAGATACAGCGGCACATTTTGCAGGAATTGGTTCCAATTCTGTCGGAATGTGTTCCTCTGTTAAAAACGGGAGGTCTCATCCTTGGAACGAGATACCATTGCCGCCATTTCCACTCCCCCCGGTCCCGGTGCCATCGGGATCCTGCGCCTGTCCGGCCCCCAGGCCGTGCAGATGGCGCAAAACTGCTTCAAACCCTTGGGCCCCAAGGGTTTGGCCGATCACCCCCCCCGCTATCTGGTCTACGGCGACCTGCTGGACAGCGGCGGGCAGCCCATCGACCGGGTGCTGTGTACCTACAGCCGGGGCCCTCTCAGCTACACCGGGGAGGACACGGCGGAATTTCATTGCCACGGCGCCCCTATGGTCCTGTCCCTGGGGCTGGACGCCCTCTTTGCCCAGGGGGCCCGCCAGGCCGGGCCGGGAGAGTTTACCCGCCGTGCCTTCCTCAACGGCAAGCTGGACCTGGCCCAGGCCGAGGCGGTGGGGGACCTGCTAGAAGCCAAAAGCCGGGAGGGCGCCCGCCACTCCGCCGGCCAGCTCACCGGCGCCCTGTCCCGGAAGATCGGGGACATCTACTCCGCTCTGGTGGACGTGATGGCCCACTTCCACGCCGTGCTGGACTACCCCGACGAGGACATTGACCCCTTCCGTATGGAGGAGCTGTCCGAGATATTGGGCCAACAGGCCGAAGAACTGCGCCGGTTGCTGGCCTCCTGCCGCCGGGGCAAGCAGCTGACCCAGGGCATCCCCTGCGCCATCGTGGGCCGCCCTAACGCGGGAAAGTCCTCCCTGCTCAACGCACTGGCGGGCTATGACCGCGCCATCGTCACCGACATTCCCGGCACCACCCGGGACACCCTGGAGGTCAGCGTGGAGCTGGGGGGCCTGCCCGTCCGGCTGGTGGATACCGCCGGACTCCGGGATTCCGACGACCCCATCGAGCGCATGGGGGTGGAGCGCAGCCGCCGGGCCATGGAGGAGGCTGAGCTCATCCTGGTGCTGTGGGACAGTTCCGTCGCCCCCACCCAGGAGGACGGGGAACTGCTGGAACAGGCCATTGCCCTGGCCCCCACCATCCTCATCCACACCAAGACCGATCTGCCCTCCGGCCCCGTGCCCTTCCTGAACCTGGACCCTATGCCCCCCGTGGTGGAGCTGAGCACCAAGACGGGGGAGGGCCTGGATGCTCTGGAGCAGGCGGTGGCCGCCCTGTTCCCCCGGGACAGCCAGGTGCCCTACGGCCAGCTGCTGTCCAACCAGCGCCAGGAGGAGGCCGCCCGGCGGGCGTTGGAGGCGGTGGTCCGGGCCTGGGAGGCCCTGGAGGCCGGCGTCACCCCAGACGCCCTCCTCACCGACGTGGAGGAGGCCCTGGGCGCCTTGGGCGAGCTCACCGGCCAGTCCGTCCGGGAGGATATCACCGACCGGATCTTCGCCCGGTTCTGCGTGGGGAAATAATTGTGCCGCCCGGCGGCGCTCCATCTTCTACTTGCCCAATTTACTGCGCTGTAGTATAGTATAAAACAATGAGTCGGCGAGGGGACCGGTCAGGCCGGTCTTCTCGCCGGACGCCGTGTCCGGAGGATGGGAGGATTCATAAAATGAAGCCCGAACTGCAGCTGTTTGAATCAAATCCGATCATTGCGGCAGTGAAAGACGGGGCGTAGCTGGAAAAGGCCCTCTCCTCCGACTGTGACATCCTGTTTTTTCTCTTCGGCAGCATTTGCACCATCCCCGGCCTGGTGGCCCGGGCCAAGGAGGCGGGCAAGCTGGCCTTCGTCCATCTGGACCTGACCCAGGGGCTGTCCGGGAAGGAGGTCGCTGCCGACTTTATCCAGGCGTACACCCGGGCCGACGGCGTCATCAGCGCCCTGTCCGCGGGCGCCCAATGTATCTCCACCACCTGTGAGGCTTTGTGGCGGGATTTGTGACGACGCGGCAAACAGCACAAAAAATTTTTTATCTTTCGAAAAAAATATTGCATTTTCCACAGGATGCTGTTATAATCAGGGCAACTGAACTGGTTGTGAGAGATGAGTGTGACAACTGCAGTGAACACTGAAGTTGTTGCGCTCTTTTTTCTTGCGCGGGGCGCGAAAAAACAGAAAAGGAGATCTTGACAATGGAAACCAGACCCTATGTATCCTGGGAACTGATGAACAATTTTATGATCGATGTATTTAAGGCTTACGGCGTTCCCGAAGACGACGCCAAGATCTGCGCCGACGTCCTGCTGGAGTCCGACCGCCGGGGCATCGAGAGCCACGGCTGCAACCGCTTTAAGCCCATCTATCTGGACCGCATCAAAAACGGCACTCTGCTGCCCGTGACCAAGATCGACATTGTGAAAGAGACCCCCACCACCGTAGTCATGGACGCCAACAACGGCATGGGCATGGTAGCCAGCTACAAAATGATGGAGATGCTCATCGAGAAGGCCAGGCAGTACGGCATGGCCGGCGGCACCATCTTCAACTCCACCCACTACGGCATCGCCGGCTACTGGACCACCATGGCGGAAAAGGCCGGCATGATCGGGATCAGCGGCACCAACGCCCGTCCCTCCGTCGCTCCCACCTTCGGCGTGGAGCCCATGATGGGCACCAACCCCTTTACCTTCACCATCCCCACCGATGAGGAGTTCCCCTTCAACTTTGACTGTGCCACCTCCATCGTCCAAAACGGAAAGATCGAGTTCTATGAGCGCATGGGCAAGCCCACCCCGGCGGGGCTGGTCGTCACCAAGGACGGCGGCACCATGACCGACTCCGGCCAGATTTTGAAGGATATGCGCGCCGGCAAGTGCGCCCTGCTCTCCATCGGCGGTATCGGCGAGGAGACCGGCGGGTACAAGGGCTACGGCTTTACCACCATCGTCGAGATCCTCTCCTCCGCGCTGGCCGGCGGCCCCTTCATGAAGGAGCTCAGCGGCAAAAACCCCGACGGCAGCAACAAGATGTACCGTCTGGGCCACTTCTTCTTTGTCATCAACCCCGAGTTCTTCATGGGGGTGGACACCTTCAAGAAGACCGCGGGCGACATCTGCCGCGGCCTGCGCGCTTCGGAGAAGGCCCCCGGCGCCGACCGGATCTATACGGCGGGCGAGAAAGAATACCTCGCCTGGCAGGACCGCAAGGACAAGGGCGTACCGGTAGGCGACGCCATTCAGAAGGAGCTGATTGGGCTGCGTGACGAACTGAAGCTGCCCTACCACTTCCCCTTTGAGGATTGATCGAACATAATTTATAAAATTGGAGGGTACAAATCATGGATTACGCAAAGGAATCCCTGCGCCTGCACGGCGAATGGAAGGGAAAGATCGAGGTGATCGCCACCGTCCCCGTGGCCACCAAGGACGACCTGTCCCTGGCCTACACCCCCGGCGTGGCCCAGCCCTGTCTGGAGATCCAGAAGGACCTGAGCAAGAGCTATGAGCTGACCCGGCGGCACAACCTGTGCG